>JAGWBI010000054.1 GCA_021295965.1 Dehalococcoidia bacterium | reverse complement strand
TGCTCCCATTGGTCAGAAGGTATGGTTATACTCGACATACCCCGATTGTACCGCAGTCCAAATGTCAACACTGCCTAGTGGCGATGTCTATTCGATCAAGCTGATAGTTGCCGGTCGGGCCGCAGTTCGCCCGCCGCCCGCGTCAGAGCGGCCCCGTACAAGAAAATCAAGCCGGCAAGGAAACACCACATCAACAGGACCACGAATGCCGCCACGGGACCGTAGATCACGCTTCGCTGCGTGGCTATGGTGGATAGCCAGAAAAACAGATGCTTGCCGATTTCAAACAGGGTCATAGCCACCAGGCCCCCATACGAAGCATCGCGCCAATGGACCGGGACGCTGGGCACGTAGTGGTAAACCGCCGTGAACAGCAAGCCGGTTATCACAGCAGGTATCAATGCTGAGATGACTCCCATCGGCCACAGCAGATATGCGGCGGCGGGCCCCAGCCGTTCCGTGAGTTCAGGCTGAAAGCCCAGTCCCACCTGAAACAGCGCTGTGATCATCATCGACAGCGTGAATAAAATTATGACGCTGGTGGCGATTGCCGCCTCGGAGAGGGTTGTGCTGAGGAATCCCTTGTGCTCCACACCGAATAACCGGTTTACGGCGCGGTCCACGGCCACAAATAGGCCGTTGGCGCCGATCAGGGTGGCTGCCAACGCAACCAGACCCATGGCCAGCGTTCCCTGGAACAGGCGCTGGATAGCTTCGCGCAACAGGTCGGCGGACGCGGGAAAATACTGCACGATGAGAGCGGAGAAACCGGCCCCAACCACCTCGGGATCAGCAAAGAACGCGACCGCCATGGCCACCAGAGCCATCATGGGGAAGAACGACATGACTGTGAAATACGCCAGGGATGCGGCCATGTCGATGCCGCCGTCGTGAACCAGCACGCGAGCCGCGCGGTAAACGGCGCGGCCGCGCCAGGCCGCTCGACCCCGCGGCAACTCCTGCGCCAAACGCTCTCCCAGATGCGCGGTCTGATGGGCCAGTTCGGGGACCGCGTGTCCCGCCGATGCTGAAAGCCTGAGCAAAACCGAGCGACGCACATGATCGCCATGGGATTGCCCAAGTTCGTAGGCAGCGGCTACTGCGCCGGTCGCCGTTGCCGCCACCAACTCCATGTCGACTGCGGGGTTTTCCGCGACTTCCGCAAGCGCCGCATCAACCGCGTGTTCGGCTTTGCTGGCGATGTCTTCAGGGTCGGTCCCCTCGTCCGCTCCGTGGGCGATCATGGCATACGTCGCCGCTTCGGCGGCGGCGGAGACGGCGCCGTCCGTTGCCGCCACGCCCGAAACCACTCCGCTCAGGGTTGCCCGCACCGCGTCCGCGGTTTCCGTCCCGGCTTCCGTCATGGCTTCCACGGCGCCGGAAACGGCGGACGCGGCGGCGCAGTGGCTTTCCATTCCCACGGCCACCGCGCCTACTATGGCGCCCTCAATCGCCTCCCGACCAACTTCGGCCGTATCGGAAATGCCGCTGGTCGAACTGTGGATGGCGCCCGCCACCATGTCGCTGATCGCCGGGGCCGTGATGGCTACAACCTGGTTGGCGCCTTCGATCACTCCGATCATTGTGTCCCTGACCATGGAGCCAGCCTCGCCGCCAATTTCCTCGATTGCCTGCACCGCTCCCACGACGGCATCTCTACCGAGATGGGACGCGCCACCGCTGACGTGTCGCGCGCCGCTGACCGCCGAGCGCGCCGCCGAACGCAATGTGAACGCCGGTATGCTGGCGCCGCGGGTTCCTATTCTCCGCAAGATGGCGTTTCGAACTGACTGGACGGTGCCCGAATGTTGACGGTCTCTGTGGTTCATATGGATCGGAAAGTCGGCTTGCCAAACTGCTTGCACTGGACAAAACGTCAAGCGCGCAAGTCCGGATTGGCTACTGTTAAGTTTGGGCCGCTCCTGGATGATTCGGAGCGGCCCATTGTCCGTCGTGGTGGTATGAATCCCCACCCACAGTGCGTTTCCCTACCGGATGCTGCGATCCCTCGTTATTCTCGATTTTTGCCATCATACATTGTTGAGCATGCGATTGCCCGCTCCCTGACATCACCTGGTGCATCCAGAAGTCGGTTGGGACCACCAATCGCTCCGGGATGTTTGAAGGAGTTGGTCAGTCCTGGCCTCGCTCGATGCTGTCCACTTCCCTGCCGACCAATTCGGGCGGCAACGACTCCCGGAGGGCGTCCAGATTGTCCTGGCCGGCGGCCTCGGCTGCGCTGATCATCCCGCCCGCGACCGCCGCCGCCGCTTCACGTTCGTCCAACCCCAGCTCGGATGCCACATCGCGGGCGGCTTCGATGACCGCGCCGGCAACCTGGGCCAGGTCCTGCTCCGATTCCAGGGCCCCCTGCACACTGCCGTAACCGGCTCCGTGCAGCGTCTCCAACGGGTCAACCTCCAGGTAATCGAGAGTGCGCAGGGCGCCCATCACGGAGCCACGCGTCACCCTCTCCAATTGATCCACGAACTCGTCCCCGGCGTGCATGGCGCCCCGAGTGGCGTGACGGGCCAGTTCCAAGCCGTGATCGCCCACGTCCTCCATCCGGTCGGCGACCAGCGCGAGGGCTCGGCCCACCATGGACTCGGCGTCTGCTGCCAGCCGACGCCCACGGCTCGCAGAGGCGACGGCCGCCTGTGTGGAAGAAGCCAGTTCGTAAGCCATGACCCCCAGGGCAACGTCTGCGCCGGGGACCCGCCTGACGTAGCCGTAGGAAGCCGCCGTGACGACGTCGGCCCCCGGCACGGAGCTCACCGCCCGCAGCACCGGGTCCATGCCCGCAATCAGCTCCCGCATCGCCACCTCCCGGTCCGCCGCGCCTTCTTCTCTCAACTGCGCAAGCAGGTTCAGCGTTACCACACCCAGGAAGAAAGAGATAACAAAGAGGAAATCGATGCCCGTTAACGTGACGGCCGACAATTCAAGCACTCCGCCCGTGGAGGTCCAACTCAGGTCAATGCGGAATAGGTGGTTGCCGAAGAAGTCTGCCAGGGCGCCGCCCACGATGGGCCCGGTCCCGGCCCCCAAACCGGTGCCAATCCCGGCGATGCCGATGTAGGGGGTGGCGCTGCCCTCGGGCGCCGTCTTCAGGGCGATGGTCTGGACGGTGAGTTGGACGCCGGCGGTGGCGACGCCGGCGAAAACGTGCAGCACCGTCACCAACGGGATGGTGAGCAAGTGGCGCTCCGGGTTGGTGGTGAACACCCAACCGACGATGACCAGCAGGAACAAGGAAGCCGATAGGGACAGTACCGTCTTGCTCCCGAAACGGTCGGCCATGGCTCCCCAAACCCGGATGAAGAGGACGTTGGTGATCTGGCTCAGCATGGTGAACCCGATGACCATGGGCAGGGAGAAGTCCAGTCGGGTCAGCATATACACCGCGAAGAAAGGAACCGCCAGGTTCATGGCGAAGTTCCACAAGAACAGGAACCGGAACAGACGGCGGAAGTCGGCGTCGCGCAGTGGTTCCCAGAGGATGGACCACGCCGAGCGGTCCGATTGCGGCGCCGGAGGCATCAGCGGTTCTTTGCTGAACCCCACTAGGACGGGGCCGATGATGCCGAAGGTCAGCCACCCGCCCAAAAGCAGGAACGAATAGGCATAGATGGCCTGCTCCGGCGCGGCGAAGTCCTGCCACCACCAGACGAAGAAGGACCCGGCAAGACCCACGATCACCACCGTGGCGGTCATGGTTCCCAGGCGCCGGCTGAAAAAGCGGCCCAGCAGATCCTGGGGTATCAGGTCCCGCATCCAGCTATTCTGGGCGGTTACCCAGACGGGATTGAACAGGCCGCGCAGGGCCAACAGGATGATCACGGCGGAGATCGCCAGAGACCCCGGCGTGTCCAGCACAAAGGGAACGGCGGCGATAAGCAGCCATGCAAACTGTCCCAGGAACCAGGCGGGCAGTCCAATGGCCTTGCGCCTGCGGAACCGCTCCACGGCCAAAATGGCCGGCAACTGCACCACCTGGGCCACCGGCGGCAACGCGGCCAGGATGCCCACCTGGAGGTTGTTGGCCCCCAACGCCAGGGCGTAGGCGGCCATGAATCCGCCGCTGCCCAAACTGAACATGGCGCCGCCCGTGACGGCGCCCCACATCATCAACCGCTGGCTGCCCCGGATTTGCTGGGGAGTCAGGGTGGGACTGGGACGAAGGAAACCGAACATTACGGCTCGCCTACACGATCAGATTGATGGCGACGCTGGCTGTGCCCAGGAAGAGCAGGAATCCAAAAACATCCGTGGCGGTGGTCACCACCACCGCCGAGGCCACTGCCGGGTCCACGCCGATACGTTTGAGGAGCAAAGGCACTGCGGCTCCGACCACGCCGGCCAGCGCCATGTTGCCCAGCATGGCCACGCCCAGGACCAACGCCAACCCCAGGTTCTGTTTCCACAACGCCGCGACGACTGCCACCAGCAGGCCCAACCATATGCCGTGGATGAGACCCAGCGCCAACTCCCTAGTCAGCAGGCGTCTCGCCCTGATGCCCACCAATTCGCCCAGCGCCATGGCCCGCACGATGAGCGTCAGGGTCTGGGTGCCCCCGATGCCGCCCTGGCCGGCCACCACCGGCAGAAATGCGGCCAGCACCACCACGCGGGCCAGCGTCGACTCAAACAGTGAAATCGTGAACGCAGCGAGGAACGTGGTGGCAAGGTTGATGGTGAGCCACGGCAGGCGCGTGCGTATCGAGCCCAGCAGCGGCCCGTCGGCGCTGTCGCCGGCCACGTTCGCCACCTGCAGTATCTGTTCGGTGTCCTCTTCCACCGACGCGCTCAGCAAAAATTCCGTGGGGATCACTCCAATCAGGCGTCCTTCCTCCACCACCGGCAACTGGGTGAGGTTGTAGTGGCGGTGCAGCCGGGCGCACTCTTCCCTGGAGGTGTCAACGGTTACCGGCGCGATGATGGGCGATGACAGCGTATCTATCGGCGTCGGGTCGGTGGACAATGCCAGATCAATCATGCTGACCTGTCCGGTCGGTTCGCCATCGGACCCCACGACGAATACATGGGTAAAGCTGTGGGCGATCCCCTGGAGTTCCCGCAGCCGTTCCCGCGCCGCTTCGACCGTCTGTCCCGCGGCGACCGTGGGGAATCGGGTCACCATGAATGCTCCGGCGGTGTCGAGCTCATGGTCGTCAACATGGGCTTCGTCCAGCGGGCGTCCGATCACCTCGGCGACCTCCCGCGCCCGGGACCGCGGCAGGCGACGCAGGATGTCGACCGCAGACCTGGGATGCACCTGCGTCAGGGCCGAAGACAGGATTCCCGTTCCCAAGCGGGCGCCTACCCGTGCAACCTGCACCGGGTTCATGTGGCGGAACATCCACACCACGGCGTCCGGCGACATCACCGCGACGATGGCCTCGCGGCTGGTACGGCTGCCGACGTCGGCGGGATGCAGGTGTCGCAACTGTTCCCAAGCCGAACGCTCGTCCCCGTCGTTGATCAGCCGGCGCACCTCCCGAGCGATGACCGCAGCCTCATCAGCCGAGATGACGGTTTGCTGGTAGGCCGCGGGCTCCACCATATCGAGACTCCTGCGCTATGAGCGCGCGTGATGCCTGTGGTTTTGGAAGACGCTGAGACGGCGGAACCACCGGTTGGTCCCGCACCGGGTGCGCCGGAAGCCGCGACAAGCGGACCCCGCCGGGTGTGCTCATCCGGCAGAGCCGCAGGTTCGGGGACGGTTAGCGGCCCTCCCTTCTCCGTTGTTCGATCCGGCGGCGCTCCAGCCAGTTGGCCGATGCCTCCGAGGCTTCCAGCTCATCGTCGAAGAAGCCGTGCCCCCGCTTGGACACCTGCATCGCCTCGTAGAAGAGCAGCCAGACGATGTGCCGGACGATCTCGTCGGGCACGCCGTTGGCGTAGAAGGAACGCGGGTTCATGTCCGGGTCGGCGTTCACATAATCGACCGCGTAGAACTGGCCGTCCTCATGAAGACAGATTTCGCTGCTGAACTTCTTCATCTTCGAAACACTGGCGATGTTGCGCATGATGCGGCGCAGGGGCTGCAGATGAAACTGTCGTATCTGCGCCGGCGACACCAGCTGGTACTCGTGGGTGACCGGGTCCCACCAGCAGGGGATGACCTCGCGGCAGATGTGGTAGAGGCGGAACCAGCCCATCCGCCCGCCCAGGGGCTGCATCTTCATCTTACGCTGGATGAGAAAGGCGTCCGACTTGGGCGCCTGCTCCGCCGAATCTTCCAGGTCGCGCTCCGCGTAGGCGTCCACGATCACGCCCACTCCCGAATCACCCCAGGCCGGTTTGACCACAAAGGGCACTCCAACCCGGTCCCGGATTTCGCGCGTGATCTGGAAGGTCTCGATTTCGTTGCGCGGAACGATGACGGTCTCGGGCACGGGGATGTTGTTCTCCACCAGCAACTCGTGCAACTTGCCCTTGTGCGCCGAGAAGGCGGTCAGCTCGGGGTCGTCGATGACCACGCCCCTCTGCCGTTTGACCTCGTAGGCCAATTGAGTATAGACATCGTCGGGGTCGGTCTGGTTGGCGGTGAGATCCAGCATGGCCCGCACGGCGATGTCCCCAGCTCGCAGCTTCGCCAGGAATTCATGCACCCACACGTCGTCGGCCAGGAAGAACGTGAGGTCCATTTGCCCGCACAGCTCTCGCATCTTGTGGGCGAAAAAATCGTAGTTGGAGAAGGGGCTGGACAGGACGATGTCGTAGGTTTTCTGCGGCACTTTTGTCTCTCCATGTGACAATACGGACGTGGCCGATTGAGAGTGGTGTGCGTTATGTCAGCATGACGTCTGACGCTGGTTTCAGTTCCGATATGTTAGCATAACGTCTGACGCCGGCTCCAGTTCCGACCGGTTTACATCGCACGTCGGATACTGCGCGGGGCCATATATATACCTCCGGGCCGACGCTTCCAAAGCGGACTGGAATGTCCGGCTCCCCTCTTCCCTGGCTCCCACAGGAGTACGGTCATCGACATCCTGCTGACCATCTTCGGCGCGGGCATCTCCGACTTTACCGTCGCGATGGTGATCGCCGCCGGCGGGTTGGCTTTGGCGCGCCTGGCTTGGCAGCCGCCGGTGCTGGGGTACCTGGTGGCCGGCATGATCATCGGGCCGTACACCCTCCCCACTCCGCTGATCAGCAACCTGGACACCATCGGGCTGCTTGCCGAACTGGGCCTGATCCTGCTGCTGTTCGGCATCGGGCTGGAGTTGGGCTGGCGGCGGATCCAGCAGATCGGATTCCGCGTGCTCGTCATCGGGGTCATCGAGATCAGCGTGCTCACGCTGTTCGGGGTCTGGATCGCCAGCATCGTTCCGGGTATCGACCCTGCCCACGGCCTCTACCTGGGCGGGGCCATGGCAATCAGCAGCTCCGCCATTCTGCTGAAGGGCCTGCGGGATGGCGGCAACCTCAACTCGGGTTGGGGCCAGACCATCGTGGGCATCCTGCTGGTGGAGGATTTCGCAGCAGTGATACTGCTCACGGTCCTGGCCGGACTCGCCACCACCGGAACGGCCAGCCTGGCCGACGCGGGTCTGCTCGCGGGCAAGTTGGTTATCTTCTGTGTGGTGGTGCTGGTCGGCGGTACTATGCTGGCCACCAGGGTGATGCGGTGGCTGTCACGGCTGCAATCCGACGAAACGCTGCTCCTGGCCAGCCTGGGCTTCTGCTTCCTGCTCTCCCTCTGCGCCACGCTGTTGGGGCTGTCGCCGGCCGCCGGAGCGTTCCTCATCGGGGTGGTGATCGGCGATACGCAGGCCGCTGGGCGCGTGACGCGCATGGTTGCGCCGGTGCGCGATATGTTCGGCGCGCTGTTCTTCCTGTCCATCGGGATGCTGATCGACTACCGCACGCTGGACGATTACATCCTTCCGGCCCTGGTGGTGGTGGCCGTATTCATGGCCGGCAAGATCGCAGCCAACACCGTAGGCTCAATTCTGGCGGCGCGCAACCCCTCCGACGCCATGAGGGTGGGAATGACGATGCCCCAGATGGGGGAGTTCTCCCTGGCCATCGGGCGTCTCACTCCTTCGGACATCGCCGGGGCGTCGGCGCTGAGTCCAATCCTGTCGATCGCCACCGCCGTCACCTCTGTGCTGGCTCCGCTGACCGGACGCGCCGCCGGGCCGTTGGCGGAATGGGCTGGACGCCACTCACCCGGCCCCTTGCGCCGCGTGATGCTTGGGATCAGCCTGGCGGTGAACATATTCTGGTCGATGCTGTCGCTTCCCGGCTCATCCGGCGAAGAATTCCGCAGCATTACCCGGCGCATCCTCATCAACGCCAGCATCGTGGCGGTGCTCAGCGCAGCCGGAACCGGCGTGGTTTACGCGGCGCCGGAGGCGTTGGGGAGCGTGCTTCCGGTATCGCAAGGCGTGGCCGCGCTGATCGTCGTCGGAGTCGTCCTGGGCCTGAGTGTTCCTGCGGTAATCGACATCTGGCGTTCCCTGAGCACAATGGCGCGCCTGGCGACCAGCGCGCCAAATCTGCCGCCGGTAACGATTTGGGGCGTACCGCATTGGGACACGCTGCGGGCCATAGTGGAGTACGGACTGGCGACGGGCCTCATGGCGCTGCTGTTCCTGCTGATGCTGCCGCTGCTCATCCGGCTCTTCGCATTTGGCGGCGTTTCCATCACGCTTTCGCTGGCGCTGCTGATCGTTTCAGCCGTGGCCATGGGGGTCATCAGTTTCCGGGTGCATCGGGTCTTGCAACCGGCGTTCCAGGACACTTTCATCTCCAGCGCAAGCGGCGATGCTCTCCCGACAACGGAAGACAGCGAACGGTCGGCGCTGGAGGATGTGGAGTCGCCCTCACCCACGAGTTGGGGCGACGGTGGCCACGGGGGACGTCGGCGGGTGAATCCGCTGATCGCCGTCTATATGGAACGAGCCGCCGGAGGAGGCGCCGGATCGTCCAGCTTCAGGGCGGCATCCGATCCGGCGGCCGATCCCGGCGATTCCACGACCGATACCGGCTCGGACCGTGACCCTACCCGCGATGCCCCATCGGAGGCCGGAGACCCATAAGTGAATACGGGCGACGCATAATGCCGGTGATCCACCATCACGCCATAACACCAAAACGCCCGGACATAACGGCGCGGCTCAAAACATATAGAGACCATCATGGCCGAGGACCGCAACGATCATCCCACGACCAGACAGGCGGTAAGAGACGCCATGGTCCGCCGGATCGGACCCCGCGGGAGCGGAGTATCAACCCTCGCTCTGATGAGCGCAGCCCGCTCCGCAGTCCGGGGAGCGCGGTACGTCGCCGGTGGCGCGACCCACATCGGCAGGGATGCGGCAGCGGGAGCTGTCCAGGCCATCGAGGAGGTTGGTGGAGAGGCTGGCTCCATGGTACGGGACGCCATGGTGGGAGTCATCCAGGGCGCCAACCAGGTGGTGTCCATTACCGCTCCAGCGGTCAGGGATATGGTGGTTGGCGCAATTCACGGTTCAACCGAGGGCGTCTCAGATGCCGCCGAAGTCGGTAGAGGCGCAATTGAAGGCGCAATTGTCGGCGCGCGATCACAGTGGGGATGGACAGCGAACGCGCGGCGGTGTCCGCCGTTGAGGGGGCGGTGGGAGCGATGCGGCAGGCCGGCGCGGACATGGAGGAAGCAATCCATGCGACCATCAGCGGAGTTGTTTCGGGAGTGTCAGCGGCGGACGGCGACGTGGCCGCCGCCACCGAAGTGGCGACGTATGCCATAATCTCTCGCGGCGCCCCGGAGGAGAAGTCGTCGGAGGACATTGCCAGGATGGCGGGGCAAGCCATGGACTCGGCGTTGTCTCAGGCGGCGGAAAACTCGGATCTGGGGGTTGAGGTGGTCGCTGCCACGGCTACCGGCGCCGTGGCAGCCGCGTACGATCTGGGCGCATCCCATGGTGACCGCGCGCGTCATACCGTGTTGATGAAGCTTTCTGGATCGGTGCGCCACGCCACTCCGGAACTGGAGCATCAGGTCGCTCAGATCAGACAACGGTTGGCAGAAGAACTGCCGCGAGGACGCGCTGCGTGGCGTGGCCGCGCCCTTTACCAGGCGGGGCGGATGCTTGTTCATGGGGGAGCAATCGATTCGGCTGCATCCCTGGCGTACTTCACCGTAATGTCGTTCTTCCCGATTATTGCGCTGTTGGCCATGGGTACAGCGTTGTTCGCGGACCCGGACGCGGTGGAAAAGGGTGTCGCCGCGCTGGTCGTGCGGTATTTTCCAGCTTCGGCCGACCTCCTGACCGCATCGGTCCATCATCTGTTCAAGGGTACATTGACCATGGGCGTGGTGACGTTGGTGTTCACGCTCGTCGGCGCCAATGGTCTGTTCATGGCCGTGGATCGTGCGGTGAAGCGGCTTTTCGGGGTGGAGCACAAGGGATTCCTCAGCACGACCCTGTCGGAGGCGGCAGTCGCCACCAGCGTCGTCATTTTGTTCACGCTGTCGATGCTGGTTACGGCGCTGTTCCAGGTTGGGTTGGGATTTCAACCTGAACTCGTCGGCCGGCTGGGATCCGCCGCCGGATATCTACTGTGGCTGATGGGAGCCCTTTCGGCATTGATACCGGCCCTGATCACCGCCATGCTGTTCACGGTGGTTTACCGCTACGTACCCAGCGTCCCGGTAAATTGGCGCGATGCTTCTTACGGAGGTCTGGTGGCCATGATCCTGTTCGAAGCCGGCAAGCACTTGTTTTTCTGGCTGTCCGCCATCGCCACCCAACGCAGTGCGATCTATGGCCCGGTGGCCGCCTTTGTGGTCCTGTTGATGTGGTCGTTCCTGGCGGGCCTGATTTTCCTGTACGGGGCTGCTTTGACGCGGGCGGCGGGCGAACTGCGGCCAGCGCGCGGCTAGCGAATTGTTCGCCCGCGCCACCCACGCCCGCAAGCCATGGGCTAAAATAGGGGCGGACGCAAGACACAACCCCACGCCCATGGAATTGGCCGGATGAGTGTTGCATGACCTTCCCTCAGAGCGCTGCGCATCACCTCGAGCGGCTGATGGCGCTCACCACAGATGCGATGGGTCTCGCCGGCATGACCATGGCGGTGACCGACAGGCAGGAGCTGCTGTGGGCCGCAGCCCGTGGCGTTTCCGATTTGAGTTCCCAAACTCCGGCAACGACCGAAACGCGCTTTGAGATCGGTTCCCTGGGCAAGCCGTTCACCGTCATACCGCTCCTGCAACTCCATGAAGCCGGCCGGCTGGACCTGCACGCTCCCGTTTCCCGCTATCTGCCCTGGTTCCACATTGACGGCGACTTCCCCGAAGTAACCGTGCATCACCTGCTCAATCACACTTCCGGCCTGCCCCGCGGCAGCGACATAGCGCCGCATGGCCTGTACGAGAGTTGGGCGCTGGGCGACTTTCGCCCGGCAGCGCCGCCCGGGGAATACTTCTGCTACTCCAACGTCGGCTACAAGACCCTGGGGTTTCTGTTGGAGCGGGTGTCCGGGATGAGTCTCCCAACCGTCATTCGGAAGAGGATGCTCGAGCCGCTGGGGATGGTCGACACTCTCCCTTCGGTCACCATCGCCGACCGGGGAAGGACGGCAACCGGCTACGCCTCAATCTTCGATGACCGGCCGGAGCACCGGAGCCATCCGCTGGTTCCAGCGATTTGGGCGGCCTACGCCACAGGAGACGGAGCGCAGGTATCGACGGTGGGAGACATGGCCGCCTACCTGCGGTTGCTGCTCAATCGCGGCTGGTGTCCGTCGGGCAGGGTGATATCCGAGGACAGCTTCGGGCTCATGACCGAAAACGGCGTGTGGACCGGCGGGGACTACTACAGTTACGGACTGGCGACCTACGCGGTGGCGGGGCGGCGGTACATCGGGCACGGCGGCGGCAACGCGGGATTTCGCTCGGCAATGGTTGTCGATATGGAAGCCGGCCTGGGGGTCGTGCTGATGACCAACCGCATGGGCGAGACGGATCCGCTGGTGGAGGTAGCCCAGCACGCCCTCACCGCCGTCTGCGCCGCCCAGGACGGCGGGGCTTTGCCCGCCTTGCCCAGCCCGGAGGATCCGACTCACGCTCCCGATGCCGGCGACTATGCCGGAACATATCGTTCGGAAACCGGCTCCCTGACGCTGGTCGCCAACGGCGACCGGCTGTTGCTGGCGCACGGCGGGGAGACCATAGCACTGGAAAGGCGCAGCCGCGACAGTTTTCACGCCACGCATCCCGATTTCGACCTGGCGCTGCTGGAGTTCGGCCGGAAAGATGGCCGGGTCGTGGAAGCCTTTCACGGAGGCGATTGGTATGCCGGGGAAGGCTATTCCGGTCCTCGACGGTTCGACCACCCGGCAGGGTGGGAAGCATTCGTCGGCCATTACCGGGCGCGGAATCCGGAGCTATCCAATTTCAGGGTAGCTCTCCGCAAGGGCGAACTCACCCTGCTGAACCCGTGGGGCGATACGGCGCCGTTGGTCCCCCGGAGCGACGGAACCTTCCGTATCGGACGGGATGAACGCGGCCCGGAGCGAATGGTGTTTTCCGCCATGGTGGACGGGCAGGCGCTGCGGGCGGACTACACCGGATGCCCTTACTACCGCACCTTTGAGACGTAGCCCAGTTGAGCAATCGACCTCTACGCGCCGCTACGCCGTCGTTGTGTTACGCTGTATCGGATTATTCCTGCTAGTCGTTAGATCCGTCGACACCGGTTTCAGTGGATCATGAACCATCCCGTTGTTGCACCTTACGGTACGTGGAAGTCGCCGATCACCCTGGACATGGTGGCCCACGGAACGGTGAACCTGCTGCGCATCGCGCTGGACGGGCCGGATACCTATTGGACCGAGGCGCGTCCCGCAGATGATGGCCGGGCGGTGATCGTCCGACGGCGCCCTGACGGCAGGCTGGAGGACGTGACGCCGCCGGAGTTCAGCGTGGGCTCCATGGTCAACGAGTACGGCACCCGCAGCTATACCGTGGCCGATGGCGTGGTGTATTTCTCCAACAGCGCGGACCAGCGGGTGTACCGGCAACGACCCGGCGAGACGCCGGCGCCCATCACCCCGGTCGGTGAATTTCGTTACGGCAGCAAGGTGTTCGACCGCCGGTTGGGTCGCATCATCTGTATCCGGGAAAACCACACCGACCCGGACGAGGACCACCCGCTGAGCGAGATTGTCAGCCTTGATCTTGAGGGGCTCAGCGACCCGGAGACGCTGCTGGCAGATAATGATTTTCACAGCTCACCATCCATCAGCCCGGACGGGAAACAACTGGCGTGGCTCACCTGGGACCACCCCAACATGCCGTGGGACGGCACCGAGCTCTGGGTCGCGCCCCTCAACGCCGCCGGCGGTTTGGGCGAACCCACGCTGGTGGCCGGCGGCATCGATGAGGCGGTTATACAGCCGGAGTGGTCACCAGGTGGCGAGCTGTACTTCATATCCGACCGCACCGACTGGGCCAATCTGTACCGATGGCGCGACGGCGACGTGGAACCGGTTTATCCCATGGAAGCCGAGTTTGCCCGGTCCAACTGGTGGGTCGGCATGTGCTCCTACGGCTTCGACTCGCCCGACAGCCTGATCTGCTCCTATTCCCGGCGGGGCCATTGGAGCCTGGCGCGGATATCATTGGACGAAGGGCGGTTGACCCCCATCGAGTTCCCCTACTGGGAAATGGGGCATGGTGATCTCCAAGTTAACGCGGGACGGGTTGTGCTGGTGGCCGGTTCGCCAGTCCAACCCCTGTCGCTGCTGGAGGTGAACCTGGAGGACGGCGAGGTCGATGTTCTACGCGGCGAATATGAAGAGGAAGCGCCGCCTGGCTACACGTCGTTGCCGGAAACCCTGGAGTTTCCCACGGACAATGATGAAATGGCCCACGCCTTTTTCTACCCACCTGCCAACCGGGACTATGTCGCACCCGAAGAGGAAAAGCCCCCGTTGTTGGTCACCTGCCACGGCGGTCCCCACAGCGCGGCATCGGCGGATCTGAACCTGACCACCCAGTACTGGACCAGCCGAGGCGTGGCGGTCCTGGACGTGAACTACGGCGGCAGCACCGGCTACGGCCGGCATTACCGTGAGCGATTGATCGGGGAGTGGGGCGTGGTGGACGTGGACGATTGCGTCAACGCCGCGCTGTACGTCGTCGGGAGGGGCAATGCCGACGGCGAACGGGTCGCGATCAGCGGCGGCAGCGCCGGAGGCTTCACCGCGCTGGCATCCCTGGCGTTCCGCGACGTTTTCAAGGCGGGCGCCAGCTATTTCGGCGTCTCGGACCTGGAAGCGCTGCTCAGCGGCATCCACAAGTTCGACGCCCACAGCCTGGTGGGCCTGGTGGGGCCGTATCCGCTGTATCGCCGGCGGTACGTCGAACGTTCGCCAATCAACTTCCCCGAGTACACCACCTGCCCGGTCATCTTCTTCCAGGGGCTGGAGGACACCATCGTGCCGGCCATCCAGTCCGAGGAGATGTTCAACACGCTGCGACAGAATGGCGTGCCCACCGCCTACCTGGCATTTGAGGGCGAGTACCACGGGTTCCGCATGGCCGACACCATCAAGCGGTGCCTGTCCGCCGAGTTCTACTTCTACGCCCGGATCTTCGGTTTCGAGCCGGCGGACTATCTGGAGCCCGTACCCATCGAGAACCTCGACAATCCCTGATAGGCGCCTGTTGCCCCACCGGAGAACGTTGCCGGAAACTCAGCACTTTGGGTCGCCTGCCGCCCGCGCCATTTCCAGCATTCCGGCTGGGTCGGCAGCATAGGTCGGGAAACCCCTTGTGCGCACCCAGTTTGTCATCGCGAGGAGCGCAGCGACGTGGCGATCTCGTTGATGCGGGGACTTCCCTTGCCCCGGCGAGATTGCCACGCTTCGCTCGCAATGACAGGTTGAGCCAAAATGCGTACCCGTGAACGGGAAAGCCAACTTCCACCGGCCGGTTGCGCGGGTATCCCTTTGACCCAGGCTTTGAATGATTGCCATTCCCGAACATCCCAAGCGCCGAAAGTGGCAATCATTCAGATACCTGGATGTGCTTGGATAGGGCGGTTACTTCTGGCAGATGTACATCCCCCAGCCCAGTTCCTGCCGTTCCACGGCCAGCACCATCTGGTCATAGGCGCGGGAGAGGCCCTCGTACACCTCCGGGTCCTTCTCTCGCTGGGCCATGGCCATCCGGGACAGGCAGGAGTAGCTCTTGCCCAGGTGCTCCGATAGGTCGTGGGATTCCAGAAGCTGAAAGCCGGTCCCCAGCAGCGCATCCTGGTAGCCGGTGAAGCTGTAGTCGGTATCGAAGAGTAACCGGTCGTAAACGTAGCGGCGGGCATCGCTGCTGATGTCCGGCCTGGGCTTGGTCAGGTCGTCGAAGACCAGGTAGCCGCCGGGCGCGAGCACTCGGTAAGCCTCCTGCAGGGCCTTCTCCTTGTCGTGGATGTGGTAAATGGTTGCCTGGCTCCAGACGTGGCTGAAAGCGCCGTCTCCGAAGGGCAGATTGGTGGCGGAAGCTTTCTCGAACTTCAGCCGGCCCTGCACGTCCGGTGGTTGGGACGCAAGAGACTCAATGGCGTTGTCGATGCGGACGCCGCTCAGGTCGATGCCAGTCACGCGGCAGCCCGCGCTTCGGCATAGCCAGCCCAGGTCCAGCACATGAGAATCGGGGCTAATGCTGGCTTTTTCCAGCATCACCCGGTTGAGGTTGATGCAGGCGGACAGAAAATCGTCGCCTGTAGTCTGGTCAAACCAGCCCCAGTGGAGGCTGCCCTCCCGATCCCAGAAGGACCGGTACAGGGCATCCTCTGCGTCGTAAAATGCCTCGGTATCCTGCTCAGAAAAGCGGCTGCTCATGTTTTGCTCCTTTGATGTACTCAACGAACTTGTTCCTGTCGTCAACGAGGATCATTCTCGGTTCCACGAGATAATCGGTGACCACAATGGACAGTATAATCAGGCAGTCGCCCACGTAGTACAGCCTGGCGCCGGCTCCCTGCACCGACACGACGCCCGAACCGTACTCACCGGGAAGGGCGTAGGTCTCCCGTCGGTTACCGTTGGTGACGTTGCAAATGAGGACCTTCTCGTACTCTGCCAGGTCAGCCTTGTCCATCAACGCCTCGTCGATGATTACGCTGCTGATCCGGTAGGGGGCAGAATCGTACGATAGGGTTGCTATCTGCGCTTTGGCCACCGCTATTCGCCGGTGAGCAGGATGTGGGCCGGGAGCTCGGGCTCGACCGACAGGCGCAGCGATGTCCGTAAGAGGCCCGTCCAGCGGCCGGCGCTGAAGTCGCCCCAGGGATCGATCCGGGTTCGTGCCGCTCCCCCGGCGTACCCCG
>JAGWBI010000019.1 GCA_021295965.1 Dehalococcoidia bacterium | reverse complement strand
ATGATAGCCTTGCTCCGAGATGATGAAGAGCGGGAGATGAACGTTCCGCTGGGACAAGTAGTGCATACCGGGTCGCGGTTTCGCCACGAGTACGACTTTGGAACCACGACGGAACTGACGCTGCGGGTTCTGGGCGAGCTGGACGGCGGCGACGATGAAATCCGGCTGCTGGCGAGGAACGACGCGCCGGCCATTGACTGTCATCGCTGGGGCGCGCCGGCCTCGTGGGTCAGCCCGGGGGAAGATGACTGGATTGCGATGACAGCTGGGCTCTGCGACGCCTGCGCGCCGACCTCGGAATATCGTCTGCCCATCGTCAACTCACCGCGCAGCGGGGTCTGCGGGTACGACGGAGCGCCGATGTGGATTATTGTTGACGAAGAATGACCGTAATGGAGATGACGCCAATGACCAGCAACGGCAATTTGTTCGACCTGACCGGAAAAGTAGCCCTGATAACCGGCGGCAACGGCGGTTTGGGTTTGGGGATGGCTTTGGGATTGGCTAACGCCGGGGCGGACATCGCGGTCGCGGCTCGCAATACGGAGAAAAATACTGCCGCCGTTGCCGCCATCGAAGCCACCGGCAGGCGGGCTTTTTCAATCCCAACGGACGTCACCAGCGACTCGGATATTGACGACATGGTATCCCGAGCGTTGGGCCATTTTGGCCATGTCGATATTCTTATCAACAACGCCGGAGCGACCGTCCGTAAAGCGCCGGAGGACATCACCGCCGCCGAGTGGGACAACGTGCTGGACGTGAACCTGCGGGCGGCGTTTCTGTCGTGTCGGGCGGTCTATCCGCACTTCAAGGCCCGGGGCGGCGGCAAGATCATCAGCATCGGCAGCATGTTCAGCATCTTCGGCGGCGGCGGCAGCGGCGTGCCCTATTCGTCCAGCAAGGGTGGCATCGTACAGCTCGCCAAGAGCTTTGCCGTGGCCTGGGCCGGCGACAACATCCAGTCCAACGCCATTCTGCCCGGCTGGTTCATGACCGAGCTGACCCAGGCCATACCGGAAACCCAGCCGGAACGCTACGACCTCATCAACCGACGCATCCCCATGGGACGGTGGGGCGACGCCGAGGAGTTGCAGGGGGCCGCGGTGTTCCTGTCCAGCCGGGCGTCGGATTACGTTACGGGGGCGGTGATTGCGGTGGATGGCGGGTATTCAGTCGCCTGAACCCGCCCGGTGTCAGGTAATCAAATATTTCAGGGCGGGTCGCGAACCCGCCCTTATCATCACCCGGGCTCCCGTAGATTACAGTTGGTCCAGCGCCTGCCGGGACAGCATCATCTTAACTGGGCTGATGGGGCGGAAGGTGCGGGAGACGCGGACATCGCCGGCCAGGCTGCACAGGGTGTAGGCGTCGTAGGGGGCCATGCCCTTTTCAGTGATGAGGAAGTCCACCATCCCGCGGACGGCCTGCTTCATGGCCGGGCCGAGGTCGTCGCCGTGGGACAGGACGACGTAGTGGTCGGGGGTGATGGCGCGGGGTCCGGTGAGGGTCATGCCCTTTTCGACGGTGACGCGGACGTGGGTATCGGCGGAGCACTCGGCGCCGGTTCCGGCCACCGCGCCGTCACCGACGACGGCGTGGCAGTCGCCCATGGCGAGGAGGGCGCCCGGAACGAATACCGGCAGGTAGAGTGTGCTGCCCTCGACCAGCTCTTTCATGTCGATGTCGCCGCCGTAGGGGCCGCTGTCGCTGGCGGTTTCCTGCGGATACGTGGGCGTGGTGGCGACCAGGCCCAGGGACGGGTTCAGAGGTAGGCGGACACCGCTGGGGAGCACCAGGTCGGCGCCGTCAATGCTCATCACGGTGGGATAACCCTCGGTGAATTCAGCTTCGAGGAACCCGCGACCGGGCATCACCATGTGGGCTGGGTTTTCCTTCGGTTTGATGCTGACGAACTCGATGCGCAGGGCGTCGCCGGGCTCCGCGCCATTGACGTAGATGGGGCCGGTGGCCGGGCCTTTGAGGGATTTTTCCTGCAACACGCCCGGCTCGCGGATACCCTCGAAGGCGTCCCAAGTTTCCACCATGAGATCGTCGCCATCATCGATGGTAACGGCGGGTTCGTTCTCCGGATGGAGAACGTAGATACGGTGTTCGCGGGAGATGGTTTTCATGGCGTTCGTTCCTTTGCGGGAGGTACGGCGACGGCAACATAGCGGAACTGTTCACCAGGGTTATTGCCAAAGGTGGAATAGTCGCGCCAGTATAATGCGTAGGTGCCGTTCAGATATATCGGCTCTTCACGATTCTGCTTCGTTTTGGCGCCGGTACTTATCCCCCACCGCAATTCACCGCTACCGATGCGATGGCCGTCGTGGATGCGAAAAGCAATGTCAGTGATGTTGGTCCGTGTTGGTGGCGTCCAGTACATTGATTCGTTGGCTAGCAAAACAGCAAACCCATAATCGGCAGGGGAGGGGATTTGTAGGGTCCATTCCAGCCGCTGAACATCCTTAACGAAGTCGTACCGACGTGGCGGCTGCCCACCGTGTTGGCGAAGGACAAAGCGCTCATTTCGCCATTCCTGCTGTAGCTCGCGGGTGCAGTATTTCAGTTCAATCGCAACCGTCCCTTCAGGCAGCCTGACCCAAATGTCCACCGCCATACGACTGTCGGCGTCCGGGGACGGGTTGAACTCCAGTCGCACGTCGCAGTCCGGGCGAGTTTCGTGAATGCGCCATGCCAGCGCGTGCTGAAAATCGGCCTCGGAATGGAAAATGGGGCGTCGAAGGGACAGGTCGGACATCAATTCGTCAATATCGAGCATTGTTGCTCCCGATCAAGACGGTCTGCCAGGCTTGTCCAGCCTTCTGGTTGGCTCATGTCGATGACGGTTTCACCGGACTTTGGGGCGCCGGTACTGGCCCATAACAAATCTCCATACCGGGTTTCCGGGTCGATTTCCAGACTGACCTCGGTACCGGTCAGCGACCATTCTACGGAAATGGTGCCATAGGTCGTGGGGCAGATGGTCGGCACCGGGGCGTGGGCCGGATACATCCGGCTGAAAGCATCTGATAGCCAGGCCAGATAATCGGCATCAAAAGCAACGCCCTCCCCGTTACGCCAACCGTCTCGCAGATCACGCAGGTTAGCTATTTGGTGGCTGGCTTTCAGCCCGGGGGACTCAATAGTGGTCATGGGGCGACTCCTTTGATTGATTCCATCGGAACCATCATAGCAAAGCCAGTTCAGCCTGTGCGACGTTCACCGGGCTTGTACTAACCGGGTTCAATTCCACCACGTTCACCGCCACCTGCCCCCTTGCACTCGACGCTCCCATGGGCGAACCCGAGTAGAACGCCGTTACGCCATCCTGTGAGACGTCCTCGAACCGTTCCCAGTGTCCCAGGGCGATGTAGTCGCAGGCCGCCTCGGCGATCTCGTGGGGGCGGATCGGGGACGAGCGCTCCTCCGTGTCGTCGGGAAAGTGAAAGTGGCCGTGGGCGATGGCGACGCGCCAATGGTCCGCCGCAGGCGTACGGTGGGTGGGAATGCCGGCCAGTGGGCGGAAAGCCGGCGTGTGGCTGTCCATGGCGCGGCCCCAGATGTCCAGTGTCAGGTGCGGGAAGGACAGGGTTTCGCCGCGAGTGCCGGTGATGATGTGCAGGTTTTCCGGCGCAGCCTCGAAGGGTCCTCGCCGGTACAGACTGGCGGCGTCGTAGAGGTCGTGGTTCCCGGGGAGGATGACAGCCGGTACCTCGGCTCGAGCCATCTCGTTGACGAAAAACTCCAGGACCGCATCGGAGATACGGGCGTTGTCGAAGACGTCACCGGCGATCAGCAGTGCGTCAGCGCGGAATAAATGAACTCCGTCAACTACGGCTGAAAGAGCGCGTTGCGCTGAGTCAGGGTCCCAGTCGTCTCCCAGATGCGTGTCGGATGTGTGGATCAGGCGGATCCTACGGCGGTCTGCCATTGAGGTACGGTTTCTCCTACTTGTCGTCTGATGGCTTTCAGGAGCGCTGGGAGGTTCCAGCCTTTGGCGGCGGACACGAACACTCGGCCGCTCACGGCAGGGGATTCGGCAGCGGCAATGACGGACAGATCGATTTGGTCAAACGTCTCAACGTCTGCCGGATCGTCGGTGAGCAGATCCATCTTGTTGATGACCAGCAAACGGGGTTTACCGCCCAGATCGAGGTCGGCCAAGGTTTGCTCAACGACTTCGGCCTGCTCCGGCGCTTTGGGGTGGGTTATGTCGATAACGTGGAGCAGCAGGTCGGCTTCGCTCAGCTCGGCCAGCGTGGCGCGAAAAGCGGCAACCACGGTAGGAGATAGTTTCTGGATAAAGCCCACTGTGTCGCTGAGCAGCAGCTCACCTCCGTCGGGCAAGTGAAGGCGGCGGGTTACCGGGTCGAGGGTGTTGAACAATTGGTCTTCGGCGGGAACGCCGGCGTCGCACAGAGCGTTGAACAGCGTGCTTTTGCCGGCGTTGGTGTAGCCGACCAGCGTGGCCATGGGAGTGGCGGACCGGCGGCGGCGTTCGAGGTACTGGCTGCGCCTCTTGCGGACGTTTTCCAGCTCGGACTCGATTTTCTGAATGCGCCGCCGGATGATGCGCCGGTCGGTTTCCAGCTGGGTCTCACCGGGGCCGCGGGTGCCGATGCCTCCGCCAAGGCGCTCCAGGTGAGACCACTGTCCGATGAGACGCGGCAGCAGGTACTGGTGTTGGGCGAGTTCGACTTGCATCTGGCCCTCGCGGGTTCGTGCGTGGCGGCCGAACACGTCAAGAATGAGCGCGGTGCGGTCGATGACCTTGATTTGCAGAGCAGCCTCGAGATTCCGCTGTTGAGTAGGCGTCAACTCGTCGTCGCATATCACCACGTCGGGCCGTTCTTCGGCCAGGACGTCCTGTAACTCCTGGAGTTTTCCCTTGCCCAGGTAGGTAGGGGTAATGCGGTCCGCGCGCTGCGAAACTGTCGCGATCACTTCGGCGCCGGCAGAGCGGGTGAGGTAGTCCAGCTCCACCAGGCTATCCTGCAGGCCCCAAAATTGTTCGCCGCGCTTTTTCTCCTCCACGGCCACCAGGACGGCCCGCTCGGTCTGCGGGCCGGTGGGTTTGGGTTGGCGAGATCTGGGCATATTGCTCGCTAACGTCGCCGGCGAAACAGTTGCCAGACGGACACACTGAAACCCGGCAAAAGTTCTTCGCCGTCCAGAACATCGTCCTCGCCCAAGATAACCGGAGTCCGACCGGGCCGATAGCGCGTCACGGTGCTGTCCTCCGGATTGAGAACCCAGACCTCCCGTGCTCCGAAGTCCAGCCACATCTGCGCCTTTTCCGACAACAGGCGGTCACGGCGTGAGTTGCTGGGCGACGCCACCTCAATGCATAAATCAGGTGTAAGTTGTGGAAAGCCGATGGTTCCAAGCGGGATGCGTCCGGGGGCGAACCAGGCCAAATCCGGAGCGCGCACGGTATCGGGGTTGCTTTCCAGCCGATAGCCCGGTTCACCGGCGCGGGCTTCGCCGTAATCGGTTGCGTCGGTGTATTGAAGTACTACGCTGCCGGCTCGTAGTACAGTTGCTGCGTGAGGGTCGCCAGTTGGCACTGCCTTCTCCGTGAGAACGCCTCGGACGAGTTCATAACGTTTGCCGGGGACGCGCTCCATAGCCAGAAGATCATCGGCAGTCATCAGGCGCGACGGCGTTTTCGCGGTGGTCATGCTAACCTCGCGGCGCGGGGATGGTCCAGTTTTCCAGGCGCTGGCAACCCGTTTCCACTCGCTCGTCGGGGGTGGTGAGGGACAGGCGGATGTAGCCTTCGCCGTACTGGCCGTATGACGAGCCGGGGGTAACCACGATGTCGATTTCTTCCAGCAAGCGGGCGGCGAAATCGGCGGAGGTGTAACCCTCAGGCACGGGCGCCCAGATGTACAGGCTGGCGCGGGGCGTTTCCACATTCAGGCCCATGTGGGTCAACGCCTGAAGTACCCGGTCGCGACGCCACTGGTAGATAGCGACGTTGTCGTCAATGCAATCCTGCGGGCCGGTCAGGGCCTCCATGGACATCTCCTGGATCGCTTGGGGGATGCCAGAGTCCAGGTTGGCCTTGATTTGGAACAGAGCCTTGATCATATCCGCGTTGCCCACGGCCATGCCCATCCGCCAACCGGTCATATTGTATGTCTTGGACAGGGAGTGGAACTCCAGGCCGACCTCTTTGGCCCCGTCCAACTGCATCATGCTGCCGGCCCGGTAGCCGTCGTAGCCGACTTCAGAGTAGGCAGCGTCGTGCAACATGGCGATGTCGTGTTCGCGGCAGTAACGCAGAGCCGACTCCAGGTCTTCCTGGGACGCTACGGCGCTAGTGGGATTGTTGGGGTAGTTGAGCCACATTACCTTGGCGGCGCGGGCCACGTCGTCCGGTATGGCGTCGTACTCCGGAAGCCAGCCGTTGCGCTGGTAGAGGGGCATGACGTAGCTCTCGGCGCCGGCAAACATGGTGCCCACTGCATAAACCGGGTACGCCGGATCAGGGACCAGCGCAATGTCGCCGGGGTCCAGGAAGCAGAAAGCGGCGTGGCCGATGCCTTCTTTCGCGCCGATGAGGGGGAGGACTTCCGTATCGGGGTCGAGGTCGACGTCAAAGCGTTGCTTGTACCACTGGGCGATGGCACGGCGCATCTCCGGCAGGCCATCGGTCTCCGGATAACGGTGATTAGGCGGGTCCTGGGAAGCCATGAGCAGGCGGTCAATGATGGGCGGCGGCGTGGGAATGTCCGGGTCGCCGATGCCGAAAGTGACCACGTCGGCGCCGGCAGCGCGCTTTTCGGCGATGATGCGGGAGATTTCGACGAAAGGATAGGGGGCAAGTTTGCCGAGGCGATTAGAGAATGCGGGCATTTTTGCTCCTTGGCCCAAAGGATGTCAGCGGCGCATTAATGCGCCGCGCAAAGCGGAGTCGAGACCTTGACAAACGGAAAGCGGGCGCTAGACCGCCACCGCATTTCCTTCCTGTTGAGCCATCGCCCGTTCCAGCGTCAGCCAGTTGTATTCGTCAATGAATTTGGCGAGGCTGAACGGCGGCTCGATACCCAGATCAGCGGACAGGCGCCCGGCCGGGTCGTCGATGCCGTGCTGACTGCGGGCATCCGCGGTTATCGATAGCGCCGCCATGCGCATTATGGTGAGGAACTGGGCGTAGGTGGCGCCGTTGGGCTTGTCGTTGGGGAAGTAAGCGTTGCGGATCTGCCTGTTCCACATCACGAACAGGGCCGGGTTCAACAGGGCCAGGATCAACGAGGTCGTTGACGGGCCGACGCCATCGGCTGCCGAGATGCTGTCGTAGGCTCGCTCGATGACGTCCAGGGTGGCGCAGCGCAGGTCGTCGAATTCCAGCGCGGACCCAGACAAAGGATTGAGGTGAGGCGCAGCCTGAGTGATGGCCGAAGCGATGCCGGGGCCTTTGTCATAGGATACGCGGAAACCCCATTTGTTGACGAACCGCAGCAACTGCTTCACGCTGTCGGCATCCTGCGTTTCGAGCAGAGTCCGGCGAAATTCGGGCGTGTAAAGGGGGATGTAATCTGCGTCGTCGTTGGTTTCGCGGCGGAATGTCGCCGCTGACCAGCGGATCTGCTCAAAAGTGGTCGGGCCGGTTACGTAATTGCTCATTCTGTCCACACTCCGCTGAAAACTTCGGCTGCCGGGCCTTGGAGATAAACTTCGCCGTCTCCGTCCCATTCGATGTTTAGTGTGCCGCCGGGCAGGTTAACCGCCACCCGGTCTCCAGTGTGCCCCAAAAGGCGCGAGGCCACGCCGATGGCACAGGCGCCGGTCCCGCAAGCCATGGTCTCGCCGGAACCCCGCTCCCAAACGCGGGCGTCCAGTTGGCCGTCGTCGCGCAGGTTCACGATTTCAAAGTTGACCCGGCGAGGGAAAATGGGATGACGCTCCACCAGGGGCCCGATGTTGTGCAGGGGAAACTCCTCGACCGGTTGGTCGATAAACGTCACGGCGTGGGGGTTCCCCATGGACACGAAGGTGAGGGAAAGACGGAAGTCGCCCGGATGGACGGCATAGTTGAGAATGGGCCCTTGACGGTTGCTAATAGCTGGGTCCAAATCAACAGGAATCTCCGCCGGCGCCAGGCGCGGAGCTCCCATGCTCACCCGCGCGGCATCGACTGAGGCGCCCTCGTAGTGGGGCACCACCGTTCGCACGCCGGCCAAGGTGTCCACGGTAACCTGCTGGGCCGCGGGGGACACGATGCCACGCTCAATGGCGTATTTGGCGAAACAGCGTATGCCGTTGCCGCACATCTCTCCCTCGGAACCGTCGGAGTTGAACATCCGCATCTGGAGATCTGCGACGTCCGAGTTCATCACCAGGATCAGGCCGTCTCCGCCCACGCCAAAATGACGGTCGCTGATGGCGCGGGACAGGTTGCCCCAGTCGCGCTCCGGCATGGTTCGAGCGTCGATATACACGTAATCGTTGCCAGCGCCGTGCATTTTGGTGAATTCCATCGCGGGACTCCTGCGCCGAATGAGTTGGCGCCCTGTGGCTCGGAATTGTACCACACCAGTTTCAGGCCGCCAGGAAGCGCACCAGGCGACGGGCGGCCTCCGCGATCGGCAATTCTCGGGTGGCGTCCAGCCACGCAATGCGCGGGTCGGATGGCTTGAACCACGTATATTGGCGGCGCACCAGGTGGTGCGTCCGGCTCTTGGACCGGGCAACCGCTTCATCCAGAGAGATTTCGCCGGCCAGGTATTGCCCCAACTGGGTGTAGCCGACGCCGGACAGCGGTCCACGGCCCAGCTCGTAACCCGCACCCGCCAATCGGCGGGCTTCATCCAACAGGCCTTGCGACATCATCATGTCGAATCTTTCATCGATCCGCCGGTAAAGGCTCGCCCGTTCGGCGGTCAGGCCGATGATGAAAGCACGGAAGGGAGGCTCCGCGCTCCGCCGGGCGGCGCTTACCTGTTCTCCGGTGGAGTGAAGAATCTCCAGAGCGCGGATGATGCGGCGGGTGTTGTGCGGCCCGATGGCAACAGCGCGCTGTGAATCGACGGCATTCAACTCGTTCCAGAGCGCCCGTGTTCCGTCAGCGGCGGCACGTTGCTCGAGCCCAGCCCGAAAATCAGCGTCGGGCGGTATCGAGGGTACATCCCAACCTTCCAGCATCGCCCACACGTACTGGCCGGTGCCACCACACAAAATCGGGAGTTTGCCCCGGCCAGCTATGTCCGCGACGCAATCGCGGGCCAGCGGCAGGTATTCGCCCAGGCTGAGCGGGGTATCGGGTTTGCGGATGTCGATGAGATGGTGGAGGGCGGAGCGGAGTTCGTCAGCCGTTGGCTTGGCGGTTCCGATGTCCATGCCGATATAAACCTGCCGGCTGTCGGCGTTGACGATTTCGCCGCCAAAACGTTGGGCGAGTCGAATAGCCAAGGCGGTCTTGCCCACCGCGGTGGGGCCTATGACAGCGATCAGGGTGACGGGGGCCGACATACACCGGCCTGGGGATGGACCTATTGTAGGGCGGCAAACGCGGCGGCCACTGCCAGGAAGGACTCCGCATCCAGGCTGGCGCCGCCCACCAGGGCGCCGTTGATGCTGGGAACGGTCGCGAAGTCGGCAGCGTTGCCCGGATTAACGCTGCCTCCGTAAAGCAGCGGTGTCGCGGCGGCTGCATCGGCTCCCAGGGACGCCGCGACCGTGGGCCGAATCGCGCCGCCCATGACAGCGTCGGCGATCTCCGGCGTGGCCGCGCGCCCGGTGCCGATGGCCCAGACGGGTTCGTAGGCAATCGCCAGTTTGCCCTGGGCGCTTTCCGGTTCCAGGTCAGTCAGCGCCGCCACCACCTGCCGGCGGATGACCTCGGCAGCCTGGCCGGACTCCCGCTCATCAAGGGTTTCGCCGACGCAGACGATGGGACGCAGACCGTGGCTTAGCGCGGCGGCGGTTTTACGGCCAACGGACTCGTCGGTTTCGCCAAAGAACTGGCGGCGCTCCGAGTGTCCGATGATTACGTAGTCGCAGAGACCGATGAGCATGGGAGGGGCGATTTCGCCGGTGAAGGCGCCACTGTCGTCGGTGTGCATATTCTGGGCGGCCACGGCGACGCCACTACCGGCCACGGCGTCGCGCACGGCGGCCAGCGACACAAATGGCGGCCCCAATATGAGGCTGACTCCGCTCAACCCCGCAGCGCCGGCTGCGATGGCCGAGGCCAACGACACTCCGGACGCGATGTCGGTATTCATCTTCCAGTTGCCGGCGACGATGTTGGGAAAGTCGGGCATCGATTACTCCCAGTGGTGGGTGTTGGGACTAAGGGCCATATTTGGCCAGTTTGCCGGAGTGGGACAGGGCCAGCAGCATGATGGTTTCCGCCGGGATGCGGCCCAGGGATCCATGGGCGCACGCTCGCTCGTTGAAGCCGTCCACTCCTTCGCCCAAGGTCAGCTTGGAATGGAGCAAGAAGGGGACCGGGTGCCAGCTGTGTGACGCCATGATGGCGGGTGTGGCGTGGTCGCCGGCCACCATCAGCACGTCGGGCTGAAGTTCCAATATACGCGGGATGTGAACGTCCAACTCCTCCAGCCGCTTTACCTTGCCGTCGAAATCGCCGTCCTCGCCGGCGGCGTCGGCCGGCTTGTAATGGATGAAGAAGAAATCATGTTTGTCCCAGTTGGCTTGGAGGGTATCCACCTCGGCCCCGAAGGTCATGCCGGTGGGGATGATCTGCATATTGGCGACCGAGGCCAGCCCCCGATACATGGGGTAGGCGGCGATGGCAGCCGGGTTGAGGTGATAGACCCGTCCAAAGTCCGGCAGGTTGGGCAGTTGCGCCCAGCCGCGCAGCAAAACCATGTTGGCCGGCTGTTCTTCGGAGAGAAGGCGTCCGGCCTCGGCGACAAATTGCTGCACAATTTCGGCGGTCCGCGCTGCTTCGGGGGCCAATGGGCCCGCGGGACGGGGCGCCACGCCCTCGCGCTGCGGGTCGGTCTCCTCGACCGCTTCGGAGAGGCCCTCGCCGCGAAGTCGCAGCACGAAACGGTAATCCTGGACCGGGAACACGTCCACCTGGACGCCGGGTATCTCGATGCGGTCCAGCCGCTCGCATAATGGGGCGCTCAACTCGGTGGCGATGCGTCCCGCTCGGCGGTCGGTGAGCAGTCCTTCGTCATCCACGGTGCAGAAATTGCCCCGGGCCGCCACATCGCCGGGCAGCAAGTCGATGCCGATGCCCAGAGCTTCCAACGCGCCCCGCCCGATTATGTATCTCAGCGGGTTGTAGCCGAACAACGCCAGGTGGCCCGGCCCGCTGCCGGGAGCGATCCCAACCTCAACCGGCGTGGTCAAGCCGCAAGCGCTGCGTTGGGCCAGGGCATTCAGGTTGGGAATGTGGGCAGTTTCCAGTTCCGACTTGCGCGTGTCGGGATGGGGCAGCCCGCCCAGTCCATCGGCCACCAGCATGACAATCTTGGAGGGCGTGCTGGCGATGCTGTCGTGAATCTGTTCCAGGTCGATCATGTTCGCTCCGGGTGCAGCGGAATATCAAGCGTCGGGTATGGCGGCTATGCCAGGCAGGGTGCGGCCTTCCAGGAACTCAAGGGAGGCGCCTCCGCCGGTGGAAACGTGGGTCATCTTGTCCATCAAGCCCAGGGCCTCGACCGCTTCCGCCGTGGAACCGCCGCCCACGACGGTGGTCACGCCGGGAAGGTCCGCGATGCCGCCGGCCACGGTGCGCGTGCCCGTGCTGAATTGCTCCATCTCGAACACGCCCATGGGCCCGTTCCACAGGATGGTCTTGCAGCCGGCCAATGCACCAGCGTACCGGTCAGCGGTGTCTGCGCCGATGTCCATAATGTACCAGCCGTCCGGGACGCTGTCTGTAGAGACGGTGTTGACGGATGCGGGTAGGGGTGAGAACTCGTCGGCGGCAACGACGTCTGCGGGAAGATGGACGGTTATGCCGCCGTCGCCGGCTCGACGCAGCACGTCGCGGGCGAAGTCCAGGCGGTCCTCCTCCACGACGGACGCGCCCACCGGCTTGCCGGCCGCGGCGAGGAACGTCACCGCCATTCCGCCGCCGATGAACAGGTGGTCAAGGCGGGAAAGCAGGTTTTCCAGAACCAGAATTTTGTCGCTGACCTTGGCTCCGCCCATCAGCGCGGCCAGCGGCCGGTCCGGCTCAGCCAAAGCCAGGCCCAGGGACTCGACCTCGCGCTGCGTGAGCAAACCCATGGCGGTGGGCAAGTGTCGGGGTATCCCAACGGTCGAGGCGTGGGCGCGGTGGGCCACGGCGAAGGCATCCATGACGAAGCAGTCCGCGAGAGCGGCCAACTCGGCGGCAAAGGTATCGTCGTCGCTTTCCTCGCCTTCGTAGAATCGCAGGTTTTCCAGCAAGCATATATCGCCGGCGGACATCCCCGCGACGCGCTCAGTCACGGCTTCACCCACGCAGTCGCGAAGGGACGCTACCGGACGGCCCAAGAGCACGGCCAGCCGGTCGCCCACCGGCTTCAAGCGCAATCCATCGTCAACCTTGCCGCGAGGGCGACCGAGGTGAGAACACAGCACGATACGGCACTGTCTTTCGACCAGGTATTGGATGGTGGGCAAGGTGGCGCGGAGCCTCTGGTCGTAATTGGCGATGGCCTCCACTCCCTGCTCGATGGGTACGTTGAAGTCAACGCGCACCAGGACCGTCTTGCCCGCCACGCCCAGTTGGGAAAGGGTACGCTTGCTCATTTGATTACCCTCTGGAGCTCAGGAGTGGGACCGACCTAGAATCCATTCCGCCGCCCATTGCAAGGATGCAGGACTCTGCAATTGGCAGTCATCAGTAGCCAGGACGGCGCCGGCTTCGTGCAGCAGTTGCTCCGCCTTGTCCTCCGCGTACTGTCGGGAGCCGGCATCGTCCAGGATGGCAACAATGCGGGGCGGGTCATCGGGGTCTAGAACACGTTTCATGTAAATGCCGCCCAACTCGCGCTTCGCGGAGGTCGCGGAGTTTTGCAGCGCGTGGATGAGGGGCAGGCTCTTCTTTTTGTTCAGGACGTTGGCCGGAGTGAACCCGTCGCCGCCGGTCCCCCACAGGTCGTCGATATCTTCCCAAATCTGGCGAGCCGTTCCCAACATCTCTCCCCAATGGCGCAGGGCCTCGGCAGTGGGATCATCCCCGCCGACCGCCAACGCTCCCAACCCGGCGGAGCAGCCAACAAGGGCTCCGGATTTACGTCCCACCATGTCGAGGTAATCGGGTTCCGACACCATCAACTGGTCCTGGTAAGTCAGGTCCATGTATTGCCCTTCGCACAGCGTGAGACACGCTTGATCCAGACTGCGCAGGGCGGTCAACACGGTGGCAGCCGGCGTTCCAGCCTCGGACAATCGCATCAATACCGCACGGGCCAGGGCGTGCAGACCATCGCCGGCGTTGATGGCCTGGGATGGCCCCCAAACCCACCAGATGCTGGGACGTTCGGAGGATTGGTCAATCCGGCCGGCTTGAACGTCGTTGTGGACCAGCACGAAGTTATACGCCAACTCAACCGCGGCGGCTGCGGATACGGCCGGAGCATAATCGCCGGAGACGGCATCGGCAGCGGCCAACGCAAGGACGCCACAGTGGTGCAGCGGCGTTAGCGCCGTTTCAGCCGGGTTGCCGCGCTCGTCCACCCAACCCAGATGATACCGAAGCAGGTCGTAAAGCATCCCCTGACGACCATCGAATGCGTCGCGCAGTTCTGCGTCCACCACGGCGCGGTAGCGGTCGTATGTTTCGTTCGCCACGATGGGGTCCTCACTAACTGCGCGCTTCCATCATGCCCAGGAGGTCCAGAATTTCGCGGTAAGGCAACGCTCCTTCCCGGAGCAGCGCGGTACCCTCTGGGGACACGGATATGATGGTACTGGCGGTACCCTCCGGGGCAGGGCCTCGCGCAATGATACCATCAACTCGCGGCCCAATGATTGTCCGCAATTCATCCGCGTCGGCAATGTCAGGTTCGCCGCTGCGGTTGGCGCTGGTTCCGGTGATGGGCCGCCCCAGGGCTTCCGCCAATGCCAGAGGCACCGGATGGTTGGGCATCCGCACCGCGATGGTGTCGCGTCCGGCGGTGAGGCGAGCAGGGAGGCCCGGCGCCGCGGGCAGCACCATGGTCAAGCTGCCGGGCCAGTACGCCTCGGCGAGCTTTTGGACCACGACCAGGGCCCCGGCCGGAATAGCCGCCACTTGGGTCGCCTGTTCCCATCCGGACACCAGCACCGGCAGAGGCATATCCGCCGGACGGCCCTTGGCGACGTACACTCGCTCTACTGCGTCGGAATTGAGGGCGTCCGCTGCCAGACCAAAGAGGGTGTCGGTGGGGATGGCGACTACGCCGCCGGCGGAGACAACCGCGGCGGCGTGGTCAATTTCGGTTTGGTAGTCCATGCCGCGGATGATTGTACCACCGGGCGGCGGTTTTCCGTATCCTGGACATTGCTTGCGGAAAAGCGCCAACCTCGGCTAGCATGGATACACGATACGGAGCGAGCACGGCGTTCGCCGGGAAGAGACTATGACAACGCCCAATCTGAGACAGGAGCTCCTGCGGCTGCTGCAAACCGATGACGAGTTCAGAAACGAAGCTCGCCGGTACTTGCTCACCGAGGAATTGCTCAACCTTCCCCAGGAATTCGCCGAATTCGCGCAATGGACGCGGCAGAACTTCGAGCTGACCAATGCGGCCATCGCTTCCATGCAGGAAACCATCGCTTCCATGCAGGAAACCATCATTTCCATGCAGGAAACCATCATTTCCATGCAGGAAACCATCGCCGTAATGCAGGAAACCATCGTTTCCATGCAGGCGGCCATCAAAGAACTGCAAGAGGCGATGCTTACGGTTCAGCAGGCGATTCGCGCCATGCAGGATCAAATCAGCATCATGCAAGGGCGAATTGGCAACCTGATTGGCAAAGACTACGAACGCCGGCTAGGCCCCCGTATCATTCCCCAGCTCAGAGGGATGCTGCAAACCCGCGGCAAAAGGGTGCTGAAAAACCCGGATGGGTTCAACCTCCAGTTTGAAGACCTGATTGTCGATGCTCTGGACAACAACATCATCACCGAGACTGATTACAACGAGATTCTGCTTGCCGACTTCATCATAGGGGCGCGTGACTTCACCGCGCATCGGGAAACGATGGTAGCGGAGGCGTCGGTGACCGTGGACAGCGACGACGTAAGACGGGCGCGGCGTCGGGCCGATGTCGTAGCCAAAGCCATGCGAGCGCCAACCCTGGCTGCGGTAGTTGGACAGAGCATCAACGCCGCCGCACAGGCCCTGGCAGACAGTCAGTCGGTATTGTTCCTGGAAGTTTCGGAAGATTGACGTTTCGGCAAATCCGGTGAAATGACTGGCGCTATTGCAGACCATCCACCACGTCGCAGCCCAGGAACCACCGACCGGCCTGGCAGGCTGCGGTCAGCACTGAATAGCTCCCGGCGGCTGGGTCCAGCACTACATCGCCGGGGTCGGTGACCGCCTCAATCAGCGCAGTCTGCAACTGCACCGGCTTGGGATGAACGGCTCCGAGTCGGGGCGCAGGCTCAGTCCACACATCGGGGATGTCATGCCTTTGCCACACGCCTTTGGCTCTCTTGGGCGACTTTTGCGCGATCAGCAGATATTCGCCGGTCCGGCGCGTTCGGTATCCCATCCCCATGCGGCCCTTGTTCCAGGTTATCAGGTCAACGACTTCCAACCCCCACTCGTTCACCCACGAACCGACCCCGGTACACAAATGATACTTGTCCACCCAGAGAAACAGATGCCCGGACGGTATCAACGCGGCCTCAATTCCGGTGATGAATTCAGCGATGGTTTCTTCGCTCATCTGGGGCAACGCCGACCGAGCGCGGCCCCGACTGACCCCTTCGTTGCCGTACTGCATCTTGTCCAGGATGCCCCGGTACTGCGGGTCGAAGATGCAGAGGGGAACTGATGCCGGCTCCAGCGCGGTCAGCAAATCAAGACCGTCGTGCTGATTGCGCTGATTCAGTGGCAGGGGCCACTCGCGCACGGTATGCCTATCTGGGCGCGGTTCTCTGGTCGTCGCAAATACCGTCATCGTCGCATCCTGGGGGCCGGTCGGCGCACGTATTCTATCAAGGACGGCGATACCTGGTAATGGCATGCGGTGAATGCCTTCCCACGTTGTGCTAATATTACCGCCGCAGCCGCAGCACTCCGGCGGGAAGTTTATGAGCAACTCAGCGCAGCCCGACGCCATTGTAGTCATCGACTTCGGCTCCCAGTACACCCATCTGATTGCTCGCCGCGTCAGAGAGTTGCAGGTGTATTCGGAGATCATCCCGGCCAGTGCCAATGCGGGGGCGGTCGGCCACCTGAACCCCAAAGGGATCATCCTTTCCGGCGGCCCGGCCAGCGTGTACGATGTCGGCGCTCCGGTGATACCGGATTGGGTGCTGGGATGCGGCCTGCCGACGCTGGGTATTTGCTACGGGATGCAGGCCATGGTGCATCGGCTGGGGGGTGTTGTAACGCCGGGGGATGTGCGGGAGTACGGCCACGCCGACTTAACGGTCAGCAATGCCTCGGGGGTTCTACTCTCTGGCATCGAGGGCACGATCCCGGTTTGGATGAGCCACGGCGACCGGGTGGAACGGCTGCCGGAGGGCATGGTCGCGCTGGGGCGCACCGCCAACACCGAGTGCGCCGCCGTATCCGACGGCAAACGTTGGTACGGCTTGCAGTTCCATCCCGAAGTGCAGCACACCCCGGATGGCATGACCATCTTGAGGAACTTTGTTCGTGAGATCTGCGGATGCGTCGGGGCGTGGACGGCCGGTAATTTCGTGGTGGACACCGTGGAACGGGTGCGGGCGCAGGTAGGTGACGACCGGGTTATCTGCGGGCTGAGCGGCGGCGTGGATTCCTCGGTGGCGGCGGCATTGCTGCACCGGGCGATAGGCCCCCAACTCACCTGCATATTCGTGAACAACGGTCTGCTGCGTCACGGGGAATCGGAGCAAGTGCAGGAAACCTTTCACAAAAACCTGGGCCTGGACCTGCGCTACGTTGACGCCTCGGACCGGTTCCTGAACGGCCTGGCCGGTGTGACGGATCCGGAAACCAAGCGCAAGACCATCGGCGGCGAGTTCATCCGCGTCTTCGAGGACGCCGCCGCCGAAATTGAAAACGTAAAGTGGCTGGCGCAGGGCACGCTATATCCCGACGTTATTGAAAGCGAAACCCCGGAAAACCGGGCTTCCGCTCGCATCAAGACCCACCACAACGTAGGCGGGCTGCCGGAGCGCATGGACTTCGGGTTGGTGGAACCACTGCGATACCTGTTCAAAGACGAAGTGCGGGCGGTGGGCCTGGAATTGGGCCTGCCAGAGGAGATCATCTACCGTCAGCCTTTCCCAGGGCCCGGATTGGCTATCCGCATCATCGGGGAGGTGACGCCGGAACGGGTGGAATTGCTGCGGAACTGCGACCGAGTCGTGCTGGAAGAGATCGCCGACGCCGATTTGTACCGGGACATCTGGCAGAGTTTTGCCGTACTCACCGATAACCGCACGGTCGGCGTTATGGGCGATTACCGCACCTACGGCTACGCCTGCGCCATTCGCGCCGTGAACTCCGAGGACGCGATGACCGCCGACTGGGTCCGTTTGCCCTACGACGTGCTGGCGCGGATCAGCAACCGCATCGTCAACGAGGTGGACGGTGTGAACCGGGTGGTGTACGACATCACCAGCAAGCCGCCCGGCACCATTGAGTGGGAGTGATCGTGGTTCGACAGGCTCACCATGAACGGAGTATTGCCGTTCACCATGAGCGGGGTATTGAGGTAATCTCATGCGCGTCCTGGTGGTAGGTTCCGGCGGGCGCGAACACGCCCTGGCGTGGCGACTGCGACGCTCAGATTCCGTGACCGAGCTTTTCGCGGCGCCTGGCAACTCCGGCACCGCTGGGCTGGGAACGAACCTTCCCATAGCCGACACCGACGTTGACGGGATCGTCGCGGCTGCCGCTGGCCACGCCATAGACCTGGTGGTGGTGGGCCCGGAAACCCCGTTGGCCCTTGGACTGGCTGACCATCTTGCTGCCGCCGACATCCCGGCCTTCGGCCCCAGCCGGGCAGCGGCCCGTTTGGAGTCCAGCAAGAGCTTCGCCCGCAGCGTGCTGGATGCAGCAGACGTGCCGGGCCCGAACTACCGGGTCTTCCAGACCGTTTCCGGTGCGCTGAGTTATGTCGATTATCATGACCGTCCGGTGGTGGTAAAGGCCGACGGCTTGGCCGCCGGCAAGGGCGTCGCCATGTGCGCCAGCCGCGAGGATGCCAAGATCGCCATCCGCGCGTGCATGGAGGATCGAATATTCGGTACGTCAGGCGAGACCGTGGTGATCGAGGATTGGCTGCACGGGATCGAAGTGAGCGTATTCGGTTTCACCGACGGCGAGAATCTGTCGGAGTTGGTGGCAGCAACCGACTACAAGCGCGTGGGCGAGGGCGACGTTGGCCCCAATACCGGGGGAATGGGCAGCTTCGGGCCGCCTGATCTTTGGAACGCCGAGTTAGCCCACGAAATCCGCCAGCGTTTCATGCTGCCCGTCATCAGGGAACTGGCGGAACGGGGTTGCCCCTACCGCGGGGCCTTGTACTGCGGGCTGATGCTGACGCGCGACGGTCCGCGCGTGCTGGAGTTCAACTGTCGCTTCGGTGACCCGGAAACCCAGGTCATCATGCCCCGGTTGCTGAGCGATCCCGTGGAGGCGATGCTGGCCTGCGTCAACGGAAACCTGGATGATGCCGGCCCGGTGGAGTGGTCCGAACGCCCCGCAGTCGCCGTGGTCATGGTCTCGGGAGGCTACCCGGGGCAGTACCAGACCGGGTACGCCATCAACGGTCTGGCAGACGACGCCGGTGATTCAGACAGCATTGTTTTCCACGCCGGCGCGCAACTCGCGAAGGACGGCAGCGGCGACGTGGTGACGGCCGGCGGCCGGGTGCTGGCGGTGGTGGGGCTGGGCGACCGTGTCACCGAAGCGCGACAACGGGCCTATCATCGGGTGCAGACCATATCTTTCACTGACGCCTACTACCGACGAGACATTGCCGCGATGCCGGCTGTCGAGCCGGTTTCGGCGTAAAGAGTCCCCGCTGCATATGGTCGCTGCCCGCATCGCCGTTACGGAACCCGATTGGCCGGCTCTTTCGGAAGCACACCACGCTGCCGAGGCGTCAGGGGAATTGGACACATACCGCCGGCGCCGCTGGAGCCGGGCCGGTGAGTGGCGAGGCTGGCTGGAGCAAGACACGCTGCCCGAGTTGACCGAAGATCAAGCCGTTACCCTGTACCGGGGCGCCGGCGGCAGGCAAATTTCAAATTTCCGCGCCAATCCTATTGAGGATGTCCGCGAGACCGTGGATTTTCTGCTCTACGACGCCATCAAGTTGGAAAATCGCTTCGAAGAGTGTGCCGTGGAAACCGGCGGTTTTGGATTGCGCGGCGCCGGCAAAGAATTGCCTTCGTACCTGCTGGCGTTGCGGGATCCGACGTTGTTCGCTCCCTGGAGTCCCCACACCGAGCGGGCGCTGCGGCGGTTGAGGATGTTGCCGGCCGGGTTCAGCAAGGGACATCCCGGATTGTGCTACATCGATCTCCTGGACATCCTGGGCAATTTGGCTCGCAGGCTGCAAGTCCCTGACTTTCGCTGCGTGGATGAGTTCTGCTACCTTAACGGGCGCAATCGGAAACCCCAGGCGCGGTAGAGCTGCGCCCGCCGCTACCGGAGGAAGTACCAATGCCCTGGCTGGATGAGTTGAGACGACTGCGAGTGCGCGTGGACAACGAAGGTTATGGTCGCCGCATAACCGACATTGCGGAGAGGCGCAACCTGTTGGAGCGGTTCGCCGGTCAACTAGCAGTGGACGGATTGCTTAACCAGATGAATGACGTACTGCTGGATGGCGGCGCCCGATTAGTCATCAATCGTTCCTGGCATTATGAATTTGATGAGGAAGATTTGTCGGAAGAAGAGGATGTGGACGAAATCGTTTATGTGCTCTTCTGGCACGACGGTGAACCGGTGGAAATTGAGGTTCGAGTCGGCATCGATGAGGAGGATTCCGGGTACGTGGTCGTGGAAGACGAAGAGGTCGACGATGACGCGGAATCCATACAGTCGGCCCTGCTGGACGCATTCCGAGACATTGCGGATATGGGGTAGGCCTTACCGTCGTGGCCCAAAACCTCGGTGGTGTATAGTGCGATTGGACCCCCGGTAACTAAAACGGGCAAGAGATTGAAAGGAGAACGATTTTGCCACTGGTAGGAGTAGTTATGGGCAGCGCTTCCGACGAGGAGGCGGTCCAACCGACCATTAACACGCTGGAATCCCTGGGCGTCGATTACGAGGTCCGGGTGATGTCCGCGCACCGCACGCCGGAGCGCGTTCACGAGTATGCCTCCACCGCTCGCGAGCGCGGCCTTGAGGTACTCATCGCTGCGGCCGGCGGTTCAGCGGCCCTGGGCGGCGCGCTGGCGGCCCAGACCACGCTGCCGGTGATCGGCATACCGTTGACTTCAAGCGAACTCAACGGCTGGGACGCGTTGTTGTCAACGGCACAGATGCCCCCCGGCATCCCGGTGGCTGCGATGGCCGTGGGTGGTTGGGGAGCGCGCAACGCCGCCTACTACGCCGCCCAGATCCTGGCGATCAAGCACGACGACATCCGCCAGGCCGTCGAGCAATACCGGCAGTCGCTCCGTGAGCGTTAACCCCGGCCCAGCCAGCCGCCCGTCGCCGGCAGTTTTGACTGATTTTGATGACACCGCCGCGGCTCAGAACGTGGCGGAGTTGCTGTTGCACCGCTTCGGCCATCCTTCCTGGACCGAGGTGCGCGATCGGTTCCGCGCCGGCGAACTGTCTCTAAAGCAGTACCAGGAAATAGCCTTCCTGCGGATGGACGCCAGGAAGGATGCGATGCAGGCATACGTCCGGGAAAACGCTTGCTTCCGACCCTATTTCGACGACCTATGGCAATTCTGCCAGGGGAACGACTTCCCCATGTGCATTATCAGCCAGGGTTTGGACTTTTACATCCAGGCGTTGCTGGACGCCAGCGGTCACTCGGACGTGCCGGTGTACGCGGTGGTCACCCAATTCGACGATAACGGGCGGGTCCAAGGATACCGCTACGACTTTCCGTACCCTGATGCCCCGGAGCTTGGCAACAGCAAGGCGTTGATCGTGCGGCGGTTCCGTGAGCAGGGCCGGCACGTCTTCTACATGGGCGACGGCCGATCCGATTTTGAGGCCGGCGAAGTCGCCGACACCGTTTTCGCCCACCGGCAGATGGCCGCAATGTGCGAGGAAGCCGGCATACCGTTCACGGTGTTTACCGATTTCGGCCCGGTGCTGGATGCGGTCCGCGAATATGCTCGTGGCAGAGGCTGACGACCCTTCGGGCTATGATAAAATTATTAGCGTTTTCATAACTCAGGGGAGGCGAAACCTTGATTGACCGCTATTCCAGAGCCGAAATGAAGCGGGTCTGGTCTGACGAGAACAAGTATGGTATGTGGCTGGACGTAGAGCTGGCCGTATGCGAGGCATGGACCGAAGCCGGCGTCGTACCGTTGGAAGATATGGAGCGGCTGCGGGGGGCGACGTACAACCATCAGCGCATGATGGAGATATTCGAAACCACCCGCCACGACGTTACGGCGTTCCTGCGCTCCATCACGGAGACCCTCGGCCCGGAAGGGCGGTGGCTGCACCTGGGAATGACCTCCTCCGACATGCTGGACACGGGCCAGGCGCTGCAATTGGTAGGCGCCGCCGACCTCCTCCTCGGCGAGATTGACGCTGCCATCTCCGCCGTCAAGGAGCAGGCCATCCGGCACAAGGACACCCTGATGATGGGGCGTACCCACGGGGTCCACGCCGAACCCATGACCTTCGGGTTGAAACTTGCCCTGTGGTGGGACGAGTTGGGCCGGCAGCGAGAACGCATGGAGGCTGCCCGTGAGACAGTCCGGGTGGGCAAAATTTCCGGCGCGGTGGGCACCCATGCCACCATTCCGCCGCACATCGAGGACCGGGTTTGCCACCACTTGGGACTGAAAGTGGAACCGGTGTCTAACCAGGTGGTACAGCGGGATCGCCACGCCCATTTCATTACCACGTGCGCTCTGGTCGCGGCTTCGCTGGAGAAATTCGCCACCGAGATCCGCGGAATGCAGCGCACCGAGGTCCACGAAGTCGAGGAACCATTTGGCGCGGGACAGACCGGCTCCTCCTCCATGCCCCACAAGCGCAACCCGGAGCTTACGGAACGCATCTGCGGCCTGGCGCGCACCATCCGGGGCAACGTCATGCCCGCCCTGGAAAACGTGGCCCTCTGGGGGGAACGGGACATCAGCCATTCTTCGTCCGAGCGCATCATCCTGCCCGATACCTGCCTGATGCTGGATTACATCCTGAGCATCTTCACCCACGTCGTTAGCGGCTGGCGAGTGGACACGGATCGGATGTGGCAAAACCTGGAAAGCAGCCGGGGGTTGATCTTCAGCCAACGGGTTTTGCTGGCGCTGGTTGAAGAGAAAGGTCTGTCGCGCGAGGAGGCTTACGACATCGTACAGCGCAACGCCATGCGCGCCTGGGACGATGCCCAGGACTTTCGGCATCTGCTCAAATCGGACGCTCAGGCTGCCGAACACCTCACCGCCGATGAGATGGAAGCCCTCTTCGATTACGGTTACTACACCCGCTACGTTGACGATAATTTCCAGCGAATTGGTTTGTTGCCGGCGCCCATACTCGCCTGATCCCGGCATAGACCCAACCGACCGGCCCTTTGGAAAGATGCCATGATTATTGAAACTCGAATGTCCGACCGAATGCACCGCGGCAAGGTGCGCGACACCTATCAGCTCACCGACGACCTTCTGCTGATGGTGGCTACTGACCGGATCTCCGCCTTCGACGTGGTGCTGCCCAACGGAATCCCCGACAAAGGGGCGGCGCTCAATAGGATGTCCGCTTTCTGGTTCCGCTTGACCGATCATATCGTGCCCAATCACCTGGTGGCGTTGGCCGATTCGCCTGAGGCTGCGGCCTACGGGGAAAACCCGGTGCTCACCCATCCCGCCTATGCTGAAGACAATGTGGGTCGGCAGGCCATGGTGGTGAAGAAGGCGGAGCGCATCGACATCGAGTGCATCGTGCGCGGATACATCACCGGTTCCGCCTGGGGCGAGTACCGGCGACAGGGCACCGTTTCGGGCAAACCGATGCCGGAAGGCATGGTTGAAGGTGACCGCTTCCCGGAACCGCTGTTCACTCCCACCACCAAAGCCGAAGAGGGTCACGACGAAAACATGACCGACGAAGAGGTGGTGGACATGGTCGGGGCGGAAACGGCGCAACGGTTGGCCGACATCAGCAAGGCCGTGTATCTGCACGCGCATGATTACGCGCGGGACCGTGGCATCGTTCTGGCCGACACCAAGATGGAGTTCGGATTTCTGGACGGCGGGCTGATTCTTATCGACGAGCTTTTGACCCCCGACTCGAGCCGATTCTGGGACGCCGAGGGATACTCCCCGGGCAAGTCTCAGCCCAGTTATGACAAACAGTATGTCAGAGACTGGCTGACGGCCCAGGGTTGGAACCAGGAACCGCCGGCGCCGGAACTGCCCGACGACGTAGTGCAGCGGACGGCGGAACTGTACCGGCAGGCGTACCAGCGTCTCACCGGCGCAACGCTCTGATACCCGGATCGTCACCCCCAGCGTACGAGCATAACCCGTGCCTCCATCCAGACACCGCCGGCGTCGGGCCGCCCGCCGTTCGCAGCGACGCACGCCCCCCATTTCCTCCGGTGGCGGTTTTCGGAGCCGCTGGTTGCTGTTTGCTTTCGGCGCCATCGCCGTGCTGTTCATCGTTGCGCTGTTGGTTCCGGTGGTGCTGCCCGTCAACTTCGGGGGCGGCAGCCAGCAGGGCGAGGCCAGCGGCTACGTGGATGGAATCGGAACCCAGGTGGACGCGCCCGAAGATCGCGCTCACTTCGCCGACAGTTTCACCATTTATGACGTGACCAACCAGGAAGGTTACACGACGACACCGCCCACCTCCGGTCGGCACTGGAACGGTTGGGTGCAATGCGGATGGTACGCCGAGACCGTTCCGGACGAGCGCACCGTCCACAACATGGAGCACGGCAACATCATCCTCAGTTACAACCTGACGGATCAGGCTCAAATTGACGAGTTGCAGGACGCCTATGAGTCCATCGGTCTGACCAACCGCTGGGGCGTGGCCCGGCCCTACGATCCTGGCGTGGACGCGGAGGGCAACGAACGTTTCCCCGAGGGAACCATCGCCCTTACGACCTGGGGCGTGATCGACAAGTGGCACGTGGATGACCTGAGCGCAGGCGGCGACACGATTGGCGTCGGAGAAGACCGCATCGAGGAGTTCTTCCGCGCTTACTCCGGCACGTTGAGCCCGGAATTTCCCGCCATTGAGGGGAGGCCGGCCGGGTCGGACTGCACTCGCGGCGGCGTCATGAACCCCTAGGCCGTTCGACCATGAGGCGGACATTGGCCCTGGGGCCAGCGGTGTTGTGCGTGTTGGCGCTGGCGCTGGCGCTGGCCGCCTGTCAGGACGACCTTGCGCCACCTCCTATTGCGCAGCCAACCCCAACGAACACAACGGTAGCCATACCAACGCGGACCATCGCCCCGACGCCCACTCCTACGTTCGCCCTCATCCCTACAGTCACCGCAACAACCGCCGCGCCGCTACCCACGCCGAGCCCAACGTCATTTCCCACACCTACGGTTACGCCTTCCGGTCCGACGTTGGAGCAGGTGCCCCCTACTGACGGAGCAGTCCGGGTGGAGCCGATGCCGAGCCGCAACCATTTCCCGAAAGCAATGCGCATCGGCGACGTGGTGCCGGGTGGATACAGCACTGTGCCTCCCACATCGGGCCAGCATTGGGGAGAGTGGAGCGACTGCGGTTTCTACTACCATCCGTTGCCCGACGAGATGCTGGTGCATAACCTGGAGCACGGCAACATCATCGTCAGCTACAACCTGACCGATGACGCCGACATTGCGGCATTGCGGACCGCTGTCGAAGCCATACCGTTAGCCAAAGAGTTCGCCATCGTCCGCCGCTACCACGAGATACCGGAGGGCATGGTGGCGATTACCACCTGGGGAGTGCTGGACCGGATGATCGGCGTGGACTCGGAGCGCATTGCCCGCTTCTTTGCCGACTACCCTGGCAACACGGGGCCGGAGTTCGCCAATGGCCTACCCTGTACCACGGGCATTGATATGACCCAATCCTCGAGCGGATGAACGCCACTTTACCTGGAGAGGGATCGCAAGCGTCATGTTCCTGGCTCGCATATACGTAACCCTCAAGACTGCTGTCAACGACCCGCAGGGCTTGACGGTAATGGGCGGACTGCACAGCCTGGGCTACGAAGCCGTGGCCGACGTGCGGGTCGGCAAGTACCTGGAGATTCGCATCGCCGGGGACGACGCATCACAAGCGGAGACAGCAGTGGCCGGTATGTGCGACCAACTGCTGTCAAACCCCGTGATTGAGGAATATCGGTTCACACTGGAACCGATCGACGGCTAGTGCAGATGCTGCTCCAAAATCCCCAGTAGTTCATCGACGGTGGCTTTCTGCCACTCGGCGGCCTTGGCGGCGGTGCGAGCGCGACGTTGCCGGCCGAAGTCCTGATCGGAGATATCCGGCTGCTCGGCACGGATGGCGTCCTCAATCTCGCCCTGCTCGCGGTTGGCCGTTTGCGAACGCTCGATCCAGTGGCAGATGTAGTCGTGTTCCTTGTCGTAGAACACCGCCACTGGGATGGACATGTAAAGCCCCTCTTTGAGGAACTCGTTCATGATGTCGTGATTCTCGTCCCGGGGGAAAATCCGGAGTTCAAAACCGGCGGCTTCCGCCACGCGGGCCAGCACCGGCAGTTCCCGGACCACGTCGCCGCACCAGTCTTCACCGATCACCATCATGTGGTTCGGCCCGCCTTCCGCGGCGGCCAATTCACGCAGCTTCGCCGCCTGCCCAGGTTCCAGTTTGACGTTGGCGTAGTACTCCTCGAAACGGGCTTTGTTGACCTTGATGCTATCCATGTAGTCATGGTAGGTCATGCCCTGGCCGTAGCGCTCGGGAGTTACCACGCTGGCTTCCTGCACCATAGTTGCACCTCTACTTCTTTGGTTCTACTTTTTGCCGGATGATCGCTATATTCGCGGTAGGACGGGCCGCCGGCCCATCAGCCGATTTCTCAACCGCGCTGACCTCGAAAGCCCATCTCAACCTTGCCGTCGGGCCACACGATGATGGGCACGACGTCGCCGAAGTCCAGGGCTTCGTCCAGCGTGTCCTGGCTCTGGTCAACGCGGCGTTCCTCATATTCCACGCCTTCGCGACGCCAGGCCGCGCGCAGCGAATCGCACGCGGGACAAACGGTCAGCGTGTACACGATGGGAATGTCTGCCATGATTGCCTCCCTGTCGCGGGCCGATTATGCTCGGCATTCTACAACTTTGAGCACGCCACTGCTATAATCCCCCTCGAAATCGCCCCCAAACCCATCAAGGAGATTGCAATGATTGCGCTGATTGTTGAAATCAACATCAAGCCCGGGTTCAAGGACCAATTCATGGCATCCATGCTCGGCGACGCTCGCGGCTCCAATAACGACGAACCCGGCTGCCTGCGCTTCGATGTCCTGCAGGACAACGAGGACGAGAACAAGATCCACCTGTTCGAAGTTTACGAGGACGAAGCCGCAGTTGAAGCCCACCGGAACGCGCCGCACTTCATCAAGTGGCGGGAGGAATGCGCCGACTGGTTCGCCACCGAGAACATCCGCAAGATCGCCACACCGGTGTACCCCGTACCGGAGAAGTGGGAGAAGCGGCCTCCGGTGGACTGACTTTTGGCAACTTGGCCACGTTGTAGGGGCAGGTTTGAAACCTGCCCCTACGCGCGAACGGGTTGGTACGGTCACTAGACCTGCCGCTGCAACACCCGGCGAAACCCGCGCACGAAGGCGTGGATTTCCACTTCGCCCAGGCACGTTGACAGTGCGCCCACCAGGTTCGGAGCCAGCAGAAAACCTTCGTTCAGCATACCCATGAAGACGCGGCCCGCCAGATCCTTGTCGGTCAGGGCGATGTCGCGGTAGTTGCGCAGCGGGCCTTCGGTGAAGTGGATGCCGAACAGCGAACCCGCGCCGGTCACCAGCACGGGTTGCTCTAACTCGGAGCACACCTGCCGGATACCCTGGCGCAGCATCTCGGTAAGCTCCGCCAGGCGTCGATAGACCGTCGGGGTTAGTTCGTTCAGCGTGGCCGCGCCGGCGGCCATGGTGATGGGGTTGGCGTTGAACGTGCCGCCGTGGGCGATGGCGGCGCCTTTCGCCGGACTGTACAGGCTCATCACGTCGGAGCGGCCGCCGAACGCGCCCACCGGAAAACCGCCGCCGACAATCTTCCCCAACGCGGTCATGTCCGGCGTAACGCCGTAGTATTCCTGGGCTCCGCCGGGGGCGACGCGGAAGCTGATAACCTCATCGAAGATCAGCAAAGCGCCGCTGTCGTCGGCGAAATCCCGCAGCATGGCGAGATACGCGGTTTCGGCCGGCAACATTCCGACCGAACCCATCACCGGCTCCACGATCACTGCGGCCAACTCATCGCGGTTTTCCTCCAGGATGCGTCGGGCGGTCTCCACATCGTTGTAGGGGATTATCACCGCCTGATCCAACGTGCCTTCCGCCAGGCCACCACTGGACGGAACCGGCTGCGGGTTGTCGTAGTCGCCGCCCGTTGCCGGGTCGATCCGCAGGCTGACCAGAACGGCATCATGGGTTCCGTGGTAGCCGCCTTCCACTTTGGCGAACTTGCTGCGCCCGGTGAATGCGCGGGCCGCCCGCAGGGTGTTCAACGTCGCCTCGGTACCGGAGTTGGTGAAGCGCACCTGTTGGAACGAGGGGATGCGTTCGCACAAGAGGCGGGCCAACTCGACCTGATGCCGGTTGGGGGAGTTATACGCCAGGCCCAGTTCCATCTGCTGACGGGCCGCCTCCAGCACCGGGGCCGGGCCGTGGCCCAGGATCATGGTGGTCATCGTGTTGATGAAATCCAGGCGCTCCACGCCATCGGCATCCGTGACCACCGAGCCCTGGGCGGACTCGGTGAAGATCGGATAGGGATTCCAGAAAATGGAATGCCGGCTGTCGCCATCGGGCAAATAACGGCAGGCTTCCTCCCAGATCGCGCGGGATTTGGGGGTAGTTTCCAGGTAGCGGGCTACTTCGTTGTTTGGCAACTCAGAACTCCGGTGGTGATGATGGGATTGGGCTCGTTTAGTTGTCTCCGCCGGCGGGGCTGGCGGCGGCCGCCACCGGCCGGGCTTCGCCGCGGAAGTATATTCCCCGCCAGAAGCCGCTGCCAATTATTGTACCAACCACCACGATGGTGAACGCCGCCCCGGCGATGGCCATGACGTTGCCGGCCGACCAGAAGTCGGCCAACCGTCCATACAGCAAATTGGCGAAGGCCATGCTGCCGCCTACGTGCATGGAATACACGGCGGAAACGCGCCCTCGTATTTCATCAGGTACCACCGACTGGATGATGGTATGGGTGATTGTCATGAACCCGGAGGTGCCCAGTCCCATGAGGATAGCGGCGATCATGGAGATGCCGGTCTGCGCCGACAGGCCCAACCCGATGGGGGTCAGGCTGCTGGTGAAACCCAGCAACAGGAAAACCCGGCCTCGGGTCATGTGGCTGACGATGCCGCCCACGAAGATCGAGGAGAACAGGGCCCCGATACCCAGGGCGGACATCAGCGCGTACACGTCATTCTCATTGAAGGTTATCCCATCGGGGGATAATTTCTCCAGGGCGAGCGGGGGCAACATCGATTCGAAGGACATGACCAGCACGCAATGGGCGAGAGCCATGAGAATGATGCCGAACACCAGCGGGGTGCTGTATGAGTAGGCGAAACCCGCCGCCGTGTTGGCCCAGAAACTGCGGTTGCGGTCGATCACACCGGAAGAAACGGTCCGGATGGAGAGCGCGGATGCCAGCGCGACCAGGTAGAAGGCCGCGCAAGCCCAGAATACGATTGCTGACGTCCCGATGGTCAACACCAGGTTTTGGAGGCTGAACGATGTTCCGGTGGCGCCGAACAGGGCGCTGCTGCCCACCGATGCGGACACCGCCAGCAGGATCGCCGGCCCCACGGCGCGGGATCCTTGCTGCATGGCCTCGTTCAACGCCACGGCGTTGGGGAGTCGCTCCCGGGGCACCAGATTTGGCGTCAATGACTGGGCCGCCGTCTGTTGGGTCGCCCGCAGGGTGCCGTTAACAACGGCCAGCATCAGCACGTACCACGGGTTATCGACGCCGACCATGACCAGGATTGCCATGATCGTCGCCTGAATCAGTTGCAGGGCGTACACCCATTGCAGCAGAATTTTACGGGTCATCCGGTCCGCAAGGTACCCGATGAAAGGAGTGGCGAAAAACCGCGGGGACATGGCGGCGAAAGTGATTAACCCCACCCAGAGGCCCCAGGTGCCGTGCAGTTCGGGAATGCTGTACACCCAGGCGCCGCGAGCCACGATGAGGGCCCACGCGCCGCTGCCGCTGGAAAGCGACGCCACGGCCAGAAAACGGAAGTCGCGGAACACCAGGGCCGCGAGGAATCGATGCGCTTTTTGTGCGAAGAAGTTACGCTGGGGTGCGGGAGCCGTGGCCATGTCGTTACTCCTGCTGGGTGCCAAACCGGATGGCAACGGCGGGCCGGCTACGTTTACGGCCCGCGGAACAACAGTGGGTGCTCGCGAGCCGTAGGAATGCCGTCGTAACCTGCGGTTTACGTTAGGATAATTGCCGCATTATAACTTACGCCACCGGGGGGTCAACTTTGGCAACGGTTGTGATGAGGCGTCAGCGGTTGAACGGCCGCGCCCGTTACCCTAAAATGCCCGTAACCTGCGGTTCCCGGCCTCGGCGAACCCTCATCGGGCGGAATGCGCCTGAACCACCGGAGGAATTCGATGATTACCACATTTGACAGCCTGTACGCCGGCCATGTTGACATGGAGAACGTCGGCTATGCGGGCACTGCGGTGAACGACCGCACGTATTCGGACGAATACCTGGCCACCGCGTTCGACAAGGGCGTCGCTATCGCGCAAACCCTGGACAAGCACGGGTACGACACCTTCTGGATGGCCGAACACCACTTCCAGCCCGAGGGTTACGAGTGCATCCCCAACCTGCTGATGTTCATCGTGCACCTGGCCCACGTTACGGAGCGACTGCGGTTTGGCTGCGGCTTCAACATCGCGCCCATGTGGCACCCGCTGCGCCTGGCCGAGGACTTCGCCATGGCCGACTGGATGACCAACGGGCGAGTGATTTTCGGCGTGGGCCGTGGCTACCACACCCGCGAGGTCGAGTCCTTCGGTTCGCCGCTGATGGATCAGCCAGCCAACCGCGAACTCTTCGAGGAACAGGTGGAGGTTATCTTCAAGGCGTTCCACGAGCGTTCGTTCTCCCACCAGGGCAAGCACTACAATTTCCCGCCCCAGGGAGTGCCCTATCGCGGCTACGACCTGGAGGAAATCACGCTGGTGCCGCGCCCGAAGACCCTCCCGGTGGAATGCTGGCAGCCCATCCAGGGCGGCACCGGCCGCGCGCTGGAATTCATGGCCAAGATGGGCATCAAAGGCGTCATCGGCGGTGGCTCCTCCGAGGGCGGCGCGATGGACGGCATCATGCACGGATACCGGGACGCTTTGCGACGCAACGGCAAACCCGACGCCGAACTGGGCGAGGATCTGGCCGTGGGATTCCATTTCCAAATCGCTCCGACGGTGGAAGAAGCCGCCAGCATCGGCGCCAGGTACTACGAGGAGAACCTCAAGATGTTCGGCCCGTTGCGCCTCACCCGGGGCTTGACCGAGCAGCAAATCCTTGACATCAGCGACCCGCGCGTCGCGCCCAACGCCGGCCTGCCGACCATCCAGGACGCCATCGAGAACGGCAGCGTGCTGGCCGGGCCGCCGGACCGGATCATCGAGCAGTTGAAGGGCGTGGAGGAGCGGTACCCCGGCCTGCAGCGTATCCAGGTGGGCCAACCCGTCGGCACGCCGCAGGGCATCATCCTGGAACAGCTCCAGTGGTTCGCCGAAGAGGTCATGCCGGCGTTCAAGGATACGAAAGTCGAGGTGTCAGTCCCCGCCGACAACTAGGCGCCGGATCCAGCGGTTCATTGCAGGGGCGAATAATCATTCGCCCCTATGTTTTTGTGGTTGGCATTGGGCGAAATTGATGACAATTTCTTGGGGACGGGCTCCAGGCTCCGTTGATATGCTGATTGGGCAAAAATATCCGGAGGCTTGTCATGCCCGAGATTACCGAATATCCCCCAGGCTCCCCGTCGTGGGCCGACCTGCTGTGCAAAAACGGACAGGTTGCAAAGGAATTTTATGCCAACCTGTTTGGTTGGACCTACGACGATCACCCGGCCGGGCCCGGCGTGGTGTACACCATGTTCTCGCACCAGGGAGTTCCGGTTTGCGCCTCAGCGGAGGCCGGACCCGGCCAGGAGAACCTGCCTCCCCACTGGAGCGTGTACGTAACCGTTGACGACCTGGAAGCCGCGGTCAGCCGGGCCCGCGCCGCCGGTGGAACAGTATTGTTCGAGCCGTTCGACGTAATGGATGTGGGGCGTATGGCCATCATCCAGGACCAAGAAGGCGCGTTCCTGAGGTTGTGGTATCCGATCAAGCACGCCGGAGCCGGCAAAATGCACGAGCCGGGAGCTATAACGTGGTTTGAGCTGGCCACGACGGACCCGTCCTCGGCACAGGATTTCTATACTCGAGTTTTTCCCTGGGAGGCCGGCCCCGACCCGAACACACCATTCGAGTACACGTTGGTCAAATTGGCCGACGTACCAACGGCAGGCATCCTTCAGATTGGCGAGGATTGGGGGCCGGTTCCGCCGAACTGGGGCATCTACTTCGGCGTGAACGATGTGGACGCCACCGTCGCCAAAGCCCGGGAACTCGGTGGCAGCGTGATTGTTGAGCCGCGAGACATACCCGACTTCGCCCGTTTCGCCGTCCTCCAGGATGTCGAGGGCGCGGTATTCAGCATCCTGCGGTTGAATGAATGGTAGGAACACCCGTCACGAACCGGTGAGTTCCGTAGGGGCGAATGATTATTCGCCCCTACAAAGTTCCGGCGGGGTAGTTTTCCAGCCACCAACGGGCGATTTCGTCGCGGCGGGCGAACCAAACACCGGGATGGCTGCGGGCGTAGCGCAGGAAACGATCCAGCGCACGGGAACGCGCCGGCCGTCCGGCGATGCGGCAGTGCAGGCCCACGGACATCATCTTGGGGTGGGTGCGCCCTTCTTCGTACAGCACGTCGAAGGTGTCCTTCATGTACTCGTAGAAGTCGCCGACGCTGTTGAGGCCGCCCCGCCAGAAACGGGCGTCGTTGGTCTCGAAGCTGTACGGGAGCACCAGCCACGGACTGCCGTTCACTTCGGTGTAATACGGCAAATCGTCGTTGAACACGCCGCTGTCGTAGATGAACCCGCCTTCGTTGACCACCAGCTCCCGCGTGTTGACGCTGGGGCCGTAGCGGGTGAACCAACCCACGGGCCGGACGCCGGTGGTGGCGGCCAGCGATTCCACGGTCATTCGGATGGCCTCAGCCTCCTCATCCCGCGTCTTGTTGTGGTATTCCTCCCAACGGTAGCCATGCCCGCAGACCTCGTGTCCCCGCTCCACCACGGCGCGTGCAACCTCAGGGTTGCGCTCCATTGCCACCGCGCAGCAGAAAAAGGTGCTGGGGACGCTGTGCTGATCCAGCAGGTTCAGGATGCGCCACACGCCAACCCGGCTGCCGTACTCAAAGAACGACTCGTTGAACAAATCCCGCTGCCCCGCCGGCACCGGCGACGGCACCTCGTTGTTGGACTCATGGTAGGCGTCGCCGTCCAGCAGGGACGCCTCGCTGCCCTCCTCGTAGTTCACGACCACGGAGA
>JAGWBI010000018.1:128935-160529 GCA_021295965.1 Dehalococcoidia bacterium | reverse complement strand
ATAGCCCCGGTCGAGGTGAAGCACGCGCTGCTCCACGCCATCGGGTTGGCGCACCACTGACGTATTCGCTGCCGCCACACTCCGCACGGTGTAGTTGAACCGTGCGGAGTGTATTGTTGAGTACGCGAGGTGGACACGATGAGCGACCGTACCGTCAGCATAACTTTCGCCGGCCCGCTGGCCGACGCTGGGCCGTTGGACGTCGCCGTCGTCTTCCCGGTAGTCGAGGCGTTTGGAGATGCCCTGCGGCTGATGATACGGCACCAGCACACGCTGGTTACGGGGCGCCGGCCGCCGTACCCGGCTCTGCTGTCGGCCAGCGTATTGCGGCTAAGGGCCGTTGACGTTGGCTCCTACTCGGTGAAGCTGGAAATTGGGGAGCCGGTGTCGCTGGGCAAGTTGGATGATGCGCCTTGGGAGGGACTGAACGCGCTGCTGTCCGGCACTTTCGCCGGCATCCAAAGCTCGCCCACAGAGGTGAGTTTTCCCCTGCGGCGAATTGCGGAGGGACTGCCGGAGGGCATCTCGTCGGTAGTTATAACCGGCGGCGCGGATATGCCTACCCTCACCCTGACGCGGGAACTGTTTGACGACGGGCCGGTGCAACTGGAAACCCTCACCTATTCCGGGCGGCTGGAGGAAGTCAACTGGTCTCGGGGCACCGCTGTGCTGGGGACCTGGCTGGGCACTTGCCTGCTGGTTTTCCCGCCCACTATGGCGGAAAAAATGCACGAGGCGGGTGGCCGGCTGGTCAGTGTCATTGGAACTGGCGAGCGCACCCCCGATGGCGTAGCCATTATCCGCGAGATTGAGGCTATTGAAATCGCTGAGGAAAATGGCCGCTGGATCAGCAAGATTGACCCACTCGAAGAGGACGTGCAGCAAGCCTTGGCCATAATCCGCTGGGAAGAAAAGCAGGACGAATGGTTCTACGACGATGAGCTGGATGCTTTCGTGGACGCGATCCAGAACCGGAGATATAAAGACCAGTGACTGCCTTTCGGCCAGAGCAATCGTCAAGACCGTCAGTGGCGCTGGATACTTCCGTTGCTTCGCTGTTCCTCGGCCCACGTGCCGGCACAACCGGGTACGCGAGGCTCACGCGGGGATATGATTTGATTATGCCTGCGGTCGCCTACGCCGAGCTGGAGCAAGGCGCGCGCATTGGCGGGTGGGGCGCGTCCAAGCGGCGGCGATTTGAGCGTTTCCTGAAACGAGTTACGCTCCTGCCCGTTACCAAAACTACCGCAGATCATTGGGCCTCCTTGCGGTTTGAGTGCCGCCAGCGCGGTATCGGCAATACCGAGAACGATGCCTGGATAGCCGCCGCCGCTCTGGAAGTGAACTGCCCATTGGTGTCCAACGACCGGATTCATCTGCGAATGCAAATCGCCGTTCCACATTTGCAGGTGTTATCATTGCTGGCACCATAGTGATTTTGTAGAGGACACCCTTTGAAAATCCTCCTGACCAACGACGACGGCATTCATGCTCCGGGGCTGTGGGCCGCCGCCCGCAGCCTTTCTTCTGTCGGCGAGGTGGCGGTGGTTGCCCCGGACCGGGAGCAATCGGGCGTGGGCGCTTCGATGACGCTGCACGCGCCGCTTTTCGTCCACCAGGTGCCTGCGGAGCAGTACCTGATGCAGTTTTCCCCCGGGGACGACACCCTGCCCCGCAGCGCCGACGCCGTTTTCGAGCCGGCGCAAAATGGCGCTCCTGAGTTGGCCAACCCCATCAGCGCCTGGGCGGTTCAGGGTACTCCCGCCGATTCGTGCATCCTGGCTTTGGAGCAGTTGGTCATGCCCAAGCCTGACCTGGTGGTCAGCGGCATCAACCGCGGATCCAACCTGGGCTGGGACGTCATCGTGTCGGGCACCGTGGGCGCGGCGGTGCAGGGGTGGGTGCGTGGCTATCCCACCATCGCCATCTCCGTGGGTTCGGTACAGTCGCCCCGCTATCAGTTTTCCGCCGAAGTGCTGGCGCATCTGGCCCGACGCCTGGCCGACGCGCCCGAGGTCTCTCCGCCCTACTTCCTCAACGTCAACGTGCCCAACGAGCCCGCCGAACGCATTGCCGGGGTGCAGGTCACTCGCCTGGGCGGTCGGGCCTACGGTGAATCGGTGCGCTCCGAAGACTCCTTCGGCCACCGTCGTTACTGGATTTCCCGCAATAGGGCGGTGCTGGCCGGCGGCGAAGGCAGCGACATTGACGCCAGCAAGGCCAACTACGTCGGCATTACGCCCATGGGCATGGCCTTCTCCACCACCGACGAGCGTATGGAAATGGTGCGCGGCCTGATGGACGGGATCAACTTCGGACCGAACGGGGCCTGAACGGGGCGATACCGTCGGTTAGCGTCGCCTACGCCGGCTGCGGGCGCTGCCCCGGTTGGGGCGCCGCCGACGGGTTGGCGATTCCACCGGTTCGATGTGGTCGCGCTCCGGTTCTGCATAATCGGCGAAGCCGCCGGCGTCACGGATGCGCCGGATGCGAGGCCGGTCGCGAAGCAGCCATAGCGACTGCGTGAGTATGGTCAGGAATACGCCCGGCGCCGCCAAGGCCAAGAGCGTGGGGTCCAACAGCGGTTCCCCGTTCTGCATACGGAACTGCGTCCGCAGGAAGATCCACCCGCCGCCGACAATGATCCAAGCCCACGACAGCGCGCCGCTGACCACGCCGTCGTGCCACGGCGACCGAATGAACAGGATCGCGCTGCACGGCCACCAGACGAAGGTCGGAACCAGGAACCAGCCCTGATAGTACCAGGGCTTGAGCGCCTCGGGCGGTACGGGCGGGCGAGTTGGCTGTTGGGTTTCCTGGGTCGGTTGCTGCATCGCCGGTGGGTCAGGTGGCTCAGCCAACGTTATCAAAGATTCGCGCCCGCACCTCGAAGACGAAACCCGGCAGCACATCCTCGCCGTCCAGCGTCTCCGGGTCAACCAGCGTTTCGGGGTCCCGGCCGGGGCGGTAGATTGTTGCCAAACGGCGTTCGGGGTTGATAATCCAGGCCAGCCTGGTGCCATTGGCAATGAACAGTTCTACCTTGCGCACCAGTTCCGGGCCGCGATTGGACGGCGACACGATTTCACAGATGAAGTCAGGAGCGATGGCAGCGAAGGGCGGGCGCCGCTCTTCCTCGGTAGCTGCGTTCCAGCGCTCATCAGAAATCCAGATTGCGTCCGGGCCGGGCCGGGAGCCGTCTGGCATCCTGAAACGCCCGGTGGGGCCGCCGGCTTTGCCGCCATAGCCGTCGGCCCACATCCAGAGAATGGCTGCGAACCCGGTTTCTTGCCAATATCCAGGGAGGCCCGTAGGAGGCATGATCTTAAGTTCTCCTTCGGCGGTAATCTCGAAGAAACCGCCGCTAAAGTGCTTATTGCGGGCGACAAAGGCTTCAAACCACACGTCCAAGTCGGGGTTGTCCAGCGACTGGCCGAACTCGGCCAGTGGAATATAGAAGCAGCCTTCTTCCGGCTCAGCGGTGGCCGCGCCATAGATGGCATCATGAGACGGGGCAGTGCGGGTTTCCGGTTGGGTAGTGGTCGTGGTCATATTGGCACCTCTTGGGTTCGCCGCTGCCCAATTGTATCAGTTAACGGCGGCGCAATAATGGTCAGCCGAAGTGGTATGTTATGATGCGACCGCCTTACTCAGCCCCTTCCGCGCCGCCGTGGTTTCCTGCTCTGCTACCTATGGCCTTTCCTGTTGCCGCTCTGATTCCCCAGTGGGCGCGCACCTATGCTGCCGTGATCCTGGCCGTGACGCTGGCGGTCAACCTGATCACCAGCTTTTCCCTGTACGTCCAGGCGCTGACCATACCGGGGATGAAGAACAGCTTCGAGCTGTCCTACACCACGGTCTTCGTGCTGGTGGTGGCGCTGTCCATTTCCAGGGTCATATCGGGGTTGCTGTCGGGAGCCGCCGCGTCGCGGTACGGCGGACGGTGGATGGTGATAGCCAGCATATTCGCCCAGGCCGTGTCCATGGCGTTGCTGGGTTGGTCGCCGAATTACTGGGTCGCCCTGGTCGCCATGATAATCGTAGGCGTGTCGTCGGGGGCGGCGCTGACGCCCATGATGGGGATGCTCGCGCCATGGTTCCAGGTGAACGGCCGCGGGATGGCCGCCGGCATCGCCGCGTCTGGTGGGAGCCTGGCGATTATCTTTACCGGCATCATCGTCCCGCCGCTGACCGGAGTTTTCGGCGACGAGGCGTGGCGTTACACCTGGTACGTACTGGCGGTCACCAGCGTCCTTATTGGCATCGTGTGCGTAGGCTTTATCCGCGAGTCGCCGTCTGCCGGCATTGCGGCGCAGCGGACGCCGGCGCGTCGAGGACCGGCGAGCTGGCCGGTGCAGGTGTACACCAACCCCTTCGTCTGGCTCATTACAGGCATGGCGTTCTGCTCCGGCTTCATTCATGGCATCTTCACCGCCAGCTACGGCGCCTACCTGGAGGTGGAACATGGGATCGATGTCGCTGTGGTAGGCGCTTTGTTCATGACCATCGGCGTCCTCAGCATCGGCAGCGGAGTTGGGTCGGGCGCGTTGTCCGACAAGGTAGGCCGCGGCATGGCCTTCGGCGCAACCTTTTTGATTGAGGCGGTTTGTCACGCCCTGTTCTGGTTGATGCCCGAGCCGATCTTCTTCATCATCGCCTCGGTTTTGGCCGGGTTTGCGTTGCGTTCCACCTACACCATCTGCGCGGCGGCGGCCGGAGACTACGTACCCGCGTTCATGGCCCCGGCCTCCTTTGGATTGATGGGCATGGGAGCCGGCATCGGCAGCACCATCTCGCCGGCCATATCCGGGCCAATTGCCGACGCAACGGGCACGCTACAATGGTCCTTCGCCATGGCATCGGGATTTGCGTTGATTGGCGCCACTTTGGGTTTCGCCCTGCACTGGATAACCCGAAACCGCAGGGCCGATGCGACGGGGTCCGCGGCTTCGCCGGCCTGACGATCTCCCGATCTCAGAATCTGTTATTCTCCACTCCTTAAACGAGGTAATGTCACCTTGGTAACTCAGTCAAACGATGATTTCAGTCGCGCTATGGTGGTGGTCGCTCATGCCGACGACGCCGAGTGGGGGTGCGCCGGCACGGTGGCCCGACTGTGCGCCGAAGGTTGGGACGTGGCGTACGTCATTTGTACCGACGGCAGCAAGGGGAGCGACGACCCCGACATGACCGCAGAGAAGCTGGTCAAGATGCGAGAAGAAGAACAGCGTGAAGCGGCCCGCGTCCTGGGTCTGTCTCGAGTGTTTTTCCTCGGCTATCCCGACGCCTATCTGGAATCCACACTGGAGTTGCGGAAAGACATATCCCGCGCCATCCGCACGCACCGCCCGGACGTTCTCATCTGCATGAACCCGGTGCGGAACCTGGACGGCGCCGGGTACATCGATCATCCGGACCACTTTGCATCCGGGGACGCCGCCATGGGCGCAGTGTACCCGGCGGCTCGAGATCGAATGACCTTCCCCGAGCTGCTTACCGAAGAGGGTTTGGAACCGCACAAGGTGCGGGAAGTTTGGATCATGGGCCGTACCGAGCCGGACCACGTCATCGACGTAACGGATCACATCGAAACGGCGGTCGCGGCGCTGCGGGCCCACCGCAGCCAGGTGAGCCCCGAATCGGCGGACCGTCACATGAAAGAATGGCGCCGCCGCGACGGGACACGCATCGGGGTGGAGTATGCCGAGGTGTTCAAACGGTTCCGCCTCGGTTGACTTTAAACCGGGGCCGAAGAATCGGGTTCGCTGCCGCACAATCATATTGACACTGCATCCTACCGGCTATACGATTATAAACTGATAATCGTTCCGCAATTCAGGCGACGATTTTGGTCTCCACTTATTGCGGATTCCACAGATTTTGCGGTATATTCTGACCATCAAAATCCGCCAATCGGGCGAATATCCGAACGGTACACAAAGGAGGAAAAAATGGCAGGAAGCAACGACATCGCACTGATGGCTCACCTTCTCCGCCGTGCCGGCTTCAACGCCAGCCGCGATGAAATCGAAGCCGCCGCTGCGAAAGGCTATGACACCGTGGTGGAGGAGCTACTGAATCCGGGCTCCACGTCCGGCGTCGAAGACGACCTGATGCTGCGCTACCACCCCACCTACAACCACGCCGGGGCCATCGAAATTAACATCCAGAACTGGGTGTATCGCATGGTCAACACCGAGTACCAGCTCAAGGAGAAAATGGCGCTGTTCTGGCACATGATCTTCTGCGCCGGCCACTCCAAGATCGACTCCGGCGAAGAGATGGGTCGGATGATCCAGATGTTCCGGGACAACGGCATGGGCAACTTCCGGTCGCTGCTGATGGACCTCTCCACCAGCCCGGGGATGGTCTATTACCTGGACAATTGCGAGAGCCACAAGACGAACATCAACGAGAACTATGGCCGCGAGCTGCTGGAACTGTTCTCCATGGGCGTCGGAATGAACGAAGAGTTCAACTACTCCGAGGACGACGTAAAGGCCACCGCCCGCGCGTTCACCGGCTGGAACATTGCCCCGCCGTACCCGCCCTTCCCCTACGGGCGCAGCCCCTGGGAGTTCCGGTTCGACCCCGCCGACCATGACGACTCCGAGAAGACCTTCCTGGGCCGCACGGGCAACTGGAACGGCGACGACATCCTGGACATCATCGCCGATCAGAAAGCTACCGCCCGGTTCATCTCCCGCCACATGTACAACTTCTTCGTGGCCGACGAGGTTCCGGTTCCCAGCTGGCGGCAGACCCCGCCCAAGGACGAGAGCCTGCTGGACGCCCTGGAACAGTCGTACTTTGACAGTGGCTACAACATCACGGAGATGCTGCGCACGCTGTTCAACTCCGACGCGTTCAAGAACGCCCGCTACGCCAAGGTGAAGAACCCGGCCGAGATGGTGGCCGGCACCCTGCGCATGGTCGGCGACCACCGGGACGAAATCAAGCCCGGCATGTTCGAACTGAGCCAGGAGCCCAAGTACATGGGCATGGACCTGATGAACCCGCCGACCGTTGAGGGCTGGCACACCGGCCACGAGTGGATCGACTCCGGCACCCTGGTCGAGCGGATCAACTTCGCCGCCGACTACCTGGGCCGCACCGAGCTGCCCGGCGTCCAGAGCATGATCACCAAGCTGATGGCCCAGGGCGACAGCCTTACCCCCGAGCAGTTCGTGGACAACTGCGCCGACTTGGTAGGCTGCTTGAACCTGACCGAGGACACCCGCGATCAGCTGATTGCCCACGCCGGCCGCGGTGGCAACCTGACCCACGGCAGCGACGCTGAGCGCGCCGAGTTCACCCGCCGCAGCGGCGAGATGTTCCAGATCATCGCCTCCACCTCGGAGTTCCAGTTCGAGTAATTCGGAACCACCAGGCACAACCGGCCGGCCGCGCCGGACTGACGTGAAACAAACTCGGCGACGGCCCGGCCAAACATTACCGCTACCAATCAGCAAACGTAATGGAGGACTATCAAATGGTCTCTACCAACAAAGACAACGTTCTGGTGGTTCTTTCCCTCTCCGGCGGGAACGACGGCCTGAACACTGTCATCCCTTATAACGACGGTCACTACCGTGATTTCCGGCCTGCGCTGGGCGTACCCACCGAGGCGATCCTTGACCTGAACGGCGAGATCGGCCTGCACCCCACCATGGGTCCGCTGAAGAAGTACTGGGACGAGGGCAAACTCGCTGTCTTCGTGGGCATCGGCTACGCGAATCCGTCCTACAGCCACTTCCGCAGCATGGACATCTGGCACACCTGCGAGCCGGACACCATCGGTACCGAGGGCTGGCTGGGCCAGGTCATCAAAGAACTGGACCCCAACAATGAAGGCCAGGGAATCACCGGCGTGAACTTCGGCCGCGGCCTCCCCCGCGCGCTGGCCAAGGAAGGCGTGCCCGTCGCCTCCGTGGGCAACCTGGAGACTTATGGTCTGCTCACCGGCATTGAGGGTGACGACCAGCGGGCCGAAGCCCTGGACCTGTTCAGCAAGATCTACGCCCCCACCGTGGGCCAGGGCTTCGTGAACGACTATCTGCGCTCCACCGGCACCTACGCCCGCATCGGCGCCGACATCCTGGCCACCGCTGCGCCGAAGTACACCTCCAACGTGGAGTACTCCACCAGCGCCGTCGGCCAGTACATGAAGAACATCGCCCAGACCCACCTGGCCGACCTGGGTACCCGCGTGCTCTTCACCACCAGCCCCTACAACGGCTTCGACACCCACGCCAACCAGGCCACCGACCACGCTCGCCTGTGGACCGACGTGTCGGCCAACGTTGACACCTTCATCACCGACCTGCGCGACCATGACGCCAGCGACAACGTGGTGCTGTTCATGTTCTCCGAGTTCGGCCGCCGCATCGGTGACAATGGCTCCGGCACCGACCACGGCGCTGGCTCCGTGGCCTTCGCCGTCGGCGAAAACGTCAAGGGCGGCATCTATGGCGTCTATCCTTCCCTGGCTCCGGCCGAGCAGGAAGAAGGCGGCAACCTCAAGTCCAACATGGACTTCCGGCAGGTTTATGCCACCATCCTGGAGGACTGGATGGGCCTGGACTCCAACCCCATCAACCGTGGCGTCTTCGAGAAGGTTCCCTTCCTGTAGGCCATCGGCAACGCAACTAACCCGGCGGAGTACTTTCCTCCGAGAGGCTCCGCCGCATCCTGACCACTGACGACCGACACGAGAGGGAAGTCTATGAGTACCCATCTGTTTGGCCTTGTGGATACTGCCTTCACCTATAGCCACTCCGTGGGCCGCAACGAGTTCAACGGCACCGGGTTCCGCAATCCGGTGGACATGGCTGTGGACGCCGAAGGCAAGTTCTACATTCTTAACCGCTCCTACGAAAACCGCCCGGACGGCGTGCACGTAACCATCGCCACGCTCAACGAAGAGCTGGTTGGTGAGTTCAGCAAGTTCGGCGAAGAGCCGGGCGACATGTACTGGCCCAGTTCCTGCGCCCTGGACAGCGAAGGCAACCTGTACGTGGCCGATGAATACCTGAACCGCATCACCATCTACACCGAAGACGGCGACTACGTATCCCACTGGGGTACGGCCGGCGATGGCCCCGGGGAGTTCAACGGCCCCTCGGGCATCAGGATAGACGGGGACACGGCTTGGGTTGTGGATGCCAAGAACCATCGCATCCAGAGCTACGGGCTGGACGGCGCCTTCAAGAGCCAGTTTGGCGAGTTCGGCAGCGCTGACGGCCAGTTCAACATGCCCTGGGGCATCTGTCTGGACAAGGACGGCATGATCTACGTCGCCGACTGGCGCAACGACCGCATCCAGAAGTTCAACCAGGATGGCGAGTGGCAGGCCAGCTTCGGCAGCAGCGGCGACGGCCCCGGCGAGTTCAAGCGGCCCAACGCGGTCCATGTGGACGCCGACGGCGACATCTACATCTGCGACCGGGAGAACGACCGAGTGCAGATCCTGGCTCCCGACGGACGGTTCCGCGCCCAGTTGAAGGGAGACTACACCTTGTCCGAGTGGGGCAAGACCAAGTTGAACTCCAACCCGGACATGATCCGCCAGCGGACCATGGCTATGACCCACGACGGTGGCGCCTTCGAGAAGGCCTTCGCCAACCCGTGCGGAGTGCACGTGTCCGACTCCGGCCAGATTGCCATCATCGACCACACCCGTGGCCGGATCCAGGTATATCAGAAGGAAAGGGAGCCGGCGCTGCTGTAAAAAGCTGACCGCACTTGGTCTTTCCGTAGGGGCGAATGAATATTCGCCCCTACGAATTTGTTGCGTGCCCCGGTCGTAGAGGACATGCCCGTCCCGACCAACCAATTCTCCCCAATGTATAATGGCGTCATGACTACCCCCGAAAACAACGAACGCATGGCCGCCGATATAGCCGACCTGAAAGAAGGGCAGGCCCGCCTGGAAGAGGGGCAGGCCGAACTTCGCGAAGGGCAAACCCGCTTGGAAGAAGGGCAGACCGAACTTCGCGAAGGGCAGGCCCGTTTGGAAGAAAGAGTCGGGCGATTGGAAGCTGGGCAAACCCGCCTGGAGGACAGGATGGATCGAATGGATGATACGGTTGGCCATCTCGTTGGAGCCGAGCTGGAGCGGGAAGTCCATGCCAACATCGTCAACATTGCCAGCCGTCAACTGGGCCTGAACCGCGTCCGTATTCTACAGAGTAAGATAGTCACCCGGTCTTCTGAGTTCCAGGATGCCATTGACGATGCGGAAGAGCAGAAGCTCATTACCGAAGATCAGGCCAGCCACCTGGAGCAATCGGACGTCATCCTGGCAGCGCGTCGCAAAAACGACCGAATATCTGTACACGTCGTTGCCGAAGTTTCGGGCCTTATCGGTGAACGGGACATTGACCGAGCCTGGGACCGAGCCAAAACCCTGGCGAGAATCAAGCGGACTCCGGTCATTCCGGCGGTCATCGGCGGGAGTGTTGCGCCGCCGCAACAGGAGACTGCGAATCAGAAGGGTGTTACGGTAATCATCACGTCGCGGCTTTCCGGGTAAGTCGCTGGCAGCGCGGCTAACCCTCAGGCCCTTTGGGCATACCGGCGTCAATCCACGCGGCGATTTCGGCGGCCTCGGCCCGGGACAAGAACGGGCCGCGTAACGGCATCCGCCCGAAGGTGCCGCAGCCCAGACGCAGCGAGCGCACCAGGTGCGTCTCCGCTCCCGGCTTGCCCGGCTCAATGGAGGGGTAGCCGTTGAGCACCGACGCAGCCAGTTCTTCCGGTGTCTCCCACCAGTATTCGTGGATTCCTGGGTACGGGTCGCGACCGTGCCGCTCGATCCAGCGTTCCATGATGTCGTCCAGCAGTTCCTTGACCCTGGGCCAATAGACGGGAGCGGTTTCGTTGGTGTTGGCGTCGGTGGTCATGTCGTAGCGGTCTCCGGTGAATGGTGGTTAGAGTTGAGGCAGTGAATGACGAGGTTGCCACGCGCTGCGCTCGCAATGACAGTCGCGGCGGCTATCGTGGGTGTTCCTGCACCGATTCCCGTTGCAGGAGTTCAATGGCGTGGGGCAGCACGGGCAGAACCACGTCGAGGCATTCGCCGACGCCCCGGGGGCTGCCCGGCAGGGTAATGATCAGGGTATGCCCACGGATGCCCACTACCGAGCGGCTCAGCATCGCCATGGGGGTGAACTTGAGAGTCTGGGCGCGCATGGTCTCGGCCATGCCCGGGACTTCACGGTCCATTGCAGCCGTGGCGGCTTCGGGGGTAACGTCCCGCCGCCCCATGCCCGTGCCTCCGGTGGTGACTATGAGGTCCACGTCGCCGGAGTCCGCCCATTCGCTGATACGGCTGGTGATCGTCCCGGCATCATCGGAGACGATTTCATAGCGGACTTCTTCATAATCCGGTGGCGGCAACTTGTCCCGGATGGCGTAACCCCCGGTATCCTCCCGCTCGCCGCGGGCCCCGGAGCTGCTGATGGTGAGGATGGCCAGTCGAAACATACCGTGGTTGACGATAATGAGTGGGAATGTTGGCGCCCAAGATAAACCGGCGCGTCGCGGGCAATAATACCACACCCTGACCGTGCGTACGGTCGGCCTCCGGCGTGCGCGGCGGAAGGTTGATTTAGGTTACAATTGGGGCAAACCAAATCAGCCCAGCCTTGCGGCGGACACCGGGGAAGGAATAAAACCACTTCCGTGTGACGTGTCGGCGGCGAGGTCACCGGGATAACCACGAGTATCCATGACTAGCCCGTCCTCAACATCTCAATCATCCAATTCTTACTGTGTGTTCTGCGAAATCGTCGCCGGGCGCGAACCGGCGCGAATCCGGTACCTGGACAACGACCTCATCGCCATCGTCAACCGGCTTACGTGGGTGCCGATCATGCTGCTGGTGATGCCCCGCCGGCATATGTCCCAGCTGGAAATGTGGAGCAGCGGCATCATGACCCGCCTGGGCGACGTGGCGGCTACGTTGGGCTGCATGTATTGCCCCAACGGTTTTCGCATCCTGTCCAATTTCGGCTACGACGGCCTGCAGAGCCAGTCCCATGGCCATGTGCACGTCATCGGCGGCCAGTTCCTGGGGCACTACGCTTGACCCCACGACGCGGGCGTCAGGAATATCACTGCAAGGAGACCACACTACCATGCCTGAAACCGTACTCTACGAAAAGACTGGCACCGACAACCATGTTGCCATCATCACGTTGAACCGGCCCGAGTCCTCCAACGCCATCAACCGGCAGCTGCGCCGGGAGTTGCAGGAAGTGATCAACCACTTCGACAACGAAGACGATGAAGCCTGGGTCGCCGTGATCACCGGGTCGGGCCGTAACTTCTGCGCCGGCCGTGATCTCAAGGAACGTGCCGCCGACAACGCCGAGGGCGTGCAGGCCCGCGCGGAAAACAGCATGTCGCCCAACAAGCCCCACATGTGGGAGCGGCCCAACAAGCCCCTGGTGGCTGCCGTAAACGGGGCTGCTGCTGCCGGCGGCTGGTCCATCGCGCAGATGTGCGACGTGCGCCTAGCCGCTGAAAACGCCCGCCTCGGCATCACCGAAACCAAGTGGAGCCTGATGCCGCCCTTCGCGGTGGAACTCACCAAGATGATCGGCATCTCCAACGTGCTGGAACTTGTGATGACCGCCGATCTGTTGCCCGCCGAACGGGTCCGGGAGATGGGCTTCCTCAACAAGGTGGTGCCGGCGGATGAGCTGGTGCCGGAAGCCGTCAAGATGGCCGAGAGCATCGCCCAGAACGCGCCGCTGGCCGTCCGCACCATCAAGGAGCTGGCCTACAGTAGCCTGGACATGTCCATTGCCGAAATCAGCGCGAAGACCTACGTCGCCTATGACTACATCCTCACCACCGATGACAGCAAGGAAGGCCCGCGCGCTTTCGCGGAGAAACGCCGTCCCAACTGGCAACTGAAGTAGAGTTGCATTTCGCTGGGGCGAACCAACCATCAATCGTTCAATAACCACGCGAGACTGCCAGGAGTTGTAGCCATGACCACTCAAGTACAGCCCAAGAGCAAGAACATCACCGCGAACGGCATCAATCTGCACTATCTCGACTGGGGAACCGAGGGCCAGCCGCCCATGGTACTGTTGCACGGGCTGCGGGGCCACGCCAACGTTTGGGAAGACGTTGCGGTGGCCCTCTGCAACGACTATCACGTGTACTCCCTAGACCAGCGGGGCCGCGGCGACACTGATCACGCCCCCGGCGGCGACTACTCCACCGACGCCTTCGTCGCTGACTTGGCTGGTTTCGCGGACGCCATCGGCCTGGACAAGTTCATCCTGTTCGGCCACTCCATGGGCGGTCGCAACAGCATGGCCTTCGCCGGCCAGTACCCTGACCGCCTGGAGCGCCTGTGCATCGTGGACATCGGCCCACGCATTGAGCCGGCCGGCGGCAACCGGATCACCGAAGAATTGCGCAACCTGCCGCCCGAATTTGATTCGTTTGAGGACGCGCTGGCCCACGTCCAGACCGGCAACCGCTTCGCCGCAGAGCCGGTCATGCGCCGCCGTCTCGCCGGCCAGAGCCAGCAACTGCCTGACGGCAAGATCGTCTGGAAGTTCGACCCGGCCATCCGTGAGCAGCGCATCAACGGCACCGCGGCGCCGGCAGCGGACCTTTGGCCCACCCTGGAGCGCATCACCTGCCCCACCCTGCTGGTACGCGGCACGGAAACCGACCTGCTCACGGAAGAAACCGCCCGCCAGATGGTGGACACGCTGGCCCAGGGCACGCTGGCGGAAATCGAACGGGCCGGCCACATGGTCTTTGAGGACAACCCCGCCGACTTCATCGCCGCGGTGAAGGGGTGGCTGGCCAGCTAACGAGGCGCCCTACTCCCAAAATCGCGGAGGCGGCAACCCCGCACCAGAGGATGGAACCGCTATGGTCTCCGTTACAGAAAAGCTGTACACCATAGAAGAATTTTGGGCCCTGCCGGAAGAAATGACGGCTGGATGTGAGTTGATTGATGGGCGAATCGTCAAAAAGCACATTTGGGATGGAGCAAAACTCGGCATGACTCGAGACATGGCGATCCACATGCAGGTGGTACGCCTGACTTGGCGGGCCCTTGATGCTGCCGTTGTAGAGAGTGGGCTGGGCGAGGCACACGCTGAACCTACAATCCGTGTTGGAAGCAACCGAAGCCGCTCTCGTCGCCCGGATATCGCGGTGATTTTCGGTCAATTACCCACTGCAGACGATGCTCTTCTAAACATAGTCCCAGAGATGGCAGTTGAGGTCGTGTCCGCAAACAACACCGCGGTGGATATGTTTGGCAAGGTGGAAGAATATCTGGCGGCTGGCGTTAAACTGGTGTGGCAGATGTACCCGAAAGCGCGAACCGTTATCGCTTTTTGGGTGGACCGCACGGTTGTGTTCCGACCCGGCGACACCATCACCGCCGAACCCGTCCTTACCGGTTTCGCCTGCCCCGTCACCGACCTCTTTCCGCCACCGGTCAACTCAGCGGAATAGCCAAAATCCGCCGTGCTACAATCCCGCCATTCGAACAGGCAGACACGCTACTGCCGAGGTAAATCGACATGAAAGTCTCCTTCTTCCACCTGATGCCCTACCAGGACCTGCCCGACGACTTCGCCGAGCAGCATCACTCCGCCTGGGTTGACCTGCCCAACGAAAACTTCGACCCGGCCAAGGGCAACCAGTATTACGCCGACTACATCGACCAACTGCGCTACGCCGACGAGGTGGGCTTCGACGGCATCTGCGTCAACGAGCACCACAACAACGCCTATGGCATCATGCCGTCGCCCAACCTCATCGCGTCGGTGTTGGCTAACTCCACTGACAATGGTGCGCTCATCGTGCTGGGCAACAGCCTCGCGCTGTACAACCCGCCGGTGCGCGTCGCCGAGGAGATGGCCATGCTGGACGTGATCTCCGGCGGCCGCCTCGTTGCCGGCTTCCCGGTCGGCACTTCTATGGACACCACCTTCTCCTACGGCCAGGTGCCCATCACCCTGCGCGACCGGCACACCGAAGCCCACGACGTGGTCATGCAGGCGTGGACGCAGCACCAACCCACCATCTTCAACGGCAAGTACAACAAGCTGCGCTACATCAGCATCTGGCCTCGCCCCATGCAGCAGCCTCATCCGCCGGTTTGGATCCCCGGCTCCGGCAGTCTGGAAACCTGGGACTGGGTGCTGGATCGCGACTACGTCTATTGCTACCTGTCCTACTATGGGTACCTGCGGGGCCACAATATCGTCAAGGGATACTGGGAGCGCGCCGCCGAGCGTGGCGTCGACGACAACCCTCACCGGCTGGGCTTCCTGCAACTGGTGTGCGTCTCCGAGACCGACGAGCAGGCGGAAAAGGACTACGAGGAGCACGTCAAATACTTCTACGAAAAGATGCTCCGGGTCTATCCACCCTTTGCCGAATCGCCCGGCTACCGTTCGCTGGAATCCATCCGCCGTTCGCTGCGCCCGCAGATGGGTGAGGAAGCGCAACGCGCCGCCACCGAGAACAGCTGGAAGGATTACATCGAGCAGGGCCACGTCATCGGCGGCAGTCCCGAAACGGTGCGGCAAAAGCTGACCGAGGCGTGCGAACTGCTGCGCATCGGCCACCTTATGGTCTTGCTCCAGATCGGCAGCATGCCACCGGAACTGGTCCGCAAGAATACCGACCTCTTCGCCAACGAAGTGATGCCCCACGTCAAGGGCCTGTTCAACGAGTACGACGACCCCTGGTGGCCGGAGCGGCTGAAGTCGGCTACTGCGGAAGCTGTGGGTGACTAGCCATTTCAACCCCAATGACATTCGCTAACAGTGACATTGCTGCCGCCGTTGCCCGTGGGCTGGCGGCGGCCCGGGATCCGGCGCATCCCGATGATGTCTGGAAGGCCCCAGAGAAGTATGCCCAACTGAGCCGGGACTTCCAGGCCAGCGCATGGAAGCATCTGCGGGAAGATGGCGATTTGCCTCAAGCGTCCAACAAAGCATGGGGCATGGTGGCCGAGACCATCAAGTCCGTGAGCGCCCGACACGGCGGCGTGATCCATACTCATCCCTCCATTTGGTTGGTACTGCGGGAACTGTCAAACTTGGTTAGTGCGTCGGGCGATACTGAAACCCGAGAATTGATTAACAATGGTTTCCGAACAGCTCGCGCATTGCATTCCAACTTCTACGAAGATGAGGAAACCGAAGCAGAAGTAACCGACGGTCTCCAGTTCTGTGAAGAAATCTCGGAACGCCTCTACGAACTGTTCTGGCCGGACCGTCCGCAAATCTGACAACCACATAAAGGAAGCACAGTCATGGGCGAAAAATTGCAGCAGGGCGACCGCTTGCCCGGTCTGACCCTGGACCTCATTGACGGCGGAAAGTTGGAGCTGCCGGGCGACATGTCGTCCCGCTACCTGGCAGTGCTGTTCTACCGGGGGGTGTGGTGACCCTATTGCTCGCGGCAGTTGGCCGCGTGGCAGAAGGATCAGAAAGCCCTGGCCGAGATGGGCGTCGCCATCGTCGGCGCCAGCGTTGAGCCCAAGGAAGTGGTGCAGGAAATGGCGACCAAGTCCGGGGTTAGCTTCCCCATGGCCTACGGCGTTACCCGTGAAGACGCCGACGGGCTCGGTTCCTGGTGGTCCGACGACCGGGGAGGTTACATCCAGCCCACTGAGTTCCTGCTGGGTCGCGGCGGCACCGTGCTGGGCGCAATGTACGCCAGCGGCCCGGTGGGACGCATCAGCCCCGACGAGGCGGTGCACTTCATCGAAAGTCGAGAGCGAAGGCGGCTGGCCGACAGCGGATGACAAAGCCGACGGGCAGACCATATAATGCCGATAAAACGAAACCGAAGCACCGTGAAACGCTAATTTCTGGAGGACGATATGGCTACCGCGACCAAGTTTGAGGCTGTGACCAAACCCCTGGTGAAGATTACCGAGATGGACCATATCGTCCTGCGCACCAAGGACGTGGAGCGTTCGCTGCGCTTCTACACCGAAGTGCTGGGAATGCAGGCGGAGCGCGTGGAGCAGTGGCGGGCCGGCGAAGTCCGTTTCCCATCGGCGCGCCTGAATGCCGACACCATCATAGACTTCTTCGCCTCCGACGACATTCCGGACAGCCGGGATGACGCCCGCAACCAGGACCACTTCTGCATGGTCATCGACTACACCGACATGGAAGCTTTGAAAGCCAGCTTCGAGGACATCGGTGTCGAGATCCAGGCCGGCCCGGGTAAGCGCTGGGGATCCCACGGCGACGGCATCTCCCTTTACATCTACGACCCCGACGACAACGTGGTCGAGTTGCGCCACTACTGATGACCGCCGGCGCCAGCTAATATCGGCGTCTCAGAGCGCACCCGCTGCACGACGGCGGGTGCGCTTTAGCATCTACTCGCCAGGTTCCACTCGCACGGCGCACACCTTGTACTCCGGTATTCGCGAATCGGGGTCATACACTGCGTTGGTGAGGAAGTTGGCCGCCGAATCGCTCAGGCGGACGAAGGGGACAAAAATTTCGCCGGTGCGCATTCGGTAGGTATAGCGGGCCACGCCGGTCAGTTCGCCCCGGCGGGAACGCACCCGCACGGGACCGCCATCGCGCAGTCCGTACTGTTCCGCGTCGCCAGGGTTGATTGAAACCTCCAGCGCCGGAGCGCGGGCCACCAGACCCTCCACCCGTCGCGTGATGGTGCCGCCGTGCCAGTGGTACAGCACGCGCCCGGTGTTCAGCACCAGTGGGAACCGCTCTGATGGTGTTTCCGCCGCCACCGGCCCCTGCTCGTAGCCCACGAACCTGGCCCGGTCGCCACGGGGGAAACCGTCGGCGTAGAGGAACGTCGTGCCGGGATGGTCCGGCGTCGGACAGGGCCATTGGATGCCCCCCTCTGCGTCCAGCCGTCGGTAGGAGATCCCGGCTATGAGGGGGGTTAAACCCGCCATCTCGTCAAAGATCTCGGAAGGATGCTGATATGCGAACTGTTCCTGCCAGGGAAGTCCCAGCCGGTCGCACATCCGGCGAGCCAGGTCGCATAGGATGTCCCAGTCCGGCCGGCTGTCGCCCACCGGATTGATGACCTGTCGAACCCGCTGGACCCGGCGTTCGCTGTTGGTGAAGGTACCGTCCTTCTCAGCAAAGCTGGTGGCGGGCAGGATGACGTCGGCCAACCGCGCGGTCTCGTGCATGAAAATGTCCTGCACCACCAGGAAGTCCAGCTTGCGGAATAGTTCCTCGGCGCGGTTCAGGTCCGGCTCGCTGAGCAGTGGGTTCTCGCCGGTAATGTACATGGCGCGCACGCCGTCGGTTTCTCCGATGGAATCGACCATGTCGGTCACCACCATGCCCGCGACCCGGGGCAGAGCGCCGTCCGCGTTCCAGGCTTCGCCGAACCTCGTCATGGTGTCAGCGCGCAAGCCCTGGTAGCCGGGCAAGGAGTTGGGCAGACACCCCGCGTCCCCGCAACCCTGCACGTTGTTCTGACCGCGTAGCGGCGAGATCCCGCAACCGGGTCGCCCCAGTTGGCCCGAAACCAGCGCCAGGTTCAGCAGGCTGTGGACGTTGGGAGTCCCGTTGGTATGCTGGGTGATTCCCATGCCCCAGATGAGACACGAACCGCCGTAGCCACGTTCAGGATCGCCGCCTTTCGGTACCGGCGGACGGGCGAAAATGCGGGCGGCGACGCGGATGTCATCCTCGGAAACGCGGGTGATGGCGGCGGCGCGTTCCGGTGTGTACTGGTCAACGATGGCGCGCCATTCGTCGTAGGCTTCAGTGCGGTTGGTCACGAAATCCGTGTCGGCCAGACCTTCCGCAAGAATGACGTGGGCCAAGGCGTTGAACAAGGCCACGTCGGTGCCCGGATAGGGACGCAGCCACAGGTCGGCATAGTCGCACATATCAATACGGCGCGGGTTGACGACGATGAGCTTGGCCCCACGCTCCACCACGGCCCGGCGCATCCGCGAGGCGGCCACCGGATGGTTGGACGTGGGGTCGCAGCCGATCACCACCAGACATCCGGCTCCTTCATAGTCGGTGTAGGAATTGCTGGTTGCCCCGCTGCCGAGAGAGGTCAGCATCGCTTCAACCGAAGGCGCGTGGCAGAGGCGGGTGCAGTGGTCGATGTTGTTGCTGCCCATCACCAGCCGGGAGAACTTCTGCTGCACGTAGCCATCCTCGTTGGTGGCCTTGGCCGAACACAGCGTCCCAAAGGCGTTGCCGCGATATTCGGCCAGACGGGACGCCACCAGGTCCAGCGCCTCGTCCCACGTCGCCTCGCGGAAGGCGCCGGTGTGTCGCTCGCCCTCGCGGATCAGCGGCGTTTTGATCCGGTCGTCGTGCTGGACGAAGGTGTACCCGAACCGGCCTTTGACGCACAACATCCCCACGCTGGATTGGTTATTTGGATCGTCATGGGAGGCGACGATGGTTTCCGCAATTCCGTTTTCGCCAGCATTGTCCACCTCAAGCCTGATCCCGCAGCCCACGCCGCAATAGGGGCAGGTGGTGCTGACGGTGTGTGTAGGAATGGCGGGAGCCGGTGGCTGTTTCACGCTGATGGCTCCGGTGGGGCAGACGCTAAGGCACTGTCCGCAGGTGGTGCAGATGCTTTCCGCCAACGGCTTGTCCCCCGCGGTGGCGATCCGCGCGGTGTCTGCGGCGCCCAGGACTTCGATGGCGCCGATGAACTGGTGGCTGGACTGGCAGGCATTGACGCAGCGGGCACACAGGATGCAGGCGTCCATCGCCAGGTTGAAAACCGGATTGGAGGTGTCAGTAGCCTGGCGGGCGCGCGATTGCCAGCGCATCTCGGATATGCCGTGCAGCGAGGCGGCATCGTAGGGGCGACCGACCGGTCGCCCCTACTCGGTCCGCCACCCACCATACCCAGCGTCAGTTGGACGACGCCGGAACGGATGCGTCGGGCGTCCTCGGTATTGGTGCGGATCACCATGCCATCGCTGGCCGGCGTGGAGCACGACGCCGGGAACCCGCGAATGCCGTCGATCTGCACCAGGCAGGTGCGGCAGGCCCCAATGGCCGGCATATCGGCGTCTTTGCACAGTTGCGATATCGAGACGCCAGCGGCATTGATGGCGTCCAGCGCCGACGCGCCGGCAGGCACGGAGACGGGTATCCCGTCAACGGTGAGGTTCACAGCGAGGCTGGCGACGGTCATGGTGGTTCACCCTCACCTGGCCCCTCTCCTATCATGGGAGGGGTGTTATTCTGTTGAACTAGCCCTCGAAGTAGCCTTTCTCCCGGAACAATTCGGCCAGGCGGCCCACGCCTTCGCGGATCTCATCCGGAGAGTTATGGCTGTAGGTAAGACGGAAATAGTTATTGCGTCCCCGGTCGGCGCGGAATACGCCGCCCGGATTGTACTTGACGTCCCGCTCGACCGCTTTCTGCAACGTAGCCCAGGTATCGGCGCCTTCGGGCAGCCGCACGAATACCAGCATTCCGCCCGTGGGGTGGGTCCAGTCGCAGAAGGACGGGAAGTTTTGCTCCAGGGCTTCCAGCATGGCATCGCGCCGCACCAGCAGCGCCTGCCTGACGGCCTCAATATGCTCGGCCTCGTGCTCCCGCATGTATTCGTACACCATCATGGTGGCCAGGTGGCTAACGCCGCGCCGGGGCAGGTTCTCGGAGTTCACCTGCGGCAACGCCTCCTTGACCCCTGGAGGCAGCACGCCGAATCCAACGCGCAGCCCACAGCCCAGCAACTTGGTGAATGAAGATACATATATCACGTCGCCCTGGTCGCTCAGGCCGGAGAAGGCCGTGGGCAACGGTTCGCCGTCAATGCGAAAATCGGCGTAGGATTCGTTCTCCAGCACTGGTACGCCATACCGTTGGGCAACGTCCAGCAGTGCCCGTTTCCTTCCCACCGACACGGAGAACCCCAGGGGATTCTGGTACACCGGGATGGTCCAGACAAACTTGGCCCGCCGGCCGGCCCGTTCCAGCGAAGCCAGGGCATCCTCCAGCGCGTCGGGCAGCATCCCGTCCTCGTCGCTGGGCACGTGGATCGGCTCCGCGCCCCTTTCCAGCATCATGCGTAGGCTGCCCATGTAGGTGAATTCCTCCACCAGCACCGGGTCACCCGGGTTTATGAAGGATTCCAGCAGGATGGTAATTGCCCCGCCGGCGCCGTCGGAGATGAAAACATCGTCGGGAGAGGCGGTGAAACCTCGGTTGTTGGCCAACCGTTCAGCCACCAGTTCGCGGAGACCCCCGTGCCCGCCGGCCGGTGGGTATGCAGCCAGGGATTGGGGACCGCCGGTTTCCAGCCCAGCGCGGATGGCGGTGAGATATTCGTCGGAGTCGATGACCTCCGGCACGGCGTTGGTAACGGAAAAGATATACTTCACCGGCACATTGGCCCCTTCCGGCGTCGCCACCGCCCGGGGCAGGGCGCGGGAGAACATTGTTGCGTAATCTACCATGACACGACCTCCGGATGGGTGTTATATCCGCTGTCAGGCTGATCCGGTTCAGGATACGTCTGGGGTAATCCCATGCTGCCGCAGCAACGCCTCCAACTGCTGTACCCGATCTTCGGCGGCCTCCCGCGCATTTTCTGACTCGTCGAGGTTGCGCAGCCATTCATCGGCAACGGGATCATACAAACGCAGTTCCCCGTCGGGGCGCACGCAGATGCCCAGCCCCAGCATTACGCTGTGGGCGCGGAGGATCCCGCTGCTGTCTTCCTCTAAGGGAATGGGACGATATTGTCCATCCACCAGTACTTCACCCACCAGCGGCGGATTGAAACACTCGCCAGTGGGGTCGTAACGCCAGTACTCGCCGACGCCCAGCTCCGCGTAGAGGTCGCGCTTCCGACCAATGTCGTGGTCGTAAGTGCCGATGGAGGCGATTTCCATCACGAAATCCGGGGCTTTGCCTTCCCGCCAGACGATGTAGGAGCGACGCAGGCGATCGTCCACGCCAAACACCACAAATACATCGGGGGCAACCCTGGTCCGATTGTCGTTCATACGGTAGTACACCAGCATATTGCCGGCCACGTACACGTCAGGGCGGTGAGCGAAGTGGCGTCCCAGGGCCCTTACCGTGTCGGTCAGGGGGTAAAACTGGTAGTCGGATTCGGCCAAGGGCACACCGTCTGATTCGGGATAGTAAATGCTGGGGTCGTCGGCCTCGACCGCCGGCATCAGCTTGGTATATCCAGGATTGTTCATGATGACAGTGCACCGGAATAAGGGTTTTCCGATGGGGAGATGATAACAAAACGAGCGTGATCTGTGTTACCGCGACGGTGTGGTTAATCAGCAGATTGGCTGCCCAATCGCTGGGCCACGCCTTCCCGAACCAACGGGATCAGATCCCGCCCGTACTCCGCGGCGTCGGCCAGCGGGTCGAAGCCCCGAATGATGAACGACGAGCAGCCCAGGTCGTAGTACGCCAGAAGCGAATCGGCCACCTGCTGCGGCGTACCCACCAGGCAAGTCGTGCTGCCCGAGGCGCCACTGGCTGCGGCGATGGGCATCCACAGCCGTTCGTCGTGTACGTTGCCCTCAGCAGCGAAACGCAGCAGACGCCAGGCCCCTTCCGATTGTGGGCGCGTGGGAACGCCGGGCGTGATACGGCCGGCGGTGGCCTGCTGCACGCGAGCCAGGATGCCCTCGGCCCGCTCCCACGCTTCGCCTTCGGTGTCGCCCAGGATCGGACGGGCCGACAGGCTGAAGCGCATTTCGTCCGGGTCGCGGCCGGCGACGGCCACTCGGGAACGAACATCGGCAATGCGCTGGGCAATTGAAGCCCGGGGTTCACCCCACAGCGCGAACAGGTCGGCCCGCTTGCTGGCCACGTCCAGCGCCATTTCGGAGGCTCCGCCGAAGAACAGCGGGACGTGAGGCTGCTGCCGACAGCGGGCCTGGCTGTAGGCTCCCTGTAGATGGTAGAACTCGCCTTCGTGGTCGAAAGGGGCAGTCTCGGTCCAGGTGCGGCGCATCACGTCGAGGTATTCATCAGTGCGGCGGTAGCGACTGTCGTGATCCAGCCAGTCGCCGTCCTGCCGTTGTTCCACGTCATTGCCGCCGGTGATGATGTGCAGCGCGATGCGTCCGTTGGTTAATTGGTCCAGGGTGGCGGCCTTGCGGGCGGCCAACGTGGGCGCGACGAATCCGGGTCGGTGGGCGATCAGGTAGCCCAGGCGCTCGGTATGAGCGGCGGCATAACCGGCCACCTCAAACCCGTCGGGAGTGGACGAGGAGTAGCCGGTCAGCACCATGTCAAACCCGGCGTCCTCGTGGGTGCGCGCGAAATCCAGGATGTAATCGGGATCGACGCCCGAAGGCACCTCGGCGCCGGGGTTGATGCCCCCGCCGAAAAGGCTGAGGGTGGCGCCCCGATTTGCCTCCGCCTCCCGCACGACGCCGATCATGCCAATTATCGTTACGCCGTCGTCGCCGTACACGCTGGGGACTGCCGGGGTGGGTCGGGATCCGTTGTCGCTCACATCGCTCATGGTTGTGGTCTCTCCCTAATTTCGACCGTTTGCGGGTCAGTTTAGACCATAGACGGGCTGATACGACAAATGTTGATAAAATTCATCAAAATTTGCGGGTATTGGGGTGTTGACAGGCAACGCTGAACGATATACTATGTATTCAAGGTGCTGGGGGTGCAGGGAACTCCCACCCACCGAAAACCCGATGGCAACGCCGTCGTCAATGCAGGAGGTTAGAAGTGGTTTCGCTGATAACGCTGAACCATAGTTGGCATTTCCCCTGTAAAAGCCCTGTTGGCGCAGCCGCAGCGGTATGACGATGCCGGGGAGGGCGCCGACAGGGAGAAATCCCATCGGCCCAGCCGCCTGAGAGCGGCGGTACGATAGGAAACGAAAAGCCGGGGCACCGACTGTTCATCGGGCCCCGGCTTTTTCATGGGCGGCGTTGGCGATTGGCCGCGACGTGGTTATCCGGCCAGCCCGGCCGCTGCCAACGCCGCCTGATACTGCTCCGGCGTATTCACGTCCCACAGCAGTTCGGGCGCGCCGAGTTCAACCCGCTGTGTTTCGGCCTTGTGCCGGTCCGTCACGGCGCGCATCCCCTGGGTAGCCTCGGTGATGTCCAGCAGTTCGCCGTACAGAGTGCGACTGACGGCGATGGGATGGCCCCCCTTGCCGTCGCAGGTCGGTATGGTGATCAAGGCGCCTTCACCATCACGATGCGCTTGCAAAACCTGCCCCACGGTGGCCGCGCTGCGGGGTTGGTCCACGTTGAGGAGCAAAATCGGCCCAGCAGAGTCGTCAGCAGCGGAGACCGCACGCAACCCCGTTTTGATCGAGGTGGTCTTCCCCTCGGCATAATCGGCATTGACCACGCACCGCACGTTGCCCAGGGCGTACACGTCGCTATTGACCCCGATGCGCGCCTGCAGCTCGTCGGCCCGGTGTCCCAGCACCACCACCACCTCATCCGCCCCGGCCTCGCGCAGGGCGACAATTTGGTGGATGATGAGGAACCGGCCCTGCCAGTCCAGCAGCGCTTTCAGCGTGCCCATGCGCCGGGACACGCCGGCGGCGAGCAGAATGGCGGAGGTGAAGGGATGCGTAACGGGTACTGACATACGCGTTGACAAAAGGCAGTCTTCAATCGGGTGTGCAGAAAACGGCCGGTTGATTTCTGATTATAAACGTGGGCCGCGTTCTCTATGACCAACCTCGTAGCGATAACCGCTGGGAGATCGGCATACTTTGCCAGCCTCGGCGCCACACTCGGGACAAGAGTAGCCGCGGTTTGGATAACGGAGCATATTCCGTGCTGGAGACGGTTGAGGTTCGATTGTTGAATCCCCAACCTGACCCCACAGCACACGAGATACTTCGCTATTCCCAGTTCGTTCCCGGTCACAAAACAGGAACTGACCTGCGTACCCGGCATACTTTCCGAAATGCCCTTGCGCCCATTGCACAATCTTGGCATCGGATGGTGGCCTTCCTCCGCCAAACCATAAGCTGGCTACCAACCTTCTGATGTGCGTATCCACTGGAAACGCTCCCAACTTGTCCAGAGCCATCAGCGCTACACAATCGGCAATCTTGTCTCCAATACCGTGGCATTCCCTTAGCCGGCGCTTGGTTTCAGGATACGATAGCTGTGTTAACTCATCCAAGTTCAGATCGCCATCACATGACCGTTGTGCGGCAGCGTAGATCGCCGACGGAAAATCACGGCTGAATCGGCCGGAAAGACTTAATGCAAATAACCCGTCTTCGCCAATTTCCAACAGCCTATGTTTCGTTGGGAAGATATCCTGCTCATCATCACCAATTCTGACCGTTTGTCGAGTCAGTGTTACTATCTCGGATACGCATTTGCGAATGTTGGGGATTGTATTGCTCCTTGAGCAGATGTACGACACCAAGCACTCCCAAGGTTCCTGTCGCAAAACGCGCATTCCCCAATATTTCTCCACCAACCTGGCAACCACCGGATCCCGGCTGATGTCGGCGTAGATAGCCGCAATGTCATCATCCTCCCGGAAGTACCGCCGCAGCAACTCGTCATCCGCATCGGTAGCCGCCCGTTCTCCGTCCGGCCCACCCGCCCGGTACTCAACTCCGTTTTCGATGCGGCGGATATGAATGAGGTTCTCCCCCAGCACGCCAGAAAACCAGCCGTCGCCAAAGGGACGCCAGCGGAACGCCTGGCCCATCGTCAGACTCATTTCCAAGTCAAAGGGCTGCTCGATTTTTAGTTCCCGCGTCATCTCAAATCCCGCCGCTAAAATCCGTTGCCTGCGTTCCAGCCTATCATAATATTCTGCTTGACCACGCCAATAATCGCCTAACGCCCCGTAACTGTTCAGCAACTGTGTTTGGTGTCAAGAGGAAGTAACGGCGCAAGCGCCTCGCAATGACAACCTCCTGAACTCTGAACAATTACAACTCCGCTACCGTTGCCCCCTCAGCAGAGTATAATGCTCCCACCCCCGCCGACTGCCCGCAGCAGCATCCCATCCCATGACATACCATAGCAAGCCGGCATCCGAGCCAACCTCGCCAGGTGCGCCATGACTACTGCCAAACTTCCCGCCCAATCTCCACTCGGCCCCGCCGAGTTCCAATTGCCGGACCCGCCCCCGCGACACCCCGACGAAATGACCTCCGTAGAGCACCTGCACGAACCCGGCAACACCCACCACCTGGCCCAGTTCTTGGGCAACCCGGACACTACCCTGGTCACTGCGGAACGTTACATCGCCCGGGAACCCGACTCCTCCGCTAGCGAGCGGCGGGTTCCCGACCTGCTCATCGCCTTCGACGTGAACCCAGCAGCCTACCGGGCGCGCAACGGGTACATCATCTCAGAGCAGGGCAAGCCGCCGGACTTCGTGCTGGAAATAGCCTCGGCGAGCACCGGGCGGAGTGATGTTGAGGAAAAGCGGGATGCCTACGCGGCCTTTGGCATCCTGGAGTACTGGCGGTTTGACCAAACCGGGGAACACCATGGCGCACGGCTAGCCGGGGATCGGCTGGAGGGAGGGAGGTACGTACCGATTCCGATGGATGGGTTGAGTGAGGATGTGTTGCAAGGTTACAGCGCGGCGCTGAACTTGCACCTGCGTTGGGAAGCCGGCCGGCTGGGGTGGCATGACCCGGCCACGGGGGAGCACATCCCTACCTATGAGTCCCAGCGGGCCAGGGCCGACCAGGAGCGGCTCCGCGCCGACCAGGAGCGGGCGGCCCGCATCCAGGCCGAGGCGCGCATCCGGGAACTGGAAAACGAACTCCATCGGCTGAGGAATCAGTAGCTCGCCCGACGAAACCGACGCTCTGAAAGGCAGTCTGTTCAACCCCTGAGCCGTTACGCAAAAGCGCCATCCTACCGCCCCTCCCGCCGCCGCCCGTGGAACAGGTATTGCTGGGAATATCCGGCGTATTGGCCAAAGTATTCCTGCGCCCATTCCACCATGGCGCGGTCGGGCGGCTTTTTCTGCATGGGAAAGTACCATTCGGCCAGAGCGCGGCGTACCCACACGTCCACCGGGAAGGCTTCCAGCTTCTCCAGGGAGAATACGGCGATGCAGTCGGCGATCTTCGCTCCGATGCCGTAGCAGTCCATCAGCCTGGATTTGGTCTCCGGGTAGGGCAGTCGGATCAACTCGTCCAGATCCAGCTCCCCGTCGCAGACTCTTCGGGCCGCCGCGATGACATACGGCGCGCGAAACCCCAGTCCCAGTTCGCGGAGAAAACCCTCGCCGGCCGACGCCAAACCCTCCGGTGACGGGAAGGTATGACGCACTTCACCGTCCAGTTCCAACGGTTCGCCCAGGCTGTCCGCCATCGCCTCCATGTTCTGGTGGATGCGCGGGATGTTGGAGGTAGCCGAGCAGATGAACGCCACCGTGCATTCCCAGGGCTCCTGTCGCAGAATGCGCAGGCCCCGATACCGAGCTACCATCTCGGCTACCCGACGGTCGCGGCAGATGTCAGTATAGATGGCGTCGATGTCGTCATCGAACCGGAAATAGGAACGCAACAGCGTATCAGTGGCGGCCGTGTTCGGGGTCGGGTACCCGCCGGCGACGTGGTATTCCGCTCCGGCCGGGTTCTGGCGGATATGTAGCAGGAGCGGGCCGAGAACGCCGGAGTACCAGCCATCTTCGAGTTTTCGCCAGCGGTGCGCCTGCCCGCTTTCCAGGCTCTCGCCCAGGTCGAAAGGCTGGTCAATGGTTAGTTGCACGACGGGAGCGAGGGCCGGTAAGGGGCAGGTTTGAAACCTGCCCCTACGAACGGGTCAATTGGAGCCAGCGAGCCGCCTGTTCACCCACGCTGCTAACGCTGGACCGCTCGAATGAGCACGAAGGGAGGGCGTTGAGGAAACGGTCGCCGTAGTTGGCCGTCTGGATCCGACGGTCCAGTATGACCACCGCGCCTCGGTCAACCTTGCTGCGGATGAGGCGGCCAAATCCTTGGCGGAAGCGCAACACGGCGTGGGGCACTTGAAACTCGTTGAAGGGATTGTTGTACAGGTTGCCCCGGGCTTTGATGATAGGATCGCTGGGCACCGGAAAGGGCAGCCGACACAGCAACAACCCGCGCAGCACGCCCGATTCCATATCGACCCCCTCCCAAAAGCTGGCTGTGCCCAGCAGCACGGCGCGGGGATCGGAATGTAAACGGTCGATGAGTTGGCGGGGCGTCCCATCGATGCCCTGGGCCAGCACGGTGATGCCCATCGCGCGCAGCGGCCCCCGGACCTGGAACGACGCCTCTCGCAACGCGCTGTGGGAGGTGAACAGCGCCATCAGGTGGCCGTCCAGCGCCTGCGCCATGTTGGTGATTATCTGGGCAGTCCCCCGGGCGTGTTCGGCGCCCCGGCGAGGGTCGGGGAGATCGTCGGGCACCATGAGCAGCGTGTTCCGCCGGTAGTTGAAAGGGCTGTCCACCAGCAACTCATCGCTTTCTTCAGGGAAGCCCACTCGCTGCCGGAGGAAAGCGAAATTGGCGTCGGTGGCCAGCGTGGCGCTGGTCAGTACCACCGACTCCTTCTGCTCGAACAACTGCTCGGACAGGATGGGGCCCACCGACAACGGCGTGGAGTGAAGGGTGAGGTTGCGCCTGACCATGTCGATCCATTGGATCTGTTCATCGTCATAGCGACCAAAAAGCGACGCCAGCCGCTCGTTCAGCAGCGCAATATCCTCTCTGAAGCCGGTTAAATCGGAAGCGCCGTCGCCGTCGGAAAGGTTGTAATGGCCCTCGTCAACGGCTCGCTCCACGTCCGCCAGGCGATTTACGCACTCGGTCAAGAACGTGGCCAGCGATTCCCATTCCAGCGTCACCGTGCCCCATTCGCGGCCCTGCCGGACGCTGGCGTCCAGCGATAGGGGTTGCCGGTCGTTGTCGCCTCGGCTTTCCGCCTGATAGAGGCGGGTCACGGCGCCCCACAGTTGCTGCCAGCCCTGCAATGCCTGGTTGCAGGCGGCGGTGGCCCCGGTGAGCGCATCGCGGGCGCGGGCGGCGTTGTCATCCTCGCCGGCCTGGCTAGCCGCCCCGGTCAGAAATCTGAGCAGCCGGTAGATGGTGTCCAGTTCCTGGGGCAAGTCGTCTTCGGCGATCTCAAAGCCCAGCTGACGGCTGGCCTCTTCCTCCAGGTGATGAGCCTCATCGACGATCAGCCGTTGGTAGTCCTGCAGCACCGTGCCGCCCACCGCCAGGTCAGCCAGCAGCAGGGCGTGGTTCACCACGAGGATATGAGCCGATTCGGCCCGGCGTCGGGCTTGGCGCAGGAAGCAGGGAGCGCCGCCCCGGAACGACTGGCAGACTCCCTGGTTGTCGGCGCACAGACGCGACCACGCCCGCTGGTCGCCGAAACTCAGGTTCAGATCGGTGCGGTCGCCGTTCTCGGTGTCGTCGAGCCATACCGCCGTTTTGCCCAACACCCGGGCCTCGTCTTCCGTCAGGTTGTCGGAATTGCCCAGGCTGGACCAGCGCCGCAGGCAAACGTAGTTGGAACGCCCCTTGAGCTGGGCGTACCTGACGGCGTTGGGCTGCAGAATGCCGGCTTCCTCCAGTATCTCGACCACCGCCGGAATATCCTTGTTCATCAACTGTTCTTGCAGGTTGATGGTGTTGGTGGAGATGACCACCCGCTGCCCGTGGCTGGCGGCGTACAGCACGGCCGGCAGCAGGTAGGCTATGCTCTTGCCGATCCCGGTTCCGCCCTCCACGATGAGCTTGCGCCCCTGGTATATGGCCCGAGTGACCGCTTTGAGCATCTCGGCCTGCTGGGGCCGGTTCTCAAAACCGGGGAATGACCGGGCAAATATGCCGTGGGGTTCCAGCAGCTCCTCAACCTGCTGCTCGGTGAGTTCCCGGCGCACCGCGCTGCGGATCGGCTCGCCGGCCCGATCTGTCAAAGATCCGTCGGACAGGCGATTGGCCAGGCTTTCCAAGTTCAGGCCGTTGAGCCCAACGGCGCCGGCGTCACCTGGGCTTGAGTTGGCGCCTCCGGCGTGGGGTATCAGCCCTTCCAGCAGATCGGCGATGGAAGCGTTGGCGGCCCGGGCTGCCCGGGCTATGAACGCCACCTTGGCGGCGGGGTAGGACGATCCCAGTTCCAACAACCGGTGGAAAACCAGCGCGGTAGTCTCGGCGTCGGCGGTGGCCCGGTGAGCCTGGCTGTGGTCCAGACCCAGGTGTTTCGCCAGCGCGACCAGGTTGTATTCGGGCAAGGTGGGCAGGAATATGGAGGCCAGATCCCAGGTGTTGTAGCTGTGGTTGCTCAAGTGAAGCCCGTGGGAACGCAGGAAGCCCAGGTCGAAGGCGATGTTGTGGCCCACCACAGGAAGGTCGCCAACGAAGTCAGCGAACTCTTCAACAATTTGCTCAAAGGCCGGAGCGCGCTCAATTTGCGCCGGGCTGATTGACGTCAGCTGCTGGATGAACGTCGGGATCTGCCGGCGTCCTGGGTTGACGAAGGTCTGGTAGCGCTCCATCACCTCACCGCCCTGGAACTTGACGGCGCCCACCTCGATGATGGCGTCGGCGTGGGCCTGCAGCCCGGTGGTTTCCAGATCGATGCAGACGAACTGGCGTTCAAATATGTCGCTGTGGGGCAATAGCGTTTGTGTCATGAACGGCCGCTCAATCCCGGTTAGGTAGTGGCGAATAATTATTCGCCCTGCTGGGAACGCAGGCGGTAGGGACGCAGCGTTCCCTGCCGCAAACCCTCCAATGGTCGGAAGTCGCCCCGATGCAAAGCGGCCAGAAACTGGGCTTCGTCGAAAATCTCGTCGGGAAACTCGGTTACAAACCTCCCCAATCCGTGGGTGCTGTGGGCGTCACTGCCGCCGGTTACGGGCAGGTTCAGCAGGTGAGCCACATCGGCAGCAAAGCGGTTCTCTGCGTCGGACGTGCCACCGTTGGCGACCTCGATAGCGTCCGCCAACTTGAAAACCGGATGGAGCATCGCCGTTTCGGGTTCCCGCGGTATGGGTTCGTCCGGATCGGGATAGAGATACGGCCGGGTGCGGTGATGCTGGCCGAGCACGCCCCGGAAGGGATGCGCCGACACCACGAAGCCGCCCACAACATGGGCGGCCTTGCTCAGTTCCTCGGCGTGATGAAATCCGCTCTGGTAGCGGTCAACGCCAAAGGCCAGGATGTGGCCCATGTCGGTATCGGCCTCCATGGCGCGGATCAGCACCACGTTATGCCGGGCGGCAAAGGCGGCGAACTCATGCCGGTCCCAGGGGCCGGCGTGTTCGGTGATGCAAAGACCCCGCAAGCCGAGGCGTTCCGCTTCGAGGATCAGATCTTCGGGGGTCAGGCTGGAATCAGCGCTGCCCTTGGTTGTGTGTATGTGAAGGTCAAATATTCGCGCCATAAGCCATACCAGTCTATTGGCAGGGGCGGGCCGCGTCAACGGGGGATTGTCCTCACGCGTACCCAGTTTGATCAAACCGTCATGGTGCTCACGCAACAGGATCCCGAGGTTCATTACTGGACACTCCCTCGCAAGCCCAATTGTCTCTTTGCGTCTCTGCGTCTTTGCGCCTTTGCGTTAAAGCTCCGCGCCATGGGCCCGCCGTAGCTCATGCCAACAAACTGG
>JAGWBI010000018.1:94699-128888 GCA_021295965.1 Dehalococcoidia bacterium | reverse complement strand
CAATCTCGTGATGGCAAGGGGGTCTCTTTCAGCAACGAGATCGCCACGTCGCTGCGCTCCTCGCGATGACGAACTGGGTACGCATGAGAGAACGTAGATGTCGATGTTCAAGGTTGATGTGGGAGTCGGCAATCTGGACGCGGCGACTTGGCGCCGGTGCAGCCGGTGGTAGACACCGGAGCGGCGCTCTCGATGCTGCCGGAGTCGCTGATGACCGAACTGCGCATCGAGCCGCACCAGCAACTGGGTTTCATCCTGGCCGACGGCAGCCGGGTGCGATACAGGTATGGATTTGCCCGGTTCAGCATTGACGGTGACGAACGCCCCTGCCCGTTTATATTCGGGCCGGATGGGAACTATCTGCAGGCGCGTCTATGCTGGAAGCGTTCAACCTCGTGGTGGACCCGGTGGGAGAGCGGCTCGCGCCGGCGGAATGGTTGTCGCTGGGTTGGGGTGGCCCTGACCGGCCGTGATAAAGACTCATCGGCTGGCGAGAGTCGTGCTAAACACCTCTCGCATGTAGCCCTGTGATCGCGTCAGCAGACGAATCTAAGCCGGGGAAGAGTCGCTCCCGGGTGACGCGTAGTAAGTGCAAATCGGCTGCGACCCGGTCCTTTCTGTTCGGTGGAATGGTGATCGTGTAGTGGGCATAGATCGGAGTATCGCTGTTCCACTTTAAAACTTCGTCGCGCTCAAACCGTTCATGAAAGGCCGAAACGAGGAAAGCACCAGATTGGGCGCGGATACGCTCGATGGATTGCTGCGGCTGGACCGCAAACACTCGGAAGAAATCTCGTACATCCACCATGTCTTCTTCGAACCACGGCTTTTCTTCTCGGATAAGCCGGCAGAGTCGGGCGATTGCCTGTCTGTACAAATATCCGATCTGAACATCAGGGTCTTGTTCCTGCATTTGTGTGCCCGTTTTGGTTAATAGGGTATTCTGGTCTGTACGATCCAGCTTGGCGAAATTTGCTATAACGCTGACCGCCGTGTCGTCGTACGGTTTTACCAACCAATGGGGGACCGCAAAGATATGAACTACCCCGGTAACGTGGCGGTTGGTTTCGTCAGTGGAGGCATTGAATAACGCCACCAACGGGTCTGCAGTGATATCCAAGAAGCGGGTTTTGAGGCGATGGTGTTGGGCGATAACCCACTGGGAAAGCGCCGAGTGGGCATTTGTAAATTCCTCAGGGTGGCGCGACATCAGTTCGGTCAGCATGCCACTCTCCTTTGACCTCCATGCGAAACTCCGAGCCGTTTTGACGTATCGCATCACCGACGGTCTCAACTCCCAATCGGTACAACTTTCCCCGCGAAAATAGTACGTCAAGTCTTTAGCGTGCCGGCACTCGATGTTCCTAAACCGGTCGATGAATTCCGACACGTCGGCTATTGGATGCCCTGGACATATTTCAGGATCTGACTGAGGGGTTGAACCACCAGGCTCAAATATTCGAGCAGTCCAGATCTGTGACCACGCGAGTTCGGCGCCGGCCAAGTTAGTCTGTATAAGATTGGCATTGTGGAGGGTAGCGGACCCGAAACTGGCGTTTTCCACGTACGCGAGCATGATCTCGGCGTCGGTAAGATCGGCTTGGCCAAAATCGACTGTATCCAAGTTGGCGGTCAGTTTGGCCCTACGCAAGTCAGCTTGGTAGAAGTCGGTGTTTCGGAGGATAGCTCCTATCAGGTTTGCGTCGCTCAAGTTGAACCTGTTGAGCCGCACGCGTCCGTTTTGGTGAAGCAACCCGCGTTTGTTGAACTCGCCGTAGATATCGGCGTTCATCAGGAAAGGCTTGAACGGAGTGGACTCCCGTCGTCGGTTCCATGCGTCTGCACCTTGGAGCAACCACTCAACGTGCTGTGCGTCTGCCATGTCGAAACTTCCTGAATTCTTATTGTCGCCACCGTACCCATACCAGACTCCATATTCGAGCACAATGGCACATTGTCCTCACGCGTACCCAGTTTGTCATAGCGACGGGCGCAGCGATGTGGCGATCTCGTTGCCGCAATAGCACCGATGTCCCGACGAGATTGCCACGCTACGCTTGCAATGACGGCCTGGCAGAAACTGGGTACGCGTGAGGGATTGTCACGCCTTTCTGCGGAACGGCAAGGAACGTTAGATTTGAGGTTGGGATATAATTGTCGTGATCAACAGTAGGGCAGGAGGCCTTTTTGGGAATGGCAGGGTACAGAGGGATTTTGTTCGATATGGACGGCGTTCTGGTGGACAGCGAGCCGTTGTTTCACAAAGCCGTCAACGTCGTGGTCGAACGCTGCGGCGCGCCGGTGATAACCGAAGAGGAAAACAATCGCTACCTGCTCGGCACCACGGTGGAAGAGACCTGGGTGCGCGTGAGGGAACTGCGCGAAATTCGCCAGACCCCGGAGGAACTACTTGCCATATACAACGTGGTAGTGAAAGAAGTCCTGCGCTCGGACCTGACGGCTCGCCCCGGCGTTCGGGCGCTGATCGCGGAGGCCCAGCGACGGGGCCTGCCCATCGCGGTGGCTTCGTCGTCCCTGCGCGAGTGGGTGGACCTCAAGCTGTCGGTAATCGGGTTGACCGACGCTTTTCCCGTGGCCCTGGGCGGCGACGATGTGGTGCGCGGCAAGCCGGAACCGGACATTTACATGAAGGCGGCGCGGCTCATCGGCCTGGAGGCTCCCCAGTGTGTCGCCATCGAAGATTCGCCAATCGGGTTGGCCGCCGCCAGCGCATCCGGCGCGTACACCGTTTGCACTCTGACCGATTCCACCCGCCACCTGGATCTGTCGGTGGCGGATGTCATCATCGAAAACCTGGAATCTTTCGACTACGACCTGCTGGCGCCGGGGCCAGCCTAGACTCACGCCAGCCAATTTTCGTCCGGACCGTCACCACCAGCGAAGCGCGGCGAAATCATTGCGGAGGAACGGGAGTTCAGTCAGCAGTATTGCCGACTCCTTTCATTGCGACCGCAGCGTGGCAATCTCGCAGCCGCAGGAGCCATCGCTCAGTCTGCGAGATTGCCGTATTTGTCAAAGATCGGGCTTTGCTCCTCGCCATGACGAGTGGGTACGCTTTAGTGGCGCAGGTTAGTTGACCTCCATGACGACCTTGCCGAACACGCCACGGTTGGTGAGGAGTTCCTGAACCCGGGTGGCCTCGGTCCAGGGGAAGACTTCCTGCACGACGGTGTGCATCTGGCTGTTTTCGAACCACGGTTTCATCGTGGCCCAACCGCGCTGTTCCACGTCTCGCGCCGCCTCGTCGAACACTCCGGCGCGGCGCACCCATTGGCCCTGGTCGGCAAGCCGCTGCTCGTCTAACTCGGATCGCTGGCCGCTGTGTCCGCCGACGGTCACGACCCGACCGCCCGGAGCCAACGCTCGCAATGTAGCGTCGAAGATTGCGCCGCCCACCGTGTCCAGAACCATATCCACGCCGCGACCGTCGGTGAGTCGCAGCAGTTCTGCGGTTACGTCCTGATTGGAGTAATTCACGCCGGCCTCCGCGCCCAATTCGCGGCCACGCTCGACGCGTTCGTCGGAGCCGGCGCTGGTGAGGACGCGGGCGCCCAGATTATTGGCGATCTGGATGCCGGCCATGCCCACGCCGCTGCCGGCCGAGTGGACCAAGGCGGTTTCGCCGGCCTGCAATCCGGCCATCTCGAAGGCGTACCAGGCGGTGAAGAACACGCAGGGCAACGACGCCGCGTCGGTGGTGGACATTCCCTCGGGCGCGTGGAAGGCCAGCACCGATTGGGCGGTGCAATATTCGGCGTAGGCGCCCCGAACGAGCGCCATCACCGGGTCGCCGGGCTGCCAGCCGGCGACGCCAGGGCCGACTGATTCCACCACGCCGGCTACGTCTAGGCCGGGGATGCGCGGCGGTTCGGGTTGGCCCGACGGCGCGTTTCGCGCCCGGTACGTGTCGGCGCGGTTCACGCCGATGGCCTGTGTCCTGATCAGCACCTCATTGGATTGGGGGGCCGGCTGTTCTACCTCGTCCATGCGCAACTCATCGCCGGTATCGGTGAAGTGTATTCTGATGGCTTTCATAATCACCTCGCAGGTCGGGAGCGGCAATTTAACCAAAATCCGGCCGACTCGGTTGCGGTGGGGCGCCGCTTGCGCCCCCCCTACAGGTGATGCGGTTTAGTCGTCGGCGACGCCGGCCGGTTCTTCCAGCCGCCGGGGGAAGGTGCCGCCGAAGAGGCCGCGCTCAGGGTGGCGCTCCCACTGGGAGGCGGGCATCTCGTAATAGACCTCGATCTCGTTGTCGTCGGGGTCGAGAAGATAGACGCCCAGAGAGACGCCGTGGTCGCTGACGCGGTTGATGCGCACGTTGTTCTCGAGGAGGCGGTTGTAGAGTTCCTGGAGGTCCTCGAAGGTTTCCATCTGCCAGGCCATGTGGGCCTGTCCGACGATGGAGTGGTCAGGGCCGGCGGCGTCCATGCCGATGGCGCGGATGGCGAGTTCGTGGGACTTCTCGGTGTTGGCCGACATGAAGACGGTGCCGCTGGGGGAGCGTTCCATGATGGTCAGGCCCATGACGCGGGTGTAGAAGTCCAGGGAGCGGTCCATGTCGCGGACGCGCATAACGAGGTGGCCCAGGTGTTTCGGGGTGTACGACATTTTTGGTTCCTCCTTGTTGATGATTTGTCATTGCGAGAATGCCGCCCGGCATTCGTGGCAATCTCGTTCCGACGCTGACCAACTGTGCCTGAGAGCCGTTGCTGCGGCGACGGGATTGCCGCGCTTCGCTCGCAATGACACTTGGGCGTCGGTCGGTGAATGGTGTTAGTCGTCGGCGTTCAGGAAGGCGCGGACCTGCTGACGGAAGGGTTCCTTGTCGTAGTTGCTGAAGAGCATCATGGCGTTGCGGACGGGGTTGCCCCCGAACATGCGCTCATACAGCACCTGGCGTCCGCTGAAGGAGCTGCAGGAGGCGTCCCAGGCCAGGTGGAACAGCTTGGAGCGTTCCCAGGCGTCGGTGCTGTCGGTAGCCAGGTAGTGGTTCACCTCAGGTGCGATACCCGACTCGAAGTCGGCCTCGGCGGGCAGGGCCATGAGGCTGCTGGTCCCGAGGAGCTGGATAATCTCGATCATGCGGGGATACAGCGTCCTGCCGAACAGGGTGCGGCCCGCCTGTATGGGGCCCATGGCCGGACACAACATTCCGTACTGGTTGGGTCTGGCGTCGGCTTCGGCGGCGCGCAGGCAGGCCCGCATCATATCCCGGTAGGTGATCAGCTCCGCCACCTGCTCCTGGATGTGGGGTATCGAGCCGGAGCCCAGCGTCTCCACGATCAGGTCAGCCAGGCCCAGCATGAACTCGGTTTTCACGAGGCAGCGGTTCAACACCTGGTAGCCGGTATGGGAGTTGGACATGGTCCCCGTGCCGTAGTTGTTGCACAGCTCCACGTTGCCCAGGAGGAAGACGCGCTCCCACGGCACCAGGACGTTGTCGAAGAACACGACGGTGTCCATCTCCTCAAAGCGGGAGCCAAGGGGGTGGTCGAAGTGAGAACGGCCCTGGTCAAGGCTCTCGCGGCAGAGGAACTTGACGCCGGGGGTGTCACAGGGGATGGAGAAGGAGAAGGAGTGCTTCCAGTCGTCGTCGGCCAGGCGGTGGCTGGCAACGGGATAGATGGCGATTTCGTCGGATATGGGGCCAAGGGTCGCCAGGACGCGGCTGCCCCGGACGACGAGGCCGGCGTCGGTCTGCTTGACGGCGGTGAGGGCCACTTCTTCGGTGAGGTTATCGGCGGAGGCCGGAGTGCGGCTGCGCTGGAGATTGACCAGGGCGTGGGTGAGGGTGACGTCGTTTTCCCGCAGGAACTCGTGGTAGTTGAGGACGTTCTTCTTGAACTCGGGGCGGTCCTGCGCGAAGTAGTCAGCGGAACCAGCCCAGGCGGTGAAGATGGAGTTCATGAAGTCCGGCGAGCGGCCCATCATGCCGCAACTGGCCCAGGCCCAGCGGGACATCATCTCCCGCTTGCGCATCAGGTCATCCGCGGTGCGGGGAATCTGGAAGGATAGACCAACGGGGTCGCCGGTGGAGGGCGAGGCGAAGGTCATTTCCTCCCGCAGAGTTGGGTCATGCTGCATATCGTAGAGGGCGGCCACCGCCTTGACCCCGTTCTTCAGGCCGGGGTGCGTGGTCACGTCATCAACCCGTTCGCCCCGGATCCATACCTCGCGGGGGCGGTTTTTGAGTTCGTCGATGTATTCCTGTCCGGTGCGCGCTGGCATGAGGTTTCACCTCCTTGTCAAAAACCTGGGCGACGAAGTTTCATACGACGGTGTCATTGCGAGCGCAGCGTGGCGATCTCGCGGGGACAAGGGCCGCTGCTTCGGTTGCGAGATTGCCGCGTCGCTCCTCGCGATGACAGTTGGGAATAAGCCTCGCGGTGACAGAGTGGCAAGTTACTTGAATTCTGGCATCACTTCCTGGGTCAGCAAGCTCAGGCTGCGGTGGACGGCCTCCTTGGGGAGGAACCCGCCGGGGTTAAGCTCGGCGGTGATGCCGGTGATGCCCAGCATCTCCTCAAACTCGTGGAGCCGGTCCACCACCTGCTCGGGGGTGCCGAAGACGACGCGGGTTTCCAGGAGGTCTTCGTAGGTGGAGTTGGCGAGTTTGTCGTAGCGGCGCTGCCTTTTCTCCGAGGCTTCCACGCCGGCCCGTCCCAGGGAGTATTCGAAGAGTTCGCGCTGGCGGCTGAAGAAGGCTTCGATGCTGTCCCGGGGTTCCTCGATGGCCTCGGCTTCGTTGGGGGCGAGGTACACGGGGACGCGGACGTTGATGTCGCCGCCGTCGCCGGGGTGGCCGGCGGCTTTCCACTCGTCCTTGTACTCCTGCAGGTTGGTCTTCAGTTCCTCAACGTCCATGGTGCGCAAGCCCAGGAAGATGGGCTGGCCCAGCCGGCCGATGCGCCCGAAACTGTCCTCGCTGCTGGCGGCGATGCGGACCTTGGGATGGGGCTTCTGGTAGGGCACCGGCGACAGGGTGGCGTTGGTGATGGTGTTGTACTTGCCTTCGTAGGAGAAGGTCTCGCCGGACCACGCCTGCAGGATGATGTCCAAGGCTTCCTGGAACCTATCCTTGCTCTCACCATAGTCGATACCCATGATGTCGTAGGCGCGGACGTTGCCGCTGCGGCCCACGCCCAACTCGAAGCGCCCTTCGCTGATCTGGTCCACGGTGGCCGTTTCCTCGGCGATGCGCAGGGGGTGGATCAGCGGCAGCACCTGGACCGCCATGCCCGTGCGCAGATGCTTGGTGCGCGAGGCGATGGCCGTGGCGACGATGATCGGGGCGGACAGCACGGATCGGTTGGGGTTGAAGTGCATCTCGCCCAGCCAGACGGTGTCCAGACCCAGCTCTTCGGCCAGATCGATCTCCTCAAAAGCTTCCGCGAATGCGTCGGCGTGGGTGGGCTGGCTGCCGATGTTGAAATTTGCGTTGATGCCGAAATCCATGCGTCCCCCTGGGGCCCGTCGGACGTAATGGGGCCGTCGCGACGAGACTGTCGTTGTTATTCAACACGAAACCGTGGTGGCGACAGTATAGCAGGCCAGCCCGTGGTCAAGGGAGAACGGAGCGCGCTCCGACGGCGGAAGACGTGGGGGCGAATGATTATTCGCCCCTACGGATATTGCTTCGGACAGTCCCCGACGGGAGCGAGAGCAAGGTTACGACGCCGTGGCTTCCCGCCGGCCCAGGGAGAAGACGCGCCCAAATTCCCGCCGTTCCCAAATGACCAGGAACTGCGCGGCGATGAAGATGGAACTGTAGGTTCCCACCACCACGCCGATGGCAACCACCAGCAGCAGCTCACGGATGGCTTCTCCGCCGATCAGCAGCATGGCCAGCAGGACCATCAGGGTGGTGAAGCTGGTGTTGATGGAGCGGCCCACGCTCTCGATGATGCTGAGGTTCACGGTGTCTTCCAGCCGGCGATCGGGCACCCGGATGGTGTTCTCCCGGATGCGGTCAAACACCACGATGGTGTCGTTAACGGAGTATCCGGCCACCGTCAGGATGCCAACGATGAACATGGAGTTGACTTCCATGCCGATGACGCGGCCCAGGATGGAGAAGACTCCCAGCACGATAACCGTGTCGTGGGCCAGGGTGACCACCGCCGCCACACCGTAGCGATAGGCCCGGGGCACCCGTCGGAAGGCGTACCAGATGTAGATGAGGATGAATACCGAGGCCACCAGGAGGGCCAGGAAGGTATTGCGCACGGTTTCCTGGGCGATTATGGGCGATACGGTGTCCACGCCCGACGCGTCGATGGGGCCGATCTGCTCGTCCAGGGCATCCACGATGCGCTGCTGTTCCGAAATCTGGTTGCCCGACGCTTCCTGCAGCACGCTGGTTCGGATCAGCACGGAGCGGTCGCCCACGGCCTGCACGCGAGCTTCAGGATGTCCCAGATCCGCAAGCACCGCCCGCACCGGTTCGGATTGCGCCGGTTCCTCAAAGGCGACGGTCAGGACTGAGCCACTGGTGAAGTCGATGCCGGGCTTCAGGCCGGAACCGCCGCTGGCCCAGCCGGGCGGGGCGATCATGGAGAGCAGTCCCGGTATGATGATGATGGCTGAGAAGATGAAGTACCAGCCCCTTTTACCGACGATGTCAAACATTATCTAGCGGCCTCCCTGAGCCGACTGAGGTCGCTGTCCGGTGGCCCGTGGTTGTATCTTTTCCGGCGTGAACAGATTGGCGGCCCGCCCCAAGCCCATGGCCTGCAGCGCCTGCAACAGATTGCGGCTCACCAGCACCGCGGTGAACATGCTGACCAGCACACCAACCATCAGAGTCAGAGCGAAGCCGTTGATCAACCCGCCGCCCAGGCGGTTGCCGAACCACAGCAACACCACGCAGGTGATCAGCGTGCTCACGTTGCCGTCCCGGATGGCCGGCCAAGCCCGGTTGAAACCCACCTCCATCGCGGATGCCAGGCTGCGGCCCAGGCGAATTTCCTCCTTGATGCGCTCGAAAATCAGTATGTTGGCGTCCACCGCCAAACCGATGGACAGGATGAAACCGCCGATGTGGGGCAGCGTCAGGGTAATGGGCACCAACTTGAAGATGGCCAGCGTGACGGCGGCATAGTAAATCAGGGCAACGGCGGCAACTACCCCGGCCGCCCGGTAGTAGGCGATTACGAAAATGAGCACCAGTCCCAGACCGACCAGGCCGGCCATCATGCTGCGCTGGAGCGATTCCTCGCCCAGTATCGAGTCCACCGATTCTTCCTGGATCAGGGTCAGCGGCACCGGAAGACTACCGGATTTCAGCTGGATCGCCAGGGTGCGCGCTTCCTCCCGGTTGAATCCGCCGGTGATCTGGCTGCGCCCATCGCGGATATGGGCCTGGGCAACCGGCGCGATCAGTTCCTCTTCGTCGAGGAATACCGCAATTACCTCGTCGGACTGGCGATTGGTCCGCACGTTGATGTCCCCGGTCATCTGGCCGAAAATATCGGCGCCCCGGTCGTCGAACTGGATGTTGACCGCCCATGCGCCGGTGGTAGGGTCATTGCCCGCGTAGGCATCCACCAGGTCGTTGCCGGTCAGTCCGATGCTGCTGTCGGCGTAAGGGGGCAGGCACCCGACCTGAAATTCGCCCTGGATCAATGGCCCGGCGCACTGGCGGCGCAGGAACTCCAGCTGGGCGGTCGCGCCGATCAGGATCTTGGCGTCCTCGATGGTGCTCGTGACCAGGAAGGGTTCTTCCACCGTTCCGACTTCCGCTTCCAGCAGAGATCGCAACGCCTGCCGCTCGTCCACCCCCAAGGTGGTGCTCGTGGTAATGCGGAACTCGTTTCCGCCTCGGCTCTCCACATCGACGTTCTCGTAGCCTCGACCCTCAACGACGCTGCCCAATTTGGGGGTGTCGGCATCACCAGCGAACCGGACGGTGATGACCGAGCCGCTGGCGCCGGGCAATTGGACGATGATGCGGTCGTCGCCGAAACGCTGGACGATGGGCTCCTCGGTGCCGTAGAGGTTGACCCGGCGGCTGATGATGCTGAGGACGCCTTCCATCTGTTCATCAGTGGGCGGAGGGATGTCGGCATTCACAAAAGAGACAGGTTCCGCGATGGCTTCGGTGAGCGCCAGGCGTACCTCTTCCCGCCGTTCCGGATCGAGGTATGCGCCGGTGAGAGTGAAGGACGAACCGTCCTCGGCGTCCGCTACGGTAGCATCGTAGCCCGCGTCGTCCAGGGCTTCTCCAATCAACTCGACAGTTGCTTCGGAGTCTTCCGGGAACTGGACGCTGAGCTCGGTGCCGGTGTCAGCCTGGTACACCAGGTGCGCGCCGCCCTGCAAGTCCAATCCCAGCTTGAGACCCAGCGGGCCTGGCTCAGCACGGTCAATACGCGGGAAACCGGGAATTCCGATATGGATTTCCGGCAACGCCAGGGCGACGACAGAGATAGCCAACACCACCAGTATGAAAGTTGTCAGGAAAACGGTGCGTCTTCGCATGGTATGTAGTCAATTCCTCAGACGTTATCGCCAGTGAAATCGTGGAATCAGCCTCGTTCGGCCAGCAAACATGCCGCCAGGTTCAGGGCGTCCTCGCGAGTGGAGACTTCGCCGACTGCCTCAGCTTCACGCAATCTTTCGAGCAGCGTTCCGATGAGGGGTCCCTGGGGAATGTTCAGAGCATCGATCAGATCATGGCCATCGACCAGGCCGCGAGCGTGAACCTCCTTATACGGGGGTTCGGCTCCCGTTTCGAGAACAGTGGCAATCATTCTAGCATAGTTACCCCAGCGTTCCGGGGATAGTTCGGGACCCCGCGCCGCCAAAAAGTCTGCCATTGCCAGGTACAGAGTGTCCACGGCGGCATCTCCCAGATCGCGGTAGTAGCGATAGATGGCCCGGCGGGAGGGCATCTCCCAGCCCTGCCGCAGTTGGCTGGGCCGCAGGTGGTGCAGGACCATGGCGGACACCAGGGAAATGACGCGGTTGGACAGCCGCAAACCGGACAGGCGCTGCTCCACGATTTCCGCGCCCTGCTCACTGTGTCCCAGGAAGCGGATGCGCCCCTTGGCATCAGGGGCCTTGGTTTGCGGTTTGGCGATGTCGTGGAGCAGGGCGGCCAGCTTGAGTACGGTGCGCCGGCTATGGCCGTCACCGACGGTTTCGCTGAAATAGGAGTCTTCCACGGCGGTCCAGGGAGCCATGGTGTAGATGGCATTGTTGCGGTGTCCGGCGGTCACCGCCTCGGCGTACTCGACGCAGTGGAGCAGATGCCCCCACACGTCCCAATAGTGATGGGCGCGCGGCTGGTCGCAGTTGCGGGCGGCTTCCAGCTCGGGAATGACGCGGCAGAGCAGGTCCAGGCGGTCCAGTATCTCCAGCTGGACCCGGGCGCCGTCGGCAGCCAGGATGGAAAGAAACTCGTCGCGCACCCGCTCGGCGGACACCTGGCTCAGTAGCGGAGCATCCCGACGGATGGCGCGGGTGGTGTCCGGATCCATGCGAAATCCAAGCTGGTTGGCCAGGCGAACGCTGCGCAGCATCCGGCCCGGGTCGGCGCTGAACACGTCGTCGCCCGTGGCGCGCAGAATGCGACGGACGAGGTCGGCCTGGCCGCCCGTCGGGTCAACGATGGTGTCGAACCGGTCGTCGGAGTCCCAGCATTCCAGGGGCAGCGCCATGGCGTCCACGGTGAAGTCGCGGGAGCGCAGATCATCCTCGAAAGGGCCGTGATAGCCGGAAATGTCGATGAGGAAAGGGCGACCGCTCTCGTCCTCCGGGGGCAGGGCCACTCGAACGACGTTCCAGGCGGCCACGGGAACCGCGGTACCGCCCAGGTGATTGGCCACCGCCGGCCCGATCCGACTCGCTTCGCCGGAGATGGCAAGGTCAATATCGTGGATTTCGCGCCCCAGCAAGGCGTCGCGGACGGCGCCACCCACCAGCCATGCATCGCCGGCGGGGCGGTCAGCAAAAAACCCGGCCAGCCGGGTGAGCAGGCCGGGGGCGTCCATGTCAGTCGGCGGCGGTGGCGTCGTCAGCGGCCGGCGTCGCCGGCCGGCCGTGGCTGGGGTCGAACTGCGGCACCTGGGGTGGGTTGTTCATGCGCCGGGCGGCGGCTTCCAGTTCCGCCGCGTCGGGTTCGCCGGTGGGGATGTACTCCACCTCTCCGTCCTCGTTAACATGGATCCGGAACAACTGGTCGTGGGCAATGAGGTGGTCAAGGTACAGAATGCCGTTGAGGTGGTCAGTCTCGTGTTCGATGGCCTGGGCCAACATACAGTCGGCCTTGAGACGCTGCTGCTTGCCTTGCAAGTCCTGGTAGCGCACCCGGATACGCTCCGCCCGGTTGACCATGCCCCGGTATCCGGGCAGGCTGAGACAGCCTTCCTCAACCTCGCGCAATCCCTCCCGACGGATGACCTCGGGGTTGACCAGCACCAGCGCCTCTTCCCAGTCCTCCATGCGGACCAGGCACATGCGTTGCAGCACGCCCACCTGGTTGGCGGCCAGCCCGACGCCCCGATGGGCCGTCATGGTTTCCGCCATGTCGGCAGCCAACCGGGCCAATTTGGCGTCAAACTGCGTGACCTTCCGCGCCCGCCGGCGCAGAATGGGATCGGGAAAAACGCGCATTTGCAGCACGGCCACGATGACACTCCTCAACGATGGAAAATTTCAGTTATCGTTGCGAAATTCGTAATTGGTTGACCGAATTATATGCCGACGCTGCCGGGGGTGTAAAGCGAGCACGAGGCATCACAGGTTGATGATCTCGCCCTCTGCTGACACGTCCATTGCCATGGCCCGGGGTTGGCTGGGCAGGCCGGGCAGGGTTTCGATGCGGCCGGCCAGGGCGTAGAGGAACCCGGCGCCCACCGAGGCGCGAATGTCGGAGACGGGGAAGGCGTATCCGGACGGGCTGCCCTTCAGCGTCGGGTCGTGGGAAATTGACAGGTGGGTCTTGGCCATGCAGATGGGCAGGTTGCCCCAGCCCTGCTGAGTGAAAAAGCGGGCGCGGCGGCGGGCTTCCGCCGACCAGCTTACTGATTCCGCGCCGTACACGCGCCGGGCGAGGCCCAATACCTTCTCCTCGATGGTTGCGTCGAGGTCGTAGGCGTAGTCGATCTGCTGGGGCGCGACGGAGGCATCGTTGGTTGCCCGCACCAGGGCCTCGGCCAGGGCGACGCCGCCCTCTCCGCCGTCGGTGAAACCGGAGTACTCGGCGGTGGCGTAGGCGCCGGCGTCCCTGGCGATGCGCGCCGCCGCCTGCAATTCCTCGACGCTGTCGCCATCGAAGCGGTTGAGGGCGACGACGACGGGCAGGCCGAAGCTGCGCACGATGTTGATGTGGTGGACCATGTTGGCCGCGCCGGACTCCATGGCCGCCAGGTTAGGCTGGGCCAACTCGCGGCGCAGCGCCCCGCCGTGCCAGCGCATGGCCCGCACCGACGCCACCAGCACCGCCGCGCTGACGGCCAGTCCGCTCTGCCGGGTTTTGATGTGCATGAACTTCTCGAAGCCCAGGTCGGAAGCGAAGCCGGCCTCGGTGATGATGTAGTCGGCATAGCCCAGGGCCAGCCGGTCGGCGATGATGGAACTGCAACCGTGGGCGATGTTGCCAAAGGGGCCGGCGTGGACGATGGCCGGCTGGCCCTCCACGGTCTGCACCAGGTTGGGCATCACGGTATGGCGCATCACGGCCATCAGCGGGCCGGCCAGGCCCAGGTCGTCCACCGAGACGGGGGCGCCGCTGCGGTTGGTTCCGACCACCATCCGGGACAGCCGGGCCTTCAGGTCTTCCGGGTCGGCGGCCAGCGCGAGGATGGCCATAATCTCCGAGGCGGTGATGAAGTCGAAACGGGTTTCGCGCAGGGGGCTGTTGGCATTGCCGCCCAACCCGGTGGTTATCTGGCGCAGGGCGCGGTCGGAGGCGTCAGTGACGCGGGACCAGGTAACACCCTCGGGGGCCATGTCGCAGGCGTTGTTGCGATAGACGGCGTTCTCCACCAGGGCCGCCAGCAGGTTGTGGGTGGACCCCACGGCGTGGGCGTCGCCGGTGAAGTGGATGTTGATTTCATCCTCAGGGACGATGCGGGCCTTGCCGCCGCCGGTTCCGCCGCCCTTGATGCCGAAAATAGGCCCCAGGGCCGGCTCCCGCAGGTTCACCACCGGGCGGTGGCCCAGCCGGCCCAGGCCGTCGGTCAGGCCGATGGACGTGGTGGTCTTGCCCTCGCCGGCGGGGGTCGGCGTGATGCCCGTGACGACGACCAGCTTGCCCTGCGGTCCGTTGTTCTTGATGGCGTCGAGGCTGATTTTAGCCTTGTGGTGTCCAAAAGGTATGAGGTGCTTTTGGTCCAGGCCAAGGCGGTCTGCTACGAGGTTGATTGGGTCCATGCTGCCCCCAATGATTCTGTTTGGTGGCATTAATCATAGCGCACCGGGGCGGATTTGGCAGACTTGAGTTCAAAGTCGTAACTGTTCACGTTTGAGGAGCCGCAGGCGGTCCGCGAAGGACATTTCGTGCCGGAGTGACCTCACGGAACAGGCAAAAATCGCTGTGGATCCCATCAAGTCTGAACAATTACTGAAAGTCTGCCACTTTGGGACATAATAGGCCGTGACATTCGCAGGGAACCCAAGCCCGCACCGCAGTTTCGCTGGTGTTTTTCCCAGGACATCCCGCCGAACTGCCTGAAAATGTGGCTTGCTCTCAAATTCTTTGACACGACAGAGGTGTTCTTACGCTTCCAACTTAACATCGGAGCAATACTGATATTAATGAAGATCCATCAAGTATTACGGGTGCAGATTTTTGCACTACTTCGCCGGCTGGTGGTTTCTGAGACAAGCCTTCATATGACGGATATGGGCTATCGGCGGAGCATGGTACATGGAAGATAGGTCCTGGAAAAGCGCCAGCGCTCAGCACGAGCCTTAACGAGGACCGATAGCTGGCAGCACCGTGATTAACCCATGTCGTGAACGACCGGCCGGGTTTGGGGCAGGGACGACCGGTCTGGCCGGGACCGGAAAACCCCACCGAACGAGGTCGGATCAGTGATTGGTGAACCGAGTGAGAACGAAACCGACCAATCAGCGCGGGGCGCCAAGTGTATCGACCCGCTGATACCGGCCGTCCGCGCCGATGATGGTCACAAACACCGCGTCGGATCCCTGGTTGTCTTCCGGACCGTACTGGAGCGCAACTCCGTCAATGTCAATTGTGCCCGCGTCGCGGAGTGCGCCGAGGAAGCACTCCCGGCTGATGCCAGCACCGCAGAGCTCCAGTCCGGCAATTGCCAACCGTCCCGCCAGGTAACCTTCCAGCGAGACGAATCCCGGAACCGCCGTGGCGTCATACTCTGCCAGCGCGGCCCGGTACGCGGCAGCCGCCGGGAGGTCGGTATCCTCAGGGAACGGCACCACCTGGGTAACGTAAACGCCGTTCCCATCAGGGCCAAGTTCCCTTGCCAGGGCCGTGCCGCCCACGAAAGAGATAGCCATGAAAACGGGGTCTATTTCCCTACGCACCTCGACGACTGTCTTTGCCACCGGGGCGTAAGCCCCAATCATGATGACCGCCTCGGGGTTGCCCGCTACGATGTGAAAAACGGCGCTTTGCACGGCGGAGGTATTGCGCTCGTAATGCCCAGACGCCACCGGTTCAAGCCCGCGGCGTTCCAGCGCCAGGCGCGTCCCTTCAAACCCGGCCTGCCCGTAGGAATCGTTCTGATAAAAAACTGCCACCCGCGTGATCCCCAGGTCACCGGTCAGACGGGCAACCATCTCCTCCGTTTCCTGGTAATAGGATGCGCGTAGGTTGAGGACGTTGTCCAGCTCCGGGTCACGCAGAAACTCCGCGCCGGTGAACGGCGCCAGGAAGGGTACACCGGCGAACTGCGCCGACAGGAATGCCGGCCGGGACGTCGGAGTTCCCACCGCCCCGATCAGGGCGAACACCTTGCGCTCGTAGATGAGTTTCCCCGTGTTGGCCAGGGCGGCGTCGGACTCGTAACCGTCGTCCAGGGACTCCAGCTCCAGCCGACGCCCGTGCACCCCTCCCTCCCGGTTGGCCTCGTGGAATGCTGAAAGAATGCCTCGACGCATCTCCTCGCCCAATTGCCGCGCCGGCCCGCTGAAAACCGCCGACTGTCCGAACACGACGCGTTCATCGTACACGCCGGGATTAACCCCGGTGGCCGCAGTGGTTTCGGCTTCTTCGACCGCGGACGGAGCAACATCTTGCGTGGTCAAGCACGAGACCCCCAGGGCCGACCCGGCAAGGGTTAGAACAATAGCTACAATGAAACGACGAAATAGGAACTTGATGCTGTTTCCCATCATGCCGCCTCTCAGCCCGCATTGCGCTGCTGCCGACAGCACAGAGGGTACCGCAAGCAGGAAATTGTGCGCACGAAAGTCAAAACAAGAACCTCAGCCAATGTTGTCAGGAAACACGGGCTCGCCAGTGCCGAGGGCCTTGCTAAAGCCTTGGCTAACCTTTACGCAAAATTTAGAAAAAGTATAAGGATTGGGTAAGCCGGCCTAACCCCACTTTCCGAGAAAGGCCCAGCCTGCTCACCCCGCCTGATGCTATTGTACCCATACTCGCCCTCTTCGCAACGCTGTTCACCAACCCAACCTGGCAGATGGCTCAACTCCTGCTGGTCGGCGCGATCCTGACCACGGGCCAGCGCACCGTGGTCGCGGCCTTGCGCGTCATGGGCCGCAGCGACCAGCGCGACTACGCCCGCTACCACGAGGTGCTCAATGGGGGGTGTGGTCGTCCAGTGAGGCGGCCCGCATCCTGATCTTGCTGCTGATCCAGTACCTGGGTCGCGGCGACGGCCCGTTGGTCTTCGGCGTGCGATCATTTACCAATCGGGAAACCCTGGAACGGCGTCGGGATTCCAGGATGAGGGCCCGAGGCATATACCGGGACGCGGTGCGGTCCAGTCGCCACCAGTTGGTCAAGGCCAGTCCGCCAGTGGCGGACGCTGGATCTCCCTGATGTGGCAGGGCTACATCCCGTGGGCGGGACGTCATTGGGCGTTGCCGGTGCTCACGGTGCTGGCGCCATCGTCGCGCTACCACCAGCAACAGGGACGCCGCCACCTGTGTCTGGCGTCAGAGGGTTTTTCACTGTCCTCAGTCAGCACTGATATGCCGGAACTCCCGGCCATCCTGTACCACCGAATGGTGGATTCCCTCGCCTATGCCGCTTGAATTACGCAAAGTCCAGCTTTGGTGACTAGCTGCAGGATACACTGGATCCGAGGCTGCGGCGGACGCGGTAGAAGCCCGCTCCGTAGGCGAAACACCCGTAGGGGCGACGCATGCGTCGCCCCTACACCGTTACCCATCTACCCCACCACCGCCCAGACCAGCATTGCCGCGCCGGCTATGACCAGCGAACCGGCCCACAGCAAGTCCAGGTTGATCCAGCCCCGGCGCAGGAAGGCCAGGCCGACGCGGTAATAGACCACCACCGCCGCGATAAGCATGGCGGTCAGCATCACCGCAGTGTGCATCACCAGGCCCACCAGCCACCAGATCGGGGCGTCGGTGAGGGACAGGAAACCGCCGTGTTCGCCCAAGTCGCCGGCGATGCCCGTGGCAGCGGTCGGGCCGGTCAGGGCAAGGGCTACCGGGGCCAGCATCAGCCCGGCTCCGTGGGCCGTCGCCATGAGGAATGACCAGGCAATCAGATCCCGGCCGCCCACGTTCATGCCCACCCAGCGGGGATGACGATAGTACAGCGCCAACCGGAACAGGCCGAAACCCAGCAGTATCGCGCCGGCCGCGATGCGCACCCAGCGGAGGGGGAGGAACGCCCCCGCGAGCACCAGCGCGACCATGATCAGGGCCACCGAGATCAGGTGGCCGAGGGCGATGTATCCCGTCGCAGTGTACAGTTGCACCGGGCGTTGCCGCTGCAAGGCCAGCGCTACCGCGAACAGCCAGCCCATGGCCGGGTTCAGCCCATGAAACACCCCCAGGGCGGCCAGTCCCAACCACGGCCCAAGTGACGTAAGGGCCGCCGGGTCAGGGATCAAGGCGTGCAGTAATATTATCTGTGTCACGGATACGCCAGCCCGGCCGACGACAAAACGGGGCGAATGATTATTCGCCCCTACGGAGGCCGGGCGTTAGTTCGTAGTCGTAGGGGCGACGCATGCGTCGCCCCTACCTTGCAGTCACGCCACTGATATGGCTTTTACGGGAAGCAGAAGGTGTCTGAGGAGGCGTCGCCGCCCTGGAGCCTGACCTGGTGGCTGCGTGTCTTCCCGTAATCGACGAAGAAGTCGGAGTTGACCGACATGCCACCGGTGGGTTCGGCGTCGATGCGGCAGAGCCATCCGTTCAGGCCGTCGGGATAGAACTGGTCGTCCCAGGACGAGTACAGGGAGTTGGTCAGGTACACGCGGCGTCCGTCGCGGCTGATTTCCACCATTTGCGGGCCGCCGGTGAGGGTTGCGCCGTTGGGATGGCCCGCCTTGCGAACCACGCCGCCGATCTCCAGCTCGCCGGTCTGCACCGGGTTGAACGGGTCGGATACGTCGTACTGGAGCAACTTGCCGGTTCCCCAGCAGGAAATGTAGAGGAACTTGTCGTCCACGGAGAGGTCGATGTCGGTGACCAGCGGCGGCACGGCGCCCAGGGGCTGCAGGGCCGGCGGCAACACCGAGGCGTCGGCCGGCTCGGCGGGGATGGAGATGATCTTGCGGGCCGCCCATTCCTCGCCGTCGCGATACCACAGGAAAATGGAGCCGGACAGGTCCTCGGTGCTCACCACCACGCCGCAGAAGCCATAGTGCCGGGTGGGGTTGTGGGCCGGCCGCAGCTCCAACGCCATCTGGTGCTGGGCGCCCAGGTCAACAGCCTGGCGGTGAGAGCGCCGGCGCATGTCCCAGAAATGCAGCATATGGCCAAACTTCTGCCCGACCACGTCCTCAAGCCGGACGCCGTGCTCAAACATCTCGGGAGTGCCCCATTCGCTGGTCATCATGGTGTCCAGGCCGATGTGCCACCAGAAATCGTAGGCCAGTTCCTGGGGACCCCGGTCCAGCTCCCACGGGCCGATGGGTTCAAAGGTGTAGTGGTCCAGGAGCATGATGCCGCCGGGCCGGTCGCCCTCGGCGGAACCCAATGCGCTGACGTAGATGGCATCGGGGCCACAGTGGACGGTGTGGGGACGGGAATAGCCGGCCCGCTGCACTTCCTCCGCCTCGATGGTCTTGACGATACGGGGGCGCGCCGGGTCGGGCTGCGTGTCCAGGATATAGATGCGGCTGTTAGCCAGCGATGGCACCACCAGATACCGGCGCTCCAGGTGCGGGTGTGCCGATGAAGGACACAACGCCGCGCTGCAAGCGTTCCAGTTGAAGTGATGCAGCTCGTCGTCCAGGTAGGGCATGGGCACCGAGTGGACCACCTGCGAGTACGACGCCGAGTTGGGGTCGCAGTCCACCACGGTCATGGCATCCGGCTCACCCGAATCAGGGTTGAGCACGGCAACATAGGCCAACCGCTCTTGCGGAGCCTCCATGGCCAGTCGAGCCGAGGGGTAAAAGGTAGGGTCGGGTCGCCAGAGTGCCATTTCTACTGATCTCCCAATTCTTTTAGTGGTTGACCAAGGGTGCATCGTGACTGTCTAACAGTTCTCGGTCATTCTAACTGCCACGCGGCAGTGCGGCAACTTGTACTTTCGAGTGGAAGGCGTTCCGGTTCAGGTGGTTTAGATGTAGCATAGCCCTATGAGGTTGCGGAGGCGCAACGCCATGGGACGAGGATAGTGGCGTCGACCGGAGGCGGTGCCACCTAATGGTGTCGGAAAGCCCTGGAGCGGGACTGCAACATTTGGAGACGGGGCAGGCAAGTTCAAGACCACCCTGCGGCTGGAACGTCAGAATCGGGAGCGCCGACGCCGGGAAAGGATGGGCGCAGTATGGCCGCCGCACAACCTTTTGGCGCTCCTCCAACATCGCGGCCTGATCCACCAAACCACCTGATATGGAACGCTGGCAGCCAGCCCTTAAATGTTCGCAGTTTATGTGAAGTGATGGCGCTCCGTTCCGCCGCAGGGATGGGTGTGGATGGGTGATCAGGGGATGAGAAAGGGATCCCGGCTTTCGGGGATAAAGGTTTCTGAAACAAAACACCGACCCGATCACACCTCGTCTGACCGGCCCCACCGCATCCCTTCGGTGGATTCGGGAAAAGACCCGCGTGATGACGTTTGCCGGATGCGTACGCACGCAATCCGGGAGTAAAATATTTGTAACCAGGCAGTCTTTCGTAAGTTCACCAGCCATGACGCCGCAGATTCGTCATATCATCCACGCCGATCTGGACGCCTTCTACGCCGCCGTGGAGGCGTTGGATAACCCTGAACTGCGGGGCCTTCCGGTGCTGGTGGGTGGACGACCCGAGGGACGCGGGGTCGTCGCCACGGCATCCTACGAAGCCCGCAAGTTCGGCGTTCACTCCGCCATGCCCATGGCCACGGCGGTACGCCAATGTCCCGATGGGATCATCATTCGCCCACGGTTCGACCGTTATCGCGAAGTGTCCGCCCAGGTGATGCACATATTCCGCGATGTTACTGACGTCATCCAGCCGGTATCACTGGACGAGGCCTATCTGGACGTCACCGCGGCGTCGGAGGACCGTTCCCCCATCGCCATCGCTATCGACATAAAAGAGCGCATTGCCGCCGAGGTCGGCCTGACCATATCCGTCGGACTGGGCACGGGCAAGTGCGTCGCCAAGATCGCCTCCGACTTGCAGAAACCCGACGGATTGGTGGTGGTTCCGGTGGGACAGGAAGCCGAGTTCCTGGCGCCGCTGGCGGTGAGCAAGCTGGTGGGTGTCGGCCCCAAGTCCGTGGCCCGCCTCAACGCCGACGGCGTGCATACCATCGGCCAGCTGGCTGAAATGCCCGACGCCTGGTTCTCCCGGCAGTTTGGCAAGCGCGGCGCCAGCATCAGCGACCACGCCCGGGGGATCGACCATGACCCGGTCCAGACGACACGGGAGGCCAAATCAATCAGCAGCGAAACCACTTTCCCCGATGATCTGGCCGACCCGTCGGAACTGCGGGCCGTGGTGGAAAGATTGTCGGGCAGCGTCGCCGGCTCGCTGGCCCGCAAGGGACTGTCCGGCCGCACGGTGACGACAAAGATGCGCCTGTCCGACTTCACCACCTTTACCCGACAGACTACGCTGGGCCACCCCACCAACGATACCGACGCCATCATTGCTACCGCGTGGACATTGTTGGAACGGGAATTGGAGCCGGGAAGAGCTTTTCGATTGCTGGGCGTGGGTGTCTCCGGTTTCACCGCCGAGGGCGATGACGAAACCCCGCCAACCCCTGCCGTCGAACAGCGTCGGTTGAACTTGTAGCGGCGGCACACTTCCTTACAATACAATCCGTTGGGTCCTATGACATTGCCGACGATTCGGGGGAACTACCATGACTGCTGCGAAACCTCAACCTCACCGGGCTTCTGCCGTATGGGAGCCGTACCCCGAACTGCCGCCGGAGCCCAGAGATATGCAGGAAACGCCATCTAACGGTTACCTGCGGGAAACGCTGCAAAGCATCCTCACTCCAGGATACGACTTCCCCTATCATCCGACCATCCTCATCGGTGAACAAATCCCGATCTATTATGGCTCGCCCGGTCCCGCCGGCGGCCCGCCCCCGCACGTGATTCCTGACTGCCTGATAGCATTGGACGTGGACACTGCTGCCATCTGGGACCGCGTGGGCTACGACCCTATACAGAACAGCAAGCCGCCGGATGTTGTCATCGAAGTCGGGTCGCACTCCACCTACCGGAGCGACAACGTGCGCAAACGGGAGATTTACCGGCAGATTGGGGTGCCGGAATACTGGCGCTTCGACCCATCGGGCGGCGACTTTTACGGCCAGCCTATCCTCGGCGAGGAACTGGTCAACGGACAATACCGTCAGTTTCCGCTGAACCAGTACGATGACGAGAGCGTGGGCGCCACCAGCCTGATCCTGAACCTGAACTTCCGGTGGAGAGAGGAACAGTTCCGTATCCACAATCCCCTGACCGGAGGGGAGTACGAGCATCCACGGGGACAAAACGCTCGCCAACAGGTGGAAATCGCCCGCCTACAGGCGGAAGTCCGCCGGCTGCGGGGCGAGGGCTGATTACCGGAATAAATCCTTGTCGGGATCGCGCACGATGGCCCGGCTGTCGGCGTCGTCCATGCGCTCGTAGGGGTAGCCCTTGATGAGGGCCACGGGCACACCCAGCAGCTTGCCCGTAACCAGTTCCGCCGTCGCCGCCAGTTCGTCGGCCACCGCGATTGTCGTGGTGTGCAGTTCGTTTCCGTGGGGATCGAACTCGCCGACGTAGCTGATAACGGGGTTGAACCCGGCCACGCCGATTGAGACGTTGACCGCCCCGTTGCGCCAGGGCCGTCCGAAGGTGTCCGACACCAACACCGCGACATCCACGCCCAGCCGCTGCCGGACGCTGTCGCGGATACGCCGGGCCGATGCGTCCGGGTCCACGGGCAGCAGGCAGATGGCATCGACGCCGGGAATGTTGGAGGCATCAATGCCGGCGTTGGCGCAGATGTAGCCGTGGTAGGTCTCGCTGATGATGACCCCCCGGTCCATGCGCACCACGCGGCGACTTTCCCGCAGGATCATCTCGGTGTGGCGCGGGTCCCGGCGGTGCCCCTCGGTGATCGCAACCGCCAGTGGCGAGGCTTCCACTTCGTCAATGGTCATCACCCGCCCCTCGGCCTTGCTGACAATCTTCTGCGTCACCACCAGCACGTCGCCATCGTCGATGGCAGTCCCTTGGGCGGCGGCGGCGTCCATAATCTGCGCGGCCAGGTCGTCTCCGGCCCGCACCTCGGGCAGTCCCTCAATTCCTACGGCGCGAATTTCCGGCGGCATGGCGCACCTCTCCAGAATGGCTATCGGCAGGATTCGGGCCGTCTGTACGACAACCTACTGACACCAGTTTATCACCTGGTCCGACGGCTGTTGCCCAAGTTCCGGCGTTGCCGGGCACGTCAGAGTTCTTGCAACTTGCCATCTGCTTTCGCTTGGACGGCCTGTGCAAGCAGGAAGTCCAGCTTGCCATCGTGGGAATCTTGCTCGATTTCCGCGTCCCAGCGTTCCCAATCCAGTTCGTGAAACCAGCGGCTCAATTGATCGCGGTCCGATTTGGAAAGTTCCAAAATGGTCTGCTGAATTTCGGCTACGGTTTTCATCTGGCGTTCTCCGTCGGCGTGTTCCTGTGCTTGCTGTCGCGCCGGCGACGGGAGGCGTAATGGTCAGAAGCAGGATTTTCGGGATTGGCGAGATGGACAGGACTTAGGCCAGGACGACACTCAGGAGCCGCTGGCCAGACTCGGGATATGCTCGTAAGAAAACGCTGGAATGTCCATGCGAGCGCTAGCATGTTCGATGGTCAGGGCGCAGAGGTGGCCGGCTGCGTCCAGCTCCAACAGTGTGTCCTCGTCCAAGTCGCGGGTTTCGTCAACCTCAGCTGGATAAAGTTCAATGTACAGGGTGTCGGTATCCGAAAAGTATTTGATGTTCATGGCCTGAACCTCCGGTCAAAGAAGGCATTGTGAACGGTGATACCGTCGGGCAGCAGAACCACCCTCAAATACCTTCCGTCCATCTCCGCAATGGGCGCCCAACGCCTGATGCGTCCGTCGACTTGTACCGCTTCCCGGACTGGATGGTCAATCACTCGTCGGATCCATTCGAGCGCGATGAACGAGCGATCTGGACGATGACGAACCGTCTGGAAGTATTCGGTGAACTCCAATCTAACGATGCTTTTCCCGTCAACTCGACGATAGGACAAGCGCCAGTGCCGATGTCACGACAACAGCAATACCGGTCAAAATTGTTGCAGTGGCGACTGTCGCAGGGAACCAATTGGCTTCCAGCCAACTTCTTACAGGGTGGTGTTTGGAATAGCGATATTTCCAACCTTCCCACGTAATGGTGCCATTCTGCTCTTTGAAACCGGCAGATCGAACCATCCTCAGCGCAGCGAGCTGAACTTGGCTGGGATATGCATCAAATTTTTTGGGGCCATGATGGATCCGGCTTTCTACGTGCGCCGTATCGTCGAGTAGAGCAAGCATTGCTTTTTCTAGGATTTTGGACTCTTTGATGTCGTCAGCCATGGAGCATTCTCCCTACGCCACCATCCCCATCTCCCGGAGCCGCGCAACCAGTTATTCCTGCGGCCTATCCCCCTTGACCCGGTTGCAGTGGGCGCAGAGCAGTTGCAGATTCTCCAGGTGGTCAGTGCCGCCCCCGGAGCGCGGGATCCGGGGCGGCGTAGTTGCGGTTGGAGTTGAAGGGCGGGTCCAGGTAGATGAGGTCAACGGACGCGGAGTTGAGGCCGCGCAGAATTTCGAGGTTGTCGCCCGTCCAGATGGTGCGGTCGGCGAAGTTGGGGGTGGTCATGGGGCGGATTCTATCACGGTGCGGGGGTTATGACGGCGGCGGCGGGATGCTAGAATGGTCTATCGTCCCAACACGCCCTGGAGCAAGTCATTATGAGCACGTCATCATCGTCATCGCAGCGTCGCAAGCGGGTCTATACTAAGTACGGCGACCAGGGCGAAACCAGCCTGCTCTACGGCGGGCGGGTTTCCAAGGCCAACCCGCACACCGAAGCCTACGGCATCACCGATGAAGCCGTCAGCCTGATGGGCCTGGCGCGCGCGCTCACCGATGACGAAAAGGTGAAGAATATCCTCCGCGACCTGCAACGCGAACTCTTCACCGTTGCCGCCGAGCTGGCGACGGACCCCGAAAAATACGACCTGTTCCACCAGCACTTTACTCCCGTTACCGAGGGGATGGTGGATAACCTGGAAGAAACCATCGACGAGCTGGAAACCCACTTCCAGATGCCCCAAGTATTCATCCTGCCGGGCGGCACACCGTCCTCGTCGGCGATGGACTCGGCTCGGACGGTTATCCGCACGGCGGAGCGACGGGTGGTTGCGCTGTCCGAAGTCGGCGGCTTGACCAATCCCCTGATACTTGCCTACCTGAATCGCCTGGGCGACCTGCTTTTCGTGCTGGCCCGTTACCACGACCGAGACATTCCCATCGAACGGGCCACCGGCGATCGCGTCTGATACCGCGATGGCTGGCGCCGCACTCGACGCGCCGCGCGTCGTCATCATCGACTACGAATCGGGCAACCTGCGCAGCGTGGCCCGCGCCGTGGAGAAGGCCGGCGTCACGCCAACCGTAACCTCCAATGCCGCCGCGTTGGAAACCGCAGACGGAGTGATATTGCCCGGGGTAGGATCGGGGCCGGCCGCGATGGATGCGCTGCAAACCCGCGATCTGGTGCGGCCCCTGCTCGACTACATAGCCAGCGGGCGGCCTTTCCTCGGGGTTTGCCTGGGGCTGCAACTGCTTCTGGACGCCACCGACGAGGGGGACGCCGACTGCCTGGGCTTGGTGCCGGGACGAGTGCGGCGGTTGCCGGACGGCCTGAAGGTGCCCCACATGGGGTGGAACACCGTGCGGTTCCAGAGGCAACATCCTCTGTGGGAGGGCATCCCCCAGGACAGCCATTTCTACTTCGTCCACAGCTACTACGCTGACCCGGTCGCGAGAGAGAACGTGGCCGGCCTCACCGAATACGGTGTCCCCTTCTGCAGCATCTACGCCCACGACAACGTGGTGGCGACCCAGTTCCATCCGGAAAAAAGCGGCGAAAACGGGTTGCGGATTTACGCCAATTTCATCCGGCAGGTGGCCAACCCCGGCTAGCCGGGCAGCGGCAACTTGCTGGGGCTAGGGAGAGATCCTACTATGACTACTCCGGTCAATGATTACGAGGAGCGCAAAGCGCTGGGCAAAAAGATTTACGAGACCAAAATCAAGCATCTGGTTGAGCCTCAGGGAAAGGGCAAGTTTGTGGTGATTGACGTCACGACCGAGGATTATGCCATCGGAAGCGATCTCGGTTACACGACGCAAGAGTTGCGTAATCGGCGACCGAATGCAGTGACCCACACAATTCGGGTTGGGCATAAGGCAGTGTTTCGCCTCCGCAGCCCGCGCAAAATAATTTGGAACCCGGAAGGATGATTGCCGGAAGAATCAACCAGGACGGAGAGTTGATAGCGCCCATACGGGTGCTGGACTCCAACGGATACGTTCATCGATTTGAAGCCGTGATAGACACCGGGTTTGATGGAGATCTGTCGCTGCCAAGCAATCTTGTTGCACCGCTGAGGATGCCTTACTCTGAGCCTAGTGAGATGGTAGTTGCAACCGGTAGGATTTTCAACGTTACCGCCTATGAGGGAATCGCGATCTGGCGTGGCGACAGACGGCCGATTCGGATCATAGAAGCGGAAGGCGATCCACTAATCGGCATCGGACTGTTGTGGGGCAGCCTGCTCACCGCCGAAATAACCGACAACGGGGCAGTGACCATCAGCCCACTGCCGGCGGAGATCAGCGGTTAGAACTATGGAAATTATCCCGGCAATCGACCTGCGCGGCGGCAACTGCGTCCGGCTTTACCAGGGCGACTACGAGCAGGAAACGGTCTTTTCCGACAACCCTTTGGCTGTGGCCGAACGCTGGCGGGCAGAGGGCGGGCAACGTCTCCACATCGTTGACCTGGACGGCGCTCACTCGGGAAACCCGGCCAACCTGGCTGCTATCACCGCCATCACGCAGAGGCTGGACATACCGGTGCAGGTGGGCGGCGGCATCCGCAGCGTGGAAACGGCGGCCGGCCTGTTCGACGCCGGCGCTGCCCGCATTGTGGTCGGCACCGCCGCCGTCGCCAACCCGGACCTGGTGGAAGAACTGTGCCGCCGGTTCGGCAGCGAGCGCGTCATCGTGGCGTTGGACGCCCGCGACGGCCTGGTAGCAATCCGGGGGTGGACGGAAACCTCGGAAATCACTGCCACGGAGTTGGCCCAACGCATGGGCGATTTGGGGGTAGTACGGTTGCTTTACACCGACATTTCCCGCGACGGCACACTGGAAGAGCCAAACTATGAGGCGACCGCTCAATTGGTTCGGGATAGTGGGCTCCATGTGCTATCCGCCGGTGGGGTGGGTGCGGGCGCCCACGTGGAGAAGTTGGTCCCAACCGGCGCCGAAGCCGCAGTCATCGGGCGCGCTCTGTACACGGGAGACATCACCGTGGCGGAGGCGCTGGCGGCAGCCAAAATATAAAGGCGGGTTTCAAGCCCGCCCTCCAAACTGCGACGAGGTCCTGGATCACAGAACCGCCGCGGCTTTGGCGTCCTCGTCATTGACTGCTAATCCGCCCCGGTTTTCCAGATAACGCTGGCGAAGGGCCAGGCGCTCGTCGGACGTTGCCTCCCAATCGTTTTGGTGGACTTCCATCAGGATGAAGTCGTGGGACATCCGCCGCACGTGGCGCACCGGGTTGAAGCCGGAACGCTCGAAGCATTTCTGGGCCCGGTGGTTCCATTCCAGCGTATGCAGATAGACACGTCGAAGCCCAAGATCGTCGAACATATGGTGCAGCAGCGTCACCACCGCATCGTAGCCATACCCGCCACTCCAATAATCGCGGTCTCCGATGACGATGCCCAATTCGGCCTCTTTAGAAAGGCTGTCCAGATCGTAGTACATGCAATTGCCGACGAACTTCCCGCCCGCAACTTCGATGGCGAAATGATGGGAACCCGGGGTAGGCCAACGGATCTGGTCCTGGAACAGCTTCAAGTATCGCTCGTATTTCATCGTCAGCGGATAAGCTGCGTCCAACCGGGCGATTTCGGGATCGCTGCGCCAGATGTAGTCTTTTTCGGCGTCTTCCATGCGCTTGCCGCGCAGGAGCACCCGTACTCCCCTCAGCACCAGGTCCTTTCTCTTGGCCTCGTTGGAGTTAGCAGTACTCATAGCCCCCCGCCCTCCCGATAGGTTTCGATCAAGGACCTTGCCGTTTCCAGAACGCTGCGTTCATTGTCGTATTCGAGAAGTTCCAACGCCTCCTCGTAGCTGCACCACTCCACCACGTCAAACTCGGCGTCGTGGTCGGACGTGCTGCCGCCCAACGGCTCCATCAGGTAGAAATAAACGGTTTTATCGTAGCGGATGCCATCGTCGTGGCCGACGAAGAAGTATCGGATACTGGTGATCGGGGCCAATACGTTGACGCGCACTCCGGTCTCTTCCTGGACTTCCCTCTGCGCGGTTTCCTCGACCGTTTCACCGTGTTCGGGCGTTCCCTTGGGCAAACGCCAGGTGAGCGGGGCATCCTCGCCCTGGTAGCCGGGCCGCGCCCGGGCGCACAGCAACGTTTCGATCAGATCGCCGGATTGGCGGAACACCAACCCGCCGGCCGACGCCACCTTGACGTTGGAGTGAGGTTCAGATGAGCAGGAATTGGATGACGCCCTGGCCGCACCGGCAGTGAGGCCAAAGGTCATGCCGCCGTCGGCAGAATCCGATTCATCTTCTGGCAGGAGCGTGTAGTTAGTCATCAGAGCGGCAACGGTCGGGGATTACACCGGCCATTGTAGCCGTCGGGCCGGGACGGGTCAAACGGAGGGATCGATGCCGGCCTGCCGGAGACGCCCCTCCAATTGCCTGATGCGGTCCTCGGCAGCGTCTGCCCGGTTCCGCTCCTCTTCGACCTGGGCTACAGCGGTGTCCGCCCGATTCCGCTCCTCTTCGACCTGGGCTACGGCGGTGTCCGCCCGCTCGCGTTCCTCTCCGAAGTCCCGCAACCACACACCGGCGTTCGGGTCGTAAAAGCGCAGCCGCCCATCATCCCAGCACAGATCCAGTCCCAACGCCGGGCTATGGCCCCAAATCATGCCATCGGGCTCCTGATGCAGCGGCAGCTCCCGGTACTCTCCGTTTACCAGGCGCTCACCCACCAGGGGCCGGCTATAGAACTGTCCGCCGGTTTGGTCGTAGCGCCAGTACTCGCCCATGCCAATCCGGGCGTACAGGTCCCGCTTGCCGGCTTCGTCGTAGCGCGCGGTGCTCTGCGACGCGATATCCAGCACGAAATCCGGCGGCTTGCCCACCCGCCAGACCAGGTAGGAATTCTGTTCTATGATGGCATCGACGTCCACGCCGAAACTCACGTAGCAGTCTGGGGACACGGAGCGACGCGGGTTGTTCATCTCGTAGTAAATGAAGGTGTTACCGCTCACCGCAACGTTGGTATGGAGCTGAGTAAGGTAAGCCTCCACAGTGGAGACTATCGTGCGATACAGCGGATCTTGATAATATCCGTCAGGCAATGGCATGCCGTCCGTTTCCGGATAGAAAATGGTCAGGTCGTCGTCGGGATGACGAACCGGCGCCAGGGGTTTTCGGGTGGTAACCATCGGCGAGACTCCATAAAACGGTCGGACGGTCCAGGCGTGGGCGGCTGCTAAGCGCCGCCACCGATGGCCGGCACGAAGTGGATTTCCGCGTTCTCGCCTACTCGCTCCATCAGGCCCATGCGGGCCACCTCACCGTCGATGGCCACAGCCAGGTTGGAGCGGATGTCCCCGTCCTCCGTCAACCGGTCGGCGATGCCGGGAAACCGTTCGTCGAGCTGCTCAATGACCTGTCGCACGTTGCGCGCCGTTACCTCCACTTCCTTGACCCCACCGGTGCTGGCTTGCAGCATCGTCGGCACGAATACTCTCACCATATCCTTCACCGCCTTTCGCAGGACTGTGGTTCCATGATAGAGCAGGAAACCCTGTTAGCGTCAGCATACCGTCGGCACCGCATCGCCGGCAAATATTCCATTGGCACGCTGTAGTTCCCTTACATAGCAGATGATGTCCTCCACCGACTCCTCTGACATGCCGGGAACCGGGGGCATATTGCCAAAATTCCAATGGTGGGCCGGCACCCCCTGGCCAACTGCGTTGCGGAAGGAGAAATCGGCATGATGTCCGGGTTCGTAGATTTTATGTACCAGCGGCGGCCCTTGGTTGGTGCCGGCGGCGTTCACGCCGTGGCACAGGACGCAGGTGGTGTTGAACACCTGCTGGCCGGCCACCGCCTGCTCCGACAGGGCGGGTACGACGATGGCGGGTTGGACGTCGGTGGCGCCGGAGCCGGTCTCGTACTCCGGAGCCACTGCGCCGGAACAGCCAGCCAGCAGCGCAGCAGGCAGCACGGCGATGACGAACAGCGCCCAGCGGTATGGGAACGGCGACAACATATTGCTAGTCCTTCACCATGGCGTAGAGAAACTGATCAACTACCTGGCCGTCTTTGATGACGTTCTTTCGCAAACGTCCTTCGCGCTCATAGCCGGCCTTTTCAAGGACGCGGACGGAAGCGGGGTTGGTTACGTTGACGTAGGCATACAGGCGTATCAGGTTGAACTGGAAGAAAGCGTACTCGGTGAGGGCCTGCAATGCGGCGGTGGCGATGCCCCGGCCCCAGAACGGCTCGCCCAGCCAGTATCCTATCTCCGCCGAGCGGTAGAAGACGTCGCTTTGCAAACCCAGGCCGATGTAACCGATGGCCTCGTCGGCAGAGGCGATGGCGAAATGGACTTCCGGCCACTGCCGGGTGGCCATGCGCAACCAGGAGACGGCATGTTCCAGCCGGTAGGGGAGGGGGTGGGCGTCGCGCAGGTTGAGCCATACGTTGCGGTTGTTAGCGTACTTCGCCAGCGCCTCGGCATCCTCGAGGTAGAAGCTGCGGACCTGCCATTCGCCGATGTCGATGCGCATTGGACGCCTCCGATAAGCCTACGGTTCGGTTGGCAGATCAGTCCTGGCGCTCCCGCATCAGGACATACACGGCAAAGGCGCGACGCTCTGGGGTCGGGGCGGCGCGGAAGTCTGCGATTATTTCGTCGATTTGGGCAATGGTGACCAGAACTTCCTGTAGGTCAAAATTGGTATCAGGGTCATAGTCCGCTTGGTGACGGTAACCTTGCACAGTGGTGAAATAGTCGGCCAGAGTTTGAATCGGCTGGGTGAACCGGGGGTTGTGCCGGGCCATGAAACAACGCTGCCTGGCGTAGCCGTGTTCCAAGGCGCGGTAGGTCTGACGCCACGCCAGTTGGTCGTGAGGGATTGAGTCATCGCCGACCAGAGTATCGGCGTTGCTCTGGCAAATGGCGTGGAACAGCGCGTAATAGACGCTGCTGACGGCGCGGCGCAGGTCGGTCTGGGTTGTATTACCCTCCGCCAGCCGACGGGCGATGTCCAGCAGGTCGTTAGAAATCAAGGCCGGCAACCTTATGGAACCACGACCAATCGCTTTTTGGAATGAACGAATGGACAGTGTCCTGCGTAATGCCAAACGGCGAAAGGTCCGGCAAGATATGCTCGGGAAGCAAGGCCCCTGAATCCCACCGTGGGTACAGCAGGTCGTAATCCCCATCGACAACGATGTAGATATTCAGGCGCCGCTTTCCGTTGTAACGGTCCTCTTCCTGGACCCTGATGGGACCGAATGTCAGTTCGCCCTGATAATGGTCGTCCAGCGTGCGCTGCACGATGTCCGAGATTTGGAGCTCGAGGGATTTGTCGATGGCGCCGATGGTCATTTTGCTTCCACTCCACTCTGGCGAACGCCACGCTGAAATGCCGCAGTTGGCATATTTCAGCCTAACATGACCGTCGGCGTTGTGCCAATGCAAGCAACCGCGCATTCATCAGCCGCGCTGACGCACCGGCCAGTTTAGAACGGCGAGGCAGGATTCATTCCCGCACCATCGCGTACATCCACTGGTCTATGGTTTGTCCGTCTTTGGTGATGCTTTTTCTCAAACGGCCCTCGTATTCGTAACCGGCCTTTTCCAACACACGGGCCGAGGCTGGGTTCCATTCGTACACATAGGCATACAGGCGCGCCAGGTCAAATTGGGTGAAAGCGTAGTCGGTGACTGCCCGTAGAGCCAAGGTGGCTATACCTTTCCCCCAATATGGTTCGCCCAACCAGTATCCCACCTGGGCCGAGCGGCGGTGGACGTCATCGTACAATTCCAACCCTATCCCACCGATGGCCTCCGTGTCGGACGCGATGGCGAAGATGGTCTCGGGTTCCTGCTCTCTGGCATACCGGATGAAGGCCTCGGCATCCTCGATGCGGTAGGGATAGGGAAATCGGTCGCGCAGGTTACGAGACACGTTGCGGTTGTTGGCATACTTCGCCAACGCTGGCGCGTCGTCGGGACGGAGACTGCGCAGGCGCCATTCGCCGATGTCGATCCGCATGCCAATGCTCCGGTTGAGTTTCAAATTGGGGCGCTGCCGGCCGATGGGTCGGACGGGCTATTCTCGTACTCTGGCATAGAGAAACTGGTCGATGATCTGTCCGTCTTTGAACGCGCTCTTGCGCAAACGCCCTTCGTATTGGTAGCCAGCCTTTTCCAGCACCCGGGCAGAGGCAGGGTTCCATTCCATTACTGTGGCGAACAGCCGAACCAGATCAAACTCCGAGAAGGCGTATTCGGTCAACGTGACCAGTGCTTGGGTGGTTATGCCCCGGCCCCAATAGCGCTCCCCCAGCCAGTAGCCGACTTCGGCAGATAACCGCGCGACGTCTTCCTGTGGCAATATGCCGATGCACCCGATGGCCTCGTCTTCGGATGCGATTGCGAATATCGTCGTTGGCTCCTGCTGCATAGCAAATTGAATCCATTCTTCCGCATCGGCAATGCTGAAGGGATTAGGGTGGCGATCCCATATGTTGCGCCACACCGCCCGGTTGTTGCCGTGCTTCGCCAACGCTGGCGCGTCGTCGGGACGGAAACTGCGCAGCTGCCATTCGCCGAAGTCGATCCTCATTGCCGATACTCCATTGGAGGTATTTCTATTATAAAGGGGGACGCGGCGGCGCATCCCCCTTTGAGTTTCCACGTGATCACGGATCGAACGGGGATTAGCCTCCGTTCCACTCTGCTTCCAGCACGCTGCCCGGCGTGATGGGCAGGCTGGTGAGACGCTGGTCAGTGGCCGCGCCCACCGCGTTGGCGATGGCGGCCAGCGGGGGCACGATGGGAACCTCGCCAACGCCGCGCACGCCGTAGGGATGGCCGGGGTTGGCCACTTCCACGATGACCGTGTCGATCATGGGCAGGTCGAGAGAGGTGGGCATCCGGTAGTCCAGGAAGCTGGAGTTCATCATCTGGCCGTTGTCGCTGAAGTAGTATTCCTCGTTCAACGCCCAGCCGATGCCCTGCACTGCGCCGCCCTGGATCTGCCCCTCCACGTAGCTGGGGTGCACGGCCTTGCCGGCGTCCTGGATGGCGGTGTAGCGCAGGATCTCGGTCTTGCCGGTATCCGGGTCAACCTCTACGTCCACCAGGTGTACGCCGAAGGAGTTGCCCTCGCCGGTGGGGTCCAGGCTGGCGGTGCCGGTGATGCCGCCGCCGGTGGTGTAAAGCTGGCGGGCCAGTTCCTTGAAGGTGAAACTGAGCTCTTCCGACCGGTGGCTGATGACGCCGCCGTCGTATTCCACCTCTTCGACGGGCACGTCCCAGATGGACGCGGCCCGTTCCACCATCTGCGTTTTCACGTCCTCGGCGGCGAGGATGGCAGCCCAGCCGGTGGCAAAAGTGGTGCGGCTGCCGCCGGTGACCATGGTGTAGCCGATGGAGTCGGTGTCCACCACCTGGGGCTTGATTTCCTCGTAGGCGATGCCCAGGGTCTCGGCAGCCTGCTGCGCGATGGAGGCGCGGGAGCCGCCGATGTCCACCGAACCTTCGATCAGGTTCACCGTGCCGTCGGGGTTGACGGTCATGTTGACGCTGGAATGGAAACCGCGGTTCATCCAGAAGCCGGCGGCGATGCCACGGCCCCGGTTGGGCCCTTGTAGCGGAGTGCGGTAGTGGTCGTGGTTGCGGGCGGCCTCCAGGCATTCCACCAGGCCGATCTTCTGGAACACCGGGCCTTCCACCTTGCGGGAGCCTTCCGTCACGGCGTTGTTCAGGCGAAACTCAACCGGGTCCACTCCCAGCTTCTGGCAGAGCTCATCCACCACCTGCTCCACGCCAAAAGCCGCCTGGGGAGAGCCGGGAGCGCGGTAGGCGGCGGTCTTGGGCTTGTTCACCACCACGTCGTAGCCTTCAACGGTCCCGTTTTCCAGCTCGTAGCAGGCGAAGGCGCAGGTCGCACCCTGCATCACAGGGGAGCCGGGGTAGGCGCCGGCCTCGAAGGCCAGCTC
>JAGWBI010000018.1:70390-94577 GCA_021295965.1 Dehalococcoidia bacterium | reverse complement strand
GCCACCGGTTCCAGGTAGAAGGTCACCTTTCCGCCGAAACCGCCGCCGATTTCCATGGGAGTAACGCGCACGTCGGACACGTCAACCCGCAATACGTCGGCGGTGTTGGCTCGCACCACAAAAGCGCCCTGCGTGCTGCACCAGATGTTGATCTGCCCGTCGGCCCGCCAGTGGGCGGTGGCGTTGTGCGGCTCGATGTAGCCCTGGTGTACGGACGCCGTGGTGAACTCGCGCTCCACGATGACATCAGAATTGGCGAAGCCGGCGGCGGTGTCGCCCTTCTCGAACTTCATGTAGGCGGCGACGTTGCTGGGTTTTTCGGACATTTCGCCCATGGCCGAGGTGCGAAGGTCCTCATGCAGCAGCGGCGCTCCGTCCTGCATGGCGGCGCGCACGTCGATGACGGGTTCCAGCGCTTCGTAATCCACGTCGATCAGCGCCAGTGCAGCCTCGGCGATGTGGGCGTTGTCAGCGGCCACGGCTGCGACAGCGTGTCCGCGATACAGCGCCTTGTCGGATGCCAGGAAGTTGTCGCTGAGGAACTTGAAACGGTTGTAGTCGTTGCCCAACTCTTCTTTGGTCATTGACGCGAAGGGCAGGTCGGCGGCGGTCACCACGGCGCGGACGCCGGCCAAAGCCTCGGCTTTGCTGGTGTCCACGGACCGGATGCGGGCGTGGGCGTGGGGGCTGCGCAGGACGCGCCCGTGGATCAGGCCGGTCAGGTCGAGATCGGCGCCGTACTGGGCGCGGCCCGTAACCTTGTCCACCCCATCCGGGCGCACCGGGCGCTTGCCCACTACGTCGTACTCAACCTCGGAAAGCACCTGGTTTGGTGTTGTCATTGGGTTCACCTCATAGGGGTTTTCATTTTCATGGCGGGATTATATCGCAAAACGCGTCGACGTCGGGTAATCCACGTCTTTTGACGGGCCGGACAGTGGGCTGTTAGCATCGCTTTAATCGCGCCGCGACATCGGAGACCGCATCATGGCTAAATACGATTCCGTCAAGGAGCAGGTAGCGGCCATCTATCGCAGCCACCTGGAGAAAAAATTCGGCGACCGGCTCGTCTTCGACGAGATCCACGTTACCCCTCGGCTGGACGAGTGGGATGAGGAGTATCTCGAAGTCAGGGTCGTGTACGACGGCGACGGCGATCTGCTCGATCCGGACTGGATCAACGGCCTCTACTGGCAGATGCAACCGGAGTTAATCGAGCTGGGGATAACCAATTTTACGTCCGAGTCTTACATCGACAAGGATGAAATCACCGAGTGGACCGATGAAGAGCGGGCCAGGCTCTTCAAGTGAAGTCGCGCTATGAACTGGCAACAACTGATTGCGGTGGCCCGAATGCTGGCAAGCGCGCCCGAGTACGGTGAGCGGCGTGGTCGACCGCAACAGATGCAGTTGCGCAAAGCCATCAGCGCCGCTTACTACGCCATGTTCCACGCCCTGGCTGGGAGTAACGCGGATACGCTGATTGGCGCGTCTTCGCAGTTTCGTCGCTTGCCAGCCTGGACTGTAAGCTACCGGGCGCTGGACCACGGGTTTGCCAGAAGCCGTATGCAAAGCGGTCTGCACACATTTGCGTCGCCTATACAGAACTTTGGGAGAGCCTTCGTTGACCTGCAAAACTGGCGCCACCGGGCCGACTACGATCCCAATGCCGAACTCATTCGTCCTGACGCAGTTAGCCTGATAGACCGGGCCGAGGCGGCAATCATCGGATTCGAGGCCGTGGACGCGACGGAGCGCAAATCTTTCGCTGCCCACGTGCTGTTTCGGGTGCGAACCCCCTAATCGCAAGAGCACATCACAAGCGTGTCGATCTTTTCAGTGTCGTCCTTCCGGAGATTTTCCGACATCCTTCAATCGATTGCTGATGACCCTGCGATCCACGTCAAAGGCGAGTTTAGGCAGCTTGTCGTAATCGAAGAATTTGGCATCCAAGCATTCAGGCCGTTTAGGACGTAACCGTCCGCCCTTGATTTTGGCGAAGTACGCTTTCCACGGGGCGCGGTAGCCTTCGTCTATCCTGTACACGATTTCGACGTGAAATCCCGTCTCCTCACGTGCTTCCCGCACGGCGGCTCGTCGATTGCTCTCACCACGATCAACATGACCTCCCGGCAGCGACCAACGGTACTTTTCACGTCCGTATCCACGCTGTATCAGCAACACTTGTCCGGCGCGATTCTCTATGAGGGCGAAAACTACTTTCCGTGCCATCTCGCGCTACTCTCCCCCATGTTTTCTCTGGAGTCACCTATCTCGCCGACCAACTATGCCATAACTCCACAAGGTTAAAACGATAGGGGCAACCACAGGGGCTGCCCCTACTCTATGGCGCGGTCTGACGGAACAACCTAGCCCGCACGCATCTTCTCCCCGGCGTCCAGCACGGCGCGGACGATCTTGTCGTAGCCGGTGCAACGGCAGAGGTTGCCGGCCAGCCAGTGGCGGATGCGTCCTTCGTCGGCGTCCGGCTCGGCGTCCAGCAGGGCCTTGGCGGCCACGATGAAGCCGGGCGTGCAGATGCCGCATTGGAGCGCCGCGTTCTCCAGGAACGCCTGCTGAATGGGATGGAGACCATCGGCGGAGGCGACACCTTCAATGGTGTTTACCTGAGCGCCCTCGGCTTCGACGCCCAGCACCAGGCAGGAGCAAACGATGCGGCCGTCCAGGTTGACGGTGCAGGCTCCGCAGTTGCCGTCGTTGCAGCCCTCCTTGGAGCCGGTCATGCCGACGACGTCGCGCAGACACTCCAAGAGGCTCTGCCGCGGCTCGCAGAGAAAGTGCGCTTCATTGCCGTTAATGGTTGTAGTTACGTGGACAAGTCCGGGCATTGTTATTCCTCCCCTCGGGCGCGCCGGATGGCGATATTCAGGGTGCGGCGGGTCAGCACGTCCACCAGGTGGTGACGCTGGCGGATGGTGCCGCGCATATCGGTGATTGGGGTAGCGGCTTCGCTGGCCAGACGGCCGGCCTCAGCGATGGCATCATCGGAAACCGCCTTGCCGGCCAGACTGTCGCCGGCGGCAGTGGCCAGGATGGGCGTGGGCCCAACGGACGCCAGGGCGATGCGGGCCGAGACGAAGTTCTGGCCGGAGGCATCAAGCACCACGGAAGAGGACACGCCGGCGACGGCAATGTCCATCTCGTTGCGCGGGATGAACCGCAGGTACGCGGTGCCGGAGTTGGCGGCGGGCGCCGGGATCTGGATGGCGACCAGCAGTTCGTTCGGCTCAAGGACGTTGCGGCCCGGGCCGGTGCAGAAGTCCTCGGTGGGCACGGTGCGCCACCCGTTGGGACCGTTGATGTGGGCTTCACCGCCCAGGGTGATGACCGGCGGTATGGTGTCGCCGGACGGAGCGGCGTTGCACAGGTTGCCGCCTACGGTAGCCCGACCCTGGATCTGGATGCTGCCGATCATGCCGGCGGCGTCAATGAGACCGGGATAAGCGGCGGCAACGGCCTGGTTCTGGTAGATCTGGAAACACGGTACGGCGGCGCCGAGTTGCAGGCCACTGTCACTGAGGTTGAGGCCGTTCAACTCGGGAATTTTCTTCGTGTCAACCAGCACGTCGATCTCGCGGCGTCCACCGCGCAGCTGCACCAGGATGTCAGTGCCGCCGGCCAACGCACGGGCACGGTCGCCGTGTTGCGCCATTATGGACACGGCATCGCTGAGGGAAGTAGGGGCTTGGTAATCAATAGCTCGCATGGGCACCTCCTGCGGCGCAGATTATAGCACGAACGACAGCCGTGTCAGCAGGCCGCTTTCGCGCCAAGCGGCTGGGGCATCCGTGACGGCGCCAGTCAGCGCAACCGCCACGTCACGGTACGGCGGTTATCATACCGCCGCGTTGAGCACGGCGCAAACGGGGAGGTATGCCAGCAAGACCTCTTGGAAGCCGGCATTTCCACAGGACTTACGCAGCTGAAACATTGTCAGGCGATTTAACCGCAAAGGCGCAGAGACGCGAAGACGCAAAGGGTCAATTGGGTAAAGCCATCAACCCGTGCCTGTGCCGTCTAGACTACCCCGTCGGCTGCCAGTTCCGCTAACTGCTCCTCTGTCAGACCGCCCAGACTGCACAGGATCTCCGCGTTGTGTTCCCCCAGCCTTGGCGGAGTGCCGGTGTCTGCCGGCCGGCACGCCGTCAGCTGGATGGGGGTGGCCAACGACCGGAATGTGCCGCCCAGCGTGTCCCCGGTGTCAACGTACATCCCCCGCGCTTCCAGCTGGGGGCAGTCGGCCAGGTCTGCGATGCTCTGCGCCACTCCCATGGAGAAGCCCAACTCGGTCAGCCGTCCGGCGACCTCCCACTTGGGCCGCTGCGATGACCAACTCTCAATGGCCGGTATCACTTCGTCAAACACGAAATCGGCGTCGGGGAATTGCTGCAAGTAGCGTTCGTCCTGCTCCGGCAGATCGCTGCGCCCCACCAGCTCCCACAGCGCGGTCAAACGCTGCGGGCTGCGCACGCCGGCCATCACCACGTAACCGTCGGCGGCGCGAAACACCAGTCCCGGCCCCAGGGAGGCTTGCCGAGTGCGCCCGGCGATCCGGCCGGATTCCGGCCCGGTGACCTGGTAGGCGTTCATGTTGCTGATGAGATGGGACACCATGCACTCGTACATTGCCACGTCAACGTGCTGACCCACTCCCGTCTGCCGCCGCGTTTCCAACGCCAACACGATGCCGAGGGCAGCCCAGACACCCGGCACCGAATCGCCGATGTTGTCGCCCACGGCCTGGGGCCGGCCGCCGGGTTCTCCGGTGACTTCCATCCAGCCCGACATGGCCTGTATCGCCAGGTTGTTGGCCGGCCAGTCGGAGTAAGGTCCCCGCGCGCCGTCTCCGTAGCCGGTAATCTCAGCGTAGATGAGGCGCGGGTTGATCTCGCTCAGCCGGTCGTAGCCCAAACCCAGGCGTTGAAACGCCCCGGGACCCCAATTGTCCAGCAGCACATCCGAATTTGCGACGAGTGATTCAAAGGCTCCCTTGCAAATCTGGTTCCGCAGGTCAAGGGTGACGCTCTTCTTGTTGCGGTTGACACCCAGGAACCGGCTGCTCACGCGCTGGCCGTGACCGTCCTCGATAAAGGGTTGCCTCCCCCGGGCGGCGTCCCCCGACCGCGGCCGCTCAATCTTGATAACCTCCGCCCCCATGTCCGCCAGAATCTGCGAACAGAACGGGCCGGCCACGATATGCGTGGCGTCCAGCACTCGGATGCCGGTCAGAGGCAGGGGGAGGTTCGTGGGGATGTTGGAGTTGGCAGACATTGTTAGACAATCACTTGCGCGGCATGATTGGGAAGTCGAGATATGCGATTATCGGCTGAGGGCATGGTCGGCGGCACGCATGAGCAACTGCGCGTATGCTGTGGCGACGCCAATACTGTGCTGAAGATCCTGTGGTGTCAAGTTGAGGTGGTAGAAGTGGTTGTGCAACTGCTGCTGCCCGTTGTAAAGGCACGAAGCGATCTGACCCTCGGAAAAAGTGAGTCCTGTGATTCGACGAATGGCACTAGAGAAAGTGGCGCTGGTATTGGGGGCTAGGTGAGGATTGCCAAAGCGGTCCGGAGGCTGCATTTCGTGGTCAGGGTCGGCGGCGGCGACGGCGTGGACAATGGCGCCCCATACGAATTCACCAGCAGCAAGGTACTGGCCACGGTTAAAAAGCTCCGCGGCCAGCGCCGTCAGGTTACGGGATTCGTTGAGATGCGTTAGCGCATCCAAACGGACGGGTCCCTGGGTTGCGCAGTTTCTACGTTTTCGATGAGCTCCCGGACAGCAGGCAAAAATATAACGTATTCGTCAGGTTGCCAGTGGGTAAGTTCGGCGGGAGCTTCGCCGTGTCGCTTGAATTCTTCCGCTACGTTGAAAGCCCCAATGAATTCGGGTATTGGCAGTTGGGGCGCTTGGTCGTCGTTGACCCAATCGAAAATTGCAGTGTTTCGCAGCCAATCACCAGGTTCCGTGGGCAATCCGTCCAGCCACCGGACGAAGTCCCGGGCGTCCTCTATGGTTTTGCAGGGCCGTTTATGCCGCCGCGCCGCGTCGGCGACGGCCCGGAACGCGGCCTCATAGGCCAGGCGCGCGCCTTCCTGGACGCGGCCGGCGGCGATGTGGTCTGCGGCTGCGTCCAGCGTTTCCATGGGGGTAGGCACTATTAATACTCCGCGACGTATTGAGATCATTGTAAGCGGCAGCAGATGGGCAGTAAAGAGCGGGCTTATCAGGACGAGTCTTTAACCTGCCCCAGCAGGCCGTCCTGTGGATGGGTTCAGTTGTCCGCCTTTGCGTCCGCTGTGAGGACACGCCGATACGCCACTAGATTCTCATGCAGCCAATCGACCATTTGGGGCCAGTTAGCGCGATCTCTGGAATCGATCCTCAGCGTTTTCAGGGCCCACCAGCCATCGGAAGAGTTACCGAGTTCGACCTCCAATTCGTGCTGCAAGGCTTCTGCGTAGTTTTCGACTATGGGAAAAACTTGCTCGCTGGATTCATTCCAGCCGCTTCGCAGATAAACACCAACGCCAAATACCGCAACATACTGGCTGAGAAGGATGCTGGTATCTATTACCGGATGCCAGACGTTGCTGCCGGCATAACCTACGCGAACGCCATCGTCGGGATAGCGATTAGTGTAGTGTTGCCAAAACTCTCGCCGGAACTGCCCGCTTTCACTCAGAGCGCTTGCTTCCTGCGCTGATGCTCGGAACTGGCGCTCCCAACCACTAGGCCGTTCCAAAACCTCAAATAGCGGCGCCGCCGGCGAAGAAGTATTATCGCCGATACGTACAACCCGCACCCGCACTGCAAAAAACGCGAACGGCTCCACCGTGTGCTCGTTCAGCCAGCGAATCGCCGACAGGTGCGCTCCGTGAAATTCCCGCGCTACCCAGATGACGGTCTGCGCCTCCAGTCCGGCAAGATAGGTGAGAACCTGCCCCAAATGTCTATGGTCCGTTCCCTCCAGCTGGTTTTCTATCAAGACACTGCTCCCGTCCATCGGATTGCGTGCCAGAATGTCTGCCGCAAATCCCTCAACCGCCACCTCCGTACCTTCGGCTTCCAGCGGGATTCCAATCACTCGCGAAAGCCGCTCCAAATTATCGACCAGCCAAGGCGTGAAGTCATGCGCTTCGCTCGGCCATGCTTCTCGCAAATCCATGTCTTTCAGCTCTCCAAACTCCACGTCCATCCTCCGTATCGCTGTCTATCCGGTCTATCCATGCAAAATAAACTCAAGACACATACTCCGCCAGCGTCCGTAGCGCTGCCCGCGCTCCGTTGCGCATCGGCTCGAAGTGGCTGAAGCAGATTATCTCGAAATCCAGCAACGCCAGTTTTCGCACCGACTCCTTGGCCGCCTCCATGTCGCTGGAAAACCACCGTGAGGGCAGGGTCAGCCGTTCCTGATAACGTTGCACTGCGTCGGCGACCAGCAACACCCCTTCGTTGGGGAAGTGCAGGCTGATGCTCCCCGGCGTATGCCCCGGAGTGTGGATCACCGTCGCGCCACCCAGCAGCGGCAGTGTGTCACCGTCGTCCAGGGTTTGAGCCACTGGAACATGAGCCGGTTTGGTGGGCGCCAGCAAAGGCCACATCAACGGGCGCAGCCACTTCGGCTTCACTGGGTTGGGCATTCCGCGCCCCGGTTCCCCCGCCAGGTCCGGCGCCTCAACCCGGTGCGCCGCCACCGGCGCTCTCGTCGCCCGGTGCAACCTTGCCATCCCGCCCACGTGATCGGGATGAAAATGCGTCGAAATCAGGCCGCTGACCGACTCCGGCCCGTACCCCAGTCGCCTGAGATAGCTCAGTACCCGGTCATGGTGAAAGTAACGCCATCCCGAATCTATCACGGTGACGGACGGCTCCCCCGTCTCGGCGTGCGGTGTAATCACCAAAAAGGCGCTGGTGGTCAGCATACCGCGCTGGTGCAAACCCGGTATCACCTCACCCACCCGCGCCCTTGGGCCCGGTATGCTGGGTCGCCGGTATATGGAAGCGTCAGGAGGCGGCCAGTCCATACATCATGTTTGTCCTGTGCATCGGTGTAGCTCAGCCCCGCAGGTCAATCACCCGCCGCGCTTTGAACTGAGTACGCTCGAACTCTCCCTCCGGTTTCAGGTCCACCGAAACCCCGACTCCCAATGCCCGCCGCAAAGCATCACCCACCCGGCTTCGCAGCATCTCCAGCGCCTCCGGGCCGCCCTCGCCGGCTGCCGCCCACACTGCGGCGGACACTTCCGTCTGCACCGTGAGCCGGTCCAGGTAGCCGCGCTCCCGTTCCACCACCAGCCGGAACTCACCGCCGAACTCGTCGAGTCCGCGCAGGACGTCTTCGATCCGCGAGGGAAATACATTCTGGCCCCGAATGATGAGCATATCGTCGGCGCGCCCGTAGATGCCCCGGGTCAGCGTCGGATACGTACGCCCGCAGGGACAGTCCGCCATCTCCCATTGCGCGATGTCCCCGGACCAGTAACGGATCATCGGCTGGGATTCGCGCTCAAGATGCGTATAGACCGGCACGCCCTCACCGCCCATGGGCGTGGGTTCATGCGTCTCGGCGTCCACCAGTTGCGTATAGACGATGTCCTGCCACAGGTGCATTCCCCGTTCCAGGTGGCGGCAGCCGCCGTTGGTCATCCACGGCGTCATTTCCGCCATGCTGCCCTGGTCCACCACGTAGCAGCCGAAGGCGTCCTCAATGGCCTGCCGGGTCGCCGGCACGCTGGCTCCCGGTTCGCCGCTGAAGAACATCAACCGGAAGCCGAAATCCGTCCTGGGATCAACCCCCATCTCCTGAGCCGTTTCCGCCAGGTACAGGGCATAAGACGGCGTGGCGTATAGCGCCGCCGGGCGGACCATCTGGGCCCATTCCACGGCCCGCTCGGTCTGGCCCGGCGCGCCGGCCCCGAAGGGGAAGCAGGTCGCGCCCAGCCGTTCCGCGCCAACCAGCGCGCCCCAGCTGCCCACGTACAGGCTGAACACCGCCGCCACCATCACCGTATCACCGGACCGCACGCCGGCCGCCCACAGGATTCGCGCGTGGGCCTCGCCGATGCGGTCCCAGTCGTCCCGGCTGATGCCAAACACCGTCGGCCGGCCCGTCGTACCGGAGGTGCCGTGAATCCGATACACCTGCTCCGGCGGCACACACAGAAACCGTCCGTAGGGAGGGTGCGCCTCCTGCTCGACACGCACTTCCTCCTTGGTCAATATAGGCAGCTGAGCAAACTCCTCAAGGCTGCGCAAGTTCCCCGGATCAACCGGCGCGTTCCGCCAGAACTCCCGGTAAAACCCCGAACGCTCCCACGCATACCGCACCTGCCCTCGCAGTTTCTCCAGGATGATGGCATCCCGCTCCACCGCCGGCATGGTCTCCAGCCGGGCATCCCAATGCTCCGCGTCACCTGCCGGCACGTATTCGGGATCATATGTCGGCGGCCAGATCATGAGGAAAGCGCCCCTGTCATTGCGAGTCCGCCTCTGGCGGATAGCAATCTCGTTCAGGATTTCACGTTGTTGCGGATGAACTCCACCATTTCGCCGGTGAAACTGCCCACGGGAAAGACGCCATCCACACCCAACTCCCGCAGCCGTTCCACGTCGCCGTCGGGTATCGTGCCGCCCACCAGCAGCGTCACGCCGTCTTCATCGTCGCCGCCGCGGATACCGTGTCGCTCCAGGGCGTCCACCATTCGGGGCATCAGCCTCATGTGCGCCCCCGAAAGGATGCTGATGCCGACCACGTCCACGTCCTCCTGAGCCGCCGCCGCCGCCACCTGGTCGGCGGTAACCCGCATCCCCAGGTACACCACCTCCATGCCGGCATCGCGCAGCGCCCGCGCGATGACCTTAACGCCGCGGTCGTGCCCGTCCAGGCCGAGTTTGGCGAGGAGGACGCGGGGCGGGTTAGCTGGGGTCGCTGTCATCGGCTCAACTCCGCACGAGAAATTACCCAATCGCCGCCCAATGTCTCGGAGACGGTCAAGCCTCGATTGGGGGCTAGGTTTTTCAGAGACTGCATCGTCGGTGCTTTCTGATAGATCAGTTGCAGCTCTTTTTTCCTGTCTCCTCAATAATTTCGTTGAAAATCAGCAGAGCCTCATCAAAAAACGACACACCGATACGAAGGATCCCGTCGGTATTCAGCGTAATTTCGCCGCCGCCAGCGGCAGCCTGCATTGCCGGCGCCACAACCCGCGCTGCCGGGCGTGTAATGAGCACTGTTTTACCCGATTGTATTGACAAGTTGACCGTCGTCATCATAGTCACTTATACCGGAACGGACATGGTGACCACTGCCACCGTACCGGCAAGCTGATCTGATCCTGCCGGACTGCTTTTGATCATCTCGCCACCGGCATTCACCTCCAGAGAGCCGCCAGCGGAAACGATTGTCAGGTTGCCGCCCAAACTTTTCACCACACTCACAACATGGTCCAGTCCGATGCCACGATGCGCTTCGCCGGTACCGGTAACATGCAACTCGGTTGCGAGGGCAATTGCATCAGCGTCATTCGGTACATCGGCAAAAACGGGATTATGCCGCAAAGAAGCCGGAATTCCAATTCCGCAATCTGCAATGCCAACGGTATGCTGCACGCTGCCAACGATGTTGCTGCCTGCTCTGATGACATAGTAGCCGGCCGTCCATCGCGAATGTTCCACAGCGTTCAAAGCCAGTTCGTAAAAAACGCCCACCATTTCAACGAGGGTGGCAGTTAGCCCGGTGCCGGACTCCAACTCCAAATTATTGGCAATCGGTTCAACATCGTCAACACTCTCGAACCTCATAATCGGAGGGATCCCGGTGTCAATATCAGCGGGCAACCCTACGACGGGGTCTTTGGCTTGCTGCGCCACCAGTCGGGATAGTCGGCGGAGCGTTTTGCTGTGCATTAAAACACCCCTGGGTCCACGTACTCCCCCCATTCGTCCCGCAGCGCGCCCATGATCTCCCCCTCGGTAACCCCTGCTCCCACCGCCGTCAGTATCGCCGGCATCAGGTTTTGGTCTGCCCGCGCCGTCTTCACGATGTCCCGCAGTCCGGCCGTTGCGTCCGCCTCGCTGCGACCCTGGCGAACCGTCGTCAGCCGCTCGATCTGCCGTTCCTCCTCGGCGTAGTCGAACTCGAACAGCTCCAGCCCGCCCGCGTTGGTGGCATCTCCGCTGTACTCGTCGTTGACCCCCACGATGGTGTAGTCGCCCGACTCCACCCGCTGCTGGTAGCGATACGATGCCTGGGCGATTTCGCTCTCGATGTAGCCGCTGCCGATAGCCTCCAGAATGCCATCCAACATGCTGCCGTTGCCCATCCCGTCGATGCGCTCGATGTAGGCCATCGCCGCCTCTTCCAACTGGTTGGTCAGGGTCTCCAGGTACGCCGATCCGCCCAGCGGGTCCGGCGTCGCGGCGATACCCGACTCGTGGGCCAGTATCATCTGCGTGGCCAGCGAGATGCGCATGGCCTCTTCCGACGGTATGTCGTAGGCTTCGTCGTAGCCGCTGACGTGGAGCGACTGGGTGCCGCCCAGCACGGCGGCCAGCGCCTGCAATCCGCCCCGCAGGATGTTGTTCAGCGGGTCCTGCCGCACCAGGGTGGAGCCCAGGGTCTGCGTGTGGAACCGCATCCGCATGGACTCCGGTTTGGTCGCGCCGTATCGGTCCCGCATCAGCCGCGCCCACATCCGGCGGGCCGCGCGGAACTTGGCGATCTCCTCGAAGAAGTCGTTATGCACGCCGAAGAAGTGGGACAGCCGCGTTGCGAAGGCGTCCACCGGCAGCCCCCGTCGCATAGCCGATTCCACGTAGGCCATGCCCTGCGCGATGGTGAAGGCCAATTCCTGCACCGCGTCGGATCCGGCCTCCCGGGTGTGGTAGCCGCTGATGGATATGGTGTACCAGTTGGGGACGTGTTTCGTGCAGAACTCGACCACGTCGGTCGTCAGTTTCAATGCCGGCGCCGGTGGGAGGGCAAAGGTCTTCTGCCCGTGAAACTCCTTCAGCGAGTCGTTCTGCACGGTCCCGCGCAACGCGGCCCACGGCGTCCCGCGCCGCTCGGCGTTGTGCAGGAACATGGCCAGCAGGACGATGGCCGGGTGGTTGATGGTCAGCGACACGCTGGCCTGATCCAGGGGTATGCCGTCGAACAGCTCCCCCATGTCGGCGGCGGTGTCGATGGCGACGCCCAGACGGCCCACCTCGCCCTCGGCCAACTCGTGGTCCGAGTCGTATCCGGTCAGCGTGGGATGGTCAAAGTCGGTGCTCAATCCGGTCTGACCGTGGGCCAGCAGAAACCGGTACCGCTCGTTGGTAGCCCGCGCCGTCCCAAACCCGGCAATCTGCCGCCGGGTCCACAGCCGGCCCCGGTACATCGTCGGGTAGGCCCCTCGCGTAAAGGGAAACTCGCCGGGGTTGCCCAGGTCGGTGGCGGGGTCGAAACCACTGGCGGCGAGTTGCTCCGGGGAGTAGAGCGGTTCAACAGGGATGCTGGAGAGAGTGCGGGGTTCGTCATTGTTGCTGGTCATAGCCCATACCATTTCTGCGTAATCCGAGGCTGCACGATGCCAGTATTCTAAACGCTGGACGAGCGATTTGGGAGCGGATAGATATTAGCGCTTAAATTGATCGACAAGATTTATATAAGCGCGTATTATAGCGTTACGAACTGCGTAAGCGGCTAAATGGCCGCGGTAAGGAGCCTGAAATGACCATCACAATCAACAGCGCCCACCGTCCTACGCTTATCGATATTCCTGGGGCGATTCGATCCACCCAAGGAGGTCGCGAGGTGTACACCTTCACGCTGACCTGCCGGGACTTGGACAACAAAATCGAGGAACGCACTCGGCCAGACGTCATCCAAGAGGCCAACCGTCGGTACGACCCGAAGCACGCAGCTACCATCCAGCAGTACCTCTGTGAAACGGACAATTGGGTCTTGGGGGCAGAGTTACTTGCCATCACGCCAGAAGCCATCAACTTCACGCCATATTTGGATGGTGCGGGGCAACCATCATCGGTTGGGCATCTGCTAATTTATGAGGATGCGAAGCCATTGCTCCGTCTATTTGATGGACAGCATCGTCGCGGAGCCATCGCTAATCTCATCAAAGAGGACTTTGTGGGATATTTGGAAATCTTACGCAAAGAACTGGCCGATTTGACAACAGAACTTGAAGAATCCAGCAATGTACCGGCCACCAAGGCAGCCATAGAAGCGAAAAAGGAAGAGATTGCTGCTTTGGAGAGCAAATTCAACCAGTTTATGAACGACTCCCTAACAATCATCCTGTACGCCGAGGGTGAACTGGGAGCCGTAAGGCAGATGTTCTCCGACGCCGCAAACGCCAAACCGCAAGAGGCTATCACCCGTGCGCGATTCGACCAGCGCGATGCCTTCAATCTCGCCGCTGACGAAATTTCCAACTCATCACAACTGCTCAAGGGCAGGATCGATATGGAGCGTAGCGCAGTGAGCCAAACGAGTGAGAACCTGCTTTCTTTCAACCAATTGGCAACGACCCTCAAAACCCTGGGGTTCGGTTACTATGGCCGGATTAGCCGCACCCGAAACGCGGAACTGCTCGGCGATTACTCCGAAGTGGTAAATTGCGGGGCGGACTTTTTCGACGAGTTCTTGCCGGCGGCTATTGAGGAATTTGACCTGCTCCTTAGCGAAGAGATGACCTCCGAGGACATTCCGGATGAGCGGCAAAACTCTTTCGTTTTCAACGCAACGGTACTCCGAGTACTCGCCGGTTGCTACCACGGCTGGGGCAAAGAGAACCATCAAGGACTGTCCGAATTTCTCCGCAAACAGCACTTTGGTAAGGGCAGGCACCGCAACGCAATCCTAGTACGAGCGGGGTTGGTGACCGCAGGTGGCAACACTCCACAAGCCCGTCGGCAAGAGGTGCAAGGTGCCATTCGTTACATCCTCGATGAGGCTCGAAAATACGAGGATACGCAACAGGCAGTATAACTGAAAGTCTCTACGTACCCTGACGAATCGGGAGGTTTGGCTACGTTCCAAACCTCCCGAAGTCTATCAGATTACGACCCACCGTATCCGCCAACATAGCGCCCACTCTACTCATCCTGTATATCCCGGTAAATCGTCTCCATTTACGATGCCAGTGCTACATCTCCGACCCAAATTGGGTTAAGTCATCAACCACAATGCCCATCTCCTTCCGCAGCAGTTCCGCCAAACCTGATGGTATTGGTTCGTTGCCCGCCAGTATCGCGTCCACATTAGCGCCATCGCCCGCCAGTGCCACCATCTGATCACGGCTGACCATTTCCTGGTCCAGCAGAAATTCAAGAGCCGGCGCCGGCTCAGGTTTTTCTATCGGATAGTGCTCGTCTTCATACTGTATGACCAGGTCGGATATGCGGTCGAGTTCGGCATCTTCCTCGCTGCCCGGTACCGAGTGAATCAGCTCGTCGATGCGGGCCAACGCCGCCTCGTAATCTGCTTCAGTTTGAACTCGCGTGATTTCCGGCATAACTACACCTCCTCGACGTTGATAGTATCGCACCCTTTAACTATTCAGGGCGGGTTTGAAACCCGCCCCTACAGTTCTCCGCAGTATCCGCGCGGCCTACAGGAAGTCGAACTGCTCGTACACGCCGTGGACGATGGGCACCGGGTCCAGTTCCAGCCAGCGGTTGAGGATGGTGGCGTAGGTGGAGCGGAAGTCGTTGGTGAAGTGGAGGTCGCCTTCCGAGTGGTCTTCCGGGCGCAGGGACGGGTATTCCGCGTAGAGGCCGCCGTTGACCGAGCCGCCAATGACGAAGGCCACGCCGCCGGAGCCGTGGTCGGTGCCGGTGCCGTTGTCACGGATGCGCCGGCCGAATTCCGAGAACACCAGGATCAGCGTGTCGTCGGCGAGGCCGTGCTCGTCCAGGTCGCTGGTGAAGTCGGCGATGGCGGTGGACACGTCGGTCCACAGCTTGGCGTGAGCGGGCAGCTCGTTGCTGTGGGTGTCGAAACTGCCGTGCTGGGTGTAGTAGATGCGCGTGCCCAGGCCGGCGGACATCACCTGCGCCATGTTCTTCAGCGACTGGCTGATGGGAGTGTCGGCGTACTCCACCGTTGACGAGTACAGGTCCGGGGCGGTGCGCAGCCGGTCCGCGCCCTTGAGGGCGTTGGAGCCGGTCTCGGACAGCACCTGGGCCACCACGTCCTTGCTCTCGGTGGGGCCGTAGATGCGGCTGAAGGCTTCCAGCGCGTACTGGCGGGACTTCTCGTCCTGGATGTCGGGCATCAGGCCGTAGGTCTCCAGGTTGGCCACCGACGCCACCGGCACGCCCTTGGCGACCATGGCCCGGGGGAGGCCGCGTCCGAAGTTCACGCCGGTCAGCACGTTCTCGCCCCTCGCGTCAAGGTCACGGATGGCGGCGGCCAGCCAGCCCTCGGCGCCGATCTTTTCCGACTCCGCCGTGTACCAAACGTCCCGGGAACGGAAGTGGGAGCGGTTGGGGTTGGGATAGCCGATGCCGTTGATGACAGCGAAGTTGCCCTTATCCCACAGGTGCTTGACGGGAGCCAGGTTGGGGTTCAGGCCGACCTCGCCGTCCAGGTGCAGCACCTCGCCCTCGGGTATTCCGACGTTGCTGCGGAAGTCGTAGTAGAGCGGGTTGTTGTAGGGGATCACGGTGTTCAGAGCGTCGTTGCCGCCCTGAAGCTCGATCACCACTACGTTCCGTTCCTTCTTGGTGGAAGTCATCGGGGTTATCCTCCTTTTGCTCTGCTCGGGACGCGCTGCCTGCGGCGAGATCGCCACCCCCGGTTTCAAGTACGGGGTCGCAATGACAGCGTCTAGGCGCTGGCTGGCTGGTACACCTGGATGCGGTGCCGGTTGCTTTCGGTGATGTACAGGTTGCCCTCCCGGTCCAGTTTGATGGACACGGGAGACCAGAAGTATTTTTCGATGTGGGACGATTCCTCGTGGGGTTCGTCCACGAAATATTCAATCTCGGGTTCCAGGTTGGCGCGGGAGCGGGCATCGCCCTCCTCCACGTTCACGGACAGGAAGTTGGCCGCCCATGCGGACAGGGTGGCCTCGCCGCGCAGCTTCTGCACGAAACCGCCGTTCGGGTCGATAATCTGCACCCGCTCGTTGCCCCAGTCGGCCACGTAGATGTAGCCGGCCGCGTCAACAGCCACGCCGGAGGGACGATGGAACTCGCCGTCGCCCCGCCCTGAATCGCCGAAGGATGCCAGATGCTGTCCGTCGGGCGAGAACTTTTGGATGCGGTCGTTGCCCCAGTCGGCCACGTACACGTTGCCGTCAGCGCCGACGGTGAGGCCCCAAGGCAGGTTCAGCTCGGCGTCGCCGTTGCCTTCGCGACCGAAGGACAGCAGGAAGCGTCCTTCCCCGGTGAACTTCTGTACCCGGTGGTTGTAGGTGTCGGCTACGTAGAGGTTGTCGTCGGCATCAAAGGCCAGGCCGGACGGAGTATCCAGTTGGCCTTCGGCGGAGCCGTGCTCGCCCCAGGTGGACAGCAGCGCGCCTTCCCTGTCGAACACCGAGATGCGGTGGGTGGCTTCGTCGCTGACGTACACGCGCCCCCGGCTGTCCAGGGTGCAGGCCGAGGGCCAGATGAACTGGCCGGGCGACTGGCCATAGGTGGCGAAGGTGCCGTAGTACTCGCTGTTGATGTCGCACACGGTGACGCGCACACCCCGGGTCACATTCTCCAGCGAGCGGTTGGCGACGTACATCCGCCCGTCGTCGGCGATGGCGGTATCGGTGGGATAGTAGAACCCCCGACCCTCCATCGTGGTCATGCCCAGGGTCATGCGGTATTCGAGGAACCGTATTTCGGGAATGTTTTGCACTGTGGTCATGGTCTTTTCACCAATCCGTCATTGCGAGCGCAGCGTGGCAATCTTGTGGGGCCGCACGATCACGCCCGCTGGAACTCGTGGGTTGACGCCACCATCTGCAACACTTCCGCGATGCGGGCGGCGCCATCACCGCCGGCCACCGATGCAAAGTCAACCAGTTCCCGGCGCGTGTCCTCCGAGACGGTGATGACGCCCACCTGATCCAGGCAAGCGTCCACCAACAGCTCGGGAGAGACGGCCGACGGGTTTCCGGCGATGCGTTCAACCATGTTGCGGACGCCGGGCTTGGCGACGTCGCCCAACTGCTGGGACGCAAAGTTGATTCGTTCCACCAGCGAGCCGGTGTCGATCCAGTCGGTGCCCTGGTGCCAACCCTCCACGCTGGGCGGGTTGTTGAGGAACTGGCCCATGAAGATGGCCTGCTGGTAGCGGTCCAGGATCTCCTTGCGGGGCCGGTCGAACTCTTCGGTCAGGCGCAGCACGCCGGCCACCAGTTCCACCGGGCTCTTCACCTTGCGATACCAGACCGCCTGGTCCTTGAAGAAGTCGGAGTTGAAAAGCGTCCGCAGCATGGCGGTGATGTCATAGCCGCCATCGAAGTACGCCTGAACCAGGGTGTCGATGGCCGCCGGGTCCTGGGGTTCCGTGTACGGCCAGTCCGGCACGGGCGGCTCGTCGGCCACGAAGAAGCTGTACATATGGCGGGAGATGAACCGGGCGGTGGCTTCCTGCTGGCAGATGATGTTCACAATATCGTCGCCGTTGAACTCGCCCCGCTGTCCCAGGAACTCCTTCTCGCCGAAGTCGTGGTCGTCGTCCTGGAACTCGAAGTGCCAGGAGATGCGGCCATAGGGCCAGTCGGAGTCCCGCATGGAACGCAGTTCCATGTACTCACGGTTGCCCAGCGTCCAGCCGGTGAAGGCGCGGGCGCACTCCTGGACGTCCTGCTCGGTGTAGTTGCCCACACCCATGGAGAACAGTTCCAGCAGTTCCCGCCCGTAGTTTTCGTTGATGGCGTCCTTGTGGTTGTCCTGGTTGTCCAGCCAGATGATCATGGCCGGGTCCCTGGACAACTGCACCAGCAGGTCGCTGAAACTGCCCATGCCCCGGTACCGAAACATCCGGACCTGGTCGGACAGGGCCTTGCCGTGGATGACCTTGGGATAGCCGGTGGCGAAGATGCCATGCCAGAACAGGGCGACTTTCTCACGCAGCGGCGTGGTGGTCGTCGCCATCCGGTAAAGCCAGTTCTCGCCGGAACCCAGCGTACCCATCATGCCGGACAGTTCGGGATGGAACCGCCGGATGAGGTCGTCGCCCATGCGTCGCTCGCTGCTCTGATCCAGCAGTTGCTCCACCGTCGCTTCGTATCCCTGGGCGGCCAGGTTTTCCAACTGCTCGCGGGTCGCGCCGAAGCCGGCTCTTCGCATCAGGTGCGCAATCAGTTCAATGTCTCGGTTTGCCATGTCACTAACTCCCTGTCATTGCGAGCGTAGCGCGGCAATCTCGGCGATTTGGCACATCGTCGCAGCAACGCCGGATCGTACCGGAACGAGATTGCCATCCGCCGGCGGCGGACTGCGCTCCTTGCAATGACATCGCTTGTTTTAGCTTCCCTGCAGGATGAACTCGGAGACGCGCTCTCCGATCATCATCGTGGTCACGTTGGTGTTGGCGCGGATGCAGTCGGGCATGATGGAGGCGTCCACCACGCGGATGTTTTCGAGGCCCCTGACCCGACCGTACTGGTCAACCACGGCCATGGGGTCCGAGTCCGGCCCCATCTTGCAGGTGCAGGAGATGTGCTGGGCGGTGGAGACGTTGCTGCGGAGCCAGTGATCCAGGGCTTCGTCGGTCTCGAGGTCGGAGTCCAGCGGCTCAGTCCGTTCCTGGATAATGTCGGCGAAGTCGCCGTGCTTGCCCAGTTCCACGGCGATGCGCACGCCGTCCCGCAACCGCCTCCGGTCGAACTCTTCATGGAGGTAGTTGTAATCCAGGTAAGGTTGATCGTGCGGATCGGTGGACTGGAGCCTCAGCTCCCCGGCGCCCACGGCCAGGTAGATGGAGACCGACGCCCGGATACCCAAGGGTTGCATGCGGTCACCGCCACGTATCACCTGCTCGGTGGCGAAGGACGAGAAGATCATGATCATGTCGTTGCGCAGATCAGACCCTTCGGCGGTGTACTTCAGGCAGGTTTGGATCCTGGGCGAGAAACCGTCAAGCTCGAATCCGGGCCTGGTCCGCCAGGTGACCGGAACGATGGGGTGGTCACGGAGGTTCTGGCCCACGCCGGGGCTGTCGTGGACCACCGGGATGCCCAGGCTGCGCAGGTGGTCGGCGGGGCCCACGCCGGAGAGCATGAGCAACTGCGGGGAAGCGATGGCGCCGCCGCTGAGGATTATCTGATCCCCCTCCACGGTGAAGACCTCGCCGCCGCTTTCCACCACCGCTCCAACGGCCCGGTTGCCGTCAAACAGGACGCGATGGACGGTGCAGTTGGGACGGAGGGTGAAGTTCAGGCGGTGCCGTGCCAGGTCGAGATAACCTAGGGCGGTGCTCCAACGGATGCCGTTGGGATTGTTGAAAGGCGTAGGGCCGATGCCCGTTGAATCGGGGCTGTTGTGGTCGTCAGTGTGCGGGAAACCATAGGCGCGGGCGGCGTTGTAGAAAGCGTTTTGCGCCGGGAGCCACTCCTCGCGCTTGAAACGGCGGGCGATGATCGGGCCGTCGTTGCCGTGGAAGTCGTCGGAGAAGTCGGTATCGGTCTCCAGGCGGCGGAAACAACCCAACAGGTTCTGGAAGGCCCACTGGTCGTTGCCCATGGCGGCCCAGCCATCGTAGTCCTCGGGGACGCCCCGCAGGAACATCTGGCCGTTGATGGCGCTGGAGCCGCCGGTCACCTTGCCGCGAGGCACCATGATCTCAGGGTTCTCGGCGGTGCCGTGGCCGGTGAACTGCCAGTTGTGGTCACTGGTCATCACGTCGGTGGCGGTGGCGTAGCCGAACTTCACCTCGTCGGGCAGGTGTTCAATGTTGGGATAGTCCGGCCCTGCCTCCAAGAGCAAAACGGACCGGCTGGGGTCTTCGCTCAATCGGGTGGCGACGATGGAGCCGGCAGAACCGGCGCCGATGACAATTACATCGTACTTCACGACAAACCTCCTTGATATCAGGAGTATGCAGAAACAGGTAGATGGGGTTTTCGCAATGATACTGGAAACGGCGGGGCAATTCCAGTTTGTCGGCGTGTTCTAACCGCCAGCAATGGACTTTTGTATAATGGCCTTACTCACATCCCGCGTTCCGGAGGGAAGCATGGAGAAAGTAAACCTGTACGCTGACAGTCGCCTGCTCGACGCCGTGCGATGTAGAGCGATTGAAGAGAAGACGACCTTGAACGACCTGTTCTCCCGCTGGATGGTGGAGTATCTTGGGGGCGAAGAGGCAGCAGAGCAGGCCATTGCCGCCACCCCCGAACTACACAAACAACAGGTGGAGCGCGCGATGGCAGCCATTGACGAGTTGCGAAAGTACATAGATACCAGCGGACCCAAGCCTACCAGAGATGAAATGAATGCCCGCTGAAAATTTCTTCGATTCCAATATCTTCGTGTACCTGTTTGAACGGACCGACTTCGACAAGTACTTGAGGGCTCGTGCCCTCGTGAGCGAAAACTTGGCAAATCGTAGCGGTTGCATCAGTTACCAAGTCGTTCAGGAAACGTTGAACGTGATAGCGAGGCGTGCTGGCGCTGGTTCCGAGAGAGTGGCTCGATTTCTGCAAGAAACGCTTATCCCTTTCTGGCAAATCAACCAAATCAATCCTACGCCGGAGCTCTACCGCAGCGGACTGAACATCCAAGCCCGCTACGGATTCAGTTTCTACGATTCGCTCATCGTGGCAGCGGCGCTGGAAGCGGGTTGCTCTACTCTTTACAGCGAAGATATGCAGGACGGTCAGCAGATAGAAGGATTGACCATCAGGAACCCCTTTGCGGAAACTCGCGCCACATGAACGGAGGACTCCTATGCCCCAAACCATTCGTCCCGACGACCCCCGGCTGACCTGGCAGGGGGCGATTTCTTTCCACGATGCCGACCAGTGGCGGATGCCCTGGCGCATTCCATATGACGACCGCTCCCTGTATCCGCCCGACGCCTTGCGGGAAAGGGCCGCGATGCCCGCTGGCGTGCGTATATCGTTCCGCAGCGATACCGAGACAGTCAGCGGCAAAGTCGCACCGGTGGAGGAGTCCAGTCCCATCGACCTGTACTGCAACGGCAAGTTTCACGGCTCGACAGCGTTGGAAGGGCAGGATAGGTTCGAGTTTGATGGCCTGCCCGGCGGCGAGAAGCTGGTGGAGCTATGGCTACCCCAGCATGGTGAATTCCGACTCTGCGGGCTGGAACTTTCCGATGGGGCCACTCTGAAATCCTTCGACGACCAACGGCCCCGCTGGGTGGCCTATGGGAGTTCCATCACCCACTGCCGTACCGCCGCCAGTCCCAGCCTGACCTGGCCGGCTGTTGCCGCCCGCTCCGGCGGTTTCAACCTGACCTGCCTGGGCTACGGGGGAGGTTGCCACCTGGAGCCGATGATCGCCCGCATGATGCGGGAACTGCCGGCCGACTACATTTCGATGAAGGTCGGCATCAATATGTACAACGCCGACAGCGTCGGCCTGCGAACATTCATCCCGGCTATCATTGGCTTCGTGCATATCCTGCGGGAGAGGCACCCCGACACGCCGTTGGCCGTAATCTCGCCGATCTACTCGCCTCCCCGGGAGACCACGGAGAACGCCGTGGGGTTCACCCTTTCGGCGATGCGGGCCGAGGTTGCCGAGGCGGTGGCGTTGATGCAGGGTCGTGGCGACCGCAACCTGCACTACGTCGATGGCACGACGCTGTTCGGGCCGGACATGGTGGATATGCTGCCCGACGACCTGCATCCCGACGCCGAGGGATACCAGGCCATGGGGCGGAACTTCGTTGAGAAAGTGGCGGGACCGGTATTCGGGCGAGCGCCGGTTATGGCGTAATCCACTCGGAGATGGCGCAGCCCGGCTCCCGCTTGCGAGGGAACTCGCGGCAGACGCGCGGGCGCTCGTCATAAATTCGGCAGGCGGAGGTGGCCGGATCGAGCATGGGGCAATGCTCGCCAGGCTGGTCCAGGAACAGCACGTTGCCCCCGCCATCGGCGGCGCGGTTGATTCTTGCCTCCGTACCCAGCGCCGCCGCCGCGCGATAGAACCCGGTCACTTCCTCCGGGTCCAGCCGCAGGATGATGGGGCCACGGCAGCACATGGCCCGGCATTCATCCATGCAGATGCGGCTGGCTTCTTGGGGCGTCAGATGCAGCATGGGATCAGGTTGCCCCGGGCATGTTGGGGCGAATTGATCATTCGCCCCAGTATTGCGTCACTTCCCGTCATCAATGCTGACGGTGATGATGGCGTTGGCGATCAGCGTGCCGTCGCTGCCGTCATCGTTGAGCAGTTCCAGGCCGCCCACCACCACGTCCACGTTGGCCCGACCGTGAGGCAGGGAGTCGGCGACCTCGTCGGCGTTGACCTTCTCGGGACGGGGCGCGCCAATGGTCACGTTGACGGTCATGTCGTCGGCGGTGGCTCCCACCAGGCGGGTGAAGCCCAGGCTGCTATGGTGGATGGCGTCAAAGACGGCGCGCTTGGCGGCCAGCGTGTAATCCAGGCCGTGAACGTCCACGCCCATGCCCATTTCGGTAACGCAACGTACGAGAGCCATATCGTTTCCTCCTGACCGCTCGGTCGGGTTGTATGTCGTCGGGTTTCAGGTTAGGTGACATCAAGCGTCGACCGCAACCTCAGCGCCATTTAACGGCAGCGTGTGTGGCGAGTCAAGCAGTGACCGTGGCGACACCGACCGCTTGGGCTGGCGCACGCTAGGAGAGCTCACTGCTGGCGATGTCCGCGCCTTGGCGCATGGCGCGCAGCTTGAGCCACACCACGCCGGCATCCACCCGGTTGGATCCGGCGGAGGTGTCGAAGCCGCAGTCGGTGCCGGCCAGGACCCGCGTGGGGTCGCCGCCGGCGGCAGCGACGGCCTGGTGCAGCCGGTCCGCCACCAGCCGGGGATGCTCCACGTAGTTGGTCTTGGTGTCGATGACCCCGGCCACCAGGAGCATTCCGTCAGGAAGCGGGCGGTCGTGATACACGCGATGCTCGTGGCCGTGTCGCGGGTTCGCCATTTCCATCACCAGCGCGCCGACGTTGGCTTCGTAGATAAGGTCCAGGATATCCTCCAGCGGCACGTCGTAAATGTGCGGCCCTTCGCTGTTGCCCCAGCAGACGTGGAGCCGCACCTGGTCGCGAGGAATGTTGGTCAGGGCGTGGTTGATAGCCCCGATGTGCAGCGCGACGAGATCACGGAAGGACGACAGCGGTTCGTCCTGGTATGAAACGTGCCGCTCCATGGCCAGGTCGGGGCAGTCCAACTGCAGAGTGAGGCCGTTGGCGATGATGATTTCGTACTCTTTGCGCAACTCCTCCGCAAGGGTGAAAACGTAGTCTTCGTGGCTGTCGTAGTACCGGTTGGCCAGGGTCAGGGCCACGATACCCGGAGAGGCGGCGGTCATGAACAAGTCTTCCGGCCGGCTCCCGGCGGCGTCCACCGCTTCGAGCAACTGGCGGCATTCCCGTTCAACCAGGTCCAGGCGCTCGTACGAAAGCGGGCCGATGCAGGTCGGCACGTCGCGCATCAGCTGCACCACCCGGGCGCGCGCCACCGACGGGAATTCGTTCTGATCCCGATGGCCGCGCCGGGTCCACGCTCCCCCGAAGCCGGACATTCTCTGCGTAACGTATGTCGAGAAGCTGACGCGAGACTGCTCGCCGTTGTTGATGACGTCCACGCCAGCGTCCAACTGCGCGGCCACCACCGTCGTAGTAGCCTCCCGGGCGGCCTCGTTCAGGTTTGCCTCATCCACGGGTTCTCCCCGCGCCACATCCGCCAGCATCGCCACCAGCTCTTCGGGCCGGGGCAGGCTGCCGGTGTGGGTGGTCAGAATGCGTGAATCGCTGGCTTTCATGGTTGTTTGCGCTCAACTTGCGGAGAAATTGGCAATATTCGTGGCGATGCCAGTGATATTGTTTGCTGGCTCCGGATCGTCCTATGCCACGTCAAGGCTACATCATATCGCAAAGACGCAAAGACGCCGAGGCGCAAAGGGGAATGGACAGGGCTTGTGCAAAGTAATCGGCCGCTTTGGTTTCCGCTCATCCTGAGCCTGTCGAAGGATGCCACCGTTGTCGGAGT
>JAGWBI010000018.1:47110-70354 GCA_021295965.1 Dehalococcoidia bacterium | reverse complement strand
CAGGGCAATCGCATTTGGACAGGAAGGCATCCGTCATTCCCGCGAAAGCGGGAATCCAGTGGCCAAAATAGTAGATCCGTTACAGGTTTGCTTGCTTTCCGGCTTCTGGACTCCTGCTTCCGCAGGAGTGACGAGTGAGCCGGTTTGAAATGCGATTGCCCTGGGGGAATGGATTGCCGCCACGTATCGGATAAGGTGTGATCCCGTGCCAAGGACGGGGCGGGCTGTTATTTCGCGGGCATTTTGCCGGTTGCTATAATGCGCTGGCAATGATTTTCCGGACTTTTTGCTTTCCCGCCGCGTTGCTTATTGTGGCGGCAGCCGCTCTCGGTTGCGCGGCGGCTGCCGTCACCGACGAACCCAGCCCAGGACACACGGTGACCGTCTTCGCCGCCGCCTCGTTGGCCGATTCCTTGCCGGCAGTCGCCGACGCTTTTGAGGCGGAGAACCCTGGCGTGGACGTGGTTTTCAACTTCGCGGGCAGCCAGACCCTGCGGACGCAGCTGGAGCACGGCGCGTCCGCCGACGTGTTCGCGTCGGCCAACTGGGAGCACATGGCGTCGGTCAAGCAGGCTGAACTGCTGGGCAATACCCCGGAGTATTTCGCCGCCAACCGGCTGGTGGTGGCGACGCCGGCCGACTCGACCGCCGTGCAAACCCTGGAGGACCTGGCCCGGCCCGGCGTCAGTGTCGCCGTGGCCTCCAAGGAGGCGCCGGCCGGCGCCTATACGCTCAATGCCCTGGATCTGATGGCCGAGTCGCCCGACTTCCCGGACGATTTCGCCGTTGCGGTATTGGCCAACGTGGTCACCAACGAGACCAACGTGCGAGCCGTGGCTCAGAAGGTGGTCCTGGGAGAGGTTGACGCCGGCCTGATTTATGAGACCGACGCGGCGGCGAGCCAATACGCCGGGTCATTCCGCCTCATCGAGATACCACTACAGTTCAACCCGGCGGCGCAGTATCCGATTGCGTCGTTGACGACGGCGGTTCATCCGGAGGTTGCCGAGGCGTTCATTGCCTTTATCCAGAGCGATGCCGGGCAAGCCATTCTGAGGGATCACGGATTCGCTCCACCAACCAACGTCGCCTGCCCCTGCGGACGGGCGATAACCGATGTCGGGTTGGTCGTTACTCCCCGGCTATAAAAAATGGTCGCTAGATTCCTGCGCCGGGCGCGGAATGAGGGTCGCCCAACCGAAACCTCGCTGGGGGCGCTGGCTCCGGCCGGTACGGCGGCGACGGTCATCTACGTTTTGTTCATCGGGTTGCCGGTGGTGGCGCTGCTGGTGCGGGCCGGGCAGCAGGACGGGTTCCTGGCCGGATTGTCCGGTGACCTGGTGTTGCAGGCGCTGCGTCTTACGGTCGTGACCAGCGTCATCAGCCTGGCCATCGTGGTGGTCGTGGGTACGCCCTTCGCGCTATTACTGGCTCGTCGCACGTCGCCGGCGCTGCGGGTGATCGACACCTTCGTGGAGTTGCCGATTGTATTGCCCCCGGTAGTGGCCGGCGTGGCGATGCTGATGGCCTTCGGGCGCAACGGGCTGCTGGGGCCGGCGTTGTCCAGCGTGGGGGTCGCGCTGCCGTTCACCACGGCGGCGGTCATATTCGCGCAGATTTTCGTGGCCGCCCCGTTCTACATAAGGGCGGCGCGGATTGGCTTTGCCGCCGTTGACCCGGCATATGAGGAGGTCTCGCAGACGCTGGGTGTTTCGCCCTGGGCCACCTTCTGGCGATTGACTCTCCCCGTGGCCTGGCCGTCGCTACTGACCGGGTTGACACTGGCCTGGGCGCGCGCCGTATCGGAGTTCGGGGCGACGATCATGTTCGCCGGCAACCTGACCGGACGGACCCAGACCATGCCGCTGGCGATAATGACGGCGATGGAGTCCAGCCTGGGGGCTGCGCTGGCGCTGGCGGTACTTCTGCTGGCGATGTCGGCGCTGGCGCTGGCTGCCTTGAGCGCACTACTGCGACGACCGGGCGCGCCGGCATGACGAAACGAACTGACGCGGCGGCGTTTGGCCGGTTTGCAGTCAGCCTGGGCGCTTTCCGCCTGGAGTTGTGCTTCAGCGTCGCGGCGGGGGAGGTGTTGGTGCTGTTCGGGCCGTCCGGAGCGGGCAAGACCACGGCGCTGCGGGCCATCGCCGGCCTGGCCCGGCCCGACGACGGCCATATCGCCATCGCGGGGCGGACGGTTTTCGCAGCCGGCGACGGAACCGGACAGCAGGCCGTCTGGGCGCCCCCGCACCGGCGCGGCGTTGGCTACGTGACCCAGCAGAACCATCTGTTTCCTCATTTAACGGTGGCGCGTAACATAGCCTATGGGCTGCGGGACCGGCAGGGTGCGATGGCGCAACAACGGGTGGCCGAGTTGATCGACCGTCTCAGGCTGAATGGACTGGAAGAACGCCGGGTCTGGCAGCTATCCGGCGGGCAGCAGCAGCGGACGGCGTTGGCCCGGGCGCTGGCGCCGTCGCCCGACCTGCTGCTGCTGGACGAACCCTTCGCCGCGCTGGACATGGAACTGCGCCGGGAGTTGGGCGCGGAACTGCGCGCCGCAGTGCGGCAGCTCGACGTGCCAGTGATCATGGTGACCCATAGCCGAGAGGAAGCCCTGGCGCTGGGCGACACCGTGCAGATCATAGACGCCGGGCGGACGGTGGCGGTGGGGCCGCCCTTGACGGCGCTGGAGCAGCCGGGCCGAGGCCGGGTGGCCCGGCTGGTGGGCGTGGAGAACCTGCTGGAGATGCGGGTCACCGCCCGGCTCCCGCAGGACGGAACAATGGTGTGCGACGCGGGCAGGCACTCGCTGGAAACGCCGCTGGCCGACGGCTGCGCGGTGGGCGACACCGTGACGGTAGGGGTACGAGCGTCCGACATCATTCTGGCGTCGGGGCCGCTGCCGCAGTCGTCGGCGCGGAACACCTGGGCGGGCGCCGTTGCCGCCGTAACGCTGCGTCCGCCGGGCTACGAGGTGGCGTTGGATTGCGACGGCATTGTGCTGCGGTGCCACATCACCGGGGCGTCCCTGGAGTCGATGAGCATAACGCCGGGTATGCCCCTGTGGGCGATTTTCAAAGCATCGTCCTGCTTCCTGCTGAGCGAATAGCGGGAGAGGATTAACGCAAAGGCGCGAAGACGCGAAGGGAGATTGGCTGGCGCATTGGACCGGCCCGCACATCGGATTTTTTGCCACTCAAGTGGGTAAGTTTGGCATGGTTTGGATGGGATAGCAGAAGCTGGGTGATACAATTCGCGTCGCCTGATAACACCACTTTGCACGTTCGTGCCTGCGATGGTTGGAACATTACGAAATTAAGGAGAATGAAAATGCCCCGTCTGGAAGGAAAAGTTGCGTTGATCACCGGGGCCACCGGCGGTATCGGCCGGGCTGCCGCGGCGCTGTTCGCCGACGAGGGAGCGCGGGTGGCGCTGGTTGACCTGGACGAATCGGCGTTGCAGGAAGTGGCGCGCTCCATCGGCGAGGACCGGGCCAGTTACACCGCAGCCGACGTGACGCAGCCCGATCAGACGCAAGCCTTCGTCAACGCGGCGGTGGAACGCTGGGGCGGCATCGACGTTTTCCTGGCCAACGCCGGCATAGAAGGTCAGTTGTCTTCGATACCCGACTATCCCATCGAGGTGTTCGACCGGGTGATGGCCGTCAACGTGCGTGGCGTGTGGCTGGGCATCAAGTACGTGGTGCCGGTGATGCGGGAACGGGGCGGCGGCAGCATCGTCATCACGTCGTCCACCGCCGGGATCGGCGCGGGGCCGGATATGTCGGCCTACACCACCAGCAAGCACGCGGTGATCGGCCTGATGCGGACCGCCGCCATGGAAGGCGCGCCGCTGGGAATCCGGGTCAACACCGTGAACCCGGCGCCCATCGAAACTCGCATGATGCGTTCCATCGAGGAGCAGCGGGTGGCGGCTATGGACGATCCCAACATCACCGTGGAGCAGACTTACCGGGCTGCGTCGGCGCGTATTCCGCTGGGACGGTACGGTCACCCGGAGGAAGTGGCCCGGCTCATGCTCTTCCTGGGCAGCGACGACAGCAGCTTCTGCACCGGCGGGGTGTACATGGTGGACGGCGGCAGGTCGGCCGGGGGGCGATAGGATCCGGCGGGCATCATCGGGCCGGCGCGTCGCCCCGCTCCGAGCGGCTTAGCTCACCGTACCCGGTTTGATCAAACCGTCATGGGACTCACGCATCAGGACACCGGAATTGATCATCGGACACTTCCCTCACCGGCCTCAATTGCCCATTTGCGTTGCATCTCCGTGCAATGGCCCGATGGAGCAATTCATACCAACAAACTGGCAAACTGGGCACGCGTAAGAGGAAATTTCGCTACTCGCGATTGCCGCTGGGTGTGGGCGCTTCATGTCGCCTGTTCGTGTGCGGGAAGATGCGCTGGACCTCGCCAATTAGCCGCGGTGGCCAACGATTGCGCGGCGTTTCGTTGTTGGCGTCGGCTCATGGGCTTTTCGTACATGGCGTCCACGTGGGCGTGAGTTTGTTCGTTGGCGGAATCGACCACACGATGCGAGCCGGACGCGGCCAGTTCGTCGGCGGTCACTTCCAGCACCGCCGCTGATTGGCGTCCGCCCTGTTGGGTGTACTCTCGGTGACAGCGTTCTGCCGTGGTGCGGGAACCGTCGTTGAGAGACAGCGTGAAGTGGCAGCCGGTGTCCTGCAAAACAAAGGCCGGGGATAGTGCCCGGCCGTCCTGGAAATTATTGGGGTGGACTTGACGGTAGTAGGGCCGCCGTTGTTTATGGTTGGGCGGTCGTGAGGACATCGCTCAGGAGCTGCCATGCTTCCCCCGTGTCCAGGTCCAGTTCTTGGGACAGCTCCGAGGCTTCGCGACTGGGCCAGGGGTCATACCATCCCCGGTGATTCTCGGCGTCGATGGTCAGCGTGTTGCACTCTGTCTCGGACTGCCATTCAGCGAAAAATGTGCCCTCGTCGGCGTCGTACCCGATGAAAGGCTGCGGGAGGTCCGGTTTCCAGTGGAGCGCCAGTACCTGTTTCAACCATTCGGCGTGACTGGTTCGACGTGCCAGGAGGTGCTGCTGGCCTGGTTCTACCAGAACCAGTTGGTCGATGCGGTCGGCCGGGGGCGTATTCGGCGTCAGGAATCTGCCGCTCGGTTGTTGACCCATCTGCGTTTTGCCGGCGATTGACGTCATCTTTCGTGTTCTCCCCGATGGACGGAGGCTTGCCATTGAGATGATCTTATTCCACAGGGTATGCAATCGTAAAGCGGATTGCGGCGCCTTCTGGTGGCAGCTTGCGGCGACGGTTCGCGGGCTCCTGATTAGTTGTACTTGGTGCCTATCGAGTAGCGAAATCGCCTGGCGTAAGGGCGAATGCCGCAGTTGACAGTTTCGCGGCGAGGGCAGTAATATGTTGTTTCGTATTGTCGGGACTTAGCCGGCATTTGAAAAAAGGATTAAGTATGCCTACCGTCAACCAATTGGTACGCAAAGGACGCAAGCCGGTGCGCAAGGGCACCAAGGCGCCGGCGTTGCACTGGGTGCAGAACTCGCTGAAGAACCGCACCAAGTGGGGCCCGGGCTGTCCGCAGCGTCGTGGGGTGTGCATCCAGGTCCGCACCATGACGCCCAAGAAGCCCAACTCCGCGCTTCGCAAGATCTGCCGCGTGCGGCTGACCAACGGCGTGGAAGTGACGGCGTACATCGGTGGCGAAGGCCACAACCTGCAGGAACACTCGGTGGTGCTCATCCGCGGCGGTCGCGTCAAGGACCTGCCCGGCGTGCGCTACCACGTGGTACGCAGCAACCTGGACACGGAAGGCGTCGATGGACGCCGCCAGGGTCGCAGCAAATACGGTACTCGCCGAAACTGACCCTGGCCCGCCCGGAGAAATAAGCTCACCCGTCACCCCCCAAAGCCGGGGGGTGGCTGACTCTCACCAGCCCCGAACCCCAGATCAAAGGTAGCAATGCTATGTCTCGTCGACGCCGCGCCGAACCTCGGGTAATCAAACCGGACCCGCGCTACAACAACCTGGAACTGGCCAAGTTCATCAACCGCGTCATGCTCAAGGGCAAAAAGTCCACCGCGCAGCGGGTCGTGTACGACGCGCTGGAACTGGTGCGCCAGGACTCCAGCCAGGACCCCCTGGGCATCTTCTCCACGGCGTTGCGCAACGCCACGCCGCTGGTGGAAGTGCGGCCCCGTCGCGTGGGCGGCGCTACCTACCAGGTGCCCGTGGAACTGCGGACCACTCGCAGCGAGGCGCTGGCCATGCGCTGGATAATCCGTGGCGCCCGCGCCCGCAACGGTATGCGGATGGCTCGCGGCCTGGCCAACGAATTCATGGACGCCGCCCGTGGCGAAGGCTCCGCCGTGCGCCGCAAGGATGAACTGCACCGCATGGCCGAGGCCAACCGCGCTTTCGTACATTACCGCCGCTGACGACGCTAGTCATCGTAGGGGCGAATGATTATTCGCCCCTACCTATGTCTCACCTACCCTCCCTCAACACGCCCCAGGTACAGGTATGACCGCCGTACAAACTCCTGCCCAGCAGATCCGTAACATCGGTTTCATTGCTCACATCGACGCCGGCAAGACCACGGTGACCGAACGCGTCCTCTATCTCACCGGCCGCATCCGCAAGGTCGGCGGTGTGGACGAGGGCACCACGGCCATGGACTGGATGCCCCAGGAGAAGGAGCGCGGCATCACCATCACCGCCGCCGCGACCACCGCGTACTGGCGCGACTACCAGGTCAACATCATCGACACGCCGGGTCACGTGGACTTCACCGCCGAAGTGGAACGCAGCCTGCGGGTGCTGGACGGCGGCATCGTCGTCCTGGACGCCGTGGCCGGTGTGCAGCCGCAGTCGGAAACGGTGTGGCGACAGGCCGATACCTACAACGTGCCTCGCATCTGCTTCGTCAACAAGATGGACCGGGTGGGCGCGTCCTACGAGCGGACCATAGAATCCATACGACGACGTCTGAAAGGAAACCCCGTGCCGGTACAGGTACCGATTGGGGAAGAAGACGAATTTCGCGGCGTGGTCGATCTGATTGAAGGCCAGGCCGTTATGTATTCCGACGGGCGCGACGACGTCGCCGATCCGCCGGAACTGATTCCGGTGCCGGCGGAGTATGAGAAGGCCTACCGGGACTACCGACAGGAGATGGTCGAGAAGATCGTTGAAACCGACGAGAACCTGCTCATCAAGTACCTGGAGGGCGAGGATATCTGCGCCGACGACCTGCGCTCGGCGCTGCGCAACGCCACCATCAACCAGCAACTGGTCCCTGTGCTGTGCGGCAGCGCCATGCGCGGCAAGGGCATCGACCCGCTGCTGGACGCCATCATCAGCTACCTGCCGTCGCCGCTGGACGTTCCCGCCGTGGAAGGTACCGTGCCGGGCACCGACGACGTTGAAATTCGCGAGCCTCTGGCCAGCGAGCCGCTGTCGGCGCTGGCCTTCAAGGTGATGGTCGATCCCTACGTGGGCCGGCTGGTGTTCCTGCGCATCTATTCCGGCAAGGTGGAATCGGGGGCGGCCGTCCGCAACGTGACCCGGGGCAACCGGGAACGCATGGGCCGACTGCTGCGGATGCACGCCAACCACCGGGAAGAACTGCCCGACATCACTGCCGGCAACATCTGCGCCGCCGTGGGCCTGAAGGACACCTTCACCGGCGACACCATTTGCAGCGACCACAAGCCGCTCATCCTTGAGCCTCCGCACTTCCCGGAGCCGGTGGTGTCCGTCGCCATCGAGCCGGCCACTCGCGCCGATCAGGACAAGCTGGGCGAGGCCATGCGCAAGCTCTCCGAAGAGGACCCCACCTTCGTAGTGCGATACAACGACGAAACGGGGCAGACGGTCATCTCCGGCATGGGCGAACTGCACCTGGAGGTGCTGGTGGATCGAATGCGGCGGGAGTTCGACGTAGAGGCCAGGGTGGGCCAACCCCGTGTCGCCTATCGCGAGGCCATCACCAAGCCGGTGCGTATCGAAGGCCGGTTTGTCCGCCAGACCGGCGGCCACGGCCAGTACGGACACGTATGGCTGGAGATGGAACCCCTGGAACGGGGCGCCGGCGTCGAGTTCGTTGACGGCATCGGCGGCGGCGTCATACCCCGCCAGTACATACCGGCGGTGGAGGCCGGCGTGCGGACGGGTCTGGACAATGGCCCGTTGGCCGGGTATCCTCTGGTGGACTTGAAAGTCACCTTGGTGGACGGTAGCTATCATACGGTAGACTCGTCCGAAATGGCGTTCCGGTCCGCAGCCACGATGGCGATACGGGACGGAACCCGCCGGGCCGCTCCGGTGTTGCAGGAACCCATCTTCGCGATGGAGATAACGACGCCGGGCGAATTTCTCAGCGAGGTGCTCAGCGATCTGGGCGGACGTCGCGCCCAGGTGCGTAGCATCGAAGGTCTGGAAGACCTCCAGACCGTCAGCGTGATGATCCCCCTGGGAGAGACTTTCGCCTATACGACGGCGTTGCGTTCTCTGACCCGGGGACGGGCCTCCTACACCATGGAGTTCCGGCACTATGAGCCGGTACCGGAGAACATCGCGCGGAGCCTAGCAAACATCAGGTAACGGCGGCGTGTAACTGACCGCCGCGAGAAACGGGAGCTTTATCGGATTAGATTATGGTCGCAAGGCAACAGATGCGGATTATCCTGAAGGCGTTTGACCACAAGATGCTGGACCAGTCCAGCGCGCAGATTGTGGAAACCGCCGAACTCACCGGGGCGCGCGTCGCCGGCCCGGTGCCTCTGCCCACGCAGATCCGGCGCTTCTGCGTCATTCGCGGCCCCCACGTGGACAAGGACTCCCGCGAACACTTTGAAATCCGCACCCACAAGCGGCTGCTGGACATCATGGAACCCACCAGCAAGACCATCGACGCGCTGACCCGCCTCAACATGCCGGCAGGAGTTGACATTTCCATCAAGCTCTAATCCGGCCGCTCCCGGGACGCCGACCTGGTTCGGAATCGCGGGAGATACGGCGCCATCAGGCTTGAAACGATAGCGAATGCGTCGTAAAATTGCCGTTCCGGCTGGCGGCAGGCCTCAAAGCCACCGCCGCCAATTATTTACTCTCCACGTATCAGCAGACCACTGACAGGCAAACAAAATGCTCAAGGCGTTTCTCGGCAAGAAAATCGGCATGACCCAGGTGTTCAACGACGCCGGACAGGTCGTGCCCGTAACCATAATTGAGGCCGGCCCCTGCGCCGTTACCCAGATACGCACGGCGGAGAGAGACGGTTACGAATCGGTGCAGTTGGGATTTGGCCGCGTACGCAAGCCCAACAAGCCCGAGGCCGGACACCTGCGGGGCAGCCAGATTGGACGGCGGCTGCAGGAAGTCCAGGCAGATAGCGTCGGGGAGTATGAAGTTGGTCAAACGGTGTCGGTGGACATCTTTGAACCGGGTGAGATCGTGGACGTGATCGGCAAGTCCAAGGGACGGGGTTTCGCCGGCACCATGAAGCGACACGGATTCGCCGGCGGCCCGCGGACCCACGGTCAGTCGGACCGGCAGCGGGCTCCCGGCTCCATCGGCGGCGGCACCACGCCCGGCAAGGTGTTCAAGGGTCTGAAAATGGCCGGACACATGGGCAACCGCCGGGTGACAACCAAAGGTTTGGAAGTAGTGCGCGTTGACGCAGAACGAAATCTGCTGATGGTCAAGGGCGGCGTGCCCGGCGCGCCCAACAGCCCCGTCACCATTCGCAAGACCGGAAAGAGCCGGGCGCAGGCGTAGGGTACGAGACTGCCACCCCCGTATCAAGTGCGGGGTCGCAATGACAGTCAACGGCAAGGAAAAATTCTCAAATGGAACTCCCCGTACTGAACACCCAGGGCAACGCCGTCGGATCCGTTGAGATCGACGATGGCGTGTTCGACGTGCCGATGAACCCCACGCTGGTTCACCAGGCCATGGTCATCTACCAACTTAACCAGCGCCAGGGCACCCATTCGACCCGTACCCGCGCCGAAGTGTCGGGCGGCGGGCGCAAGCCCTGGATACAGAAGCACACCGGACGCGCTCGCCAGGGCAGCATACGCTCCCCACAATGGCGACACGGCGGTATTGCCTTCGGCCCCAAACCCCGCGACTACCGTAAAGCCTTGCCTCGCGCCATGCGTCGCAAGGCTTTGCAGTGCGTGCTGTCCGAAAAGATCCGCAACGACCGGCTCATCTGCGTCGATACGCTGGACGGGCTGGACGGGCGCACCAAGTCGATGAAGCAGGCGCTGGAAAACCTGAACATCGGCGGCTCGGTGTTGGTGGTCACTGCGGCAGCGCAGCAGAACGTGGCCCGGGCCGGCGGCAACCTGAAACAGGTCTGGACGCTGCCGTCGGATCTGGTGAACGCCAACGATGTCCTCAAGCGGCAGACCGTGCTGGTCACCGCCGACGCCATCCAGCGCATCGCCGAGCTCTGCACGGCGCCTCGATTCCGCGCCCGCCGTGCGGCCAGCGAGGAGGCGGAATAATGAACATCAGCGACGTGCTGCTGCGCCCGACCATCACCGAAAAAAGCACCCTCCTCCAGGAGGACGGGCAGTACACCTTCGAGGTTGCGCCCAAGGCCAACAAGACTCTGGTGAAGCAGGCGGTTGAAGAGAACTTCAATGTCAAGGTCCTTAGCGTCAACATCACCGTTAACCGGGGCAAGCGCAAGCGATATGGCCCCCGGTTCAAGAAGCGGCCGGATGTCAAGAAGGCCGTTGTGACGTTGCAACAGGGAGACCGCATCAACCTCATCGAGGGTCTGTAAGGCAAGTACGCCCCTCATCCCAGCCCTCCTCCACCTGGTGAGAGGGAGTAAGCGAGAACGAACACCATGCCTCTGAAGAACTTGCGACCCATAACCCCCGGGACACGGAATGCGGTGCGGCCTTCCTTTGAGGAGATCACCACCAAAAAGCCGGAGAAGTCACTGCTGGAACCCCTGCAGAAGCGCGGAGGGCGAAACAACCGGGGCCGCATCACCGCCTACCATCGCGGCGGCGGCCCGCGGCGGATGTATCGGCGCGTCGACTTCAAGCGCAAGAAGGACGGCGTGCCGGCCACCGTCAAGACCATTGAGTACGATCCCAACCGCACCACGCGTATTGCCCTGATCCACTATGCCGACGGCGAGAAGTCCTACATCCTCGCGCCGGTGAACCTGTCGGTGGGTGACCGGGTTGAATCGGGCCCCAACGCGGAAATCAGCCCCGGCAACACGCTTCCCCTGCGCAACATCCCCACCGGAACGGTGGTCCACAACCTGGAGCTCACGCCCGGACGGGGCGGCCAGCTGGTGCGTGGAGCCGGTACCGGAGCTCAGGTGCTGTCCCGGGAGGGCGATTACGTGCTGATCCGCCTGCCCTCCGGCGAGATGCGACGCATCCTGCTGAACTGCCGGGCCAGCGTCGGCCAGTTGTCCAATCCCGACCACAAGAACGAGAGCCTGGGCAAAGCCGGCGCCAAACGGCACCTGGGCCGACGCCCCCACGTTCGCGGCGTCGCCAAGAACCCGGTGGATCACCCCCACGGCGGCGGCGAGGGACGCTCCCCCATCGGGATGCCCGGCCCCAAGTCGCCCTGGGGCAAACCCACCCTGGGCCACAAGACCCGCAACAAGAAGAAGACCTCCAGCCGCTTCATCATCCGCGGACGACGCTCGCGGCGTTAGGCAAGTTAATCCGATACGTACCCGTACCCGTTGGGGTACCTGCAGGCAGTCGTTGTCACCATGTCAAGATCAGTAAAGAAGGGACCCTACGTCCACCCCAAGCTGCTCAAGAAGGTCAACCGGGTTCGCGAATCCGGCGAGGCCACCGTGATCCGCACCTGGTCGCGGGACTCGATGATCATGCCCGAAATGGTCGGGCTGAACTTCGGCGTCCACGACGGCCGGCGGCACGTTCCGGTGTTCATCACCGAGAACATGGTGGGCCATCGCCTGGGCGAGTTCGCGCCGACGCGCACCTACCGGGGCCATGTGGCCCGGTCGGAACGCTCCAGCCGGTCGAGGTGACGCCATGCCAGCAGTGCGAGCAATGGCCAAAAGCGTGGGGGCGTCTCCCAAGCGGCTCAAGCCGATCATGGACGCCGTGCGCGGCATGACGGTCAACGACGCCCTGGACCATCTCGGCCTGATGACGTCGCCCTGGGCGCGCTCGGTGGCCAAGGTGGTGCAGTCGGCGGCCTCCAACGCCGAGAACAACGAGTTTATGAACCGCAACGACCTGCGCATCACGCGCATCTCTGCAGACCAGGCGACTCCGCTCAAACGCTTCCGGGCGCGCGCCAGGGGCCGGATTGGCCGGGTTACCCGCCGCTCCAGCCACATCATCATCGAAGTGGACGAGATAGAGGAGGGCTAATCCATGGGACACAAAACCCACCCCTTCGGCTTCCGGCTGGGCATCATCAAGGACTGGAAAACCCACTGGTACGCCAATAACGGGTCGCAATACCGGAACAGCGTGCAGCAGGACCTTAGGCTGCGGCGGACCATCCACGACGAATACGCCGCCTTCTCCGACGCCGGCATCGCCAAGATCGAGATCGACCGCACCGCCCAGGAAACCATCGTCAACATCCATTCGGCCCGCCCGGGCATCCTCATTGGCCGGGACGGCGACCGGGTGAAGGGCCTGCGCTCCCGACTGGAGACCATGAACAGCGGTTTGCTCCGGCTCAACATCATTGAGATCGAGCAGCCCGAAATGGACCCGTATCTGGTGGGCCGCAACATTGCCGACCAGCTCAGCCGCCGCGTCGCCTATCGCCGCGCCATGCGCCAGGCGGCCCTGCGCACCATGCAGGCCGGCGCGGATGGCATCAAGATCATCACCAAAGGCCGCATCTCCGGCGCCGAAATCGCCCGCACCGAAAAGCTGATGATGGGCCAGGTTCCCCTCCATACGCTGCGGGCCGACATTGACTACGCCCTGGCCGAGGCGCACACCGCCATGGGTCGCATCGGCATCAAGGTCTGGATCTACAAGGGCCAGATCATGCCGTCGGCGGCGGAAGAGGACGCCGAGCTGGAAAGCATCGAGTTCCGCGTCACCAGCCAGGACGCCGAAGCGGAAGCGGCCGCGGAGTTGGACATCTAGCCCGGGTCGCGCAGTTGCGAGATTGCCGCCCCCGTATTAAGTACGGGATCGTAATGACAGAGAGAAACGGAGACTGACATCATGCTGCAGCCCAAGAGGACAAAATACCGGAAGATGGGTCGGGGCAAGCGCCGGGGAAACGCCACCACCGGCAACACGGTGGAGTTCGGCGAGATTGGCCTGAAGGCAATGAGTCCTGAGTGGATCACGGCCCGGCAGATCGAGTCGGCCCGTATTGCCATCTCCCGCCACCTGCAACGCGGCGGACGCACCTGGATCCGCATTTTCCCAGACAAGCCCGTATCCAAGAAGCCGGCGGAAGTTCGCATGGGCGGCGGCAAGGCGGCCAACGACCACTGGGTGGCCGTGGTCAAGCCGGGGCGGATCATGTTCGAGGTCGGCGGAGTGCCCATCCAGCAGGCTGAAGCAGCCCTCCATCGGGCTGCCCACAAGCTGCCCATTCCCACCAAGGTGGTGTACCGCGACCGGGTCAACTCCCTGCTCACTGGCGCCGCCGGAGGTTAGCCCGTCATGGAGATGTACGAAATCCGCGCGCTGACCGACGATCAGATCCTGGACGAGTTGGAGAAATCCCGCAAGGAGCTGATGAACCTCCGCTTTCGGGACGCCACCAACCAGCTGACGGACACCAACCAACCCCGCAAGACTCGCAAGGACATCGCTCGGATGCTGACCTGCCTGCGGGAACGGGAGTTGGAATAGCCAGGGAAACGCAAAGTCGACTCTACCGCTCGTCCTGAGCCTGTCGAAGGATGGTTCCTTGTGGTTCGACAAGCCCACCATGAGCGTTTCTTTGAGGACTTTTGATTTAGGAACCGAATAATGGCCAAAGTAATGCGAAAAGTTCGGGTGGGCTCCGTGGTGAGCACCCGGATGGACAAAACCGCCGTGGTGGAATTGGTGTGGAAACAGCGCCACCGCATCTATCGCAAGCAGATGCGACGGGTGACCCGTTTCTACGTCCATGATCCGAACCAGCAGTGCCGGATTGGCGATACCGTGCGCATCCAGGAAACCCGGCCCATCTCCCGCACCAAGCACTGGAGACTGCTGGAAGTCCTGGCCCGACGGGAAGTTGCTGAGGTGCGGGCCATTGAACTGGAAGGCGACGCGGTGATCGAACCCATCGCCGGGGAATCGGACTATATCAGCCCGGACGCGATGGATGTGGTTGCCGTTGACGACACAGATGCCGATGACGACGAGGATGCGTAAATGATTCAGAGCTACACCAGGCTGCACGTGGCCGACAACAGCGGCGCGCGACGCATCCGTCTCATCAATATCCCTGGATCCAGCCGGCGCAAGTACGCGTCGGTGGGCGACATCGTGGTCTGCACGGTGCGAGAGGCGATCCCCAATTCGCCGGTGCGGAAAGGAACGGTGGTCAAGGCGGTGGTGGTCCGGCAGGCGGCGCCTCTGCTGCGGCCCGACGGAACCTACATCAAGTTCGACGACAACGCCGCCGTGCTCATCAACGACAACCAACTGCCCCGGGGAACTCGCATCTTCGGCCCCGTGGCTCGGGAACTGCGGGACAAGGGCTTCATGCGCATCGTGTCCCTGGCTCCGGAGGTGGTTTGATGGCAAAAACCAAGATCCGCCGGGGCGACGACGTCCTCGTCATTGCCGGCAAGGACAAGGGCAGGACGGGCCGTGTGCTGGGCGTGATCACCGAAAAGAACCGTGTCGTGGTCGAGGGTGTGAACGTGGTCACCAAGCACTACAAGCCCAGGCCCGGCATCCGGCAGGGCGGGCGCGTCCAGCAGGAAGCGTCCATCCACATCTCAAACGTGAAGCTCATCCAGAGCAACTACACCGAACCCAGCAGCCAGTTCCGGAGTCGGGACGAGTAACGGGGCAAGTGATCATCATGGCTACTGACCAGCAGGAACAAACCAACCAGGGCGGAGGCCGCCGCCAGCGGCGACGGCAGGAAGAGGCCGAGAGCAACGGCTCGCAACCCAACGAGTTGCCGCCGCCGGCCTTCAAGATCAAGTTCCGCGAGGAAATCATACCGGCAATGGTGCAGGAGTTCGAATACTCCAGCCCGATGCAGGTTCCACGGGTCACCAAGATCAACCTGAACATCGGTCTGGGCGAGGCCCTGACCAACGGACGGGCGATGGAAAGCGCCGTGCGGGACCTGACCACCATATCGGGGCAGAAACCGGTCATCACCCGGGCCCGCCGATCCATTGCCGGTTTTAAGGTGCGCCAAGGCAACCCCATCGGAACTGCCGTGACCCTGCGCGGCGACCGGATGTATTACTTCCTGGAACGGTTGATCTACACCGCGCTGCCGCGTATCCGCGACTTTCGGGGGATTTCCCGCAACGGCTTCGACGGCCGGGGCAACTATTCGCTGGGCCTGCGGGAGCAGATCGTGTTCCCTGAGATCGACTACAACAGCATCGACCGGCTGCGCGGCCTCCAGGTCACCATCACCACCAACGCCCGCAACGACGCCGAGGCGACCCGATTGCTGGAACACTTCGATATGCCGTTCATCCGGCAGTAAGCGCACCGAGTTAGATGCTTGGGTTCCCGCTTTCGCGGGAATGACGGGAAGAACCGGGAATTACGGGAAAAACAAAGGGAAAGACGAGTAGCACAGGGAGAAAGGAATCTTGGCCAAGAAATCCTCCATCGCCAAAAATGAGCGGCGCAAGCGCACGGTCGCCCAGTACGCCGCCCAGCGCGCCGCCCTGCTGGCGGAGGCGCGGGACACGACGAATACCGCGCGCGAGCGCTTTGAGGCTCGCCAAAAGCTGGCCATGCTGCCTCATGACGCCAATCCCAACCGCATCCGCAACCGGGACGGCGCCACCGGACGGCCCCGCGGATACATTCGACACTTCGGGCTGTCTCGCATTTCCTTCCGCGAGATGGCGCTGGATGGACTCCTGCCCGGTGTCCGCAAGGCCAGTTTGTGAAGCTGCTGCTTCAAAGAGATTGCCACCCCCGTATCAAGTACGGGGTCGGAATGACATCATCAGGTAACAAGGAGCATCGTCGCAATGCCCGTTAACGACCCGGTTGCGGATATGCTGACCCGCATTCGCAACGCCATCCAGGCCCGGCACCAGACGGTGCTGGTGCCCCAGTCCAAGATGAAAACCGCCATCGCCGACATCCTGAAGGACCAGGGCTACATCCGGGATTGGGACCTGGCGCGGAACCAGAAGTTCCCCACCATGCGGGTGCACCTGAAGTATCGAGACGACGATCAGAACGCCATTCGCGGCCTGAGACGCATCAGCAAACCCGGCCTGCGGGTACACGTCGGTAGGGGTGAAATCCCACGGGTGTACGGCGGCCTGGGCATTGCCATCGTTTCCACGTCCCAGGGGATGATGACCGGCTACGAAGCCTGGCGCAAGGGTATCGGAGGAGAGTTGGTCTGCTATGTCTGGTAACGAAGTAGTGACAAGCGAGGGCGTGGCCCAGCGGGTTGCGCCCACCGAGCGGCCGCTGTCCCGCATCGGTCGGCAGCCCATACCGATTCCCGCCGGCGTGCAGGTGGAGGTCATCTACGGCGGCGTCATCGTGACGGGGCCTCAGGGACAGGTCACGCAGAAGTACCATCCCGAAGTCAACGTGACGGTTGAAGACGGCCAGGTGGTCGTGGAGCGCCTGACTGAGCGCAAGTTCCACCATTCCCTGCACGGCCTCACCCGGTCGCTGATCGCCAACGCAATCGTCGGAGTTACCGAAGGTTACAACCGGACCCTGGAGCTCATGGGCGTGGGTTATCGCGTCCAGCAGAACGGGGAGGGCATTACCCTCAGCGTCGGTTACAGCCATACGGTGGACGTGTTCCCGCAAGAAGGGCTGACCATGCAGGTTGAGGGCAACAACCGGGTCCACATCAGCGGCGTTGACAAGCAAAAAGTAGGCGAGTTAGCGGCCAAAGTCCGCAAAGTCCGCCCCCCGAACCGTTACAAGGAGAAGGGCATTCGTTATCAGGGCGAAGTGCTCCGTCTCAAACCCGGCAAAGCCGCAGCGCGGCGGGCCGTTTAGAGCAGCAAGAGAGTGTCACGAAACTTGTCATTGCGGGGAGCGCCGTCCGCCGGCGGCGGACGGGAATCCCGTTGCAACAAGGGCGACCGTTTGAGCGGCGAGATTGCCACGCTACGCTCGCAATGACCAAAGTTTCTCTGAGAGCAAAAGTGAAATGCCACGCGATAAAGACCCCCGAAAATTGCGCGTCGTCCGGCACCGCCGGGTTCGCAACAAGGTAATAGGCACCGCCCAGAGGCCGCGCCTGTGCGTGTTTCGCAGCCTGAAGAGCATCTATGCCCAGGTTATCGACGACGCTCGCGGCCATACCCTGGCCTATGCCTCCAGCCACGAAATCGGCAGCGACGAAGTAACGCCCAAAACGGCAGCATCGGAAGCGGTCGGCAAGCTGGTGGCCGAAAGAGCCATTGCCGCCGGCGTGACCTCGGTGGTGTTTGACCGGGGCGGTTACCGCTTCCACGGTCGGGTCAAGGCCCTGGCCGACGCCGCCCGCGAAGGAGGGCTTGTTTTCTGATGGTATCTCCCGCATCCCGTAGTAGAGGAACCAGAAGTGGCCCCGCCAATCGCGGTGGCCCCGCTAATCGCGGTGGCCCAGGCAACCGAGGTGGCGGCGAAGGCGGCGGAGCTGATCGTCGCGGAGGCCGCGGCGGTCGAGGCCGTGACCGGGACCAGCGCCAACGCGAAGACGACAGCGGCGGCATGAACGAGCGGGTGGTCCACACCCGCCGCATTGCTAAGGTCGTCAAAGGTGGCCGCCGGTTGCGATTCAACGCCCTGGTCGTCGTGGGCGACGGGCAGGGGCGCGTGGGCGCCGGCATGGGGAAGGCGCTGGCGATCCCCGACGCGGTTCGCAAGGGAACCGCCGTGGCCCGGCGCAGCACCATCCAGATTCCCATCAAGGGCAGCACCATTCCCCATGAAATCTCGGTGCGCAAAGGCGCGTCCATCGTTATCATCAAGCCGGCCCCGCTGGGCACCGGCGTGATCGCCGCGGGCGCAATGCGGGCCATGCTGGAATTGGGCGGCGTGCAGGACGTGGTAGGGAAGTCCCTGGGTTCCCGCAACCCCATCAACATCGTCCAGGCCACGTTAGAAGCCCTGGGCCAGCTCCGTGATCCGGAAACGGAGCGGGCCGCTCGCCTGGGCCTGACGCCGCCGGGCGCAAACGGAGCGTCGGCAACGGCCCCCGCAGCAGACGCCGCTGCGCCGCCGGCCGAAACCGTTGCACCTGAAGCCGCGCCGGAACCCGCACCCGTTGCTGAACCCGCAGCGGAACCGGCCGCCCCGGTGGCTGAGGATGCTCCTCCCGCTGTTGAGACCGACAGCGCGGCGGCGGAAGCGGAGCCCGTAGCCGCTGCTGAAGCGACCGCCGATGACGACGCGCCGGCCGAAGCCGCGACCGACGCCCCCGCAGAGACGGCGTGAACCCAGGGGATGGCCACCAATCCACGCTCCAAGGTCTGTTGATAAATTGGAAATGACACCGTCGTTCCTGCTTTCGCAGGAACCCAGACAAGTCTCCGCCCCAGGAACGTTGGCCGGGTTTTATCCGCCTTCGGCGGACTGGATTCCCGCTTTCGCGGGAATGACGGTATCTGTCAACACGCTCTAAATAGCCGATCGCAGGAAAGAACCACAATGGCGCAGATCAAAATTACCTGGAAGAAAAGCTGCATCGGGCGTCCGTCCAAACAGCGGCGCATCGTTGAATCTTTGGGTCTCAAACGGCTGAACCACTCGGTCGTCCACGAGGACAGCCCCACGATAATGGGGATGGTCAACAAGGTGCGGCATTTGGTCGTGGTGGAACCCGTCGAGTAACGACTGGCTCGGCACGAAGATTGTCATTTCAGGCCGATGGATGACGCGAATACTATCCGGCATCCTCGGCGGTACGGAATACACGGAGACACAGACAACCATGATGGAGCACGAAGTATCCCCGCCCAAGGGCGCGCGACGAGCGCGAAAGCGTGTGGGCCGTGGCGATGCCGCCGGGGGCGGCAGCTACGCCGGGCGCGGCCTGAAGGGCCAGAAGTCCCGCTCCGGTCCGGGGTTGCGCCCCGGGTTTGAAGGCGGCCAGATGCCGTTGATCAAGGGTCTTCCCATGAAGCGCGGTTTCAACAACCGCTACAAGACCTACTACGCGCTGGTGGACCTGGAAACGCTCCAGGAACGCTTTGAGGCCAACACCCGGGTTACTCCGGAAATGCTGCACCGCCTGGGGATCATCCGGCGCACGAGCCGGCCCGTGAAGGTGGTGGGCGACGGCGACCTGGACCGTCCGCTGACCGTTGCGGCGCACAAGTTCACCGCCTCCGCCCGCGCCAAGATCGAAGCAGCCGGCGGCTCGGTGGAAGAGCTGTAGCCGTCTCATACGGTCGATGGAATCGAGGCCCGACGAACCATGATTCAGTCAGAGGTACAGGGAGGCGGTCGATGGCCCCGTCTGTTGCAGGCGGCCATCGACGCCTTCAGCCTGCCCGACCTGCGGGCCAAGATCCTGTTCACCCTGGGGATGCTGGCCCTCTATCGGCTGGTGGCCCACATTCCGATACCGGGACTGGACGTGGCCAACCTGGAGCAGCTGTTCCAAAACAACCAGTTGCTGGGCTTCCTGGACCTCTTCTCCGGCGGCGCTCTGAGCCGCATGAGCATCGTGGCCCTGGGGGTGTTTCCCTACATCACCGCGTCCATCATCATGCAGCTGCTGACGCCGGTGATACCCCAATTGCAGAACCTCTCGCGCGAGGGTGAAGCCGGACGCATCAAGATGAACCGCATCACCCACTGGGGTACGGTACCCATCGCCATCGCGCAAGCCTTCGCCCAACTGGTGCTGTTGCAACAGGCCAACGTGCTAACCAACGTGGGCTTCACCGGAGACGCGCTGCTGCCGACCATGGCGATGATCTTCTCGCTGACCGCCGGAACCATGTTCCTGGTGTGGCTGGGCGAGCTGATTACTGAGCGGGGCATCGGCAACGGCATCTCGCTGATCATCTTCGCCGGTATCGTAGTCGGCTTCCCAGGCCTGCTGGCCACCGGCTTCCTGGACCGGGACAACATCATCGGAGTGTTCTTTTTCGCGCTGATCGGGCTGCTCATCATCGCCATGATCGTGGTGTTCAACGAGGCCCACCGGCGCATTCCGGTGCAGTACGGGCGCAGCATCTTCCGCGGCGGGCAGATGTACCGGCAATCTGGCTCCACCTACATACCGCTGCGCATCAACTCCGCAGGGATGATCCCCCTGATCTTCGCCTTTTCCATCGTGATCCTGCCCGGCACGGTGGCGCAGTATCTCAGCGCCACCGGCGGTTTCGTCGGCAACCTGGCCGGCAATATGCAGGTGGCCCTCAGCCCCAGCGGCCCCATCTACTGGATACTGGCCTTCTTCCTGGTGGTGGCGTTCACCTTCTTCTACACGCTGGTGGTGTTCCAGCAGCAGAACATCGCGGAAAACCTGCAACGCAACGGCGGTTTCGTGCTGGGCATCCGGCCGGGGCGGCCCACCCAGGAGTACCTGAACCGGGTCATCATTCGCCTCACCATGGGCGGCGCCCTGTTCCTGGGGTTCATCTCCATCGTGCCGTACCTGGCGTCACTGGTCACCAACGTGGAGGCCATCGCCCTCAGCAGCACCAGCCTGCTCATCATGGTGGGCGTGGGTCTGGATACCCTGCGGCAACTGGAAGCGCAACTGATGATGCGCAACTACGAGGGATTCTTACGATGACCACGGTATCCGGTCAAAAATCCGGTGGCCTCAAACTGGTGCTTTTCGGCCCGCCGGGGGCCGGCAAGGGAACGCAGGCCCAGTTGCTCCGGGATCGATTGGGCATTGAACACGTCGCCTCGGGCGACCTGTTCCGGCACCACCTGTCCAACGGCACCGAGCTGGGAGAGATGGCGCGAGACTACATGAACCGGGGCGCGTTGGTTCCCGATGAAGTGACCATTGGCATGGTGATTGACCGGATCGGGCAGATTGGCGGCGGCGAAGGGTTCATGCTGGACGGTTTCCCCCGCAACACCAACCAGGCGCAGGCCCTGGAGTCGGCGTTGGGTGAAAGGGGCCAGGGTATCGACCGGGTAATCCACATCCAGGTGGCCGACGACGAGCTGATCCGCCGGCTCAGCAATCGCTACATCTGCCGGGCCTGTCAGCGGCCCTTTACCCGCGACGCCGCCACTGGCGCGCCGCCGGAACGGTGCGAGGACTGCCCCGACGGAGGCGACATCTACCAGCGGGACGACGACACGCCGGAAGCGGTGGCAAACCGCCTCACCGTGTATCACCAGGAGACGGCTCCGGTGCTGGACTTCTACCGGGAACGGGGCCTGTTGGCCGACGTTGCCGGGGAAGGCTCCGTGGAAGCCGTCAACGCTTCGGTGTTGCAGTCTCTGGAGATAGCCGGCGAGTGAGGCAAGGCCCCGCTGCCAATGCCAGAACCTGACGACTGCCTGATGGACACGCGCTCGAAGTTGCATTTTGTCAACCCAGCGAAGCCCGGCGTCCATCATTGGCAAGGCGAAAGAATCGGAAACACTATCCAAGGATTCGAGTACTGGAATCCCGCGAAAGCGGGAATGACCAGAATAGGAAAGTGGCAATACGGAGGGAAGTGAGGTAAAATAGCAATGGTGGAAAACACTCCCAAGCGAAAAACAGCCTCCAACTCCCCCTCATCATATACCGGGGGCGTAACGATCAAGTCCCGTCGTGAGATGGAGGCTATGGAAAAGGCCGGCGCCATCGTCGGCGCTACGCTTACCCTCCTCAAGAAGTCGGTTGAGCCCGGCATGACGACCGGCGATCTCAACCGCATCGCGGACAAGAACATCCGCAGCATGGGCGCGGTGCCCACCTTCCTCGGCTACCAGGGGTTCCCGGCGGCCATCTGCGCGTCGGTGAACGAGGAGATCGTTCACGGCATCCCCGGCAAGCGAGTCCTCCAGGAAGGCGACATCATCAAGATGGATGTGGGCGCGACCATCGACGGTTTCATCGGCGACGCCGCCATCTCGGTAGCGGTGGGCAAGGTCAGCGAAGACGCCCAGCAGCTGATGGACGACACCAACGCGAGCCTGTATGAAGGCATCGCGGCCGCCCAGCCGGGCAACCGCATCGGGGATATCGGCGCGGCGGTGGAAAGTTACGCCATCGCTCGGGGATACGGTGTGGTACGCCAGTTTGTGGGTCACGGCGTGGGCCGGTACCTGCACGAAGACCCCCAGGTTCCCAACTACGGCGAACCGGGCAAGGGTGTCCTGCTCCGGCCGGGAATGTGCATCTGCATCGAGCCGATGCTGAACCTGGGCACCGAGGCCACCCAAATCCTGGGCGACGACTGGACGGTGGTGACCGCTGACGGCGCTCTTTCCGCCCACTTCGAGCACACCCTGGCCATCACCAAAGATGGTCCGAAAATTCTTACCGTACACGACTGACGAGGTACGTGCCCATCGGCGCTGGCCGCCGGGGGAGGCACGCCTAAAGCAGGCTGATTTATGGCTAAAAAAGAAGCGATAGAGGTTGAGGCTCAGGTAACTGAAGCTCTCCCCAACGGCATGTTCCGGGTGGAACTGCCCAACGATCACCAGGTGCTGGCCCATATTTCGGGCAAGATCCGGATGCACTTCATCCGGGTGCTGCCCGGCGACCGCGTCCTGGTCGAGTTGTCCCCCTACGACCTGAGTCGTGGCCGCATCACCTATCGCTTCAAGTAGCGAAGGCTACGGAGAATCCCGATGAAAGTGTCCGCATCCGTGAAACCGCGCTGCGATCGTTGCCGGGTCATCCGGCGCAAGGGCGTGGTCCGCATCATCTGCGTCAACAGCAAGCACGCCCAGCGCCAGGGTTAGCCTGGCTAACCCAACCCTTTGGGCCTGTTTCCCCTTTTCTGCCGACCTCACCGGGCCGGCTCATACGAAGAAGGCCAGCACAGCACAGGAGCAAACACCATGGTTCGTATCGCCGGAGTTGACGTACCCGACCGCAAGCGAGCGCACATCGCCCTGCGCAGCATCTACGGCATTGGTCC
>JAGWBI010000018.1:0-47099 GCA_021295965.1 Dehalococcoidia bacterium | reverse complement strand
TGGACATGGATATGCCGCCACGGATGAACGAGCTTTCGGAGACGGAAGTTGACCGCATCCGCGTCGTCGTTGACCAGGATTACATTACCGAGGGAGACCTGCGGCGGGAGAACAACGAGAACATCCGCCGGCTGATCGACATCGGCAGCTATCGCGGCCTCCGACACCGCCGCAACCTGCCCGTGCACGGCCAGCGCACCCGGACCAACGCCCGCTCCCGCAAGGGCGCCCGGCGCACCGTTGCCGGCCGCGGCCGCCGCACCGGTGGGAAGAAGTAATCCGCCTTGGATTCCCGCTTTCGCGAGAATGACGGAGAAACAAGCGCGGGAATGTCGAAAAATATTCTGGAATCCTGCTTTGGCAGGAATGACTGAGAGGAATTCCCATGCCCCGACCACGTGCCCGTCGCCGTGAGCGCCGGTCCATACCACAGGGCCGCGCCTACATCTACTCCACCTTTAACAACACCCTGGTCAGCCTGACTGACCCGGACGGCAACGTGGTGGCTTCCGGCAGTTCCGGCACCGCCGGCTTCCGTGGCTCCCGCAAGGGCACCGCCTTCGCCGCGCAACGGGCCGCCGAACAGGTCGCCCGACGGGGCGTGGACATGGGTATGCGGAACATTGACGTGTACATCAAGGGCCCCGGCTCAGGCCGCGAACCCGCCATCCGTGCGCTCCAGGGCGCCGGCCTCAACGTCAACAGCATCAGGGACGTTACTCCCATACCCCACAACGGCGTTCGCCCGCCGAAACGGCGACGGGTGTAATCCACGCTAACCTTCACCGGAGCCTTGTCAAAGTCATGGAATAACCTTGCCCCGCTCGTCCTGAGCCTGTCGAAGGACTATGGTTCGACAAGCTCACCATGAGCGGATGTAAAGGGCTTTGCAAAGACCCCGACCCTTCACACCACCAACGGACAGGAAAACATGGGCAGATATACCGGACCTTCTTGCCGCCTGTGCCGCCGCGCCGGGGAGAAACTCTTCCTGAAAGGCGACCGCTGCTTCTCGCCGCGCTGCGCGATTGAGCGCCGCCACGTTCCGCCGGGAGGCGGAGGCAACCGCCGGCGTCGCGTCTCGGATTACGGGGTGCACCTGCGGGAAAAGCAGAAGGCCCGCCAGATGTACGGCATCATGGAAGGCCAGTTCCGCAAGTACATGAACGACGCCTTCAACGCCCCGGGCATCTCCGGCAACAACCTGCTCCGCACGCTGGAGCGGCGGCTGGACAACGTCATATTTCTGCTGGGGTTTGCCGACTCGCGCAAGCAGGCCCGCCAGATGGTCCAACACGGCCACTTCACCGTCAACGGGCGCAAGACGGATATCCCGTCTTTCCTGGTCAAGCCCGGGCAAACCATCGCGTGGACCGAAACCTCCAGGCGGCGCGAATTCTTCGCCGACCGAACCGACGGCTTACCCAAACGGACACTACCCAGCTGGATTACCCTGGACCTGACTCAAATGGCGGGTCAGGTGATCTCCATGCCGGCCGACAATGAACTGCCCGATACTATCAACTCCCGCCTGATCGTCGAGTACTACTCAAGGTAAGCAGCGGAATGTTAGATCCTCAGATACTCCCGCCTCTGCGGGAACCGGAACCGGAAATACCTTCACCCGCCATCCGGGTGATCGAGAACAGCGATACGTATGCCCGCGTGGCCCTGGAGCCGTTGGAACGGGGATTCGCCACCACGGTGGGGAACCCGCTGCGGCGACTGCTACTCAGCTCCATCCAGGGTACTGCGGTGACTTGGGTCAAAATCGACGGGGTCCCCCACGAATACACCGTGATCCCCGGCGTCAAGGAAGAGGTTATGGACCTCCTCCTGAGCGTCAAGCGTATCCGTATCCACGCATTGACCAAGCGCACCGGCAAGATGCGTCTGGACGTGAGCGGCGAGGGCCGCGTCTGCGCCGGCGATATTTCCACTGCCAGCGACTACCAGATCGTCAACCCGGAGCTGCACCTGGCTACCCTAGACAATCCGAATGTGAACCTGTCAATCGAGTTCAACGTCGAGTCGGGCAAGGGTTACCAGCAGGTAGCCCAGGGCGACAACATGGCCGGCCTGCCCGTTGGCGTGCTGCCCGTTGACGCCATCTACAACCCGGTCCGCAAGGTGGAATACTCGGTGGAGCGGATGATGGTGGGCCAGCAGACCGACTGGGAACGCCTGATCCTGCAGGTGTGGACCGATGGAGCAGTGACGCCGCTGTCGGCTATCCAGGAGGCCTCGGACAACCTGGTGCAGCACTTCTTCATGTTCAACCAGTTGAGCCGTCCGACCGATGCTCCTTTGGACACGAGCAATATTACCGTGGCTTCGGAAGTGTACCTCATGCCCATCGAGCGTCTGGACCTCTCTTCGCGCACGCTCAACTGCCTGAAGCGCGCCAAGCTGGACCGGGTCGGACAGGTCATTGACTTGAGCGCTGACGACCTTTTGAACATCCGCAACTTCGGGCAGAAATCGCTGGAAGAACTCCAGGGCAAGCTGGCCGAGCTGGGCGTCGCCTCATCGCGCTCAGCGGAAGCGGATTTCGCGGATGACTATCTCAGCCAGTCCGGTGGCAATCTGGTCTTCGACCCAGAACCGGACGATGATTACGACCTCGATTACGATGAAGACGGAGACTAGCAATGCCCTCCCACCGCGTCACCGGCCGCAAACTCAGCCGGTATAAGGATCAGCGCAAAGCTCTCCTCCGTGGCTTGACGGCGGACTTGATCACACACGAGCGCATTACCACCACCCTGGCCAAGGCCAAGGAGACCCGCGTGATGACCGAGAAGCTCATCACCCACGGCAAGAAGGGTTCGCTCCACAACCGCCGCACTGCCCTGAGCAAGTTGCCCAACAAGGCGGTCGTCGCCAAGATCTTTGACGAACTCGGCCCCCGCTATGCGGAACGCCCCGGCGGATACACCCGCATTGTTAAGTTGGGGCCGCGCCAGGGCGACGGCGCCTCCATGGCCGTCATCGAGCTGGTCTGATCTGTCCTCACGAATCCCATCCAGCGAGGAATTGCCATCGCCCGAATTACCACATGACATCCCAGCGCACTGCCGAAATGAAGGGACGTCGCATCGCCCTGGTGGTGGCATACGAAGGCACCGAATACGCCGGCTTCCAGTGGCAAGCCGGCGCAGCCACCATACAGGGAGAGCTGGAACAAGCCTTCGCCAAACTCACCGGCGAGATCGTCAGGGTCAGGGGAGCCAGTCGCACCGACTCCGGAGCGCACGCCCTGGGGCAGGTGGTGGATCTGGCGACTTGCAGCGCACACCGGACGGACGTGATCATCGCCGCGATGAACCACTATCTGCCCGACGCGATCAGAGTTACGGCCGCCAGCGATATGCCACCCGATTTCAATGCCCGTCGCAGCGCGAGGAAACGCCGTTACCGGTATAGTATCCTCAACCGGGCGGTTCCGTCTCCGCTGTTGCGGCGCACTCACCATCAGGAGAGAGTTACGCTGGACCTCGCCGCGATGCGACAGGCCGCCGCGAGCCTGCTGGGCATCAGGGATTTCCGGCAAATTGCCACCGGGCACCCGGAGGATCAAAGCGCAGTGCGGCAGGTGTTCAACTGGAACGTAAGCCGCGACCCCGCAAATGAGGATGTCATCATCATCGACTGTGCCGCCACAGGGTTCCTGCGTCATCAAATCAGGCGAGCCAATGCGGTACTGGTGGAAATAGGCAAAGGCAGACTTCCCGTTCACGCTATGTCGGAAACCCTGGCCGGACGCACGCAACGACAACACCAAATTCCCACACTCCCGGCCAAAGGACTGTGCCTGCAGTCAGTACACTACCCTGAACACGACCACTTGCTAAAGGTTGCCAACTGACATGAAACGAACCAGCACTTATTTCGCCAAAGCCGGCGACGTGCCGGACCGCTGGCGCGTCATCGACGCTACCGGCATCAGTCTGGGCCGGCTGGCCCGACAGGTCGCCGTCGCCCTCCAGGGCAAGGACCAGCCCACCTACACGCCTCACGTCATCACCGGCTGCCACGTGGTGGTCATCAATGCCGACAAGGTGCGCATCACCGGGCGCAAGCTGATGCAGAAGATGTACTACCGGCACAGCGGATACGTGGGCAACCTGAAGTCCTTCCTGATGCGCGACATGATGGAGCAGCGTCCGGACCGGGTCGTGCAGCTGGCGGTCAAGGGAATGCTCCCGTCCAACCGGCAGGGCCGACAAATGCTGCGGCGGCTGCGCGTGTACGCCGGCGACCAGCATCCCCACGAAGCGCAGGTCGGCAGCGAAGAGTAGGCCCAGCGATTCTCCCGGCCATTAACCACCCACCGGCAAGCAGGTATTCAATATGGTGACGCAAACAGAACCTCAGCAGCAGCAGTACTTCTACGGAACGGGCCGGCGCAAGCGGGCTATCGCCAAGGTGCGCCTCTATCCCGACGACGGCACGGCCATCATCGTCAACGACAAGCCCATGGAAGAATACTTCAACTGGCTGCCCTGGCAGTCCACCGTGCGCGAACCTTTCTCGACCTCCGGCACGGTGGGTCGCTTCCGCGTGCAGGCCCAGGTGTCCGGCGGAGGCGTCAACGCCCAGGCTGAGGCAATCCGACACGGTATATCGCGGGCGCTGGTGCTCTTCGATCCCAACCTCAAGGCGAACCTGCGCCGGGCCGGCTTTATCACCCGCGACGCCCGGGTCAAGGAAAGCAAGAAGTACGGACTGAAGCGAGCCCGACGCGCCCCGCAGTACACCAAGCGCTGAACTCGCGCCGGCATTATTAGTTGGAGGCCGACGGTGAGTCCACCGGTCATCATAGCCATCATAGCCGGAATCAGCCTCGGCGTCACCGTGATCGCGGCGTTGCTCAGGGGCGCTTTCCAACTGGGTAAGTTGGTTAACCAGGTCAACACTCAGGACGCCAGCATCACCGAGTTGAGCGGCAAAGTCGACGACTTGGTAACCAAATACGATGCCAGGTTTGACGCCCTGGAAATCAGGTTTGACGCCCTGGAAACCAAATACGACGCCAGGTTTGACGCCCTGGAAACCAGGTTTGACGCCCTGGAAACCAAATACGACGCCAGGTTTGACGCCCTCACCGCCGCCATCAGTGAGCTGAGGGCCGATGTCCAGCAAACCAACAAGATACTGGTCGGGCTGGCGAATCACACCCACGATGCCGACGGGCGTACTGTCTTTACCATCCCATCATAACGGACTCAGCGAAGGACGCCGGGCGCTGCCGGCCGCGAGGAAAGGGCGGGATCAGAACAGATCCCGGCCTATGGTCAGCCAGTAGAACATGATGTACACGCCGGCCACCACCATGAGCCAGGCGCCCACAATGCCCACGTAGGGCAGAACGGCCCGCAGCCACCGCACCATTACCGAACGGGCCACGGCCATCCCCAAGGTCAACGCCAGTATTACGCTGCCCATGCCGGCGGCGTAGAGCACAAACTGGCCCAAGGTTTCCAGCCAACCGGACGACAAACCGGCGCCAACCCCCAGGACGGCCAGGAACAGCGGCAGCGTGCAACTCAGCGACGCCAGGCCATAGCTCACGCCAAACAGCACGTAACCGGGCAGGTTCATCTGCCCCGGGTCGCCGATGCGGGACGCCGCCCGCTGGGCCAGGCTGGTGTAGATCTTGCCGCCGCCGGCCATGAATGCGCCGGCCCCGATGAGCAGCACGCCTATCGCCAGGCCCACGTAGGGTAGCGCCGCCACCACGATGGCCTGAGAACCGAACCCCAGGATCAGTCCCACCAACCCGAAGAGGATCACGAACCCGACCGAAACGGACAGGCCGACCATGAGCGCCCGAGCGATTAACAGGACCGGTTTCCGGCTGTCCTGCTCCCGATTGCCGCCGCTGACGTACAGGCCCAGGTAGGCGGGCAGCATGGCGAAGCCGCAGGGATTGACCGCAGAGGCCGCTCCCACCGCATAGGCGAAACCGAGCTTGATGCCCACGTTGGAGATGCCGGTGCCCGAAGACCCGGACAATAGCTCAACGAAACGGTTGACGCCGTCGATGCCCTCGCTGCTGCGGAGCAGGAGCGCGCCGACGACGGCGATGGCGTAGGCTACCGCCGCGATGGCCGTCGCGATCAGGATACTGCGGCTAACCGGCAGCCGGTCCAGTAGGGAAACACCGGAGGCTGGAGATTCTGCTGGGGTAGTCATGGCAAATCATCCAAAATGGCCTCGATAGAGGCGATGAGTTGGGGGAAATTCACAGTCACGGTCTGCATTACAATATCGAAGTCAACACGATGATGCTGGTGGGCCAGACGATTGCGCATCCCGGCCAGGCTGTGCCATTGAATTTGTGGGTATTGTTCGTGCTGTCCACTTTCCCTGACACGATTGGCGGATTCTCCGGCAACAATAACCAGATAACAGAGAGCAGCCTGTTTTTCCCGGTTCTGCTGCAATTCGTACAGACTGTATCCTCCGAGGGCGCTAATGGCATCTACAGCGGCGGCCAGCATATAGCCCAAGTTTTCACTGAGGAGCGGCATAGTGAAACACGGCCAGTTCGCGAGCCAAACTCATTTCCCGCTGGTTAAACCCAACCTCGGTATAAAGAGTGGTTCCCGGGCCGGTACTCTCCTTCAGCTCTTCCTCCATATCAAGGAAAGTAAAGAAATCCGGAGTCTTCCCTTGTTGGAAAGCTACGATCGCCGTGGGCGTGTTCCCCGTTTCCAACTGGTCGGGGAGCGGTGCGTCGAAAGCCTCGTCCACCAGCCAGAACTTGATGATGTGGTGCTTGCGGCAGAAGTCGGTGATCTGCTGTTGTTGAGTATCGGTAACCATGTCCGCGTCTCCGTAAGTGCAGCCAAGCTACATCATGGCGGGTTGGTTGCGAACCACCACCGTGTTAGCCACCCGGTCGGATATGGAGCGGTGTTCGTCATCGTCCATCAAAAGCAGGATGGCGTCGGCGAAGTAGCCGATGACGAAGCTGTGCGCCACGGCCTTGACGATTTCGCGGACGAAGGTGTTGCCCCAACCGGAGGGCGCTCCGTCGCGCTTGATGGCGCGTATGCCCAGCAATTGTTTGCCCGGAGTTTGGCCACGAGCCAAGACGATCAACCACCAGATGATGTATCCAATGATGAGGGTCAGGAAAAACAGTATCGCGTCGAGCAGATTTGCGAACAACCGGCGCACCGGGCTGGCAGGTTCCATGGCGAAGCCTCCATAAAGTTATACGTTGCGTCGCGGTCTTTGGTTCAGTTTGCGACTCCCAGATGGGCCTGCATGGCGTCCAGCAGGCCGGTTACATTGGCCTCGGTGTCGGCCTCGCAGTAGATACGCAGCAGGGGCTCTGTGCCGGAGAAGCGTGCCGCTACCCAGCCGGCGTCCAGCATCCAGCGCCGGCCGTCGATTTCATCCATACCGCGTACGGGCATCCCGGCAAGTTCCGACAACGGCGACTCGACCAGCCGCTCCATGATGGCGGACCGTTGCGCCGGGTCGAATGCCACGTCCCGGCGTTGGTAACGATGTTCGCCCACCAAGTCAAACAGCCGTCGCACCATACCTGAGGCGGTCAGTCCCGCCACGGCCATGTACTCCAGCAGGTACAGGCCGCTGAGGATGCCATCGCGCTCGGGGATGTGCCCGCGAAAGGCGTAGCCGCCGCTTTCCTCGCCGCCCAGCAATGCGTCATCAGCCACGAAACGCGGGCCGATGTTCTTGAAGCCCACCGGCATCTCGGCGATGTCCACGCTGTATCGCTGGGCCAGCTTGTTGAGCATAACCGACGCGGTTACCCCCTTGACCAACGCGCCCCGATCGCCCCGCTCCAGGAGGTAGAGAGCCAGCAGGGAAAACACCTCAAGAGTGCTGACGAAGCGCCCGGTCTCATCCACCAGGCCGATGCGGTCGGCGTCGCCGTCCAGGGCGAGTCCGGCCGACGCTCCCTCGGCGGGAACGCGGCGGCAAAGCTCGGCAAGGTTGTGGGCAATGGGTTCGGGCTGGGCCATGCCGGGGAAGGCTGGGTTGACTTCGGACCGCAACTCGGTGATGGAGGTGGTCCCGCCCTTCAAGAGCCCGGGAATATATCCAGCGCCGGCGCCGTGCATGGCATCCACCATTACCGTCAGCCCGGCGGCGCGTATGACGTCCAGGTTGACTAGTCGGGCAATCGATTCCCGGTAGGCCGGCGCCGGGTCAATGTCGTGGACCAAACCGGCGTCGCGTCCCGCCTCCAGCGGCAGCGTTTTGGGAGATCCGGCGGAGTCGATGCAGAGTTCCAGCAGGTCGGTAACCGCCTGGCTGGCGCTGCCGCCCTGGGCCGATTTGAACTTGAAACCGCTCCAAGCGGCGGGATTGTGGCTGGACGTGACGACCACCCCGCCGGCCGCGCCCAGTTGCACGACCTCATGGCTGACGACGGGGGTGGGAGCCGGCTCCACGCAGAGATGCACCGCGATGCCGTTGCCGGCGATGACTGAGGCCACCGTTTCGGCAAATTCACGAGAGGCAAACCGGGTGTCGTATCCCACCACCAGCCCGTTGCCCGCCGAACCCTCGGCGCGAAGGTAATCCGCCAACCCCTGGGAGCAGCGGGCCACGTTGCCGAAGGTGAAATCGTCGGCGATGATGCCGCGCCAACCATCGGTGCCGAACTTGATTGGGGTGTCCATAAGTCAATTCTAGCATGGCGGCTGTGCCGCGAGTGTTACACTGGCGAAGTGGGCAGAGTCCGGGGCAATCGCATATGAGTTGAACCGTCACCGTCATTCCGGCGAAAGCGGGAATCCAGCGCCCTAAATCGTCAGATTCATACCTAATTTGCGCACGATGTTGCCTTTGGAACCCGCCCTGCGCCGGAGTGGCGGAGTTGTAATTTCATATGCGCTAATCGGGAGTATGTATGAGACCCCTTGACGAAGTTACCCGGTCTATGCGAGCGTCTCGACGATAACACACGCGCTCTCACCGCCCTCATATGCCAGCTAGGCGAGCTCGTCAATGAATCTTACGCAAGGCGCTGCGCTGAGCAGATTGACGCCGCGATGATGGACTACTTTGACTTTGCCGTGTTGGCTGACCGGACTTCGATCAACCGTCAGTTGATACAGGCGCGCCGCAACGGGCTAATTACCAGGGAAGAATACGAGGGTGGCCGCAACGTTGACATCATCGCCCGGGAACAAAGGGAAGGCACGGCTCCCCATCGCCTCGCCGCTATTGAGGTATCGGTAACTTTCAACGAGGACGACTTGAAAAACGCCGCCGAGCGCGCTGCCGCCATCACCCGGATAACGGGCATTCCCACCGGGGCATTTCTGATAACCCGCAACGTCTGGCCGGAAACAGTCGCCGCCATCGCCACGCAGTTGGGTGTGACTATCATCCGGCGCCCCTGATTGGCGCTGCGCCGGCGGCATTGGCCTTCAGCTCCAGCGGCGGCGGGCGATGACGGTGCCGGCGATGCGGTCGGGGATGGAGCGGCGTTCCGCGCGGTCCCGCAGGATGAACAGGGCATCGATCACGAAGCCGATGAGGGTATGATGCAGCAGGAATTTGGCGGCGGCCCGCGTTACTTTCCTGCGCCAGCCGGCGTCCCCGCCGCGTCGTCGGCGTACGTCGGTTCCCGTCAAACGGCGGCCCGGCGGCCCGAACTTTGCCATGACGCCAAACCACATCAGGTAGGTTATGAGCAAGGTCAAAGGCATCTGTATGGCGAAGAAGTGGTAAACGTCGAAGCTGACGAACTCCGGCCCGGGAGAGCCCAGCTTGCCGATTACGTAGAGGACGATGGCTCCGGCAACGAGAAACAGCAGCCGGTCAATGAGCCAGGACACGAGACGGCGCAGAGGAACGATTTTGTCCATGGGTTGTGCCGGCACTTCGCTCACGCTCCCAGTTTCTGTGAGGTCGGAGGTCATTTTACCGCCCCGGATCGCGTGAAACGGGTGAACAGATTTACGTCATTCTGCGAATTATCAACAAAATGCTCCCCCGCCGATGCCGGCAGGAGAGCAGAATGAACTCTGGCGTCTGGTCGTGGGCGATTAGTTGCCAGCAGCAGCCAAGGCTCCGGCGGCCTGCTTGAGTGCCTCGGCCTTGTCGGTGCGCTCCCAGGGCAGATCCAGGTCGTTGCGGCCGAAGTGACCATAGGCGGCGGTGTAGCGATAGATGGGGCGGCGCAGGTCGAGGTCTTCGATGATTGCGCCGGGGCGCAGGTCGAAGTTCTCGCGGACCAGTTCCTCGATGCGCTCGTTGGGTATGTGGTTGGTGTCGAAGGTCTCGATGGCGACGGAAGTGGGCTCGGCGACGCCGATGGCGTAGGAGACGAGAACCTCCAGGCGGTCGGCGAAGCCGGCGGCGACCAGGTTCTTGGCCACGTAGCGGGCCGCGTAGGCGCCGGAGCGGTCAACCTTGGTCGGGTCCTTGCCGGAGAAAGCGCCGCCGCCGTGACGGGCGATGCCGCCGTAGGTGTCCACCAGGATCTTGCGCCCGGTGAGGCCGGTGTCGCCCTGGGGGCCGCCGACCACGAACCATCCGCTGGGGTTGACGTAGATCTTGGTGTCCGCGTCCAGCAGGTGGGCCGGGACGATTGGCTCTATAACGTGCTTGCGAATATCGTCATAGATCTTCTGCCGGAAGGCATCGCGGTCGTCGGTGTCGTCGTGCTGGCTGCTGACCACGACGGCGTCCACGCGGTGGGGCTTGCCATAGCGGTATTCAACCGTGACCTGGGATTTGCCGTCGGGGCCCAGGTAGGGCAGCGTGCCATCCTTGCGGACGGCGGCGAGACGTTCCACCAGGCGGTGGGACAGGTCCACGGTAAGAGGCATCAGGCCGTCGGTCTCGTTGCAGGCGAAGCCGACCATCATGCCCTGGTCGCCGGCGCCGGTGGCGCGGCGGGCGCTGGTTTCTCGGGAGTCCTGGCCGGCCCCGTTGCTGCGAGCCTCCAGGGCGGTGCTGACGCCGGCGTTGATGTCAGGGGACTGCTGGCTGGCGTTGGCGATGATGCCGCAGGAATGTCCGTCAATGCCGTACTTCAGGTCGGTGTAGCCGATTTCCAGCAGGGTCCGGCGGGTGATGGCATCAAAGTCCAGGTCGGCCTGGGTGGTGATTTCTCCGGTGACCATGACGAGGTTCTTGCCGGCGACGGTCTCGCAGGCAACGCGGCTCATGGGGTCAACGCTGAAGCAGGCGTCCAGCACGGCGTCGGAAATCTGGTCGCACACCTTGTCGGGGTGCCCTTCAGTAACCGACTCGGAAGTGAGCAGGTACTTGGGCGAGGTCATGAATTGGATTGGCATTGGTGGTTTTCCTCCTGATTTTGCCCGGTTCGGGTGTGTAGGGGCGAATGATTATCCGCCCCTACGGGTGGTCGGGTTAGCTAGGGTTAGGTGCCTTCCTCCCAGCTTTCGTTGTAGGCGGTCTGTTCCGCCGTCAGGGTGTCGATATGGATGCCCATGGTTTCCAGCTTGAGGCGGCCCACCTCGGCGTCGATTTCCCGAGGCACCACGTGGACGCCGTTGCCCAGCTGGCGGTGCTGTTTGACCAGGTATTCGGCGCAGAGGGCCTGGTTGGCAAAGCTCATGTCCATCACGGCGGAGGGGTGACCCTCGGCGGCGGCCAGGTTGATCAGCCGGCCCTCGCCCAGCAGGTAGAGGCGGCGGCCGTCGGTGGTCTGGTATTCCTCGACGAAGGGGCGGACTTCCCGATGGCTGACGGACATGGCCTCCAGCGCGGGGATGTCGATTTCGACGTTGAAGTGGCCGCTGTTGGCGACGATTGCGCCGTCGGACATTACTGCGAGGTGTTCCTTGCCGATTACGTGCCAGCCGCCGGACACGGTGATGAACACCTCGCCCTGCTTGGCGGCTTCTATGCCCGGCATGACCTGGAACCCGTCCATGACGGCCTCCAGGGCGCGCACCGGGTTGACCTCGGTGACGATGACGTGGGCGCCCATGCCGCGGGCGCGGGAGGCCACGCCGCGACCACACCAGCCGTATCCGCCGACCACGACGCGGCGGCCGGCCCACAGGATGTTGGTGGCGCGGGTGATGCCGTCCAGGGTGCTCTGACCGGTGCCGTAGCGGTTATCGAAGAAGTGCTTGGTCTCGGCCTCGTTGACGGCGATGATGGGATACTTGAGCTGGCCGTCGGCAGCCATGGCGGTGAGGCGCACCACGCCGGTGGTGGTTTCCTCAGTGCCGGCGATGACGTTGGACAGCAGGTCGGTGCGTTCCCGGTGGAGGACGCCGACCAGGTCCGCGCCGTCGTCCATGGTGACCATTGGAGCATGGTCCAGGGCGGCGTTGATGTGTTGGTAGTAGGTCTCGTTGTCCTCGCCCTTAATGGCGTAGGTGGGGATGCCGTACTCCTGCACCAGCGCGGCGGCGGTCTCATCCTGGGTGCTCAGGGGGTTGCTGGCGCAGATCACCAGATCGGCGCCGCCGGCCTTCAGCGCGATGGCCAGGTTGGCGGTTTCCGTGGTCACGTGCAGGCAGGCAGCCATGCGCACGCCGGCCAGGGGCTGCTCCCTGCTGAAGCGTTCCGTGATGGAATTGACGACGGGCATCTCTCGCCCAGCCCAGCGGATACGGTCAACGCCGGCCGTGGCCAGGGAAAGGTCTTTCACATCGCCTTTGGTTTTCTGAACAGTCAAATCGTTGTACCTCTCATTTTTGAATTGTGCTGGAGTGGGGCCTCTCCCAAGGCAGCTGTGGAAACCGCTCATGGTGAGCCTGTCGAACCATGCACGTCTGCCCATCCTTCGACAGGCTCAGGATGAGCGGGGGCTGCGGCCTGTCGTGGGAAATTACGGATCGTTGCCGTAGGAAGTGGGGTTGCCGGCGGCGATCCAGGACGGGGTGCCGTCCTCAACGTTGTAGAGCATCTCCGAGTCGTAGCCCATGGCGGCGGCCAGTTCACAGGCCAATCCGCTGCGGACGCCGGCGGCGCAGATGAAGAGCAGTTTCTTGTCCTCGGGCACCTCGTCCATGCGTCCGGCCAGGTCGTCAACGTTGATGTGTATCGCGCCGCTGGCGTGGCCGGTGACCCATTCGTCATCGCGGCGCACGTCGATTACGACGGTGTTTTCCGGGTCGGCCTGCAGGATTTGCATGGCTTCCGGGGAATCCACCCGGTAGTAGGGTTCTCCGGGGTTCTGGCGTGGCATTTGATTACCTCCTTGGGGCATTGATGTCGTTTCCGACATCGGTGGCGTCGTTCTCGATTCGTTTCTCGCGATTCCCGTAGAACCGGGAACCTAGGCGTTCGGCAGCGGGTCAAGATGGGAGCCGGCGATGGGGTGCAGCCGGCGGTAGGCCGCTTCGGAAATTCGCTTGCGGTCGGTGATGATGGCGTTGGTGAGGGCGGTCTGGCATTCGCAGGGTTCCTGTGGCGCAGGATGATGCGGCTGTTGGCCACGTTGGCCACCAGGTTCTCCACCACCATCTCCACCGTCACGTCGTCGTGTTCCGGATGCCAGCAGTCGTAGTCGGTGACCCAGGCCATCACGGCGTAGCACATCTCGGCCTCGCGGGCCAGCTTGGCCTCGGGCAGGGTGGTCATCCCGATGATGTCGCCGCCCCAGGAGCGGTACATGTTCGACTCGGCGCGGGTCGAGAAGGCGGGCCCTTCCATCACCACCAGCGTCCCGCCCTGGTGGGTGGGGATGCCCTGACCAACGCCACCGTCGGCGAGGATGGTGCTCACGCCGGGGCAGAAGGGATCGGCGAAAGATATATGGGCCACCACGCCGTCTTCAAAAAAGGTGCTGTCCCGGCGGCGGGTGCGGTCAATCAACTGGTCGGGTATCACCAGGTGCTGGGGTTCGTAGTCCACCTGAAGGCTGCCCACGGCGCTGACGGAGACGACGCGCTTGACCCCCAGGGTTTTCAGGGCATAGATGTTGGCCCGGAAGGGGAGTTCGGTGGGGTTCACGCGGTGCCCCCGGCCATGACGCGGCAGGAAGGCCACCGGCACCTCCAGCAGCTCCCCAACGGTGATGAGGTCGCTGGGTTTGCCGTAGGGCGTGTCAATATCCACCACGGCGGTTTCGGCAAAGCCTTGTATTTCGTAGAGGCCGCTGCCGCCGATGATGGCGATTTCCGCTTGGGGATGGTTGGGCATAGGAGTTGAGTTCCTTAATCAGACGGATAAAAGGGGACGGTCGGTCTTGCAATCTATGAGGACGAGACAAACCTGGCGATAGTACCAAGCCAGAAGATGACGCCAAGGACGATGCACACGATTTCACCTTTGCCGAACCGAGCGTTCTGCGCCGGCGTTCCGCCAAGCTTTGCCCAGTAGTGGTTGAGATTGGATTGGACGCGCGCCATAACTGCGATTGATAACGCAAGGGCAACCAGGCTCAGGATTATCCCCACCACGCCGAGTATTTCCGGGTCCCCCATAATGACGCCGGCCAAACCCCACAGCCATCCGGTGATGACGAAGATCGTGAGAAGCCCCGGGTTGAGGCTGTTGGCAACACCGCTCTCTTCGGCCAGGGCTTTGTATTCTCTGACGTGAGCATGGAACCGGAAGAAGCCGTAGATTGGCGGCAGCTGCGTCAGGCCATGCGAGATGGGGTAGTGGGTTTGACCGGCCCGTTCGGGCGCGCCGGCGGTAAGATCGCGGAATTGCCGCCAGGTGCGGTACATCCAGTAAAACCAGTACAGGCCCATACTGACGACGCTCATACAGACGATGCGCGTCACGGACATCCGGCACCCGTATGGAAACTCGCCGGAGCCCGTCGCGGAAGTTCCAAACTGGTCGATGTACACCGGGGATCTCATTTCAGCGCAGTCGCGGTACCTGCTCCGGCAGGTAGTGGTTGGAGCGAAAGACGCTGTTGACCTCAAAGCCCTGCTCGTTGGGCGCGAAGTGGGGGTTGATGTATTCCCAGACGACGTTTCCCTCGGGCGTAACCTGGAAGATGCGCCCGGGCTGGCCCTCGGTAATCAGCGTGTTGCCGTTGGGCAGGCGGCGCGCGCCGGAGATGTACGCGCTGAAGAAGTTGAAGGGAGGGTTGTCCCGGTACTCCCAGACGATTTCGTTGGTGGACGGGTCCACCTCGATGACGCGGGACGCCGGCAGCGGGTTGTGGCGGCTGTGGGAGCCGTTGTCGTAGATGAGCACGTTACCGTTGTCCAGCAGCGACGGGTCGTGCTGCTGGGCCAGGACGTTGTCGCTGATCTGCCAGACGATATTGCCGCTGGCTTTGTCGATGATGCCGACGGTGGAGATGTTGCGGAAGCTGAACATCACGCGGTTGTCAGGCAGCGGGACGACGGTGTTGCCGTGGCTCCACTCGTCGCGCAGGTCGTTGAAGGTGACAACGTGGGCGCTCTCGTCCAGGTGCTCGGCAGCGTGCCACTCCCAGACGCGGTTGCCGGCGGCGTCCACTTCCACCAGGACGTCGGCCCACATCCCGCCGGAATCGGTGCCGGGCTGTCCGCCCTTGATTCGGGCGGCCTGGGCGTCATCCATCCGTTCCACCGTCATGTACAGGCAGCCGCCCGATTCGGTGCGCCGCGCGTCGTGGTGGTGGTACGGGTCCCGGTGTTCCCAGAGGATGTTGCCGTCCCAGTCGGCCTCCAGCATGATGCCGCCCTTGAAACGCTTCATCGCCTCGAAGATGTCCCAACCGCCGTCATCACGCACCTTGCCGCCGTAGAACAGGTTGCCGTTGGGCAGCAGGTAGCCGTACAGGCCCGGCGGATACGGCATCTGCCACCGGTGGGCGACCTCGCCGTTGGTGTCCAGAAGATATACCTCGCCGTTGCCGGAGAGGGGGGCGTAGAGGGTGTAGCCGGGGCAGGCTCGCTCCGAGTCGCAGGCGGTGAGGCCGGTGCGGGCGATGCGGCGGCGGGTTTGAGAATCAATCGTCATGTTTTCACGTCGATAAACGGGGCAGTCCTGTCTTTGCGTCTCTGCGCCTTTGCGTCATATCTTGCGACATTGCAGAGGAGTCACACGGCGTCCACCGCCTGTCGCAGCGACTCGGTGTAAGGAGGTCGGCACACCATGGCCTCGGTGACGATGCCGGCGATGTAGCGGTGGGGCGTCACGTCGAAGGCCGGGTTGTAGGCGGGTGTCCCTTCGGGCGCGATCGGCGCGCCGCCGTAGCCGGTCACCTCGTGTTGGGGCCGTTCCTCGATGGCGATGTTATCGCCGTGGGCGATGGCCAGGTCAACCGTGCTGGTGGGCGCGGCGATGTAGAAGGGTATGCCGTTCTCGTGGGCCAGCACGGCCAGCGTGTAGGTGCCAATCTTGTTGGCGGTGTCGCCGTTGGCGGCGACGCGGTCGGCGCCGGTAATCACGCAGGAAACGGCGCCCTGGCGCATCAAAACGCCGGCGGCGGAGTCGGCGATGAGCGTGGCCGGTATGCCCAGCTGCTGGAACTCCCAGGAGGTTAGCCGCGCACCCTGCAGCCAGGGTCGCGTCTCGGTGTTATAGACGTTGAACCGTCCGCCGGATTCCCAGCCGGCGCGAATAACGCCCAGGGCGGTGCCGAAGGCTGAGGTAGCCAAAGCCCCGGTGTTGCAGTGGGTCAGCACGCCCTGGCCGTCGGGCGGCATCAGGGGGCGGCCATGCTCGCCGATGCGACGGTTGATGGCCTCATCCTCTTCCTGGATGCGCCGGGCCTCGGCCTCCAGGCGGGGCAGGATGCTGCCGGGGTCGGGTTCCGCCTCGGCGACGCGCATCATGCGCCGCACGGCCCAGCCCAGATTGACGGCGGTGGGACGGGCCGCGGCGATGTGCATACCGGCCTGGCGCAACGCGCCGATAAAATGGTCCCGCTCCCGGGATTGCAGTTCGGCGGCGGCCAGCACCACGGCGTAAGCAGCGGTGACGCCGATGGCCGGCGCGCCGCGAACACGCATATCGGTGATGGCGGCGGCGGCAACACGATAGTCAGTGATGCTGACGGTGGTGTGCTCGTGGGGCAGGAGCGTCTGATCAAGCAACTCCAGCCGGGCGCCGGTCCAGTTGATTGGACGAATTTCGGTCATAAACAAGCCGCAGTTCAGGGGTCCGTCGGGGCGGACGGTGTAACGCTGCCATGGACGGGCGGAGCGGCTATTCCGGGTCGAGTTGGGGCAAAAAAGGAAGGCTCACCCGATATTGGGAGAGCCCAACAACACAGTCCTCCCCTCATCTTTCGTCACACCGCAGGTCTGGCGCGCCGTTGCGCCGGTTCGCGGGACGCCGGATTTAGCACCTCATCCCGCAGGGTGAGCAGGACAGGTTGCCAGGCTTCACAGGGCCGTTCCCTCCGCCTGTCTGAATAAGGGTTCCAGCAGCGTATCCAGTTTTTAATTGCTATTGATGCTACCTGCCGGGCTTGAATATGTCAAGAAGACGGCCATGTGTTGACGGTTCCCGGCACGCCTGCGGGGTATTTCGATACCCGTCTCCGATTTGGTGTGCGAAATGTGACAATTCCATTGCGGCTCTCCTGATATACTGCCCCGACCGACTTACGGAGATTGATTCCCATGCACGTACTTAATCGGCACGCCGTCTTTGCCATTGCCGCTTTTGCTCTCGTCGCCGCGGCGGTTGTCGCCATGGCCTGCGCCGGGCCGGCTGAGGAGCCAGCGGCATCCCAACCGGCCGCCCCGCAGCCAACGGCCATGCCCGCCGCCACGTCTGCGCCGCCGGCGACCAATACCCCCGCCCCGCCTCCGCCCACCAACGAGCCGGCGCCTCGGGCGCAAGCTCCGGCCGAAGCCACCGCTCCCCCCTCGTCCACCGACACCCCGGTCCCGCCAACGGAAGCGCCGGTCAGCAGCGGCGGCGGCGGGACGGTTTTCGCCCTCGAGGAGGGCACCATCGCCCGTTACATGGTGGAGGAAGTGCTGGCCAGCACCGGGTTCAAGATAGCCACCGGGGAAACCACCGACGTTTCGGGTGTCGTTGTTTTCGATGCCGATGGGAATGTAGCCGCCGACGAGAGCCGGATCGCAGTGCAGGCGGCCACGCTGCGCACCGACAGCGACCGGCGGGATGGCTACGTGCGGCGAAGGACGCTGGAGACGGATACGTGGCCTGAAGTGGTGTTCGCGCCGAGGTCGTTTGACGGGCTGCCCGCGCCCATCAGCGATGCCAGCGGACCGGCGGAGTTCACCATCACCGGGGATTTGACGGTGCGCGATCAGACGCGGGAAGTGACCTGGGACGCCGCCGCCGACTTCGCCGGGGACGGGACGGTAACCGGGTCGGCCAACGTCGAGTTCACCTTCGACGATTTCGGGATGGACAAGCCCAGTGTGGCGATAGTGATCAGCGTGGAGGACACCATCCTCCTGGAGCTGGACTTCGTAGGGACGATTACGGGGCAGTAATCAGCACAATCTCCCGCTGTACCGGGGACGAGGCGTAGGGGCCGTCCTCACTCATGTAGGCGTCGATCTCGGAGCGGACGCCAAACTCGGGGAGGTAGATGCCCGGCTCGATGGAGAACCCCACGCCGGGGATGATCCGGCGGGTGTCGTGGGTCTCGAAGTTGTCCAGGTTGACGCCCTCGCCGTGGACGGTGTGGTAGATGCTATGGCCGAGGCGGTGGGTGAAGTAGTCGCCGTAGCCGCGCTCGGTGATGTACTGCCGGGCCACCTCGTCGGCCTGCCAACCCTGGATGTCCTCGCCGCGTGCGTGAGTGTCCTGTAGGAAGTCCAACGCAGCATCCCTTGCGCCCAGAACGATGTCAAAGATCTCACGGTGGCGTTCCGGCGGGTTGTCGCCCACGTAGGCGGTCCAGGTGATGTCGGCGTACACGCTGCCGGTCGTGTCTTCCCGCGCCCACAGGTCGATGAGCAGCCAGTCGCCGGGGGCGATGACGCTGCTGCCCTCCGGGGCGGGTTCGTAATGAGGATCCGAGCAGTGGGCGTTGGTGGACACAATGGGGCCGTCGGTGGTGGTGAGGCCCTCCTCCCGGAACCGGCTGCGGATGAACTCCGCGATTTCAAACTCGGTGGGCCCGCCGGATCCCGGTTGATTGAGGCGCTGGCCGACGCGGGCAAAGGCTTCGTTGACGATGCGGCCCAGGGTTTCGGCGGCGCGACGGTGGCCGGCCAGTTGTTCCGGCGACCAGCGCTGCGTGGCGTATTGCATCAGGTCGGCCGAGGAGATCACCTCCGGCCCCATGCTGCGCACCAGCTCCACGGTGCCGGCGTCCACGCGGGACACCCGGGGCAGCCCGTTGCGCGGCGAGTATTCCATGGCCACGCGGTCGCATTGCGCCAGGGCATCCCGCAGGGCGCTTTCCAGTGTCGCGCGACTGCTGTAAACCACCGTGTCCACGCCGGAGTTGGCGAACTTGCCGGCGTCAACGTGATGCGTCAGCAGGCGGGGCGAGCCATCGGCCGGCACCAGCAGGAAAACGGGCCGGGTCACGTGGCCGGACGGAGTGGCGACCTGCGCTAATACGGGGTTGCAACCGAGATAGTCGTAAATCAACCATGCGGGAAGATTTTCCCGGCGTAGAAATTCCCGGGCGTCCTGCAACATTGTCGTATTGGCCATGGAATCGCCCTCCTGTGGGAAGTGCGCGAGCGCCGGACCGGATGGGTCAGGCGTAATTGTGGTGGATGCCGCCGTCCACGAGTATGTTTTCGCCGGTCAGGTAGGAGGCCCGCGCGGAGGCGACCATGCACACTATATCTCCGATTTCGTGGGGTTTGCCCATTCGTTGCATGGGAGCGGCGGCGGCCATTTGCTGGAGCTTGGCCTGGGTGCGAGCCCGGACCTCTTCCTCGTCTTCCGGGTTCTCCAGTTCCAGGGCAGCCTGCTCTCGGACGGCCGTTTCCGCCTCCTCCGAATGAACCCCCGCGTAGATCACGTTGTTCACCGTGATGTTGTACGGGGCCAACTCGGAAGCCAGACCCTTGAAGTAAGCCAACACCGGGGCCAGGCTCAGCGAGGACAGGGTGTTTTGCGGAGACACTTCCATGGCGGAGAACGGCACCAGGTTGATGATGCGGCCGGTGCCGAACCGCTTCATGTGGGGAAGCACTTCCCGCGTCAGATGCACGGCGGACATGAAATTCCGCGCCAGGGCGGGTTCGATTTGTTCGTCCTCCAGTTCGCTGGCCGGCGGGCCGTCGTGCTCCTGGATGGTGGTGATTAGAACACCGACCTGGCCCTGCCGGTGCAGGGTTTCACGGACCAGTCGGTGAATGTCCTGCTCCTTGCCCAGGTCGGCAATGACGGCTCGAAAGCGGTCTTGCGGAATGTGCATACGCGCCAGGGAAAGCTCGACTTGGCGCATATTGTAGCTGTCGGGCGCGGTCAACGAAAGAACCGCCCCTTCCTTGCCCAGCGCGGCGGCGGCGGCGGTGGCGATCTCCAGATGCGAATCGACCACCAGCGCAACGGTATCTTGCAGTCCCAGGTCCATCTTGGCTTCCTCCCGACCCTGCTGGTGATCCGGCGTTAAATGACGCCGGCAGTCTCCATCCGTTCGACTTCCGCGTCGGAATATCCCAGTCCGGTCAGGATTTCGCGGTTGTGTTCGCCCAGCAGAGGTGGGTGCTTGTCCAGCCCGCCCGGGGTTTCGGAGAACTTTATCGGCAGGCCCGTCTGCTTGACGGATCCCAGCGTGGGGTGCGGCATCTCCAATAGCATATCGCGGTGCAGCACCTGGGGGTCGGTGAAAACGTCGGCCAGGTCGTTGATGGGGCCGGCCGGCACGCTGACGGCCTGCAGGTCGGCAACCCAGTCGTCGGCTTCCCGAGCCAGGAAATATTCCTGCAACAGGGGCACCAGCTTGGAGCGGTTGTTCACGCGCACGCCGTTGTTGGAGTAGTCCGGGTGCTCGTGCAGGTCCATGCGGTTGATCCCCTCGCAGAACCGGTCCCACAGGCGGTCGGAACCCACGGCAACGTTGAAATACTTGCCGTCCTTGCCCATGAAAGCTTGGTAGGGAACCAGCGTGGGGTGGGCCGCGCCCAGCCGCTGCGGGGCCTCTCCGGTGGCGAAGTAGTAGCCGGCCTGGTAGGTCATCCACGCCACCTGGGCGTCCAGCATGGAGAGGTCGATGTATTGACCCTCGCCCTTGACTTCCGGTCCGCCGCCGGCGGATCGGTGATACAGGGCGGACATAATGGCGAAGGCGGCCCACATACCGGCGCCGATGTCGGTCACGGCGATGCCGACCTTCTGCGGATCCCCGCCCAGGTCGCCGGTAATGCTCATCAGGCCGCTGACGCCCTGCATGATCTGGTCGTAGGCGGGTCGATCCCGATAGGGGCCCGTGGCGCCAAAGCCGGAGATGGAGCAATAGACGATGGCGGGGTTGATCTTTTTCACGTCCTGGTAGCCCAGGTTGAAGTTGGTCATGACGTCGGGAGTGAAGTTCTCCACGATGACATCGGCGTCGGCGGCGAGCTTCAGGAAGACCTGCTGGGCCTTCTCGTCCCGGAGGTTCAGGGTCAAGCTGCGTTTGTTGCGATTGACCGACAGGAAGTAGGCCGACTCCTCGCCGATGAACGGCGGGCCCCATTTGCGGGTGTCATCGCCCACGCCGGGCCGTTCGATTTTGATCACGTCGGCGCCGTAATCGCCCAGCATCGTGGCGCAGAATGGGCCGGCCAGGGCGCGCGTCAAGTCCAGCACCTTGATGCCATCCAAGGGTTTCATGGGCAGTCCGTCCTCCAGTCGCTCCGTCTCAACTACATAGGATAAACACGATTTCGCCGCATATTATAGCGCAGGTTTTCATGAGGCAACGTGCTTTGGACGAAAAATCAAACTCAAACCAAGGAAAAGCGACGCCTGACATTGAGTGGTCTGACCGGCGGAAACGCTCGAATCGCAACGAGATTGCCGCGCTGCGCTCGCAATGGCAACACCGAAAATCAAAAGACCATAGGAAAGGACCGGCAGGCCGCTCTGGCCGCCCGTTCCTATGGTAATATTGCGCCAACACGCTAGCCACCGTTCGATATTGCGAGGTGAACCCATGACCACCACTCAGCAATCCGCCGCTACCAGCGGTTACAGCGTCATCGGCAGCCGCCCCATCCGCCACGACGGGACCGACAAGGTCACCGGACGGGCGCAGTACGGGGCCGACATCCACCTGCCGGGAATGCTCCACGCCAAAATCCTGCGCAGTCCCCACGCTCACGCCCGCATCAGGGGCATCGACACCAGCAAGGCCGAGGCCATGCCCGGTGTCCATGCCGTGGTGACCTCGGCCGACCTGCCCCAGTCGGGCGGACGGTTGCTTGACCTGGGCGAAGGGGCAATGATCAACCCCAAGTTCCTCAGCAACAACTGCCTGGCGGCGGAGAAAGCCCTCTACAAGGGTCACGCCATCGCCGCCGTCGCCGCCGACAGTCCTCACGAGGCCGAGTTGGCCCTGGCCCTCATCGACGTGGATTACGAGGTACTGGAACCCGTAACCGACGTGCTGGAGGCCATGCGCGACGACGCGCCGCTGGTTCACGAGCGCCTGGCCAACGTGAACGACCCCAACATCCGGCCCGGCGGGCTGCTGAGCGCAGATGACGCCGGCAAGGTGGGCAACGTACCCAACCGCTATTTCTACGAGATCGGCGACATTGAGGCCGGATTCGCCGCCGCCGACGTGGTCATCGAGCGGGAATTCCGCACCAAGGCCGTCCACCAGGGCTACATTGAACCCCACGCGGCCACCGCCCTGTGGAACGCCGACGGCAGCCTGCATCTCTGGTGCAGCAGCCAGGGACACTTCAACGTCCGCGACCAGACCTCCACCATTTTGGGCATCCCGGTGTCCAAGGTGCTGGTGACCCAGCTGGAAATCGGCGGCGGGTTCGGCGGTAAGACGCTGGTCTATCTGGAGCCGGTGGCCGCGGTATTGTCCCGCAAGACGGGCCGCCCGGTGAAGATCCAGATGTCCCGCATCGAGGTGTTCGAGGGCACCGGCCCCACCTCCGGCGGGTACATGCGAGTGAAGATGGGCGCCACTAACGACGGCAAGATCACCGCCGCCGACGTGGCCCTGTACTACGAAGCCGGCGCGTATCCCGGATCGCCAGTGAACCCCGGCGCCCAGTGCGCGCTCTCCTGCTACAACATCGCCAACGGGAAGGTCGAGGCCGCCGACGTGGTGTTGAACCACCCCAAGACGGCGGCCTATCGCGCGCCCGGTTCGCCGGCGGCGTGCTTCGCCGTTGAGACCGTGGTGGACGAAATCTGTGAACAGATCGGGATGGACAAGCTGGACTTCCGCACGCTGAACGGAGCCAAGCAGGGCGACCGCCGGGTCACCGGGCCGCAGTTCGGCAGCATTGGCTGGCTGGAAACGTTGCAGGCGTTGCGGGAACATGACCACTGGAACTCCCCCATCGACCGTTCGCCGGAGGCCGAGGGCAAAAAGGTCGGTCGCGGCGTCGCCGGCGGCTTCTGGTTCAACGGCGCCGGCCCGGCCAGCGCCATCGTCAGCGTCCTCGCCGACGGCACCGTGAGCCTGGTGGAGGGTTCTCCCGACATCGGCGGCACCCGCGCCGTGGCCGCCATGCACGTGGCCGAGGTGCTGGGCCTGGCCGCCGAGGACGTTGCGCCTTCGGTGGGCGACACCAACTCCATCGGCTGGACCTCCATGACCGGCGGCAGCGGCGTGGCCTTCAAGACCGGCTGGGCTTCCTACGAGGCTGCCCAGGACGTCAAGCAGCAGATGATCAACCGCGCCGCCCGTATCTGGGACATCGACCCCGAAAACGTGGAGTACGACGCCGGCGTGATCCAGCACAAGTCCGAGCCGGAACTGCGGTTCACCTTCCGGGAACTGGCGTCCCGGCTCAACGGCACCGGCGGCCCCATCGTTGGGCGGGCCAACGTGTCGCCGACCGGCGTCGGCGGAGCCTACGCTCTGCACATCGCCGACGTGGCCGTGGACGAGGAAACCGGCAAGGTGGACATCCTGCGTTACACCGCCCTCCAGGACGCCGGCACCGCCATTCACCCGTCCTACGTGGAAGGGCAGATCCAGGGCGGCGCCGTCCAGGGCATCGGCTGGGCGCTGAACGAAGAGTACTACTTCAACGACGACGCCCAACTGCAGAACTCCAGCTTCCTGGACTACCGGATGCCTACGGCGCTGGATCTGCCGATGATCGACACCGTGGTGGTGGAAGTGCCTAACCCCGGGCATCCCTACGGCGTGCGCGGCGTCGGCGAAGTGCCCATCGTCCCGCCCATGGCCGCTCTCGCCAACGCCATCCACGACGCCACCGGCGTGCGGATGCTGAACCTGCCCATGAACCCCGGCGCGGTGCTGGAAGCGCTGTGGGATCAGAACGGCAGCTGATCCCGCTGCAAAGCGGTTGGTAAAATGTAGGGGCGAATAATTATTCGCCCCTATGTCATCAAACCACCCAGGCGAGACGGTTACTCATGGCCACTGCCCAGGGGCCGCAGGACGAAATTGCGGCAATGCAAGCAACGCTCACGCTCCATTCGGAACAACTGGAGCGTCTGAATCAGTGGTTGCCCGAAACCGGCGAGGCCATGCGTCCCCTCCTGGAGAACATCGTTGCCGAGCTCACCGCAACCCGCGACAGCGTAAGGCAGGAGTTACTGGCCATCCATAGCAGGCTAGACGTCCACGCGGCGGCGCAAGCCCGGACTGACGAAAACATCGCCGGCATCAACGGAGAAATTGCCGGCATCAAAGAGACACTGGCTTTCCTGGTTGCTCGTACCGATACGTTAGTGGAGCAAGCCGACGCTACCTCCAGGACTCTGGCGGAAAATTCCAGAACTCTGGCGGAAAATTCCAGAGCTCTGACGGAAACCAACAGTCGCCTGGGCAACATCACCGGAACACGGCACGAACGCAGGGTCGCCAGGGGAATACGCACCCTGCTGCGAGACGTCATCGGGTTGTACCAGTCCCAGGTACTGCACAGGGACTGGGGCGAAACGGACGACGCACTTATCGCTTTGCTGGACGACGCTGTAGCCAAAGACGCAATCACCAGACGGGAGCACATGGACGCGCTGGACGCTGACATCATCGTCGCCGGCCAGAACGCGGCGGGTCAGCGCACCTACGCCGTGGTTGAAATCGGCGTCACCGTGAACAACACCCATGTGAATCGCGCCGCCCGCCGCGCTCGGACGCTGGCAGAGGCAACCGGCGGCGAGTGCAACGCTGTAACGGTGGGCAGTGAAATCCCGGACGCGGAACGAGAGCGGGCGACGCGGGCCGGCGTTGTCGTCATCGCGGTGGCCGCGCCGGAGGATTAGATGGCTATGACCGCCAAAAGCGTCATACCCGAAAACATCCAGTCGCTGCTCGACCGTGCCGACCGGAGCCTGTCACGGGGCCAGCACGGCGAGGCGTCAACCTTCTTATGGAAGGCTACGGAGGCAGCGATCCGGCAGGCTGCGCTGGCGCATGGGCACAAATTCGCGTCCTCCGAATACCACGATGTGGAATCGTTCGTTGACGGATTGGATGAGCAGATTGACCCCGGGCACGGACTCATGGGAGGCTACCTCATCACCCTGGAATTTCAGGCCAACAGTGATGGGAACCTGTTGGACTTGGATGACGTGGCTTTCTATACGCCGGCGATACGCTCGTTCATAATCGACCTGCTGGCGACGACAGAATGAGCCCGCGCGGCCATTGAGAAGAATTAGAATGACAACGCCGACCTACGGAGATTTGGTACGAGTGGACACCGATGGCGGCGCTGCGCCAGAAATCTTGCGGCGCGTGCCGCTGGGCGCCGGCGCGTCATCCGAGGGCGTCGAAGAAAAGACTCTGCAAGACCTGCTATTTCGTTTCCCGGAAGCGTTGCCTATTGCTACCATCGACCCGACTTATGCTCCACCAGTCCCGATTTGCAGAGAACTGGCTCTGCCGGCCGGCTACGCCGACGCGCTGTACGTCAACCATTTGGGTCGCCTTACACTGGCCGAATTCAAACTGTGGCGCAATCCGCAGGCACGACGTGAGGTGATTGGTCAAATCCTGGACTATGCGAAAGACCTGGCGTCTTGGGATTATGAGGACTTGCAGAGACAGGTTTCGCTTGCGCTCGGAAAAAGCGGCAACGCGCTTTATGAGTTGGTGCGCCAGCTATATCCTGAACTGAACGAAGCGGAGTTCGTTGATAACGTGGCGCGTCACTTACGACGCGGCGAGTTTCTGCTGCTGATTATCGGCGACGGGATTCAGGAAGGCGCGGCCAACATCGTCGATTTCGTACAGCGGTATAGCGGTTTGCATTTCAACTTGGCTATGGTGGAGGCGGCGCTTTACCGCGACGCCGCAAACGGCCTTATCGTCCAGCCGCGCGTTTTAGCTCGCACCGAGATTGTGCAACGGTTCGTCGTTGATAGCGGACTAGTAACAGACATTACTGTTGCTGATGTCGATGAACAGCAGGATACTCTCTCCGACCAAGATGAAGAGAACCTTCAATTCTGGAGGGCAGTACTGCAGGATTACTCATTCGCTGATACCAGCGTAGAGGTTCCGGTTCCCGTCAAAGACTCAACGCTGTACATAAAGGTGCGAAATTCTGGTTACGGCGATTGGGCCTTGTGCTTCGACGGATTCTTGCAGCGTCGCGCCAGCACGATTGGTTGTTTCTTAATGGCACGCAGAGATCAACCACGCGCCGTCCGCATATTTGATCAACTCGTTGAATCGTTTGCCGAGTTGCAGAGTGAAATGGGTAACGAACTAGAGCATTGGCAAAACCCTGCTGGCCGTCCCAGAATCGGGTTCTGTAGATACGGCAGCTTGGCTTTCTTGGCCGAAGGCGAAGCAAGCGCGGACTTCCAGGAGGCAGTTGCATGGATGCGGAAGCATCTCAACTTTCTGGTCAGCACGTTGCACCCCCGCTTGCAAACGATGCTCGCCGATGAGAGATAGCATGGACAAGGAATATACGAAACTCACCGATCTCATCACCCAAGCCCCATGGCGCGAGGCCGTCACCTACCGCGAGACTTGGCCCCATGAGTATGTGCTGTTGCAGAAGGACGGGCAGCGCGAGTTGCTGGAGGCCGTGTGCGAGCGCTTTCGCAACGGCGAGGGTGTACCCTCCCAATTCTTCGCCATGGACAACGTTTACCTGTTCATCGGCGATTATAAATACTGGTTTATGGCGGACTGCGAGACCATCAAGGCGGTCCTGGATGACGACGATGACGATAGTGAGGTGGTGTTGAACCGCGCTCGATTGTATCGCGACCGCCGCGACTTTATCATCCAGTACGGTGACACCGGGCGGCGGGAGGATTACCCCGCTCCGCCCTGGTGGATGCAGCAGGAAGTGTCTGTCTCCGACGAAGCCGAAGCCCTGAACTCTTGACGGGGCTTTCGTAATGGCGGCTCGATGGGCTGGTTCTCAATTTGCCTTGCCAATCGTCCGGCGGATGGGTAGCATACCGCCATGGCACTTCGCTCGGAGGGACACTGATGACAGCAAACGCCAACGGCTCCCCATCGGTGGAAACGCGGCAGTATGACGTGGCTATCGTGGGCGGCGGCATTATCGGGCTGTCCACGGCGATGCAGTTGCTGGAACGGTCGCCCGATCTGAGCATCGCGGTCATCGAGAAAGAGGAGCAGCTGGCCCAGCACCAGACCGGCCACAACAGCGGCGTGATCCACTCGGGTATCTACTACCGGCCCGGCTCGTGGAAATCCACGTTCTGCGTAGGCGGCAAGGAACGGCTGCTGACGTTCTGCGACGAAAACGAGATCGAGTACGACCCGTGCGGCAAGGTAATCGTCGCCACCGACGAGAGTGAGTTGGGCCGCCTGGATGACCTCTACGAGCGTGGTACGGCCAACGGCGTCCCTGATCTGGAGATGGTGGGACCGGAGCGGCTGGCCGAGATCGAGCCGCATACCTACGGCGTAAGAGCGTTGTGGGCGCCGCACACCGGCATTGTCGATTACGTGCGGGTCGCCAACGCCTACGCCGGCAAGTTCCAGTCCGCCGGCGGCGACATCTTCACCGGCGCGGCGGTGACCGGCGCGCGCCAGACCGCCACCGGCGCCGCGCTGGAAACCCAGCGGGGCGCGCTTCAGGCCAGGCACATTGTCAACTGTGGCGGCCTTTATGCCGACCGCCTGGCCGCCATGATGGGCGAGCAGACCGACGTGCGCATCATCCCCTTCCGCGGCGAATACTACAAGCTGGCCGAGTCCAGCGAGGGGTTGGTGAAGGGCCTGATCTATCCCGTGCCCGACCCGCGCTTCCCGTTCCTGGGGGTGCATTACACGCGGAACATTCACGGCTACGTTGAGGCCGGCCCCAACGCGGTTTTGGCCTGGGCGCGGGAAGGCTATCAGAAGAGCAACGTCAACCTGGGTGAAACGGCCGGCGCGTTGACCTTCCCCGGCTTCTGGAAGATGACTGCGAAGCACTGGAAGACCGGTATGAATGAGATGCACCGTTCCTACCGCAAGTCGGTGTTCGTGAATGACCTCAAGAAGCTGATACCGGAGATACGCCCGGAGGACCTGGAACCGGGCGGCAGCGGCGTCCGCGCCCAGGCGGTGTCGAAGTCGGGGGCCATACTGGACGACTTTCACATCCTGCGGGGCCAGCACGCCCTCCACGTGCTCAACGCGCCGTCGCCGGGGGCGACCTCCTCGCTGGCCATCGGCGAATACCTGTCGGACCTGGCGATACAGGACTTCAGGCTGCCGGAGAACCGCAGGGGCGAATAATTATTCGCCCCCACTGCAGCCGCAACAACCTCTGCCTGGAACTACCGACCAAACTGGACGGCTACCGGCGTTGAACAGGTTTTTACCGCCCAGAGGATTTCGCGCGTGAGTACCGAGGACCGTTTTCTCAATTACGAACTGGACGCCGGCGTCTTCGATGAGATGTTTTATGGGGACGGCCGGATCCGGGAAGGATGGGAAGCGCTGCGTCGCACGCTCAACGAATTTTCATCGGACGAGTTGATCGCCGTCCAGGAGCGCGTGACCCGATCATTCTCCAACGAAGGGATCACCTTCACGGTGTACGGCGATGAAGAAGCCACCGAGCGCATCATCCCCATAGACTGCGTGCCCCGGCTGCTGGCGGAAAGGGAATGGCGGCAGCTGGAGGCCGGGCTGACCCAAAGGATCGGGGCGCTGAACCTGTTTCTGCAGGACGTTTACCAGGACTCGCGCCTGGTGGATGACGGCGTGATACCCGAGGACATGGTGCGGGGATGCCCGCAGTATCGTCCGCAGATGAAGGGGTTCACGCCGCCCGAGGGAACCTGGGTCGCCATCTGCGGAACCGACGTGGTGCGAACCAACGACGGGTTCCGCGTCCTGGAGGACAACCTGCGCGTCCCGTCGGGCGTGTCCTACATGGTCGCCAACCGCAAGGCAGTGAAGGCCAGTTTCCGGCGCCTGTACCGCAACTCGCGGGTGCTCGAGGTGGAGCAGTACGGGCAGCTGCTGGGCGAAACGCTGCGGGAACTCGCCCCCAGCGAGCGGCCCAACCCCCGCATCGCCCTGTTGACGCCCGGCGTGTACAACTCGGCCTTCTATGAGCACATGTTCCTGGCCGGCGAAATCGGCGCCGAGCTGGTTGAGGGCCGGGATCTGCTCGTGCGGGACGGCTACGTGTACATCCGCACCACCACCGGGCTGGAGCGCATCGACGTGATCTACCGGCGGGTGGACGATGATTTCATCGATCCCCTGGCCTTTCGTCCCGACTCGGTGCTGGGTGTACCCGGCCTGCTGGACGCCTATCTCAACGGCAACGTCGCCCTGGCCAACGCGCCCGGCACGGGGGTAGCCGACGACAAGAGCGTGTACGCCTACGTGCCGGACATGATCCGCTACTACCTCAATGAAGAGCCGCTGCTGCAGAACGTCGAGACCTACCTGTGCCGCCGGCCGGCAGAACTGGAGTACACGCTGGACAACCTGGATAAGCTGGTGGTCAAGCGGGTGGGAGAATCGGGCGGATACGGGATGCTGGTCGGCCCCCACGCCACGCCGGCGGAGCGCGAGGAATACGCCAGGGGTATCCGCGCCGACCCCAAGGATTTCATCGCCCAGCCTACGTTGGCGCTGTCCCGCTCCCCGTGCCTGGTTAACGGCGCCTTTGAGCCTCGGCACGTGGACCTGCGGCCCTTCATCCTGCACGGGAAAACCACGCGCATCGTGCCGGGAGCCTTCTGCCGGGTGGCGCTGCGGGAGGGCAGCCTGGTGGTCAACTCCAGCCAGGGCGGCGGCGGCAAGGACGTCTGGGTGCTGGAGAACTGACGCCTATGCTGTCGCGCAGCGCGCAGGGGTTGTACTGGATGGGCCGTTACCTGGAACGGGCCGACCACCTGTGCCGGCTGCTGCAGCTGCAAACCGAGGCGTTGGTTGACCGCCCCGTCGAGGAGATATACGCCGGCTGGAACCGCATCTACGCCAGCCTGGACCGGCAGCCACCGGCCGCGGGCCTGGTTTTCGAGCTGAGCGATGCCATCTCCGGAGCCGATGATTACGCCCTGGCGGATTCCTTCACGCTGGCCGACGACCTCACGTTTGAGCGGACCAACCCCGACTCCATGTGGAGCTGTTTCGCCATGGGTCGGGAGAACGCCCGCCAGATGCGGCACTGCATAAGCGGCGAAATGTGGCGGGCGTTGAACCTGGCCTACCTCCGGGTCCAGCAGATCGGCATCATGGACATCTGGACCAACTCGCCGGAGGGTTTTTATGCCTCGGTCTCGGAAGATATAGACACCTTCATGGGAGTGGCCGCGGCGACCATGTACCGGAACGAGGGCTGGCATTTCATGCGCCTGGGCCGGAACATCGAGCGAGCGCAACAGATGGCCGGCCTCCTGCTCACGCAGCTGGAGATGGACGCGCCGGAGGCTGAATACTCTGAATCGGACTGGGCCACCCTGCTGCGGGTGTATCACGCCTCCGAGGCTTACCAAAGGGCGTACAGCGTAGAGGTAATCCCTGAGCAGGTCCTGAATCTGCTGGTTACCGACCCCCTCCTCCCGCACTCGGTGTGCCACGGCCTGGATGCGGTGACCGCAGAGCTCGCCGTACTCGGCGCCGGGCCGGACCCGGAAGCCACCGCCGCGACACGGCGCCTTGCCGGACGCGCCACCGCCATGCTGCATTACGAATGGCCGGACAGCGCCAACCGTGAGGGAGTTCTCGAACTGGTGTCTGAACTTTGCCTGGAGTTGCACAACCGGATTACGGCTACCTACTTTTACTATCCGGTGATGGGCGTCCCCACCAGGTAACGTTGCCTCCACCCTCCGCTGCCGCTGCCGACGGTTATAATCGTCGCAGTTTCGATGGATTGGAGGCGGCGCGACTATGCGTATTACCAACGTGGAGGCGGACATCGTTCGCATTCCCCTCAGCACCCGTTTCAGCGGCAGCGTTTATCAGATCGAATCCCGCTGCACCGTTGTGGTCCGGGTTCACACCGACGAGGGTCTGGTCAGCGAGATCTACTCCGGCGACGAGCGCACGGGCTATGAACTGCTGAAAGACCTGGTGGTGGGGCCCATGGCTGAGGCGGTGCAGGGCGAGGACCCCATGGCCATTGAACGGTGCTGGCAGAAGATGTTTGCGCTGACGCCGCACATCGGCAACAAGGCCATCGCCATGCGGGCCATCGCCGCCATCGACATCGCGCTGTGGGACATCACCGGCAAGGCGCTGGGAGTTCCGGTGCGGACGCTGCTGGGCGGATACGCCGACCGCGCTCCGGTGGTGCGGTTCGCCTACTACGTGCAGGGTCGGGACACGGCCTTTATGGTGGAGGACCTGCTGCACCAGCGGGAACGGGGCATCGGCGGCGTCAAGCTGAAGGTGGGCGGCGTGGCAGTGCCGGACGATCTGCTGCGGGTGCGGGCCATCCGCGACACCCTGGGCGACGACTTCATCATCGTGTGCGACGCCAACCAGGCGTGGACGCTGGATGAAGCGCTGGAGTTCGCCGGGCCGGCGAAGGAGATGGGCCTGGCGTGGCTGGAAGAACCCTGCCGCTGGCAGGACGCCGACAACGATATGCGGCAGGTGCGACTGCGCACGGGCATCCCGGTGGCCGCCGGCCAGGGCGAGAGCAGCTCCTGGGGCGGGCAGCGCCTGATGGACACCGAGGCAGTGGACATCCTGAACATCGACGCGGCCATCTGCGGCGGCATATCGGAATGGCGACGGGTCGCCGGCGCGGCGCAGATGCGCGGCATCAAGATGGCCCACCACGAGGAGCCGCAACTGGCCGTGCAACTCCTCCCGGCCCATTCCCACGGCCTCTTCGTGGAGGTGTTCGAGGAGGAACGGGACCCGGTGTACTACCTGCTCAACAGCGTGCTGCCCGAGTGGGACAACGGCGAAATCATAGCTCCCACCGAACCGGGCATGGGGCTGCATCTGGACGCGGCGGTGCTGGAGGAATACAAGGTTTATTAGCGTCCGGCATGAAGGTTGGCTGTCGGTCTGGAAACACGCAAGGAGGATGGTCAATGGGCGCTTTCACCGTCAGTCTCTGGGTGGGCAACATCTTTACCGACGACGGTGCTAGCGTTGAAGCGCTGGTGGATACCGGGGCCACGTATTCGATGATCCCGGGGAACTTGCTGCGCGACCTGGGCATCGAGCCTGTCGAAACAATAGTATCGGTAATTGCCGACGGCAGCCGCATGGAGCTGGAAACCGCCTGGGCTAGGTTCACAGCCGAAGGGCGCAATGCAGTGGCCCGCGTTTCTTTCGGGCCGGAAGGGGTGTACCTGATGGGCGCAACGACGCTGGAAGATATGAGGCTGGCCGTTGACCCAGTGGACCGGCGTCTGGTTGAGCGAGAAGCCCTGCTGATGTGATGCCAGGAGGAGAGCAATGGACATGGAACTCACGCCGGATGAAGCGGCCGCCATCGGCCAGAAAATCTACGCGGGCATCCGTGAGGAAATGGAAGCCAAGCATTGGGGCAAACTGGTGGTCATCGACGTTCACAGCGGCGACTACGAGGTCGGCGAATTCTTGAGCCGCCACAGCGAGGTGGCGATCACCGAGCGCTTGCTCATGCGGTGCCCCGACGCCCAGATGTGGGTCAAGTTGGTAGGCTATCCAGCACCGTACTACATGAAACCAGGAAGGCGTGGGCTATATCCGGTAAGACCGGAGCAGAAGGCTGACTGTGATTAATGGCATCGTCCGGCCAAGCGCGGAGGATGGCACCGGTCTGGAAGCTTGGGTTGACATCGCAGTTGCCGGCGAAGACCGGGTATTTCGGATGCTGACGGCAGTGGTAGATACTGGAGCCACTGACTGGCTGACCCTGCCGGAATCTGTCGTTCGAGAACTTGGCTTGCGTTTCACATTCACACGATATGTGCGTCAGGCTCACGGCCCGGCGATTCAGGCCGACGTCTATGCCGTGTGGATATTGTGGCATGGGCGAATGCGGAGAGTATATGCCGAGTCAGGCAATGATACGCTGATCGGCACGGACCTGCTGGCCGACAGCAGGCTTACGATAGATTGGTGGGACGGCGGTGCCGTCATCATTGAAGAACGGACGCCGCCCAACAGATGATGGCCGGCAGACCATTTGAATATCTGGGAGCAACGATGACGATTTCGCAGAGAGAGCAACGCTATCAGGAATATTTCGAGACTCCCATCGGGACTTTACAGGCGGAACATGATCTGTTCAGCAATGCAACGGGTGACGGAGGACGCTGGCATGGGTTCGCCACGGACATTCCCGGCGTCTCATATAGGATAGCTTTTTTGCTTGGTGAGCAACCGGCAGTGAGGATTGTTATTGATCGCAGTGACCACGAATGGAACAGGTGGTTGTTCGATAGGCTGTTCGAGTTTCGGGAAGCCATTCAAGCCGAAATCCCGGACCCGTTGGTGTGGGATTACGTTGAGGGTCGGCGGAGGTGCATCGTTTCAGTCGTTCGCGACGGCAGCATAGCCGACCCTCGGGAAACTTGGCCGGAGATGCAAACCTGGATGGTGGAACGCTTGCTGGCGTTCAAGCGAGTATTCAGCCCGCATCCGCAAGAGTTGGTGGAGTGACGACACTTCGTTCGCACCGACGAGAACACCGCCAGCGTTGACGCTCTCTGCCGCCGGTGTTAGCATCGGCGGCAATGATGGAATGTATTGCCCGCACGGAATGGAGGGTCAAACATGGACTTTGGACTATTCACCACCTGGAACGCCGTTTACGAAGGCGGCAAGGTTCCCTGGGACCCCGAATACCAGGGTGGAAAGCTCCTCGAGGCCGCGGCCTACAAGATGAACTTCCAGGAAATCGAACACGTCGAAGACGCGGGATGGGATTACGTCTGGCTGGGTGGCGGCCACTTTTCCACCCAGGGCAGCATGGATCCCCAGTCGCTCATGTTGTCTGCCGTCCTGGCCAACCACACCGAGAACATCAGGATCGGCACCTCCATCCACCGCCCGACCCTGAGACTGCCCGGTGAGACGGTATCGGAGAGGGCGCTGCCCCACGAGCGCTACGCCTTTGACAACCTCCAGCTGGAGGATCCCTTCCAGGTCGCGGAACAGGTCGCCATAGTGGACCAGGTCAGCGAGGGCCGGTTCATCTACGGCCCGGGCGCCCGCACCCGGGGATCCGACCAACGACGGGAGTACTTCTACGAGTACCTGGAACTCCTCAAGCAGCTCTGGGAAGAGGACAGATTCTCCGGGTTTGAGGGCAAGTACTTCAACTATCCCGCCTTCTACGAAGACTACATGAGCATTCCCAAGCCGGTGCAGAAGCCGCTGCCCATGCTGCTCCCCGTGGACAGCCAGGAGAGCTTCGTTCCCATGGGCGAACATGGCTATCGCATCGCCATCGGCGCCGGCAGCTCGCCCCACAACCTGCGCGGCTCCGCCATCTTGAGGCAAGACGTGCAGGCTTACCGCAAAGCCTGGTTCGACGCCGGGCACGAGGGTGATCCTTCCACCGTGGTCCGCGTCCCCACCCTGGTCGCACCAACCCAGGAGAAGGCCGACCGACGGGTCGAAGACCTCATGAACCTCGCCCGCATTTACTACGCCGGCCGTCTCGCCATTGGGAGCACCGACGCGGGCAGCGCCGGGCCCGAGGCCACCCAGGAAGTCAACCTCTTCGGCACTCCGGAAGAAGTGGTGGACAAGATCCATATGTTCCGGGAAGCCTTCACCACCGACGAGATCATGTTCGAGTGCAACTGGACCTCCTCCGTCCCCCGCGAGGTGGTCATGGACACCCTGAAGTGCATCTCCGAGGATGTGATACCGCACTTCAAGTAAGCGGCCGAAGGTAGATTTTTCGCACCCGCCCCGAACTTTTGGCTCGTGGGCGGGTGTTGCCATCGCATTTAGGAAAGGGTCTCAAATGGGCTCGTTTTCAACAACGGTGCGCGTCGGCAATCCGGCTGGCGGCGACACATTTGAGGTTGAGGCGTTGGTGGACACCGGCGCTTCTCACTCGATGTTTCCGACGTCGTTGCTGGATGCTCTGCACATCGCTAGGCGTTCGCAATTTGACGGTACTCTCGCCGACGGCAGCGAGGTATCCTACTGGAGTGGGTGGGCGTTGATCGGTATTGATGGAGAAGAGGCAACTTGCCGGGTTATCTTCGGACCAGAGGGCGACGACAGCAGCGTGGTCGGCTCGACAACGTTGCAAATGCTGATGTTCAAGGTGGACCCGGTTCGCGAAGTATTGGAACCGACCACACGGATACGCCTCTGACACAGCAGACCACGGTAGGCGTGCCCGCAGTTATTGCTGCTGTTGCACGAAACGGCGGTACATCTCTTCCTCCGACAGCGCCTCCTGGTGGAACCAGTTGTCGTCGATGATCTTGTACACGGCGTTGAGGCGCTCCAGCACCTCGTTGGTCAGCAGCAGGGCGTTCAGCGGCGTGTCCGGCATCGCTGCGTCGTCCTCCAGCGTCAGCACGGCTTCGGACATGGCGCGGATGAGTTCCACCGTGCCGACGTGGGTCGCGTTGCTGCGAGCGGTGGCGAGGCTGTGGTAGATGGACGAGGCTTCATGCTGCTTGAGGAGCATGACGAGGGACTGGCTGGGATCGTCGATGCCGATGCCGCGAATGGCGGCGGCGTTACCCAGGGACTCCTGCAAGGTGAGCATATCGCTGCCGTTTTCCACCGCCATGCGAGCGAAGGTATTAACCACCCGGGCGATGTTGTCCGCCCGTTCCAGCCATCGCCCCATCCAGATCAGGTTGTACACCCGGGAATCGGTAAGCCAACGGTCGCTGCGGTAAGTGATTGACCTGGGTTCTACCATTTCTGACTGTGCTCCTCTGCATGAGCGGGTTTCAAGCGTGTGAGCGTAGGGGCGAATAATTATTCGCCCCTACCAGTGTTCCAACAGGCTCAAAGCGTCTTCAATGGAAACCGTCTCCCGGTCGAAGAAGACTTTAGCGGTGGCGATATCCAGTTGGCCCGAGCCTTTTGAAACAAAGGATCCCGACACCGGCGGCACTTCGGAATAGTCGCGGCCCACGCCGAACTTCAGGTAATCGGTTCCGGTGTTGATGATGAGGCCACGAGTGGGATCGGCGGGCAGCCAGCCCTGCTGGGGATGCAGGAACTCCAGCCAGGCGTGGGTCTCTCCCGGCTGCCGGGTGAGCAGGCCGCTGACGTAGCGGGCCGGTATGCCCAGGGAGCGCAGCATGGCCAGGCCCAGGTGGGTCATGTCCTGGCAAACGCCGCTCATCGACACCAACACGTCCCCAGCCGTGGTATTCACCGACGTGTATCCGCGTTCGTACCGCACGTTGTTGTAGATCCAGCGGACCACGTTGCCCACGGTTTCCAGCAGAGTGGAGGCTCCGCCGGCGGCAACCCATGCTCCCGCCACCACAGTGGATGGGTCGGCCAGGCGGGAAGCGGTAAGGAATTCCTGTGCATCCAGCCCGTACTCGGCGCCGGTCAGCATCACGTCGTCAACGTCTGGCGACACGTCGTTCAGGCAGACCCGCCCGGTGGCGGCGATGATCAGCTCCTGGTGCGGCGCGGATATTCGAACCCGGTGAACGGTATTCCCCAAACGGTCGGGAAAGACGATCTGGCGACCCTGCGGAGTTGTGGCCACATCGCAGGTGACCAGTGTCTGGTAGGAGTCGGAGTATGCCGACAGCATCAGGAAGTTATCGCTTTGCACCACTACATCGGAGTAGGTATATCTGGCAATGTAGGCGTAATGCACCGGGACCGTCTCGCGTATCAGCGGACTACCCAGGTCGGTTTGCATGACCCTCCTGACGAGTTATTGGTGACCCGGCTGTTGGCCTCCGACACACGGGTCAGTCCGCCGGGGAAAACAGTGACCTCTCCCCGACCGTTCTGAACGGCGAAAACACGCAGGTCAACGTAGCGCTCCTCAAATTTGCCACTAAACTCGTCAAAGACAAGATGTTGGGAGAAGTCCAGGGTTTCCTGGGCGATGAACACTTGGGGCTGTTCAATCAACTGCTGGGACAGACGGCTGCGATAGCCCTTGTCCAGGTCGGGCATGATGAATACGCCCAGCCCGCCGTAACCCTGCCGCGTTTTCAGCACCAGGCTGTCCAGGTTCTGCAAGACGTACTGGCGGTTGGCCGGCGAACGCAGATCGTAGCTGGTCGCCTGTTCCAGGATGGCCTCTTCTCCCAGATACGTTTTTATCATATCGGGTACCCAGAGGAATACCAGTTTGTCGTCGCCGGCGCCGGTGCCTATGGCGTTGACCAGAACTACCTTGTGGTTGAGGTACGCTTCGGTCAGGCCGGGGACGAAAAGCTCCAGGTCTTCCACCCGGCGGTAAATGAGGTCAACCTCGAAGTCGCCGTCGATGGCATGGCCCCACACCCGCCCGTTGGCGCCGATGTAGAGGTCGGAGCCTTCGACTAGCGGGATGCCCAGTAGTTCCGACAGGTAACGGTGCTCGAAAAATGCGGAGCCAAGCTTGCTGTCGGTGAGGATCACGCATACGGGATCATCAGTATCGCAGAGCGACGCGAACATATCGTGGTAGCCCGCGCGAATGTCGTAGGGGACGATGTCGTAGCCCTGGGCCAATTCCGGCATCACGTTCAGCCCGAGCTCGGTGGTTTTCAACTGGTAGCTGATGCCGGAGGGTATGCGGAGGTTATCTTCCAGAATGACGTATCGCCCGTCGCCCATGTGGACCAGGTCGATGCCGTAGATGTGGACGAACACGTCCTGCGCGGGGCGGTAGTCCTGCAACTCTGGGTTGTAGTACTGGCAGGAATACATCACGTCGGGAGGAACCACCTGCTGCTCGCCGCAGTAGAGGTCCAGCAGGAAGCGGTTGATGACCTTGAGCCGTTGGGCCACGCCGCGAGCGATGGTGTCCCACTCGTCGGCGGGGATGATGCGTGGCACCCAGTCGGTGGGAACGGTGCGGAACTCCCGGGGGTCCAGCATGAAGGTGAAAGCATCCAGGTCGGCGCGATGCTTGGCCTCGCGCCAGCGGCCCGGCAACGCGGTCACGCCCAACCTATCCAGGTTTTCGACCAGGCTCTGATAGACGGGTGTGGGCGAGCCGTCAGGGTCCAGGCATTCGTTCAGGAAGTGCCTGATGGTGATGGCATCGGTAAGCATCGGGTTCCCAATTTTTGGTGAGAGGGACTGGCCAGTCTTCAAGTGCGCGGTAGTAGTCGGGAATAGAATGTCACGACGTTGTTGCGGGGCGGTTAACTATTTGTAAAAAGTAGATTTCGCCGGGCGGCGTGTCAGTATTCGCGCAGCAGGGCCCGGAAACCGGCTTGCTCAAAATCATGGTCGTAGGCCAGGGCGTCGGTGATGCCGCGTTCCTCCATTATCAGGAAACTGTGGCAGTCCACCAGGCCCCAGCGCTGGTCAAGGCGGCTGGCATAGCGATCTATAGCAGCCTCGAGCGCATGCGAGGTTTGCCGCACAACGTCGAATGTGGTCCGGTCGGATAGGATAAGATTGGCAGTAGCTACGGCAAGTTGGCGACTCTGCGGACCCAACCGAGCCACACCATTCATGTATTCAAACAATACCATCTCGCTGGTAACGATGCGGAAGTTGCCCAGCCGCTCGGTAATTCGTATTGCTCTCTCGTGCCATTCGTCCCTGGTGTTCTGGAGGGCAATCCAATATCCGGAGTCGCCGTACACTATCCGCATCAATCTTCTTCCTTCGGCCATCCGTAAAGGTAATGCTTGAAATTCCTGGACAAATCGGTTGGCCAGTCATCAAAGGCGCTTTCCGGCACGCTTTCGCGAAGTTCTTTGAACATCTGTAGTATCGCAGCGGCGCCTTGCGGCACGTCCGGGTCTGGTTCTTGAACCCTTCGCCCCAGCGAACGTCGCTTCGCCGGTCGCAATGTCTCGCCAGCATGGTCAACTTCCAAGTTGAAAATCTCGAGGGCTGATGAGCCCAGTCGGTAATCGTCCTCCGGACCGAATGCTACCGGACAGGGCCATTCCTCGCCGTCGATGCTGAAACGGGCCAGGCCGTAGCCGTACTGGACCGCGGTGCCGTCAATGTAGGTGAACTCCACCTTCTGACGCGGTGATATGCCCAGCTTCGCCAGAAACGACGCCGGCAGCACCGAATGGGCTGCCGTCTCATCAACCTCCGGCTCTACGGGAGACAACTCGCCGCCATCAGGGTGTCCGACGGCCATAGCTACCTTGAACATCGGCATATTGCCAACCCTTACAGTTACAGTGATACCGGCATCGGGATGATCAGGGTGGCTTCGGGTCGAGGCAGCGCATCCTGCGGGAAGGCGGCGGTAGTGGTCTTGACGGCACGGACTATAGTATCGGTCGTATCGGTATCCACCGCTAGCAGATAGCCGTCCTCTGGATTGTCCATCGCCTCCCGCGGCGACATCGCTCCGGAAGAGATGGCGAGCAAGCGCGACTTGCCAAGGGGTAGGCAAATCCACCGCTCCAGGTCTCCGTCCTCATCGCTCCACCAGACCAGATACAACTGCCCTTCCGGGTCGCGCTCCAGCAGGATACGGGGGCGGTCGTAGTAGTCAAGCACCAGGTCAAGCGACAATCGGCGCAACGGCGGTTTGGGCAGCAGAGTGCCTTTGATTTCGGACAGCATGGTATTGCCTCCGCAGGTTCTTTATAGATTAATCACAACCGTAGCACCGTCGGTTGGGTCGTAAGCCACCGCCTGCCACCAAGTATGATGAGAGTCGCCGTTTGTCGGCGTAGGAAGGATTTTTCCCGCAGCCGGCCCGAGGGTCAAACGGGCAATCTTGTTACCAATCAGGTGAAATCGGATCGCGCGTCGGACCGCTTCATTCCCGTCAGCGAAGACCGACAACCCCATTGTCTGGCATTGGGTTGCCCGGCCACTCTGGATTCTGTCATCAGCCAACTGCCGGTTTTGGCGGTACAACGAAGCGAAATCGCCCGGTTCGGGTGGGTCGTTTTTGACGATGCGGTAATAAACCCCGTTGGCGGGGTATGCCTCTTGCGGCGGACAATCTTCGGGAAAGTCCGGAGGCCAGCGCAGCAACATTCTCCTACCCCTCTTCGCCGATCTTCAGCAGGCTCAGGAACGCCTCCTGTGGGACCTCCACCCGGCCGACGCGCTTCATGCGCTTTTTGCCTTCCTTCTGCTTTTCGAGGAGCTTGCGCTTGCGGGTTATGTCGCCGCCGTAGCACTTGGATAGGACGTCCTTGCGCATGGCGCGGACGGTTTCGCGGGCGACGATGCGGCTGCCGATGGCGGCCTGGATGGGCACCTCGAACATCTGGCGGGGGATGGTGGAGCGCAACTTCTCCACGATGCTGCGGCCCTGCACCACCGCGTTGTCCCGGTGGCTGATCATGCTCAGCGCTTCCACCGGCGTCTGGTTCACCAGGATGTCAATGCGCACCAGCGGCGCGGCGCGGTAGCCGGCGAAAGTGTAGTCCAGCGAGGCGTAGCCCTGGGTGCGGGACTTGAGTTGGTTGTAGAAGTCGGCCAGCATTTCGCCCAAAGGCATGGTGTATTCCATCACCACGCGGCTCTGGCCGTCGGTTTCCGATGGGTCCGTGGCGCCGGCGCTGTTGCCTCCGGCCATGCCCTGGATGTACTCCATGCGCCGGAACTCGGAGCGGCGGGCGTGCATCAGCTCCATGATCGCGCCCACGGACCGGCTGGGCGCGACGATGGTGACTTCGAGGATTGGTTCGCGAATTTCCGAGATGCTGTTGGGCTGGGGCAGCCGGGACGGGTTGTCCACCCGGATCACCTCGCCAGTGGTCAGCAGCACCTCGTAGGCCACGCTGGGCGCGGTCACGATGAGGTCCAGATCGTACTCGCGCTCCAGACGTTCCTGCACGATCTCCAGGTGCACCAGTCCCAGGAAGCCGCAGCGGAACCCAAAGCCCAGGGCGCCGCTGTTCTCCGGCTCGATGGTCAGCGAGGCGTCGTTGAGCTTGAGCTTTTCCAGGGCAGCGCGGAGACGGGTATAGTCCTCGCCGTCCGAGGGATAGAGGCCGGCGAAAACCATGGACTTCAGCTCAACGTAGCCAGGCAAGGGGTCTTCGGCGGGGGCGGCGTTGTTCGTCAACGTGTCGCCCACGGCGCATTCCTGCACGTCCTTGAAGCCGGTGGCGACGTACCCGACCTGACCGGCGTAAAGAACGTCGGTAGGCGTCGGTTCCGGCGCAAAAACGCCCACCTCCATGATTTCCACGGACTTGCCGGAGGACATGACCCGCAGCCGGTCATTGCCGGAGATTGCGCCGTCGGCCACGCGCACGTAGGCGATTATGCCTTTGTAGGTGTCGTAAGTGGAGTCAAAGACCAACGCTCGGAAGGGGTCGGCAGGGCCGCCCGTGGGCGGCGGCACGCGCTCTACGATACCGTCCAGCAACTCGCGGCAACCGATCCCCGATTTGGCGGAGACGAACACCATTTCATCGCGGCGAAAACCGAATATCTGCTCCATCTCAGCCGCGACCCGCTCCGGCTCGGCGGAGGGCAGGTCAACCTTGTTGATGACGGGGATCATCTCCAGGTCGTACTGGAGCGCCAGGAGGGTGTTGGCGATGGTCTGCGCTTCCACGCCCTGGGTGGCGTCCACCACAAGCAGGGCTCCTTCGCAGGCAGCCAAAGCGCGGGATACCTCGTAGGAGAAGTCCACGTGGCCCGGGGTGTCGATGAGGTTGAGCTGGTACTCGGCGCCATCGGGCGTGCGGTGGGTCATCGTCACCGCCTTGCCCTTGATGGTGATGCCCCGTTCACGCTCCAGTTCCATCTGGTCCAGGAACTGCGCTTTCATGTCCTGGGGCCGGACGGTTCCGGTGATTTCCAGGAGGCGGTCGGCCAGGGTGGATTTCCCGTGGTCGATGTGGGCGATGATGCAAAAGTTGCGTATGCTCTGTTGTTCCATAACGCTCATCATGGTAGCACGGTGGCGAACCGAGCGGCAACGCGAAGGTTAGCTCATGCGTACCCAGTTTGTCATCGCGGGGAGCGCAGCCCGATCTTTGACAGATCCGGCGATCCCGCTGTCTCAACAATCATCCTTCCTGCAACGAGATTGCCTCCACCGCATCAAGTGCGGAGTCGCAACTGCAAGTCGGACGAAATGGGTACGCGTGAGCGTAACTCCTATAACAAAGCGGACACATATGAGCGTTTCATTTGCTTGACGCCGTTAGTTGAGCGGTGATACATTACCGACCAGAAGGCCGAGACATGCGGGTTATTGCCGCGATTTCGGGCAGCCCGACGGACGGCGAAGCGGCAAGAGAAGGTCCTCCGGTATTGCTCTGTCCTGATAGGACGCCGCCTTTGCCAAGGTTTTACCTACCATTGCAGGCCTACGATGACCGAGCTGTAGCTTGGACGTCGCTTTTAGATCCGATCGATCCCTATGGCCACTAAGTACATTTTCGTGACTGGGGGCGTGGTCAGCTCCATCGGCAAGGGTATCTGCGTTGCCTCCATCGGCCGTATCCTGAAAAGCCAGGGGCTCACCGTAACCGTCATCAAGCTGGATCCCTACCTCAATGTGGATCCGGGCACCATGTCTCCCTATCAGCACGGCGAGGTTTTCGTCACCAAGGACGGCGGGGAAACCGATCTGGACCTGGGCCATTATGAGCGCTTTATCGACGTTGAGCTCACCCGCGACAGCAACGTCACCGCCGGACAGACGTACCTGGAACTGATTACTCGCGAGCGCCGGGGGGATTTCCTCGGCGGAACCATCCAGACCGTGCCTCATCTGACCAACGAAATCAAGGACCGGCTGATTGGACTGGCCGCCAAGTCCGAAGCCGACGTGGTGGTGGTGGAAGTGGGCGGCACCGTGGGCGACATTGAAGGTTTGCCTTTCCTGGAGGCCATCCGCCAGATGCGCAACACGGTGGGCCGCAACAACGTCTTTTACATGCACCTGACACTGCTGCCCTACATATCGGCGTCTGAGGAATTGAAGACCAAGCCCACACAGCACAGCGTGAAGGAATTGCGCAGCATCGGCATCCAGCCCGACGCGCTGATCTGCCGCAGCGACACCGAGGTTACGCCGTCCATACGCGAGAAGCTTTCCCTGTTCTGCGACGTCGATTCCGAAGCGGTTTTCCCCATGCCCACCGTCGGCAACGTGTACGAAGTTCCGCTGATTATGGAACACTTCGGCGTGAGCCGCTGCTTGTCCGAATCACTGGCACTGGATGGGCAATGCCAACTGGACGAGTGGAGCGGTCTGGTAAATCGCATGAACTCCGTGGAGGGTTCGATTCCCATCGCCGTGGTGGGCAAGTACGTAGAGTATCCCGACTCCTATATGTCGGTGCGGGAAGCGCTGCGCCACGCCGCCGCATCACACGGTTTGAGGGCGGAAGTGAAGTGGGTGCATTCGGAGGCGGTGGAACGGGACGGCGCGGATGCCTACCTGAAAGATGTCAGCGGCATCGTGGTGCCGGGCGGCTTCGGTTCCCGAGGCGTGGAAGGAATGGTGGACACCAGCCGGTACGCCCGCGACAAGGGCGTTCCGTACCTGGGTCTCTGCCTGGGTATGCAGGTAATGGTGATCGATTGGGCGCGGGCTGTAACCGGGCTGAAACACGCCAACTCATCGGAACTGGACCCCGACTGCGAACATCCCGTTATCGACATCATGCACGGACAGAGGAGCGTCACCGACCTGGGCGGCACCATGCGCCTGGGGCAATATCCCTGCCGTCCCCAGGACAACACGCGCACCGCAGATGCATATACAGCCTCTGAAGTAAGGGAGCGCCATCGTCACCGCTACGAAGTCAACAACCAGTACCGCGAATCCCTTGAAGCCTCGGGGATGGTAATGAGCGGGTTGTCGCCCGATGGCGAGTTGGTGGAAGCGGCGGAAGTACCCGATCACCCATTCATGGTTGGCGTCCAGTTCCACCCCGAATTTCAATCTCGACCCAACCGCCCGCATCCCCTTTTCCGCGCCTTGATCGGACAAGCGCAGCAGACCGTCCGCGAAGGGAAGCAGATACCCTTCCGGCGCGCGGGCGGATGGTCTTTCTCTTCCGACTAATCGTTTTACCTAGCCACTCCCCGTCATCCCCCGCGGGAGTGCACCAATATTGATGGCTACCCGCCCTGCGCTCCGATTCGCTCAGGACGCACGTGGGTGTCCGCGCCAATGGAGGATGAAGCAGTGAAACTGTTTCTGGATACTGCCAACATTGACGAGATTCGCCAGGGCGCCGAACTGGGCGTCATCTCCGGCGTCACCACCAACCCGTCGCTGGCGGCCAAGGAAGGCATCGGCGGCGCGGCCGGCTATCGCGCGGCGGTGCAGGAAATCGCCGACATCATAGATGGCCCCATATCGGTGGAGGTGGTGAGCACCGACGCCGCCGGCATGATTGCCGAAGGCCGTGACATCGCGGAGTGGATTCCCAACCCCTGGGTCAAAATCCCCAGCACCGAAGAAGGATTCAAGGCCATCAGCGTCCTGGCCCGCGACGGCATCCAGGTCAACCAGACCCTGGTTTTCACCGTGAACCAGGCTCTGTTGGGCGCCAATGCCGGCAGCACCGTGGTGAGCCCTTTCGTGGGCCGACTGGACGACATCGGCCAGGACGGCATGGCCCTGGTACGCGACATAGTTGACGTGTACCGGCAGCAATCGGTGGAGACCCATGTGATGGCCGCTAGCATCCGCGGCGCCCGCCACTGCGTCACCGCGGCCCAGTCCGGAGCGCACATCTCCACCATTCCCTACAGCGTATTGATGCAGATGGTAAAACACCCTCTGACCGACGCCGGTTTAGCGAGTTTCCTGCGCGACTGGCAACAAGCTTCCGGAGGCTGACAATATGGTCCGCGCCCGCCCTGGCACTACTGCCGCTCCTCGACGCCGCCGGCGTCCTCCCGCTGACGACGACGCTGCCGGTGTCGCCGTCGCTGAACCGCTGCCTGCTGACGACGCCGTTGACGGGAGGCCCTCCTACCCCAACGGCGCACCGACGGGGCGGCCGGTGGACATTGCCGACCTGATGTCAATGTCCCACGAACAGCTGTTGGAAGTGGCTCCGGAAGTCGGCGTCCGTGATGACGGCTCCCTGGCCGAACTGAGCCGTGACGCCCTGTTCCAGAGGGTCAGGCAGAGCGCAGCCGGCCGCAATCTCCTGACGGCGTCCGGCATCCTGGAAGTGATGGACGCAGGGCATGGCCTGTTGCGTTCAACGCAATATCCGCCGGTCTCGGGCGACGTGTTCGTCGGCCAGTCCCAGATCCGCCGGTTCAACTTGAAGACCGGCGATACCGTGATCGGCACGATTCGTCCGCCCAAGGAAGGTGAACGGCGCTACGGACTGACCCGCGCCACCAGCATCAACCTGCTGGAACCCGAGCAGCAGAAACCCGGTTCCCGCCGGATTTTCGAATCGCTGACGCCCATTTTCCCCGACGATCATATTGTCCTGGAAAATCCCCAAGGCGGTCTGTCCTGCCGCATGATCGATCTATTCGCTCCCATCGGCCTGGGACAGCGGGGCCTGGTGGTTTCGGCGCCCAAGGCCGGCAAGACCACGGTGCTGCGGCAGATCGCCGCCGCCGTCACTGAAAACCGACCCGAGGTCATCCTCATGGTAGTCCTCATTGGTGAGCGTCCCGAAGAAGTCACGGAGATGCGCCGGGCGGTGAACGGAGAGGTTTTCGCCTCCACGTTCGATGAATCGGTGGAGGAGCAGTGCCGCGTCGCCGAACTGGCCGTGGAACACGCCAAACGCATGACCGAAACGGGCCGCGACGTGGTGATACTCCTGGACAGCATCACCCGTTTGACCCGCGCCTACAACCTGGCCCTGCCCACGTCCGGGCGCACCCTGTCCGGCGGTATCGATCCGGCCGCGCTCTATCCGGCCAAACGGTTCATCGGGGCGGCGCGTAACCTGGAAGAGGGCGGTTCCCTCACCATAATCGCCACCTGCCTGCTGGACACGGGCAGCCGCATGGACGAGGTCATCTACGAAGAGTTCAAGGGAACCGGCAACATGGAACTGCACCTGGACCGCCGACTGGCCGACCAGCGTTATTTCCCCGCCATCGACGTGGTCCGCAGCGGAACCCGCCGCGAGGAACTCCTGTACGATACCGAAATGGTCCCGCAGATCTGGCTGCTGCGCCGCATGGTCACCCTGGCCTCCGGCAGCGACCAGACCAACATGGGCGACGCCACCAAGCGCGTCCTGGAGCGGTTGGCTCGCACTCGCAGCAACTCCGAGTTCCTGACCAATCTGACCAAAGACGCCTAACGTCAAACCGGCCGTTACCGGTTACTTGTAGGGGCGACGCATGCGTCGCCCCTATTTGTGCTTCATCCCTACCCTATGCGTCCGGGCCTCCGTTGTCGTCCGGGGCGCCGTTGCCGTTCTGCGGCCCCCTGCGCCGCCGCAGGAACAGCCAGATCCCTCCTCCGATTATGCCGGCCAGGACTATGATCACCACGAGTATGATCAGAGCAATTGCCAACGGGTCGATGCCGCCGTCGTCTGATTCGTCTTCGGCGGTGGGTCGGTCCCGCGCGGTTCCGGCCTCGGTTCCCACAACCGCAGCAACCGCCGTCGCGGTGATGGCGGTCCGATCAATCGTGGGCGGCGGAACCGGCGTGTGTGTAGGC
>JAGWBI010000081.1:746-2362 GCA_021295965.1 Dehalococcoidia bacterium | reverse complement strand
TCACGGCAGCAGCAGGCCGTCATATCAGTTCGAGCCCCGCGAGGACCAGCACTTCGATCAGGAGGCGGATCGGCGTTTCCTCCCCGGTCGCCGCCTCCTCGCCGCCGCGTTCCGCCTCCTCGCCGCGGCGTTCCGCCTCCTCGTACTCGTCGCGGATGTCCGCGACCAGCCGGTCGAGGCGCTGCGTGTAGTTGAGCGGCGGCGCGCGTTTGCTCATGCGGCGATCGCCGCAGCTACCGTGGCAACGACGCCGCTACGGGAGCCGCTTGCACGCGAAAGACCGGATTGAGTGGGGGCTGGTCCGTCGTGGCGCAACCGACCACCTCCAGAGTACGGCACCGCACCAAGAGCCGATACGCTACCCCCGCGGCACGTCTCTTGACAACAAGGATTGTCGACCGGTCAACAACAGGGGTACTCCGCTGGCGCCGACCTCGCTGGCGCGAGGTGACCGGCCTGCGCGCGCATGCCGCCTGTCCGGGCACCGACGCACTCCCGCGTCGGCAACAACCTGACAGGAGAACCGACATGGACCTTCAGACCCTCGTCGCCCAGTGGACCGGCAGGCTGCCGCCGGGTTTCGTTCCCCACGCCCATCTCCCGCGCGGCGTCTGGCCAACGGCATGAAGAGCCTGGCGGCGCGTTTCGCGCGCTGCGTGAACCGCACTTTCGGGCGCAGGGGGCGTGTTCTGGCCGGACGCTTCCGCCACGTGCTGAAGCGGACGCCCACGGAGGTGCGGCGGGCGCTGGCGTACGTGCTCTTGAACGCGCGCAAGCACTACCGGCAGCGTCGCCGCCGGGTTCCGCCGGTCGTTCTGGACGGCGCGAGTTCGGGTCTGTGGTTCGACGGCTGGAAGGGCCGCCGTCCGCCGCCGGGCCGCTACGCGGACGCGGACCGACCGCCGGAGGTGGCGGCGCCGCGGACGTGGCTGCTGTCGAAGGGCTGGCGGCGGATCGGCTTGGCGGATCCGCCCGAGGTGCCCGGGGGCTGACCCGGCGGATCCTCGAGCGCGTCGACCTGGGATACCTCAATGGACGCCCAGCCGAGTCACCTCGCAAACCGACCGGGTAGCGGGACTGAGCCCCGACCATCGGGCTGCGTGGTTGATCGAATCGTCCGCGACCGCCGCCACGCGTGGCACCGCGCCCGCGGGGTTGTCCACGCCTTGTCCATGGTGCCGATCCCCTTCGATCAAAGAGGCGCTGTGGGCAAGGGGTGGGCAACCCCACGTCGATCCCGTGCCGTTTCGCCGTGCATTCGCCAGACAGCCCCCCCGGCGCGGCGTCCCCGAAGTGCCCAGACCACATTGAATGCCCGTGCTAATTGCTCGCGCGGAGCTCCGGAAGAAGCGCGGCGAACGAATCAACGACGCCATCGGCGCCGAGCGTCTCCGGGTCCTGGCCGTGGTTGTAGCCGTAGCGATAGATCACCACGTCGCATCCGGCGGCTCGGGCGCAGGCCACATCCGTTGCCGAGTCCCCGACGAACAACGCATCCGCGGGTTCCACTTCGAGCTGCCGGCATGCGGCAAGGGCGGGCTCCGGGTGGGGCTTGTGGTTCCTGGTCGAACCGCGGCCGACCACCGGCCCGAAGAAACGTCTGAGGTCCAAGGCGT
>JAGWBI010000081.1:0-692 GCA_021295965.1 Dehalococcoidia bacterium | reverse complement strand
GGGTGTCGACCACCGCCGGGTAGGGCTCGGACAGGTCCGCAAGGTGCTCGCCGTAGTAGGCGACGCAGGCCTCGAACAAGTCGTCGAGCTGCGCTTCGGAAATCGTGGCGCCATGGTGTTCGAACGCCGCCGACAACATCGCACGCACCCCGTGGCCGACCCAGTGCCGGGTCAGCGCTTCGCCCACTAGGGGCAGGCGTGCTTCGCCGAGCACGTGGTTCAGCGCGCGCCTGAGATCCGGTGCCGTGTCGACCAGCGTGCCGTCGAGGTCGAACAGGTAGGCCGAATAGGTTGACCCGAGCCCGACCATTCAGATCGCCGACCGCATGGCATCGATGACGGCTCGGTAGTCGTCGGACCGGGCGGCGGCCGTCACGGGCACGCCGAACACGGCTGATCCGGCAACGAACGTATCCGCGCCAGCCCGCGCCGCGGCACCGACGTTGTCCACCTTGATGCCGCCGTCGATCTCCAGCCGGATCGCCCGGCCGCTTGCGTCGATGATCCGTCGCAGCGCCGCCACCTTCTCCAAGCTCGACGGAATGAAGACTTGGCCACCGAAGCCCGGGTTGACGGACATCACGAGCACCATGTCGACGGCTTCGAGTAGTGGCTCGACCGCCGTCGCCGGCGTCCCCGGGTTCAGCACGAGGCCGGCCATGGCCCCGCCTTCGCGGATCAACGACAACGAC
>JAGWBI010000017.1:58630-66347 GCA_021295965.1 Dehalococcoidia bacterium | reverse complement strand
ATGCCTTGTTGAGCCTGGACTACTGCACACCCATTGGCCAGGTTGCCAAAGCGCTGAAGGCCGTGGGTTGCGAGCTGGCAGCGGCGCAACGGGCGGCCTGACATCCGTGCGAGGTAAAGACTCATGCTGTTGGATGATCTTGTAGGCGTGATTGAAACGTTGAAACAACGGATACAGGCGCACGGGGCGACGCTGCGAGCCAACGAGATCAGGACGCGGGTGGCGCTGATTGACCCGCTGTTGACGGCGTTGGGTTGGGATGTGTCTGACCCGGCACTGGTTACGCCGGAATACACGGTGGGCGAAGGCAGGGCCGACTATGCTCTGCACGGGTCGGAGTCAATACCAGCGGCCATAGTGGAAGCCAAGCGGCTCGGGCACGCGCTCAACGACGATGAGCGTATGCAGATGCTGAACTATGCGAACGCCAGAGGGGTGCGGTATGCCGCCGTTACGGACGGCGATGTCTGGGAGTTTTATGAAGTCTTCAGGCAAGCACCGTTGGATTGCCAACACACGCGCCCACGAACTAGCGTTGAAACTGTTGCTGCTCTGGCGGCCCAACGTGGCATCAGGGCAGCCGGTGGCAGCAAGGGATCCGCTGTTCGATGCGGCGTCCATTACCCAGCCGATAAAGCCGGCGTCGGACTCACCGGAAGATTTGCCGGACATTGAAACGCCCCGAGTAATTTCCACGGAGCCTGCCCTCGATTCAAAGGGTTGGGTACCGCTACCTGACTTCAATCCGCCTGCCGGCAGCAATGCGCCCGCAGCGATCAAGTTTCCAGACGGCACTGAAGTTGCTATCGATAGCTGGCGACGACTTCCCAGAGCAGTAGCTGATTGGCTTTTTTCCAAACAAATGCTAACGCTGGAAACGCTTCCGATTGTTTCAGGCAGACGCGGGTTCGCTGTGAATGATAAACCAGTCATGCGCGACGGCCAACCGATGACAACTTATGACACAATTGGTTGTGGCGACATATTCATCAATGTACATCTGTCGGCTGTCTCTGCGCGGGGAAACGCCCGCAAGATGCTTGAACACTGCGGCATCGACTCCGCTACCGTACAATTGCAGGTATAGCATGAGTACCCACTTCCTGGACGCATTGGGGACATTGTGCCCACCACACTGAAACCGGAGACGGAGGCGCGGATCGCCGCCCTGGCGGAGCTCCTCGGCTACACCGGCCCTGACGCCGCCGAGCGGGTGATCATCGCTGCTCTGGACTATCTTGACCAAAGCACCGGCAAGTGGGAACGGTGGTACACCCGCGCCGAGATTAACGCGATGGTAGAACGCGACCGCGTGGCATACCTGAAGAAGAAGGGTTACTCGGAGACCGACCCCCGGCCCCTGTCGCAATTGCTCCAGGACGAATTGTACGATGAATTCGGACTGCCCAAGTAACCGAAGGAGGCAGTAAACATGACTATCCTGGACAAGCCGGACATCACAGCCCGCATTGCGACGTTGGCGCAGCGAATGGGCTTTGACGGCCCGGACGCCAGCGAGCAGGTATTGGACGTGGCGTTGGAGTATTTGGAAGACAGCGCCGCCGGCCGCCCGCGCTGGCGCACCCGCCAATACTGGGATGACTTCTCCCAGCAAAACGCGGCGGACTTGGCGCGGCAAGGCCATGCCGGCGGCTTGGATACGCCGGCATCTGCGAAAGGGTAGCAGGGCTGGCGGCCGGATGATTGTATCCGATACCTCGGCGCTGATGGCGTTGGTGATGGATGAACCGGAAGCGCCCGACATCCGCCAAGCGATTGATGAAGCTGGGCAAACGCTAATCTCTGCTGCCACACTGATAGAATTCTACATCGTAGCTATGGGCAAGGGCGACGATGTCTATGCGCGAGCGCAAGCCTTGATTCGGGAGCTGCCCATTGCAGTCGTTCCGTTCGACTCGGAGCAGGCCGAAATCGCCCGCCGCGCCTACGAACAATACGGGAAAGGCCGGGGGCATCCGGCGCAACTGAATTTCGGCGATACCTTCTCCTACGCCCTCGCCTCCTCACGGGGGCTTCCGCTTTTGTACCAGGGTGGTGATTTCGCCCGCACCGACATCCCGGCGGCGGTGTAACCCTGCGATGGTAGAATGGCTTGACTGGGTTGGCGCATTGTTCCCGCCCTTTGTCATCGCGATAAACTAAAGTCGGGAGAACGCAAAACGATATGTACTCGAAAGTAATTGTGCCCCTGGACGGGTCGGATTTGGCGGAGCAGGCGTTGCCCTATGCGGAGTTGATTGCCGCGTCGCTGTCCGTGCCGGTGGATCTGGTACAGGCTTACGACATCCTGCCGCCCAGCGTGCTGGGAGTGCGCGGAAATCAGGTCATCAGGCAGCTGGACGCCGGCGCCCGGCAGCGGGCGGAGGCCTTGATGGAACCGGCGCAGCAACGGCTGCAGGCCGGCGGAATTTCGGTGAACCTGGTGGCGCAGCGCGGGCCGGCCGCGGACACCATCGTCGCCCAGGCTGGCATCGACCCGCAAGCGCTGGTGGTGATGTGCACCCACGGTCGGGGCGGCATCTCACGGTGGGTGATGGGCAGCGTAACGGACAAGGTCCTGCATACCATACCGAACCCGATGCTCATAGTGCGGGCGACGGTTACGGGACCCGCTTCGCCCGGCACATCGTTGCGGTCGGTCATTGTGCCGCTGGATGGTTCGGGGTTGTCCGAGCTGGCCGTCCCCCACGCGGTGAGCGTAGCGGCGGCGCTGTCGGCGCGGATAACTACCCTCCAAATTACGCCGACGTTGGATTACTATCGGCACCAGCTCACGGCGGTAACGCCGGAACTGGGAGCGATACCCGATTTTGACCCGGGTTCTCCCGAAGAATTGACTGCCGAGGACGCTGCAAACGCATCGGCCTACCTGGCTGACGTGACCAACCGGATGGCGATTGACCACGCCCACGGCGTCGTTGGCGAGCACGTGGTGTCGGACAACATCGCCCAGAGCATCATCGAACGGGCCACCAACGAGCCCTCCCTGGTGGTGATGACCACCCACGGCAGGAGCGGCGTTGGTCGCATGGTATTGGGCAGCGTTACTGACCGGGTGATCCGCCATTCCAATGTGCCGGTGCTGGTGATACGGTAGGTCATACAGGTGAACAGGCGGGCGGCCCGATACTTTGGGCCGCCCGTTTTTGTATCTGGGGCAGGAACCACAGGGAGATTTGGTACTGCCGGTGGAAGTTTTTGCGAGCGTGGATGGGGGCGCATGATTGTTCGCCCCTACAGACCGGAACGATCTGAATTGCCACGCTACTCGCAATGCACTCCGTATCGGAAAACTCCCATGACGGAGTAGTGGTTGCGGTAAGCAAAGCCTTCCGGCAAGGGATACCCGAGCCCCAACTCGCCGGCTTGCTCGGCGTCGTAGTCGGGAGGGATCTTGCCGAGGAATAGCAGCACACGCTGGCCTACCGCGAGATCCGCGCCGTGCATGAGAATGACGAACTTTTCACCATCTCCGTACTCGGGGTTGGGTTCCAATACCGTGACAGCAATCGCCCGGTCCGACGCGGTGATCGGATACCAGAACCGGCCCACGTCGATTTGGTAATCGGTTAGAGCCAGTTTCGATTCATCATCCTCCCAATGGGGCGGCAGCGGCTGTGAACCCAGTTTGCGCGATACCCTTCCCGTGAGTACGGCATCGGCTTCGCGTAACGTATAGACCCAGCCCGGCGCCAGCAACTCGCCGTCGATGAGCGGGCGGGACGCCGTACAATCAGCATTCATCGCGACAAAGAAAATGACCGCAGCGAATGCTGCGGCCACGATTACGGTTGCGATGCCGATTGCACACGGCACGATGCGTTGCTACTCCGGTTTCATCGCCTGCAGCGTCGCCACGTCCACCGAGATGCCCGGTCCCATGGACGACGTGATGTAGGCCGACTTGATGAAGGAGCCCTTGACAGCCTCTGGGCGCTCCTGCATCACCGAGTCCATGAACACGGTCAGGTTATCCACCAGGGCGTCGGTCTCGAAGGAGGACTTGCCGAACTGCCCGTGGATGATGGCGGTGCGGTCGGTACGGAACTCCAGACGGCCGGCCTTGGATTCCTGGATCACGCGGGGGAGATCCCGGGCCTGCACCAGGGTTCCGGTTCTGGGGTTGGGCATCAGGCCGCGGCGGCCCAGGTAGCGGCCTAGCCGGCCGATCTTGGACATGACCTCGGGGATGGCAAGGCCGACGTCGAAGTCCATCCAGCCGCCTTCGATCTGGGCGATGAGGTCGTCGTCGCCCACGTAGTCGGCGCCGGCCTGGCGGGCGATGTCGGCGGCTTCGCCGTTGGCGAACACCAGCACCCGCACCTGCTTGCCCAGGCCGTGGGGAAGGACGGTCACGCCGCGCACCTGCTGCTCGGCGTGGCGCACGTCGGCGTTGGTGCGGAGGTGGACCTCCATGGTCTCGTCGAACTTGGCGGTGGACAGTTCCTTGACCAGGTCGATGGCCTCGCGGGGCTGGTACACGGAGTCTTCCGGGATGCGCTCGGCGACGGCGTTGTAGCGGCGGCTGTGCTTGGGCATTTTCTCTTCTCCCTCAGCGGTTTTGGGCAACCACCAGGGTTGCCCCTACGACTACACATTCCAGGGTATGCGGAAATATCAGTCGCCTTCGACGGCGATGCCCATGCTGCGGGCGGTGCCGGCGATGATGTTCATGGCCTGCTCAACCGAGTTGGCGTTGAGGTCCTTCATCTTGTCCTCGGCGATGCCGCGGAGCAGATCGTTGGAGATGGTGGCGCCGATGGGGGCGCTGGCGTCACCCTGGCCCTTTTCGATGCCGGCGGCGCGGCGGAGCAGGTCAGACGCCGGCGGGGTGCGCGTGACGAAAGTGAAGGAGCGGTCCTGATACACGGTCAGGTGGACCGGTACGATGGTACCGGCCTGGCTGCCGGTACGCTCGTTGTATTCCTTGACGAAGGCCATGATGTTGACGCCGTGCTGACCCAGCGCCGGTCCGACCGGCGGGGCCGGGGTGGCCTTCCCCGCTTCCAGTTGCAGCTTGATGACGGCGCGTACCTTCTTTGCCACTTATGGCCTCCGTTATACGTGGCCCCTCCCGTGCTGAGAAAGGCCCTGGTAAGGGTGAGAGTTTTAGCGGTCAGACCTTTTCCACCTGAATGAAGTCGAGAGCGACGGGGGTTTCGCGGCCGAACACGGAGATGAGGACGGTGACTTGTCCTCGGTGTTCGTCCACCTCCTCCACGCGGCCCAACATATCGGCGAAGGGGCCTTCGGAGATGCGCACCATGTCGCCCTGAGCGAGGCCGATGACGGCGCGGGGTTCGCCTGAGGCGACCCGTTCCAGGATGTCGTCAACCTCCCGGTCATCCAGCGGCACGGGACGGGGGCGGTCGCCGCCTTCTTCCTCGGCGGAGATGAACCCGGTGACTCCGGTGGTGTTCCGCACCAGGAACCAGGCTTCGTCGTCCATGACCATCTGGACCAGGATATACCCGGGAAACAGCTTGCGCCGCTGGGAACTGCGCTCGCCTTTGTTGCGGACGATCTCCTCCTCGGCGGGCACTTCCACCCGGCGGATGCGGTCATCCATGCCAAGGCTATGCCGGCGCAGGTCCAGGTTGCGCTTGACCATGTCCTCCTGGCCAGTATAGGTATGGACGATGTACCAGCGCAGGTCAGCGTAGGGTTGCATTGTGGTCATTGTCTTGCACCCGGTTGCGAGGTGGTTAGGGACGCGAGTGGGCCGCAGTTCGCTTCCGCCGTCAACGTAAAGATAGACGGCGATGCGTCACGGAAAGACTGCTCCGTCCGGATCAGGGCGGCTGCGGAGGTTCGGCGACCGATGTCACCGGCTGGCCTGGATCAGAAGGGCAGATCGCGCAGGCCGATGACGAAGCCCATGACGTAGTCGAAGATCCGGTCCAGCAGACCGAGGAAAAAGCCCATAGCCACGGCCAGCACGATGACGATGGCCGTGAGACGGGCGGTTTCCTCGCGGCTGGGCCAGACCGACTTACGCAGTTCGGAGACGGTCTCCCGCAGGAAGCCTACCGGACCGATTCTCCCCACCGCGCGGGGAGAGATCGGCGCCGGTCGCCGTGTCGATGCTCTGGCCACGACCGTTTACCTCACTTCGCGGTGAACCTGGTGGCCGCGGCAACGGCTACAGTACTTCCGCAATTCCATGCGGGTGGTGTGGCTGCGCCGGTTCTTGATGGTCGAGTAGTTACGCTCGCGGCAGTCGGTGCATTGCAGCGTGATGACTTGCCGGGCATCGGTGGACTTGCGGGCCATCAGGTCACTCCAAAAGCCTGGTGAAGACGCCGGCGCCGACGGTGCGGCCACCCTCGCGGATGGCGAAGCGCAGTCCTTCCTCAACGGCGATGGGCGTAATCAGGTTCACGGTCATGGTGATGTTGTCGCCGGGCATTACCATCTCGACCCCGTCGGGCAGAGCGATTTCGCCGGTGATGTCGCTGGTTCGGATGTAGAACTGGGGCTTGTAGCCGGTGAAGAAGGGGGTATGCCGGCCGCCTTCAGCCTGGCTGAGGACGTACACCTCGGCTTCGGCCTTGCGATAGGGGCGCATGGAGCCGGGCGCCACCAGCACCTGGCCGCGTTCCACCTCGTCCCGATCCACGCCGCGCAGCAGGACGCCAACGGCGTCGCCGGCCTCGGTGGTGTCCAGCAGCTTGTGGAACATTTCCAGGCCGGTGGCAACGGTCTTGCGGACGTCGCCGGAGCGGATGATTTCCACTTCCTGGCCGACGTTGAGCTGGCCGCGCTCCACGCGACCGGTGACGACGGTGCCACGGCCCTTGATGCCGAAGACGTCTTCAATGGGCATGAGGAAGGGCTGGTCGGTGACGCGGGACGGCTGCGGGATGTAGTCGTCCATGACCTTGACCAGTTCGCGGACGCCGTCCATTGCCTCGGCGTCGCCTTCGAGGGCCTTGAGACCACTGACACGAACGATGGGAGTGTCGTCGCCGGGGAACTCGTAGGTACTGAGCAACTCGCGGACTTCCAGTTCCACCAGTTCCAGGAGTTCCTCGTCGTCGGGCGACGACGATGGAGGGGACTTCCACCTGGCGGGCCAGGAGGATGTGCTCCCGGGTCTGGGGCATGGGGCCGTCGGGTGCGGACACGACCAGGACCGCGCCGTCCATCTGAGCGGCGCCGGTGATCATGTTCTTGATGTAGTCGGCGTGACCGGGGCAGTCAACGTGGGCGTAGTGCCGTTGCTCGGTCTCGTACTCCACGTGGGCGATGGCGATGGTGATGCCGCGGGCCCGCTCTTCCGGCGCGTTGTCGATGCTGTCGAAACTGCGGAAGCTGGCGTTATTTTCCTGAGACAGCACGCTGGTGATGGCGGCGGTGAGAGTGGTCTTGCCGTGGTCAACGTGACCGATGGTACCCACGTTTACGTGAGGCTTGGAACGGTCGAAGACTTGCTTAGCCATGGTGGCGAGTTACTCCTTGCTCCTTGTTTTTCGTTCCCTCCCGCGGGTCGCCCCGGCGGGCTATTGACGCCGATGGAGCCCAAGGGCGGAATCGAACCGCCGACCCCGTTCTTACCAAGAACGTGCTCTACCGCTGAGCTACTTGGGCGTATGGGTGCCGTTTTGCGATCAGTAAGTGGTGGAGGGGGCAGGATTCGAACCTGCGAAGCCCGTCAGGGCGCCAGATTTACAGTCTGGTGGCTTTAACCACTCAC
>JAGWBI010000017.1:588-58592 GCA_021295965.1 Dehalococcoidia bacterium | reverse complement strand
GCCCCAGAGGGGACTCGAACCCCTAACCTGCCGATTACAAATCGGCTGCGCTGCCAATTGCGCCACCGGGGCGCGGGGTGCCATGGCTTGAACCGGGCTAGCGAGAATACCGCTACACGCTAAAAAAGCCCCGGCATCTTCCGGGGCCTTCCGGTTTTCGCCAGTCGGTAAATAGGTTACGCAAAAACGCCCAAATTGTCAACGCTTTGGACCGCCCGGGTAGTGTCCCGTATGAGGTGGTCTGATTCCCCAAACATCGCTTCTAATAGAGGCACGGGCGAATGATTATTCGCCCCTACAGATCGAAACCACCTAAATTGCAACGCTACCGACCGCCCGCAACTATCCAGATTTGTTGAGGGCCTTGCTCAGTATAGTATTATCCTGGCAGTTACTGTGATCCGGAAACGGGAGCAAGACACGGCGTCAGTGAAGCCGGAGCATAGAAAGCACAGAACGGGAATGCCCCAATTTGGCTGCGGAATCTTGCCGATATATATTGACCGTGTATTTACGGAGAAATGTTGTGACAGCATTTGATAATAGATTTGGCATGAGCTCAGAAACCACGCACGACCACGCCGGCCACCACGCGCATTCAGCACAGTCCGGTCACGGCCACGCTCACGACTTCCGTGGAGCCGGCAAACGCGCACTGTGGATTGTCCTGGGTCTGCTGATTACCCACCTGGTAATTGAAATTGTCGGCGGCATCCTGGCCGGCAGCCTGGGACTGTTGGCCCACGCCACCCATATGATCACCGACGCCGTGGCCGTCTGCCTGGCGATCTTTGCCATGTGGGTTGCCGAGCGGCCGGCCACCATCACCCGCACCTTCGGCTTCCAACGCGCCGAGGTATTGGTGGTGATGTTCAACGCCATCGCCCTTTGGGTGCTCGCCAGCTGGATTTGCTATGAAGCGTATTTGCGGTTGACGGAGCACGCTCACGGCCACGGGCACGAGGTAGAAGGCGGCATCATGGTGGCGGTGGCCATTATTGGCCTGGGCATTCAGGCCACTGCCGCCTGGGTGCTGCATCGCTCGTCGAGGCACAGCTTCAACGTGGAGGGCGTGTTCTGGCACATCATCGCCGATATGCTGGGCGTCGTGGACGTGCTGATCTCCGGCATCATCGCGTTGTTTTTCCACTGGGACCTGGTTGACCCCATCCTCAGCCTCTTCATCGCGGCACTGATCCTGATCAGTTCGGTCCGCCTGGCAATTCGCGTCTTCCGCGTTCTGCTGGAGCTGGTCCCGCCCCATCTCGATATGTACCATCTGTGCAGCACGCTGGAGGAAGTGCCGGGCGTAACCCTGATCCACGACGTCCACGCCTGGACAATCACGCCCGGATACGAAGCGCTCACTGCCCACGTGCTGATCGACCCCGGCTACTCTGCGGAACAGACCGGACCCTTGCTGCGCCAGCTCCGGCAGATCATCCGTCACGACTTCGGCGTCCGACACGTTACGCTCCAGGTGGAGCAGTCGCTGGACGGATGCGCCGAGGAAAACCACCACGTTGGACACCTGGCTGCCCGATCCCACGCGGAAACATGATGCCCGACCACAACAGCCGGCATATTCACGACGGAGGTCAGCACCAAGACCGGGACCACGGCCACAGCCATGATCACCACCGAGGGGCGAGCCGGCGCCGGCTGGTCGCAGCCCTGGCGCTGATAGTCGGTTACATGGGGGTCGAAATCGTAGCCGGCATCGTCGCCGGCAGCCTGGCCCTCCTGGCCGACGCCGCACATATGCTCACCGACGCCGGAGCCATCGGTCTGGCCCTGTTCGCCATGTGGATTGCCAACCGCCCGGCGTCCATCAAGCGCACCTTCGGCTACTACCGCACCGAAGTCCTGGCGGCCATGTTCAACGCCTTCAGCCTGTGGGTGATCGCCGCCTGGATATTTTTCGAGGCCTACCACCGTTTCCGGGACGTTACCGAAGTACAGGGCGGCATTGTGCTGATTGCGGGAGCCGCCGGCCTCGTCGTCAACATCCTTGCCGCCTGGATACTGCACCGATCCGCCGGCCATAGCCTGAACGTCGAGGGCGCATTCCGCCACGTAATGGCTGACCTGATGGGGTCGGTTGGCGTCGTGGTTTCCGGGGTCCTGACGTTAGCCTTCGGTTGGTGGCTCGCCGACCCCATCTTGGGAGTTTTCATCGGCGCGCTGGTCCTGGCCAGTTCCTGGGGTCTGGTAACCAGGGTCTTCCAGGTGCTGCTGGAGGGTTCGCCGGCCCATGTCGATATGCACCGCCTTTGCCAGGCGATGGAAGATATGGAGGGGGTGACCCTGGTTCACGACATCCATGCCTGGACCATCACCTCGGGCTACGAATCGCTCACCGCGCACGTTCTGGTTGATCCCGAATATCCGGGGGAACTGGAAACCCTGCGCCGCCAATTGCAGCAGATCGCCTACCACGACTTTGGAATCTCTCACATCACGATACAGATGGAGCAGTCGCTGGAAGGTTGCACGGAACGCCACCACTTCGACCATATTTTCGCGGACACCGGCCGCTGACGGGAGCCTCGCGGAAACAACGTGCGGCAGAAACCGTCTCCACGTCCAGCGTCACACGAGGACCAGATACGGGCATAGCGGCTGGATTTTCGCTGTTCAAAATAGCCGTTACCGACGGGACAAATTTGGAACCGACGACCTGCACGGATGGCTTGTAAGAAGGCCGTACCGCAGCGCATGGGTTGGGGCCAGGCGCTGGCGGACCGGGTCAACAACCAGCAGCGCCCCTTCCAAGGTGTAGGCGCCGAGGAGGGCCGGGGCGCCTTCGTCGGAGAAGATTACGATAGTGGTGATTTCTACGCTTTCCACGCGGACCCGCACCTCGCCAACGGGATCCTCTACAACGCTGCCGTCTGCCAGCTCAGACTGGATCCGGCGGTAGGGAACTATCCCAAGTTCGCGCAGCAGACCCGCCGGCAGGCAGGTGTAGGTGGAGCCGGTATCAACCGTCGCATCCACCGTTTCGGAACGGGCGCCATCTGCGGAGATGACTTCAAGAGGATAGGTGAAGGTTCCCATTGGCAGACCTTCCTGGATCCCTGCTTTCGCAGGAATGACGATTAGAGTGATGCCGACGGATATTCCGGCCTTCGGCGTTCGCGCAGGGCGGCCAGTCCCTCTTTGACGTCGTCGCCGAAGAAGCCCAGAGCCTCGGCCAGCAGGGAGTAGTCGAAGGAGGTGTGGCCGGCCTGGCGGAGCCACTGGTTGAGGGCGCGCTTGGTGAAGCGGATTGCCGGCTGGGGGCCGTCGGCCAGGCGGCGGGCGATGCGCATGGCAGTCTCCATGAGCTCGTCACGGGGGACTGCCATGCTGACCAGGCCGATGCGCTCGGCCTCCTTGCCGTCCAGGAAATCGCAGGTGAGCAGGTAGTACTTGGCCTTGGCCATGCCGCAGAGCAAGGGCCAGATGATGGCGGCGTGGTCGCCGGCGGCGACGCCGAGGCGGATGTGGCCGTCGGTGATGCGGGCGTCCTCGGCGGCGATGGAGATGTCGGCCATCAAGGCCACGGCCAAGCCGGCGCCGACCGCCACGCCGTTGATGGCGGAGATCACGGGCTTGTCCAGGTTGAGGATGTTATAGACGATGTCGCCGGCCTCTTTAGTGTTCTGGGCGACGATGGCCGGGTTGTCGATGGCCTGCTCGATCATCTCGAAGTCGCCGCCGGCGGAGAAGGCATCGCCGGCTCCGGTGACGACGGCGACGCGCACCTCCGGGTCGGCGGCGATGTCCAGCCAGACGCGGCTGAGCTCGTTGTGCAGGCGGAAGTTGGTGGAGTTCAGCGTCTCCGGCCGGTTCATCGTGAGTGTGATGATGCCGTCGGATTTCTCGATGAGGAGGTGCTGGTATGAGGAGTAGTCGGTCATTGCTAAGTTCTCGCAGTGTGGCGCGGACGAATGAAGGCCATTATTCGTCTGGGTCGTTGGGGACAGAGGTTGGCTCGAAGTCCGGCGGCAGGTCGAAGGTCGGCCGACCGTCGGGTCGATGGCTGTGGGAAAGGATGGCCATCATTAGTTGATAATGGTTGCGCTGCATTTGGAGTTGCATTTCATGCTGAGTTTTCGCGAAGGCGTCCATCGATGTCTGCAACGTGTCAATCTTGGCGTTGAGAGAAGTTTCTACCGCGTCAATCTTGGTGTTGAGGGAAGTTTCTACCGCGTCGATCTTGGTGTTGAGGGAAGTTTCTACCGCGTCAATCTTGGCGTTGAGGGAAGTTTCTACCGCGTCAATCTTGGCGTTGAGGGAAGTTTCTACCGAGTCAATCTCGGTGTTGAGCCCGGCCACGGTTACTTCCAATCTGCCCAGGTCCCTTTGGATATTACCCATCTTGTTCCAATGGGCAATGACTGCTACGACCAGGACCAGCAGCAGTCCACCGTAGAAAATTGTGGGCAGTATGTCCGCTTCAATCATTTTCGGTCTCCGTGGTCTGCGCCGATTGCGTCGCCGCACCCATCCTACCAGACGACCCGCGCCTCTTGCAGAGCGGTCAACTCGGCTTCCTCCATGCCCAGCAGACCGCAGAATACTTCCCGGTTGTTCTCGCCCAGTTCGGGTGTCCAACGCAAGGAGTCGGCGGGAGTTTCGGAGAAGCGCCAGGGCGGGGCCACGGCGCGCTGCTCGCCCTTTTCGTCGTGAGTTATCAGTGGGAAGGCGTCGCGTTCGGACAGGTGCGGGTCGGCCAGAAGCTGGTCAGCGGACAGGGACGGGAAGGTGGCGATGCCGGCGGATTGCAGCAGGTCCGTCACCTCAGTGGGAGTTTGGCGGGCCGTCCATTCCGACAAATGCCGCTCCAACGAATCCTGGTTTTGCCAACGGAGGAAGGCGTCGCCGTACTCATCGGAGTCGGCCCAGACCGGGTTGCTCATAGCCTTTTTGAGGGCTCGCCACTCATCATCGTTGGCGACGGCTATGGTGACCCACTGGTCCTCGCCCTGGCAGGGGAAGACGCCGTGGGGAGCCATGGCGTCGTCACGGTTGCCCAGGCGGACGGCGTCCCGGTCGTTCATGGCGGCGTCCATCAGGGCGTGGCCCATGAAGGCAGTGGCGATGTCGCGGACGGCCACGTCGGCGCGCTGGCCGGTCTGATAGCTGCGGTGGGCGCATAGGGCAGCGACGGCGGAGAAGGCGGCCATCATGCCGCCGGTGTGGTCCATGGCGTGGCGCAACTCTACCGGCGGGCCGTCGGGATAGCCGGTGAGGTAACCCAGGCCGCCCAACGCGGCGAACATGGGCGCATAGCCGGCGTAGCGGGCCTCGGGACCGGTCTGTCCGTTGGAAGACAGGGACACCATGATGATGTCGGGCTTGATCTCACGTAGCTGGGGATAACCCAGGCCCAAACGGTCCATCACGCCGGGGCGGAAGTTCTCCAGCACCACGTCGGAGATGCGCACCAGGTCGTAGGCCAGTTCCAGGGCCCGGGGTTCCTTGAGGTTGAGAGTCACGGAGCGCTTGCTGGCGTTGACCTGTTCGAAGGACGAGGGCGGCTTGCCGTACATGGCGTGGGGGCGGCGGGTGATGTCCAGCCGAGCCGCGGACTCAACCTTGATCACGTCGGCTCCCAGGGAGGCCAGGATCATGCCGGCAAAGGGGCCGGCGGCGTGGACGGAGAAGTCGGCGACGCGGACTCCGGACAGTGGAGCGGGTGCGTTGGTCATAATCACCACCGATTTGTCGTTGGTAGCGCAGTACGGCAATTCCGTCGCCCGGCGCGTGTAATTTGCAAACGGGCTATAGGGAGAGCAACGGGATTTCTCTCCCTCTCCCACAAGGAGAGAGGGAGTTTGGGACACCCTGCTAATAGTACACGGCGTTTCCGGTGCCGCCGCCTGCAGCGATGAGCTCGCCGGTGATGGCCCAGGCCTTGTCGGAGGCCAGGAAGGCGGTGAGGTAGCCGATTTCCGAGGCGTCCACCATGCGGCAGATGTGGTTGCCGCGACCCGAGCCGGGGGAGAAGTCCTGACGCTCGGCCTCCTCGGGGGAGACGCCCAGCTGCTCGGCGCGGGCGGCCAACAGGCTGGGGGTGCGCTCGGTGCGGGTGGTGCCGGGATGGATGCAGTTGACGGTGATGCCAAACTGGCCCAGCTGGGCGGCCAGGGTCTTGGTCATGTGCACCAGCGAGGTGTTGCGCGCGCCGCCGCTGAGATTGCCGGCGTTGCGGGCGTTGAGGCCGCTGATGTTGATGATGCGCCCAAAGCCCTGGGCCTTGAGCAGGGGGATGGCGGCGCGGGAGCAGCGCAGCGCGCCGACGAACTTCACGTCGAAGTCGCTGATCAGCTCCTCGTCAATCAGGTCCTCGATGGGGCCGGTGGCCGAGGGGGAGCCGCCGGGCAGGGACGCGCTGTTGACCAGGATGTGCAGACCACCCAACTCATCGGCGGCGGCGTTGATGACGCGGTCCACCTGCTCACGGTTGGTGGCGTCGAACGACATGGGGATGGCGCGGCGGCCGGTGGTCTCGGCGATCTCGGCGGCGGTCTTCTCCAGGTCGGGCATGGAGCGTGAGCCGACCACCACATCCGCGCCCTCGCGGGCCAGTTCGATAGCGATGGCCTTGCCGATGCCGCGGCTGGCGCCGCCGACGAATGCGAGTTTGCCTTCCAGTCCAAAATCCATAGGGGTTGCCTCCGTTGTCAATCACGAACGCGCCGGGGGCGGCGGGTTCGCGGGGATAGGGGGATTATACAACTATGGTGAAGGCCAAGGTCTCACCCGTACCCTTTTTGTCATCGTGAGGAGCGCAGTCCGCCGCAGGCGGATGGCGATTCCCGCTGCCGGAACGATCATCCCTCCAGCGACGGGATTGCCGCGCTTCGCTCGCAATGACAAGTTGAACGAAACTGGGTAGGAGTGAGCGGACAAGGTTATTTGATAAGCGTGATCCTGGGGCGACCTGATACCATGTGTCGCACGAGTTGAACAGGAGGACACACGATGCCGGACTACGATATCCCCGCCGCCGACCCTTATGCCAGGAACCGAGTACCGGCGCTGGATGCCGAAATCGCCACCGTGGATACCGGGCAGGGTGATCCGGTGGTGTTCCTGCACGGGAATCCCACCTCGTCATACCTGTGGCGGAATGTGATCCCACACGTTTCGGGGATGGCGCGGTGCCTGGCTCCCGACCTGGTGGGAATGGGCGACTCCGACAACGCGCCCGGCGGGTCATATCGATTTGTTGACCATGCTCGCTACCTGGATGCCTGGTTCGACGCCCTGGGATTGACCCAGAACGTGACCCTGGTGGGCCACGACTGGGGGTCGGCGCTGGCCTTCCACTGGGCCTTTCGGCACCAGGACAGGATCAAGGGGATCGCATACATGGAAGCCATCGTGCGGCCCCTGGCGTGGGAGGAATGGCCCGGGCCCTCACGCCAACTGTTCCAATCCATGCGCTCGCCGGCCGGCGAAGAGATCATCCTGGAGAAGAATGTGTTCGTGGAGCGGATCCTGCCGGCCAGCGTGATGCGCGGATTGACCGACCAGGAGATGGAAGTGTACCGGCGGCGCTATCTGCAAGAAGGGGAGTCCCGGCGGCCGACTCTGACCTGGCCGCGTCAGATTCCGTTGGACGGCGAGCCAGCAGACGTGGTGGCCATCGTCCAGGACTACTCCGAATGGCTGTCGGTCAGCGATGTCCCGAAACTATTCGTCAACGCCGACCCCGGCACCATCCTGACCGGCGCGCAACGGGAGTTCTGCCGGGGCTGGCCCAACCAACAGGAAGTGACGGTCAACGGGTACCACTTCATCCAGGAGGACTCCCCCACCGAGATCGGGCAGGCCATCGCGAACTGGCTGGGCTCCTTGTAGCCGAAGCTCGGTACGCTCAAGGCCAAGCTCCAAGGATAGGGCTCATCCAATGGTGAGGCAGGCCCCGCCCACATATGCGAGTTTGCCTGGCAGCCCAAAATCCATGGGGAACATCGTCCGTTATGCACAACCGCGCCGATTTAAGCGGATTTGCCGGTATGGGGGATTAAACAGCACCGGACGGGCCGTTCATTTGGGATCGCTAAATCTGCGATGGTTGGTGTTTGCAACGAGTGCAGCAGGGACCAGCACAAACCGTGGAAACGAACCCTTTGGCAAATATGCGGCTGTTCGAGACCATCATCAAGTTCCCAAGATTGGTTATCATCATGCGCGAGCCGCCGTCGCTGAAAAATGTCGTAAATCGAACCATAATTGGGCAGAAACAGCTTCGCGTAGGTTTTTTGTGCGTAGTCATCGGTCATACCGGAAATATAATCGCTCACGACTCTGGCTTTTTCTTGTTCGGAACTGGCGAGATACAAGAACTCTTTCCAATCGTCAGGAAGCAAATTATGGGCGTTTTCACCTGTCATCAGCTTTTCGAAGATGGATTGGATAATGTGCTTTCCCTTTTCCTCCAACGTTTGCACCTGAGGTGATTTGATCGCGAATTTCATTATGATCTTATTAATAAGGTCTACCTCGATCTCAATTTCGGGCGGTATTACAAGCCGATACCAGTACCGGTTAGACACGGGAGCGTCGACAAGGTCACCTCTTTCGGCTCTGTCAACGGCGCTGATATATCTGTGGATGAGAAAACTAGTCAACTGCTTCCTATCGGCTTTCCGTTGACCGTAGCTTCCTGGGACACCTAGGGGCCGGAGGCTGGGGTCATGTTCTCTGAGGGCGTTTCTAAAGCCGTCAAACACCGCTTCGACGCTAACACCAGATTGTGCGAATTTGGCTTGGACTTCGTCTATCGAAGTTTGAACCCGATAGTCGTTGTCCCGAAGTATGGCAGAGTCTATATAGCGCGCATGGATGCTGTCTTCTAGATCGTGCACTGCGTATGCAACCTCGTCCGCCCAGTCCATGATTTCACAGTCAAATGATTTGGCGTCCGGTTTTAACTCACTGACCGACGCGCGCGCTTCATCGGAGGCCCAAGCCACGAGCTTGAGATCATCGTCATAAACGAATTTGCGCTTATCTGGCGAAAAACCGGTCTTATATTTGAGCTGGCCGTCCAATACTGCTCGGGTTAGATTCAAGCCTTCGTATGTGTTGCTCTTTTTTTCGAGACTTGTAAGAATCCTGATATTTTGGGCGTTGGCTTCGAATCCACCATATGATTTCATGAGTTCCTTTAGCTCGTATTCTCCAGCATGGCCAAACGGAGGGTGACCAATGTCATGGACCAAGCAGATGGCCTCTACCAAATCTGGGTCTGCTCCGAGCCGCAGGGCTAAACCTTTCCCAATCTGCGCAACTTCTATTGAGTGAGTCAGACGCGTACGGTAAAAGTCCCCCTCGCCTGGAGTGAAGACTTGAGTTTTCCTTGCAACCTTCGAAAGGCTGCAGAATGGATTATTCTCGAACGATCACGTTCAGAGTGAGTCCGTTCGTCGTCAGGCGCAGGCTTGTCAGCTTTACACAGTCGCTCTCTGTCGTGGCGATTGTACCTGAGCTTCGGAAGTTTTTTGGGCTTAGGCATGTCGAAATCCTTATGGAGATGGGTTACATACATCACCCATGGACGATCGGTGAACAGTTGTGCATCGAGTGAAGATCATTTCGTTGCTAACCTTTTGCAGTCCTTATTGCACGACCTGCCGGCCCATACTCTATCCTTAGCGTTACAGGCTGATTGCTCAGGGGGTGATACGCGCCGACGAATAAGGCCGAGGTATAATTCCTTATCCCGGGTTGACCTAACTATGGTTACACCGCCCCCGCCCTCCCCAACGCCGCCAACTCCAGCGCCGCATACCCCAGCAGCCCGCAGTACACCTCGGCGTTGTGCTCCCCCAGCAATGGCGCACGGGCCAGCGTCGTCGGCGTTTCGCTTAGTTGGAAGGGCGCGCCGGTGTATTCCAGGGAGCCGGCTTCGGGGTGGTCCACTTCGGTATAGAAGCCGCGTTGGCGCTGCTGGGGGCTTTGGAAGACTTCGGCGGGGGTGTAGTAGGGGGAGATGGGGACGCCGTGGGCCTGGCCTTCGGCGTAGAGCCACTCACGGGTGTGCCGGGAGAACCATTCCCGCAGGTGGCGGTTCAGCGCGGGGCCGTGGGTGGCCGGATCGCGGAACATCTCGGATGTTGCCCAGTCGGGGTTGCCCATGAAATTCAGCAGGCCGTCGAACTGGCGCGACTCCAGCGTCAGCAGTTCCACGTAGCCGTCGGAGGCCGGCAGGACGCCGCCGACGCGGAAGTAGCGGGAGAAACGATCCTCGGTGATGCCCTCGGACTCGTGGCGCTGGATGGGCATGTAGCCCACCGACAACTGGGCTTCCTGCGCCGAGGCGTCCACCGTCTGACCCCGGCGGTTCCCTTCTGCCTCCAGGCGGTGATAGACGGCAGCCACCGCGCCCACGGCGGCGGTGAGGCCGGCCTGGTAGTCGCCCATGTTGGCGCCGGCCACGATGGGCGGACGGTCGGGGAAGGTATCCAGGGCGAGGCCGTTGGGCAGCAGCCAGCCCTCGCCGCCGGCATGGAAGGCGGCCAGGTGTCCGGCGCGGTAGTCGGCATAGGGGCCGCTGCTGCCGAAGGGCGTGACGGCGGTTACGATGACATCGGGGTTGGCGGCCAGCAGGGAGTCGCTGTCCAGTCCCACGGCGGCGGCGTTGGTGGGCGTGCGGTCGTGCACCACCATGTCCACCTGGGCGGCCAGTTGGCGCAGGAGGTCCCGGCCAGCGGGATTGTGCAGGTCCAGGGTGATGCTCTTCTTGCCGGTGTTCAGGTAGAGGAACAGGCCACTGCGCTCGGGATGGGGTACGTCGTCAGGGAAGGGGCCGCGTCTTCGCGACGGGTCGCCGCCGCCCGGCGGTTCCGCCTTGAAAACCTCGGCGCCCAGGGATGCCAGCAGCTTGCCGCAGTAGGGGCCGGGGATGAGGGATGCAACCTCCAGGACGCGGAGGTTGGGGAGGGCGACGGGGGATGAGTTAGCGTTGGTCATACATCAAAGATATATTGGCGGACCGGAAAGACAAAACCGGGCAGCACGTCTTCTCCGTCCAGTGTTTCGGGGTCTTCCAGCAGCTGCGGTTCCGGCTGGCCGGCGCGATAGATGTGAATCTGTCGCTGGCGGGCGTCAATCAGCCAGCCCAGTCGCACGCCACCAGCCATCCATTCGGCCATCTTGTTTTGCAGAGGGCGTAGATTGTCGGTGCGGGAGCGGATCTCCACCGCGAAGTCGGGAGCGCCTTCGATGACGGTTTCCCTTTCCATCTGAGGCAGAGCGTCAAAGCGTTCTTGCGTAATCCATGCAGCATCGGGTCCCAAAACAGCACCGGACGGGAGACGAAAGCGGACCGTTTGCGACGAGGCGCTACCACCATTGGCTAGTTCCCAGTTTCCAAGAAATACGGCGAAATAAAATTCCTGTTTGTTGCCCTTATATCCGGTCATAGGCAGTATCAGCAGTTCCCCGCCGGCGGTGACCTCCATCTCATAAAGGTCGTTCTGCTCGCAAAACGCGATGAACCGCTCCGGAAAATCGTCCGCCTTGTGGTCGATGCCCAAGGCCGCCAGGCGCAGGACCACGGCGCCGTCGGGCGCGATGGCGGTGGGTTTGGAGATCATGGTCATGGTGGTCGATTACATGGGAGCAGTTATTGCGTGTTTACTTCGGCGTGAAAATCTAACGGGTCACTTCTTTCCTGGCGGAGTTTACTCAATCATGGAGCGTAGCGAAATTGGCGATAGCCTTACCATCCGGCAGTGTGGCCCGCATCAATAATTCCAAGTTGCCGCCGTTCAGAGCGTACATCCCACCATCCTCCAACACTGCATAGAGCCTGCCGCTTGCAACCGACAAATGCGTGATGGTTTCACCTTCAAGTAAACTGTTGCGCCACTCCATTTCCAAATTGGCGGCGTCCAGCGCGTACACCCACCCATCAGCCAACGCCACATAAACTTTGCCGTCGGCGACCACGAAGTGAGTAATTATTCCGCCTTCAAGTAAACTGTTGCGCCATTCCATTTCCAAATTGGCGGCGTCCAGCGCGTACACCCATCCATCAGCCAACGCCACATAAACCTTGCCGTTGGCAACCACGAGGCGAGTAATAGTTCTGCCTTCAAGCAGCTTGCTGTGCCAGGCTACTTCCAGATTGGCAACGTCCAGCGCGTACACCCATCCGTCGTCGGATGTCGCGTACAGCCGGTCATGGCCGACTGGTCGCGACCATGGAGATAAACCCCGGTGTATCTCAACTGTCGTGGCAGGCTTTACGACGGTCCCGTCTTCCAGGTCAACACTGAAACCCAAAGTGCGCAACACGGCGACGCCTACGGTTGGGACCTCCGACGGCAGCACGTCCAGATCAATGGCGCTCCCGGAGAAATTCGCCCATGCCATATAAACAGTATTACCATTGCCATTGTTGCTGCCACCCGCCCCACTCGCGAAAGCGAACACCGAGGGCTTCAAGCGCAGGGCATCGATATCGTGTTGGGGCAGGCCGATGTTACGTTCTGCTTTTACGATTAAGAAGTCGTAATTCTGATTTCCCACTTCACTGGTGATTATACCGTTGGTGTATGTGGCGGCCATGACAAAATGCCTCCATTCACGGTAGATTGCCCAACCATTCGGTCCGAAGAGCGATGCGCTCTTCCAACACGTCAACGACGAACCCCAAATCTTGTAGTAGCCTGTAACCCACTATCGGAATATACGCTTCTACCAAGTAGGTACTAAATGGGACGCCTTCGAGCACCCCATCGGCTCGGTAAAGGGGTAGGTAGAAAACACCGTTCGGGGTGGTAATTGGAGCGTTACGCCCGAGTGCTTCAAGCTCCAGGACCCCGATATCGGCGGGCGGGATACTCAGCCACGTCGCGCCCGTGTCGACGAGGAATTCGTACGGGCGGGATCCTGATTTGCCGGTGATGCTGCCTCTGGCGTAGGTGACACCCATGAGTGCGTTTCCAGAGCCTCCGAAAGTCGTTTGGCTACGTTGATGATTATAGCGAGGGTGCTTTGTCCTCGACAATCGCGATATGGCATCTATTCGCCTACAACAACCACGGCGCCGACGCCGCCCTTGCGCCATGCGGCGATTTGCGCTAGCATTTTTGCCGAAATCATCCGGCGCATGACGGCAATTCGCCCCGCGTTTTCGCCGCTGAACTGAAACGAAAAGGAGACTGCCCACGATGTTCAATCCCATCGCGTTCCTGAAGCCCCGCACGGCCCACGCCCACTGCGACATTCCCTGCGGCATCTATGACCCCGTCGTCGCCAAGATGGCGGCCCAGACCGTGCAGAAGATGGTACTGCGGATGCAGAACCTGGAGGCTCCCCAGCCCGGCGCTCCCGCCAACGAGCGGCAGGCCTTCGCCAACACCTTCTCCCGCTACGTGACGGTGAAGGAAGAACACGCCGAGAAGTGCAAGGAAGAGCTGCGCATCCTGTGGGCCGACTACGCCTGGCCGAACACCGACGCCGGCGACATCGCCGCCAAGTTCAACGCCGCCCTCAAGCTGGCCGGCCAGTGCAAGCAGACCGTCAGCATGGACAACGCCGAGGCCCTGGTCGCCGCCTGCGACGACATCGCCGCCGCCTTCTGGTCTACCAAGAACGTGGAATACAGCGACCCCAACTCCGCGGCGAGGTACGGGACCTAAGCCGGCGGACATATCGCCAAATACGCGTAGGGGCGAATAATCATTCGCCCCTACGTTTTTTGACGTTGAGCGCCAGACGAACTAAGCGAATCTCATCGTAAGTGAATTCATCCCCCAACAATTGTTTGATGGGGGCCAACCGTCCGTCTTCTGAAGTTGCAATCGCCGCACTGATCCGCTCGGCCTTTTCAGGCAGCGGCAAGAGGGAAGCGGCATCGATTTCCATTCCTGCCAGTGCAATGCGCTCGACATGCGCTAGTATCGTCCCTTGCGCGAGGCCACGCTGGTTCGCGATTTCGGCGATGCTCAGCCCTTGTTTTAACATTCGGAGCGTGTGCGCCTGACTCTCATTGATTTGTGGAGGGTTAGCCATCTCCCCGGCGGGGTGTGAACTTTGCCGGGCCCCGTTCGAGTGTTCACGTATCACTCGCAAAAACGCCTCTCCGTACCGCTCTAACTTGGTTGGCCCAACGCCCGAAACGCGGAGCATCGCTTGCCGGTCGGCGGGTTTGGCCGCAGCGATTCCGCGCAGCGTTGCGTCGCTGAACACCACGAAGGCCGGCACGCCTTCGTCGTCGGCCAGCCGCCTACGTAACGCGCGTAACTGCTCGAACAGAGCGGCGTCATAATCCTGGGCTGACGCGCCGCCGCTGGTACGTCCCGCGCCTCGATCTTCGTGGCGTTTTCGTTGGGTAGCCGGTTGGTCCGCTCGCATATCCAGGGTCAGGGTTTGCCGGCTCTGCAACCACTCTCGCCCCATTGGGGTTACGCTTACGGTCGGATACTGGCCGTCGGTTCGGGCCAGCAGACCCCGTTCCACCAACCCATTGGCAACATCCCGCAGTCCGTTGCGGTCGTAATCGTCAACGATGCCGAACACGCTCAGCTTGTCGTGTCCCAACTCCTTCACTCGGGCTACGTTGCTGCCCAGCAACACCTGGTTTACGTGGCCAATGCCGAATCGCTCGCCGGTGCGTATCACCGCCGACAGCAGCTTCTGCGCGACCACGGTAACGTCCACCGACCGCCGCTCGGCCAGGCATACGTCGCAATTGCCGCATCCACCTTCGGCGGACGGAATCGTGTCGCCAAAATAGGCCAGCAGGTATTTGCGCCGGCAGGACTGGAGACGGCCGTAGTCAACCATCTGCTGCAACTGTTGGCGGGCGGCGTACTGCAGGTCGTCGTCAACAATCCTGTTGATGAAGAAGTCGTGTTTGCGTTGGTCGCCGTCGCTGAAGAACAGGACGCAGTCGCTGGGCAGGTCGTCGCGTCCGGCGCGACCCGTTTCCTGGTAGTAGCCCTCGATGGACTTGGGCAGGGTGTAGTGGACGACCAGGCGGATGTCGGGTTTGTCGATGCCCATGCCGAAGGCGATGGTGGCGGCGACGATGGGCACCTCGCCGTCTATAAAGCGTTCTTGCGTGATCCGGCGGGTGTCGGCGTCCAGGCCGGCGTGATAAGCCAGAGTCGGATGGCCGCTGGCGGTCAAGCGGTCGGCCAGTTCCTCCGTTTCCCGTCGGGAGAAGCAATAGACGATGGCCGATTGTCCCCTGCGTTCTTCCAGCAAGGCTAGCAGGGATTCCCATGCGCCGGCTCTGGGCAGCACCCGGTAGGTCAGGTTGGTACGGTCGAAGCCGGAGACGAACTCGGAACAGTCTGTCAGCGCCAACTGCTCCACGATGTCGCGGCGAACCCGCTCAGTGGCCGTGGCGGTTAGCGCCATCATCGGCGTTTCCGGAAATTCAGTCCGCAATTCGGACAGGATGCGATAGTCGGGGCGGAAGTCGTGGCCCCACTCGCTGATGCAATGGGCTTCGTCAATGGCGATGAGGCGCAGATCCAGCGTGTGCAGAAACCGGCGGAAGCCGGGCATACTGACCCGCTCGGGCGCGGCGTAGAGCAGGCTGACCTCTCCGGCCTGGGCCCGACGTTCCGCTCGGGCGGCGGTGGCGTTGTCCAGGCTGCTGTTGAGGAACTCGGCGGAAATGCCATTGGCGCGGAGACTGTCCACCTGGTCCTTCATCAGAGCGATCAGCGGCGACACCACCAATGTCAGGCCGCCCCGCGCCAACGCCGGCAGCTGGTAGCACAGGGACTTGCCGCCGCCGGTGGGCATAACGACCAGGCCGTGCCGGCCGGCCAGGGCATTAGAGATTATCGGTTCCTGCCCGGGACGGAACTCGTCGTAGCCGAAGTGCTGCTTGAGCAGTCGCTTTAGGTCTGTCGTCGGCATCGCATAAATCCATAGGGGCGAATAATCATTCGCCCCTACATGCGTTTCAAATGCTGCGAACTACTCCATAGCGACCAGCGCGTCGCCCACCGCCACGATGGTGCGGTCGATGTCGGCGTCGGTGTGGGCGATGGACACGAAGCCGGCCTCGAACTGGGACGGCGCGATGTACACGCCGCGGTCCAGGAGCGCGTGCATATATCGCCCGTAGGCCGCCGTGTCGGACTGCTCGACCTGTGCCAGCGCGGACACCGGGCCTGGATTGAAGAAGCCGGTGAACATGGAGGCCACCCGGTTGACGGTTGAGGGCACTTCGGCACGGGCGAAGGCAGCGGTCACGCCGTCGATGAGCCGCGTGGCCGTGGCCTCCAGTTGGTCGTACACGCCGGGACGCTGCAGTTCGGTGAGCGTGGCCACGCCGGCGGCCACCGCCAGCGGGTTGCCGGAGAGGGTGCCGGCCTGGTACATGGGGCCAAGAGGAGCCACCTGCTGCATGACCTCTTCGCGACCGCCGTATGCGCCTACGGGGAGGCCGCCGCCGATGATCTTGCCCATGGTGGTGATGTCGGGCGTGACGCCAAAGAGCGTCTGCGCTCCGCCGTAGGCCACGCGAAAGCCGGTAATCACCTCGTCGAATATCAGCAGCGCGCCGTGGGCTTCGGTTATGCCGCGCAACCCTTCCAGAAAACCACTGGCCGGGGACACCACGCCCATGTTGCCGGCCACCGGCTCCACGATGATAGCGGCAATGTCCTCGGGCCAGGCGTCGAACAGGCTTTCCACCGAGGATATGTCGTTGAATGTCGCGATGAGGGTCTCGGCGGCATAGGCTTCGGGAACGCCGGCGCTGGTGGGCACGCCGTGGGTCAGCGCGCCGGAGCCGGCGGCGACCAGCAGGCCGTCGGCGTGGCCGTGGTAGTTGCCGGCGAACTTGACGATCTTGGAGCGGCCAGTGTAGGCCCGGGCCAGGCGCAGGGCGGTCATGCAGGCTTCCGTGCCCGAGTTGACCAGCCGCACCATATCGACCGACGGCAGAGCGGCACAGATCATCTCGGCCAGCTCGACCTCCTGCTCCACCGGCGCGCCGAAGGATGTGCCATCCGCGGCGGCTCGCTGCACTGCGTCCACCACGGCAGGGTGAGCGTGGCCCAATGCCAATGGTCCCCAGGAGCCGAGGTAGTCGATGTACTCGTTGCCGTCCACGTCCCAGACATGGGCGCCGTTGCCACGGGCGATGAAGGGTGGCGTACCCTCGACGGCCCGGAACGATCGGACCGGGCTGTTGACGCCGCCGGGGATGACCCGCTGGGCCTGCTCAAAAAGCTGCTGGGATTTGGCTTGCTGCATGCTTTGTGCCCTCCTAGGCAGTGGGGCTGCGGCTATGGTGTAATCAATTTTCCTGAGACGACCGCCCGTTTCGCTGCTGGGCCAGCAGTTGGGTCAGCGTATTGTTGATCTGGGCCAAGGTGTTCAGCACTGCCTCCCGCTCGGCCTGCTCCGCTTCCCGTTGCGCCCGACGCTCGGCCTGCTCCGCTTCCCGCTGTGCCCGCCACTCGTCATAAAGCGCATCGACGCGCTTGCGCTCCGCTGCCAGTCGCGCTTCGGCGTCATCAGCGCGTTTCCGTTCTCTACTTACCATAATTTCGTCGTAACCTCCTTTCACGGCGGCAACAGCGAGGCCCAGCAGTATGCACTGCGCTAAGATCTGGTGGTTGATGAACCTGGCAATGATGCCAGGGTTGCATAACCCGTCTTCGGCTCTTTCCATCGTACAGGGCGCTACGGTGAAGTACCATACCACCCACAGCAGCGCGGCGGCTCCCACCCCCAGCGCGGCCGGCCAGCGCCAGTTCTGCGTGGCCGATCCGATGTCCACTGCCCAATCCGGGAACGACCGAAAACCCTATCCCTCACCCCGCAGCCAGCGGGCCACCTCCTTGGCGTGGTAGGAGATGATGATGTCGGCGCCGGCCCGGCGGATGGCGGTCAGCAGTTCCAGCGTGACGGGCTTCTCGTCGATCCAGCCAGCCCGGGATGCCGCCTTGACCATGGAGTACTCGCCGCTAACGTTGTAGGCGGCCAGTGGGTAGTCGTAGCGTTCCCGCGCTTCCTTGATGACGTCCATGTAGGCCATGGCCGGCTTGACCATGACGATGTCCGCGCCCTCGGCGATGTCCGACTCGATTTCACGCATGGCCATGCGGCGGTTGGCCGGGTCCATCTGGTAGCTGCGGCGGTCGCCGAACTGCGGCGTGGAGTCGGCGGCGACGCGGAAGGGGCCGTAGAAGGACGAGGCGTACTTGGCGGCGTAGCCCATGATGGGCGTGTCGTCGTAGCCGTGGGCGTCGAGCGTCTCTCGGATGGCGCGTACCTGCCCGTCCATCATGGAGGACGGGGCGACCATATCGGCGCCGGCCTGTACCTGGGTCAGCGCGGAGCGGGCCAGCAGTTCCAGCGTGGCGTCGTTGTCAATCCGCTCGCCTTCGATGATGCCGCAGTGGCCGTGGTCGGTGTACTCGCAGAGGCATACGTCGCCGATTACCATGAGGCCGGGGGCGCGTTCCTTGATGGTGCGGGTGGCTTCCTGGATGATGCCCTCGGGGTCGTAGGCTCCGCTGCCGATGGCGTCCTTCTCCGGTGGCAGGCCGAACAGCAGCACCGACGGGATGCCCAACTCCACCACCTCGTCGATCTCCTCGTTGAGGCGGTCGATGGAGGTGTGGTAGCAGCCCGGCATGGGTTCGATTTCGTCGCGGATGTTCTCGCCGTGGGTGACGAACATGGGGTAGATGAAGTTGGGGGCGCTGATGCGGGTTTCCCGCACCATGTCGCGCACCGGCGCCTTCTCCCGCAGCCGGCGCATTCGCAAATCGGGGTGCTTCAGCATGGTGTCCCTCCTGCCCGGTGTTAGGCGACTGTCGTGGCGTCGCCGGCGTAGTGAGCGGCCAGCGCGGCGGCCAGCCCTTCCACGTTGTGTTCAGCGGCAATGATGTCAACGTACAGGCCCAACTCTGACGCCGTGGAGGCGGTGATTGGACCGATGCACGCAATGGCGCTGCCTTCCAACACGCGGCGGTCGTCGCCCAGGATGTCCAGCAGGTTGCGCACCGTTGACGAACTGGTGAAGGTTATCACATCCACCCCGCGGGCAAACGCCTGCCGCGCCCGTTCCTCAACGCCCTCCGGCCTGACGTTGCGATAGGCCGGCACGCGGCGGGCGTCGGCGCCCAGGCCAGCCAGCCCGGTTGCCAGAGCATCCCGCCCGATGGCCGAACCCGGCAGCAGGACGAGCCGGTTTGTCCAGTCCAGGCTTGACAACTCGGCTATCACTTCCTCGGATACCGACCGTTTGGGCATGAAGTCCGGCTCAATGCCCCGATCCCGCAACGCCCGTGCCGTGGCTGGCCCGATGGCTCCGATGGTCGCGCCGGCGAAGTGCCGCGCGTCCTGACCCGTCGCACGCAGGCGTTCCCAGACGTACTCCACCGAGTTGACGCTGGCGAATATTACCCATCGACCCGGTACGCCGACCTTTTCGGACAGAGCGGCGTCCAGTTCGGCGTAGTCGTCCAGCGGCCCGATCTCGATGGAGGGCAGTTCAATCGGTTCAGCGCCCAGCTCGGTGAGCAGCTCGATCAGGCGCGACGCCTGGGTGCGGGAGCGAGTAACCAGCACCCGCTTGCCCCACAACGGTCGTCGGTCAAACCAGCCGATTTCATCCCGCAGGCGGGCCACCTCGCCGATGATGGCGATTACAGGCGCGCCGATGCCGGCGGCTTTGCCGCGCTCGGCGATGTCGGCCAGCGTCCCGGTAACCGTCCGCTGGCGGGTCCAGGTACCCCATTGGACCAACGCGGCTGGGGTGCCGGCGGCCATGCCGTTGGCCTGCAAAGTCTCCACGATGCCCGGCAGAGCGGCCCAGCCCATCAGCGTTACCAGAGTGCCGCCCGTTTTCGCCAGCGCGGCCCAGTCGGTGCTGGTTTGGCCTTTGCTGGGATCTTCGCTGCCGGTGACGATGGTTACGGCGGTTGAGATTCCCCGGTGGGTGACCGGGATGCCGGCGTAGGCCGCCGCCGCCACCGCAGACGTGACGCCGGGAACGACGGCAAATGGTACGCCGGACGCCGCCAGGGCCAGCGCCTCTTCGCCGCCGCGCCCGAAGACGAAGGGGTCGCCGCCTTTGAGTCGCACCACCGTCTTGCCGGCCAGTCCCTCGGCGACCAGCAGGTCGTTGATCTCGGACTGGGTGAGGGCCTGCCTACCGCGCTCTTTGCCTACAAACACCCGCTGTGCCGACGGCGGAGCCAGAGCGACCAGCGACGGGTCCAGCAAACGGTCGTACACCACCACGTCGGCCTCGGCCAACGCCTGGGCACCCTTGACCGTAAGGAGGCCGGGATCGCCGGGGCCGGCGCCGACCAGGTAGACTTTGCCGGTGTTCGTAGTGAGTGGCATACGCTAATTCGGAGGGAACTTATCGACGACAGACGCCAACGTGGCTTGATCGACACTGGGATACAATTCGCGCAAGAGATCTGGAGTGACATCTAGGCTCAAGGAACCAAATCCGACTCGCTCTCGCGCTCTTTTGCCAAGCCGAAGGATGTCCACATCGATCCGCGTCGCACGCCGTAAGGTTTCGTGATACGCATCTGTCAATCCGCATTTGTCTAAACCGTACTTGCTGTGCTTGGTATAAACCATCTTGCGGCTGAACGCGACGGCAACCGCCTCTTCAAGGTATGTCGAGTCCCTCGCCGCCACGGGATTTATGCAGTGGACCGCCTCATGTGCAGCTTCATAGCAGTATCCAATCCGGGACCTGCTGGGATTCAATAAAACCGTGATCGTGCTGATGCCATCGTTGTCAGTGCGAGGCTGAGATACGGCATCGTGAAACTCGACATGGATGTGTTGCCACTTACAGTCTCTAGGCCCGAGGCTGGATTCCGCAGCGGCCAAAAGTTCGAAGAACGTAGTCTCGACTTCTAACGGATCGGGAATTAGGTTCCAAGCGTGAACGTCTGTCATTTTCCTTGGTTCTGGGTGGCAAACTCAGATTAATGATTGATATTGTCGGGTGCTTGCCAGCGCATCAGCCCTGCCGGTCCCATGGGCGCGCCGTTTCCCTCTTGGACAACATCCTGTCGTATTCGACCTTAGGGATGTATGAGACGGAGGGGATCTGCAATACTCCGACTTCGGACAACTGCGGCTCGATCTCATCGTACAGTGAGATGAGCAAGCGGAAGTTCAGATCGTCCCGAGGGCCATTGTAGATGACAGCTATATCCAAGAATTCTTCGTCGATTGCGTTCAAAGCTACTTCGGCTCGGGCGTCGCAGAATAGCACCGAGCCGTGAGACTGGGCGCGGAGGCCCGCCAGGATGATCTGCTTCGCCTTTTCCTGCGTTTCCAGTGAGATAGCCATGCGCCACCTTCCTTGCCGCTGACTTCGATTGGATCCGATGCTAGTGTGGATTTCGGGCTGGTCAAGTTGCTGGGCTATTACGGGTCAGCCCAGCAACTCCGACGCACCCTGCTCGCGCAGACGCTCCCACGCCGTCGCCGCCAGGCCGGTCGTGTCCGATGCTGCTCCAACCACGCTGGCGCGGTAAGCTGACGAGCCGTCCGGCGCGGCCATGAACACCGTCAGGCGCAGGATGTTTGCGTCGCTTCCGTCGGCCTCGGAGTAGGCTCCCACCGGAACCTGGCAGCCGCCGCCCAATGCCTCCAGGAACGAGCGCTCCGCCGCTACCGCCGCCGCCGTTCCAGCGTCGTCGGCCACTTTGACCAGCTCAATCGTGCGCTGGTCGTCGGCGCGGATTTCAACGGCCATTGCTCCCTGGCCGGGCGGAGGGACGAACTCCTCCGGCGACAGATATTCGGTTATCACGTGGGCCAGGTCCATGCGCAGCAGGCCCGCCGCTGCGACGATGGTGCCGTCGCACTCCTCGCCGGCGGCCTTGCGGAGGCGGGTGTCCACGTTGCCGCGGATGGGGACGATTTCCAGGTCGGGCCGGCGTTCGGCGATTTGCGCGTGGCGACGGGGGCTGCTGGTGCCGATGCGTTTGTCGGCGGGAAAGTCGTGCAGCGTTTTGCCCAGGTGGGACACCAGCACATCGCGGGGGTCGGCCCGCTCCAACACCGCCCCGATGGCCATGCCGTCGGGCAATACGGTGGGCATATCCTTGAGGCTGTGCACCGCCAGGTCGATAGCGCCGGTTTCCAGGCGTCGCTCGATTTCCTTGACGAATACGCCCAGGCCCATGCCGGCCAGCGGCGCGGTCTGGTTGGCGTCGCCTTGGGTGGTGACGGTTACGACTTCAAAATCTACGTCGGGATGCGCCGGGCGCAGTTTCTCCAGGGTCAGTTCGGTCTGGATCAGCGCCAGCCGGCTGCCCCGGGTTCCCACCCGTACGGTGGTGCGAGCCATAGGACAACCACCAAGTGTCAGCGACGGCCGCGGCGTTTGCCGCCGTTGTCGTCCTGCCCAAACAGGCGACGCGCCACCCGGTAGTCCGTGGTGTTATCCCCGGAGCGGAGTTGAACCGTGGGTTGGTGCAGCAATTTCTTCACCAGGGCGTTGGTCATGGCGTCCAGCCGCTCGGCAAGTTCGCCGTCTTCGTCCTCGCCCATCATACGCAGCGTCCGCGCCACTTCCTCCCGGCGCACTTCGTCAGCCCGGCGGCGCAAGGACACCACCAGTTCCATGGTGTCCGATGAGTTCCACCACTCGGAGAACCGGGACAGTTCCGCGTCGATCACCTTGCTGGCCTTGCCGACCTCGCCCTGCAAACCGTCCAGCGAAACCTCGGCAACCTGCGACAGCGCGTCGATGTCGAACAGTTGAACATTGTCAAAATCGGCCACCGCCGGATCAATATCCCGGGGGACCGCGATGTCGATGAGCATCACCGGTGCGTCGATGGTGCGGGCGTTCATGGCTCCTGACACCATCGCTCGGTCCACGACGTATCCCGGTGACCCGGTGCTGCTGATGACCAGATCGGCGTCCGCGAGGGCCGATCCCATTTCGTTGAAGGGTACGGCCACGCCGCCCAGGTCCCGCGCCAGTTCCTCCGCCCGCCATTGGGTGCGGTTCGCGACGGTGATCTGCCGCACGCCGGCGTCGGCCAGCGCCCGGGCCACCATGCGTCCGGCGTCGCCGGCGCCGATGACCAACGCACGTCGGTTGTCCAGCCGGTCGAACAGGCCACGGGCGAGCTGAACCGCCGCCCGGCTCACCGACCGAGAGTGCTGGCCGATGTTGGTCTCGCGATGCACCCGCCGGCCGGCGCGCAGGGCGTCGTGGAACACGCGGATCAGCGGGCTTTTGACGTGACCGGCCTGGCTGGCCACGCTGAACGCCGCCCGCACCTGGCCCAAAATCTGACGCTCGCCGACGATCATGGACTCCAGGCCGCCGGCCATCCGGAACAGGTGGGATACGCAGTCGGCCTCCCAGAGCTGGTAGATGTGTCGCTCCAGTTCCGCGCCGGGCACCCCGGAGTATCCGATGAGGAAATTGCCCACCCGACCCACGAGGTCGATGTCGTCGGAGTCGTAGGTATAGACCTCGGTGCGGTTGCAGGTGGAGACGATGACCGACTGGGGGACATATTCGGACAGCTGCGCCAGGGCGTCGGGGAGCTGATCACGCTCCACGCTCAACCGCTCGCGCATCTCCACCGGCGCGGTCCGGTGGTCAAGGCCCAGTACCAGGAGGCTCAACTCACCGCCTCCGCCGCCCGCAGCGCGGCCCGCTTGGCGCACCCGCCGGTCTTACAGTTCGCCAGATCAGGGCACATCTCCGGAAGATCGGAGTTCAACAGTTGGGACAAAACGGTTTCCACCGCCTCGTCATTCCGACCGTCGCGGGCCATTTCCAACAGGTCTTCGGTGATGACGCACTGCCACCGGGTCGGATCGATAACGGTGCGCTGTTCCTTGATGACCCTCCGGGCCTGGGCCAGCACGTCGGCCAAGTCTGCCCACCGGAGCACGCGGGCTTCCGACAGCGTTTCGCGCATCTTGCGAGCCAAGGCCGGGCTGGCGCCGCCGGTGGATATGGCCAGCGTTATGGGGTCGCGGCGCACGATGGACGGGGCGATGAAGGTGCACTGGTCGGGATCATCGACGACGTTGAGCAGCACGCCACGCTCCTCGGCTTCCTCATAAATCTGCCGGTTAACGTGCCACACGTTGGTGGCGGCCACCGCGATGAACGCACCCTCGAGATCACCCGGCTCGTACTCTCGCTGGAGCAGGGTGACGTGGCCTCGCTGGGCGGCCCGCTTGATGCCGTCGGTGCTCCGGGGGCTGATGACGGTGATTTTGGCGCCGGCGTCGCGCAGGGCCGCGAGTTTGCCCTGGGCGATGGTACCGCCACCCAGTATCACGCAGTGTTTGCCGGCCAGGTTGAGATATACAGGGTAGTACTCAGGCATTTTTCTCTATGGTCATTGCGAGCGTAACGTGGCAATCTCGTCGGCTAGACCAGCGCCTCGGCCATTGCTTCCGCCTCCTCGGCAGTGTCCCAGAATCGCTCGTAGTCTTCGACGAAGTATCGAACGCGGGTCTTCTTGTACTCGCGGGTGCTGTAGAGGAGCAGGTTGTCGGCGATGCCGGTGGCACTGGCGATTTCCCGGCCGATCTCCTCGCATTCGTCCCGCGTGGGCGCGTGGACCATGGTGAAGTGGCTGTATTCCCAGTCGGGGAAGGTGGGCCGCTCGTAACAGTGCGTCACCGCCGAATGTTCGGCCATGATCATCCCGACTTCCTCGGAACGTTCCGGCGGAACCTTCCAGACGATCATCGCGTTGGCTCGGAAACCGGAGCGACGATGATATAGAACCGCGCTGTAGCGGCGCATCAGCTTGCGCTCCTGGTACTCCGCCAACTGCGCGAACAGCTCCGGCACCGTCAGGCCGAGCCGCTCCGCCATGGGGTCGAAGGGACGGGACACCAGCGGCAGATCCTCTTGAGCCTGTCGGATCACGTCCTTGTCCCATTCGGTGATTTCCTGGGCCTGGTTCCAGTCGCTGGCGGGAACGCGGCTCTGGCCATTGCTACTGCCGCTGCCATTGGGCTGGCCGGCGTCGGGATTGTAATTGTAGGCGTCGCTGCGGCGGTTGACCATGTCGAAGTTCACGCCGATCTTGAAGAAGCGGATGGTGGGCATGATGCGGAACTCGATGGCATTGGTCTTCTCCGCCATCCACTGCACCGTTTCCGCAAGGTCTCCGTCGGGCGGCACCGCCAGGGTGAACCAGAGGTTGTAGTAGGAACCTTCGCGGGCGTAGTTGTGGCTGACGCCGGGATGGCGGTTGATGAAAATGGCGCCGGGATGCAGGTCGTCGTCGCCATAGGCGAAGGCTACCAGGGTGGTCTTGTACCCCAGGCGGCGGGTGTCGAAGATGGCGCTGATCTGGCGCACCACGTTCTGGCGTTTCAGTTCGGCAAGCCGGTCCAGCGTTTCGGTTTCGCTGATGCCCAAATCGTCGGCAATGGCCCGGTAAGGTTCTTCCGCCACCGGGAAATTGCTCTGAACGATGTTCAGCAGCTTGCGGTCGGTAATGTCCATGCTTTCCGTAGTCATTTCACGCCACCATTCTACGCAGCCGGTTTTGGTTCCGAATCCGCGTTTGTGTCGTTGTTAATCGCCGCCAGGCGGCTGTTGTAAGCGTCAACCAGGCCGACCAGCACGCCGTCGGAAATCTCCACCACTTGCCGCAACCGTTCCGGCTGCACGGCCTCAACCACCGCCTGCCGGAAGAAGAGAAACGCCTGCACGCTGTCGGTCAGGGGAACGCCCCGGACGGCCATCTCCGAGCCGTACTCGTTGCCAAGCATATGCGTTTCCGACAGGGTTTCGCCCCGGCGTCGGCTGCGTCCTTGCAGTCCGTCCCGCAGTAGCAGGGACAACAGCCGCCGTCCGAACAGGCGCATCCGGTCCCGCCCCTCGGCCTGGAAGCTTTGCATCCACGGCTGCTCGGAGAGGTCGGTCTGGGTCAATTTGCGGCGGATGCGTTGCAGCGCCAGGTCTTCGGGGTCGGATTCAGCAGCGGGAGAGCCTCCGTTGGCGCTCATGAGCGTTTCAACGTCCTCGCGCAGGAACCGTCGGTGTCCGCCCGGAGTGCGATACACAGGAAGCCGGCCCCGGTCGGCCCACTGCCTCAGGGTCGCTTCGTTGACCTCCAGGGCTCGGCAGACCTCGCCGAGGGACATCCAACGGGCCGGATTTTCGGTACTCGTTGCCACTGAAATCTGTAGAAACCTGTAGAAAGCGCCAAAACGCAAAGGTTTGGCGCGGAAATCCTATCACAGCAGTACCGACAGGTCAACGCAGGTGCGTTCCGGTACAGGGCAATCGCATTTTGGGATCCACATATCCGTCATTCCCACGAAAGCGGGAATGACTAGCATAAAGTAATTCAACTGCGTAAGTTCTATGACAGATGAAGGAAAGTGGATACGCGTGAGAGGTGCGTTCCAGTAACTGTTCAGATCAGAGTTGGTGAGGTGCATTGGGCGAACTGGGGTCAGGGGATGGCCGGCGTTGTGGGTAGTGGTTATGTCGTAAATCTGGAACGAATACCGGCATTGATCTCAAGATTGCCGACCGGGATGTCCTCATTGGCAGTATCGTCCAGCAACCGGCCATCATCGAACGGTTGGAGAAACGGATCACCCAGTTGGAAGGTCGGTGGACGAGGTACTGGGCAGCGCCCCTGGCGTGCTGGTGTGCGATTTCTACTCCGCCTAGCACCATTACGACGGTCCTATGCAACGCTGCTGGGCTCACCCCTGTTCAAGCCCGGAGCAGGCTCTGCTGTGGGGCAGCCAGCCGCCTGAGGCGGACAGGCCCCCTACGCGGCTGAGGCCTCGCTAACTCGGTGGTCTGGCGCAGTCGAAAACATCTATCGCCGGGCCACGGCTATTTACCCGTCAGCAGCAGCCAACGCGACGGCGCGCCGCCCAACCGGATCGGGAACGGCTGCTGCTGAGCATCTGCCAACCCTTCCGCGACGACCCGTCGGCAGCCCAGGCCAAGCTGTGCCGACGCATTCAACGCCACATCAAGGAGCTCTTCGTCTTCGTCGCGCATCCGGATGTGCCACCGGACAATCCGCCTGAGGCGGACCGCCGAACGCAACCTGCGCCATCTGGTCGTCAGTCCCCAGATCAGCGGCGGTACCCGCTCCGAGCAAGGCACTGACAGCCAAATGACCCCGGCTTCCCTATTCGGCGTTCGGCCCACCCAAAACCTCAACACACTCAATGCCTGCCGTCAACTGCTCACTTCCCCTCAAGTCTGAACGGTTACAGGTGCGGCTGCCGTCCTCAACCCGTTGAAGAATTGGGTTACAATGCGCCAATGACTGTCGCCCCAACCGCCGCAACAGGAAACTCGATATGACCACAACCCCGGCGCCGCAACGCAACTTTTTCGCGCAGAGAGCGGAGCGGTTCCTTGCGGCGCTGGTGTTTCGAGATTTCCGCTTCCTCGCCTTCTCTACCCTGTGCAGCAGCAGCGGCGCGTGGGCGCTGATCGTCGCGCGGGGCGCGTGGGTGTACAGCATCCCCGAGCTGCAGGGCACCCAGGGATTGTGGGTCGGACTGATCACCTTCGCGGCCATGTCGCCGCGTTTCTTCGCCACCCCCTTCATCGGCTATCTGGCCGACAAGATGACCCGCAAAACCCTGTTGCAGCGGGTGTACATACTCCAGATTGCCCAGGCGTCGGTCATGGCCCTGCTGGTGATGACCGGCGTCAGCAACCCGTGGTACGTGGTCCTGCTGGCGGTGATAAACGGCACGCTGCGCTCCACGCAGATGACCGCTGCCCAGTCGCTGACGCCGAACCTGGTGGACCGGGAGCGTCTGCCCAACGCCGTTGCCCTGAACCAGGCGATGCAGCAGGGCTCCCGGGCCGTGGGGCCGGCCATCCTGCTGGCGATCTCGGTCACGGTGGGCAGCAGCGCCATCTTCGGGGGCGGCGGGTTCTCCTTCTCCCTGCAGAATCTGGCGCTCACCCTGGGATCCTCAGCCATCGTGTTCTGGGCGTGCGCCGCGTTCTACCTGGTAGCCCTGGCGTCCGCGCTGAACATCCGGATGGTGTCCACGGGCGTCATCGACCGTCGCCGCAGTTTCTGGGCCAACGCCGCCGCCGGGTTTTCCTATATCTACAGCACGCCGCTGGTCTTCGGCATCCTGATGATCGCGTTGGCCCACTGCGTGCTGGTGATGTCCTTCGAGTCCATGCTGCCGCCGCTGGCATTGGAGAAACTATCGCCGGACGGCATCACGTTCAATGAGAACGATGTTTACGCCCTGATGGCCGCCCTGGGCATTGGCTCCCTGTTCTCGTCGCTGTTCGTGGGGGGCATCGTCAACCACCTGACGCGAGGCAGGATATTCCTGCTGCTGGGTTTCACCAGCAGTCTTACGCCCATTGGGATGGGGTTGTCGTCCCAGACTGGCATTTCGGTGATCGCGGCGGTGATGATGGGCCTGGGCACCTCCGGCTTCATGACCATCACCCACAACATAATTCAGTCGGTGGTGCCGGACGAGATACGGGGCCGGGTCTCGTCGGCCTATTCCATGCACATCGGCGGGAGCATGGCCTTCGCCAACCTGCTGTACGGGCGCCTGGCGGACTTCTGGTCGGCGGGCAACGTGATGGCCGTGGCGGGAGCGGCGTTCACCCTGGTGGTGCTGGGTACCGTGATCGCCAGCGGCTTCTGGCGCGACATCTACTTCCGGGGCACGGCCCGCCCGGTCGCTGCGGCCAGCCCGGCCGGAGGGGATGACTAAACAACCTCAAAGACGAGCGCCATAAACCCCAACGGGCGCCGGATGCAACTCCCTGGGCCACTTTCGGGGCGGCAGACGCAGCAACGAGACCCATCGGTCCACCTAGGTTAGTTATTTCGTTCTACATTTCCCCTACTAATTGGGGCAAATTTCCGGCGCATTACGACTAAAACAGCAAGTCCCACCAGCCCAATGACCAGCCAAGGCTGACAATGACCGCAATCGCGATTACGTACGCCATCACGAAGAAGAACGGACGGCTCCCCAATATGCGCCACATTTCGATTTCCCCCACTGACTGTTTGGTCGATGCTGCTCCATAGCTTGAACCACCATTCGATAAGTGGAGCCAAAGCGAGCATCGGAAAAAGCATCATTGCGATTATCGTTATTGATGTGTCAGCTCCGGGTTGAACGGATAGTCCTTTGAACAATTGCAACGTAGTTAGGATCGCCACTGCGAATCCGCCGCTCAATATTGTTGCTACGACCGCCAGAAACACTGCAAGTATGAGTATTCTGAAAGTTCCCCGCATAATGTTATTGACCATGAGATACCGTTTGTGCCAACGTGCTTCTCAACCAATAATAACATCCCGCGTGCCCAGTTGCCTATTCTGTTACCACTCCTGCCGCAACCAATGCCGTTGCCTCCGCTTCTGTGTATCCATGCTCCAGCAGTATCTCCCGGCTGTGCTGTCCCAGCGCCGGGCCGCGGCTCCGTATGCTGCCTGGAGTCTCCGATAGTTTTACGGGCACGCCGATGTTTTGCAGCTCGCCCAGTTCGTCGTCTTGCAGCGTTACCTTCATCTCACGGGCCAGCACCTGTTCGTCGGAGTACACCTGCTCCATATCGTAGATTGGCCCGGCTACGACGCCAGCCGCTGCCAGTTGCTCCATCCAATAGTCCGTGGTGTGCTCGGCCAGGATCCCTTCCAGCAACTCCGCTAACTCCGTCTCCTTGGCCTTTCTGTCGTTGGGTTCCAGATAGCGCGGATCCCCAATCAGCGCCTCCTGGCCGATGGCGCGGCAGAATTGCTCCCAGGTCGGCTGCGAGGCGGCGCCGATGTTGATGTAGCCGTCGCTGGTGCGCAGCGCCTGGTAGGGGGCGTTCACCCGGTGCGCCGAACCCAGTGGGCCCGGTATCTCCCCGTTGGCGAAATATTCGGAGGATTCCCAAACCGTGAAGGCGATACCGGCCTCCAGCAGCGAGCCGTCCACCTGCTGTCCCTGGCCGGTCTTTTGGGCATGGATGTAGGCCGCCAGGATGCCGAAGGCGGTGAAGCTACCGGCTCCGATGTCGGTGATGGGCACGCCCACCTTGGCCGGCGGCCCGCCGGGAAAGCCGGTAATGGACATCAGGCCGCTCATTCCCTGGGCCACCAGGTCGAAGCCGCCCCGGTTGCGATAGGGCCCGGTGCCGCCGAAGCCCGAGATGCTGGCGTAGATGAGACGGGGATTGATTTGGGCCAGAGCATCGTAGCCCAAACCCAGCCGGTCCATCACGCCGGGCCGGAAGTTCTCCACCACGATGTCGGCGGTCTCGGCCATGCGCCGGAACACCGCCTTGCCGTCGTCGGAGCGCAGGTCCAGAGCGATGCTCCGCTTGTTGCGGTTGAGGGCCAGGAAACCGCCGGAGATATCACCGGTCAGGCGGGAACCCATGCGTCGCGTATCGTCCCCGGTACCGGGCCGCTCAATCTTGATGACGTCGGCGCCCATGTCGGCCAGCAGCATGGTGCACATCGGCCCGGCCATGATCTGCGTAAGGTCGAGAACTTTAATGCCAGCCAGCGGGCCGGCGGGATGACTGTCGTGGTTCGAGTCATTCTGGGTCATGTTCGTCACCTGATGGCCGGTTTGACGCTCGCGCCGGCGGGCCGGATAATGCGGCTGGATTTTGGAGAGCCAATATGGGCGAAATTATACTCGGCGACAATCTGTATGTCCTGCGCACGCTGCCCGACGGCGCGTTCCAGCTGATATACGTTGACCCGCCTTTCAATACCGGCAAGGCCCAGTCCCGTACGCGAATCAAGGTAACGCCGGACCCCGATGGCGACCGCACCGGTTTTCAAGGCCGGCGCTACCGAACCGACGTGGTGGGCACCAGCGAATACGCTGATATTTTTGACGACTACATCGGTTTCCTGCGTCCACGCATGGAGGAGGCATACCGAGTCCTGGACGACCACGGCAGCCTGTTTTTCCACGTTGACTACCGGGAAGTTCACTACTGCAAGGTGATGCTGGACGAAATCTTTGGCCGGGAGTCCTTCATCAACGAGATCATCTGGGCCTACGACTACGGCGGCCGGCCGAAAACCCGCTGGCCGGCCAAGCACGACAACATCCTCTGGTACGCCAAAGACCCCAATAACTACACCTACAACTACGATGCCATCGACCGCATCCCCTACATGGCTCCTGGCCTGGTCGGCCCGGAGAAGGCCGCCCGGGGCAAAACTCCCACCGACGTTTGGTGGCACACCATAGTGACGGGCAAGGAAAAGACCGGCTACTCCACGCAGAAACCCCTGGCCATTACCAACCGCATCGTCCGCGTCCACTCCAACCCGGGGGACCGACTGCTGGACTTCTTCGCCGGCAGCGGCACGTTAGGAGAGGCGGCGCATCGGGAGGAACGGGAGTTTACTCTGATTGACAACAACCCGGAGGCGGTGCGGGTGATGTGCCATCGGCTGGCGCATTATGGCATCGTCGTTCGTGGAGTCGACGTTACCGACCGAGCAGATGAACCGGAAACGGAGCCACGGCTGCTATAGGAGACATATGACAGCGAGAATACAGGACCCCGAAGTGATGCGGCTTGTCGAAATCGCCAACCGACTTGAACATCGGTACATTGATGACGTCAATATATGGGACGGCAGCCCTTTTCAATGGCTCAAAGGAGGATTGGCGTCCAGGCGAAAGGGCGTCGCTTTCGAGGAGCTCGTATCCGAATGGTGTGCTGCGAGAGGATTGCACGTTGCCAAGTCGCCCGACAGCGATGCTGACCGCATCATTGCCGGATTGCGGGCGGAAATTAAGGGCTCCACTTTATGGAAGGGCAGTGCTTACACATTCCAGCAGATTCGTGACCAGAACTACAATATCGTGGTGTGTTTGGGTATTAGTCCGTTTGATGCTCACTGTTGGGTAATACCGAAAGACGACATAATGGCATTGCGAGACGAAGGACTAATTTCTCCTCAACACGGTGGGAGCAGAGGTAGCGATACCCTGTGGATCAATGGAGTGAATCCAATGAACCCACCGGACTGGATTCGTCCCTACGGTGGATCGCTGAGTGCAGGATTCGCAAACCTCGAGATCCTGACCCGCAAAGTGTGATTCATGAAGAGGACCATAACTGCCATGATAGCCACGTCATTGTCTGACATTACGACCAAACCAACGACCTTTGCCGAACTGCGAGCGGCCTTGGATAATCGAGGGATCATCTACGACCCGCTGTTTGGGAAGTTGATGGATGCTGACCATGTGAAATATGACGGTATCCAAGCGCTTTGCGAGCGCCGTTCAGAGCTGTTCGCCGCGGTACTGGGTTTGAGCGATATAGAACCTCTTGGGTACTTTGAAAACTCACGCCTCGTCAATGAGGGCGTTGACCTCGGGGTTATCAGCGACAGTACGGCTGTCGATCTCATGGGCGGTAGCGCCCGTTTCCGTGGGTATCGCGCTTCCGATGGCATTCCCGTCTATGTACGTGTTGAAGCGAATTTCACCATTCGCAAGGCCCACGTGAAAAGGGTGCGGTCCCAGTCTAGGGCTTTGGAAACGTTGCTTCGACACCTCGGGCCACCGGAGAAAACAGGCATCGCCGTTCCAGTGCTGGCGGGCCACCAACTGTACAAGGATTCCTACGGCATGACCGAGCCTTTGTATGGAACTACCTTCGTCCAATTTTGAGCACCGCAGGAGAAGATCTTGACCGCCATCAACCGCGTAAAACAGGACGCCGATTTTATATTTCATGAACTCACCCGCTCCATCTGCCCGGATTGCAAGACGGTCATCGATGCCCAGGTAATCATCCGCGACAACAAGGTCTATATGCGAAAACGCTGCCCCGAACACGGCTGGTTCGAGGGCATCGTCAGTTCCGACGCCGAGATGTACGTCGGCAGCATACGGTTCAACAAGCCCGGCACCATACCGCTGGATTTCAGCACCGAGGTGAAGGACGGCTGCCCGCTGGACTGCGGCCTGTGCCCGGAACACAAGCAGCACATTTGCCTCGCCCTCATTGAGATCAACACCGCCTGCAACCTGGACTGTCCGGTCTGTTTCGCCGACGCCGGCGCCGGATACAACCTGACGCTGGAGCAGGTGGAATCCATGCTGGACCGCTTCATCGAGATTGAGGGCGACCCGGAGGTGGTGCAGTTCAGCGGCGGCGAGCCCACGATACATCCGCAGCTGCCGGAGATGATCCAGGCGGCCAAAGACCGGGGCATCCGCCAGGTGATGATAAACACCAACGGCGTTCGCCTGGCCCGGGATGACCGCTTCCTCGCCCAGATGGCCGCCCTGGACCCGGTGGTCTATTTCCAGTTTGACGGGCTGCGCGAGGAGACCTACCGGACCATCCGGGGCGAACCGCTGCTGGATACCAAGATGCGCGCCCTGGACCGCCTCGCCGACGCCGGTATGACCGCCGTGTTGGTCGCCGCCATCGAGCGCGACGTGAACACCGACGAGGTTGGCGATATCGTCGAATTCGGCCTGAAGCATCCGGCGGTGCGCGGAGCGGTTTTCCAACCCGTCACCCACGTGGGCCGGCATATCCCATTCGACCCCATGACCCGGGTGACCATACCCGACATCATTCACGGCATTGTTGACCAGACCGGCGGAAGGTTCGTGCTGGAAGATTTTGTCCCGGTCCCCTGCTGTTTCCCCACCTGCCAGGTCAATTCCTACGTCTTCGTGGATGGGGACACGGTCACGCCGCTGCCGCGCCTGTTGGAAATCGACCAGTATCTGGACTACATAACCAACCGCGCCATTCCCAAACCGCCCGAAGGAGCCGATATACAGGCCGCTCTGGAAGGGTTGTGGTCGGCGTCAGCGGTGGCTGGCACGGAAAAGACGGCCGGCCAGTTCGAATGCGCCTGCGGCCCTGGCCTGGATCTGCCCTACGAAATCAACCACCTTAGAGAGCACGTTTTCCAAATCGCCATCAAGGATTTTCTCGACGCCTGGACGTTCAACGTCAAGCAGGTGATGAAGTGCTGCGTCGGCATCCTTACTCCCGACGGGCCTACAATTCGGTGGGCTACCGTGAGCAGATCCGGGAGCAGCTGACGCTGGAGCAAGGGAGACAAAAAATCCTCTCCCTGCCTCGACGAGGCGAGACTTCGGTGTAGGCTCGTCCAACACGGATACTTTCTACTACCTGTCATTGCGAGCCCAGCGTGGCAATCCCGTCGCCGTAGGAGCCGTCGCTCAGTCTGCGAGATTGCCATCCGCCGCAGGCGGACTTCGCTCCTCGCAATGACAAAACGGGTACGCGTGAGATGCTCGATACCTACGCCGCCAAAATCTGCTGCGCCGACCTGTATTCGTCTGAGCTGGCCCGGTTGATCCTGGGCGACAGCCTGCACCCCGGCGGCCTGCGCGCCACCAACCGGCTGGGCCGGGTCATGGGCCTGCAACCCGGCTGGCGCGTGCTGGACCTGGCCTGCGGCATGGGGACCAGCGCCACGGCGCTTTCCAGGGTGTTCCGCTGTCGGGTGACGGGCCTGGAGTTGGGCGCGGACGCGGCGGTTACCTCCCGACGGCGAGCCCTGGAGCAGCCCATTCCCGCCAACGTTGATTTCGTGCGCGGCGATGCGGAGTTGCCGCCCTTTCGCGAGGGCGTGTTTGATGCCGTGCTGATCGAGTGCGCCACCAGCCTTTTCCCCGACAAGGCCGCCGCCATGGCCGAATGCCGGCGCCTGCTGAAACCCGGCGGAGTCCTCGGCATTTCCGACGTAACGGTGGAACCCGGCAGCCTGCCGCCGGAGTTGGACGGAACGGTCGGCATGATGCTCTGTCTCACCGACGCGCTTTCCGCTGAAGGCTACCGGGCTCTGCTGGAACAGGCGGAGTTCATCACCGACGAACCGGAAGACCTCTCGGCGGAGGTTCTGACGCTGCTGGCAGACCTGCGCGCCAAGCTTGCTTTGGGTCAGTCATTGGGGCTAATCGACACGGAACTTGCCGTTGACCTGACCACGGCGGCGCCTGAACTGTTGGATCGGGTCGAGCGTCTGGTCGAAAGCGGAAAGATAGGTTACTGGCTCTACGTGGGCCGAACGCCGGTCTGAACTTCATCCGATGTGCTATCATCGCGCTCTCTGATGACGCATCGGGCGCTTTATGTTGTTTGTTGAAATCATCCCCCTGATTCCTCGGGTGCTGGCGGCGGCTCTCGTCGGTTACCTGTTGGGCAGTATTCCCTTCGCCTACCTGGTGGCGCGTCTCAAGGGCATAGACATTTTTGCCACCGGCAGCCGGCGAGCCGGCACCGCCAACGTGTTCTGGCACGTGGGTCGCCGGCGCGGGATGTTGGTGTTCGCCTGCGACGTGATCAAGGGCGCGGTCGCCGTTGTCGTCGCTTGGATGCTGGGCGTGCCGGAGTTGTTGGCGCTGGTAGCCGGATTAGCTGCCATCGCGGGACACTGGAAGAGCCTGTTCACCGGCTTCAAGGGTGGCGACGGGATGGTGGTGTTGGTTGGCGTGTCTCTTGCCTATCTCAGCTGGTACATCATGGTGGGCATCGTTGTGGGTTTTGTTTCGGTCCTGCTATTCCGGCGTTCGGTATTCCGCTCTTCCATCGGCATATTTCTGGGCTTCGGCGCCATGCTGGCGTTGAACACGCTGCGCGGAGAAGACTGGTCCGTGATGCTGGGTGTCACGGCCCTGGCGATGGTGGTCGTCACGCACAATATTCTGACCCATGCCGACCATCGTCCGGAAACCGATGCGGGAGCGGAAGACGAATTGCTGATCGAAGACCGACCGGAGATACTCGGCGAAGCCGCCCGGCTCAGCGAGGAAGCCATCCTGCGGGAAGTCATCCCGCCTGATGACGAAGAGGAGGCCCAGCACCCCTAGGGCACGGGGAACTAACCGCGTTGGTGTGAGGGAAGCAAGTCGTAGCCCAAAATCCGTTCTGCCGTATCCCTATTGACGCCAGCCCGGCGCTGGATTGACGCTGAACTTAATGTCCAAAGGGAGCGACATTATGTGGGATAAGATGTTCACGGCCTCATTGGTGGCATACTCGCTCAGCTTCGTAGTGTTCCTGATCGGGCATTACGTTTTGCAGCTAGACTCCATGACCATGACCGGTATCGGGTTGATGGGCGTCACTGCCATGGCTATGGGAATCTCCGGCTTCGTGCTCGTGCTGAACACCAAGGTACGAACTTAGCTTGCGATGTTCTACCGAAACGCGGGTAAGGCCATCGCTTTGACGCTGGTGTTAGTAATCACGGTTTGAGGCGCAGTCTGTTTCATTGCAATAGCCCTTGAATTGACAAACCGTTTTACGATTGATCGCTTGCTGGGTATTATCGGCGCAACGGGCGGATTTATGACCATCGTGGGTATGATAGTTAGGCTATTGAGAAATTGGTTGCGAGACACTGAATGAACAATCTTGGAACGGACGATCACTGATCCCCGCGCCGCTCGTCCCGCAGCCTTGACAAATCCAGCACCCAGGCCAGCGCTTCATCCGATTCGGCTTCATCGTAGAGGCCGGGCTGCAGCCGTATCGCCTCCGCCAGTTGTTCGGCGCAACTGTTGATGTCGCCCCGGTCGGCGTAGAGGCGCGCCGCGTTGTAGTAGGCGGCGGCGAACCCCGGCTCGACCGTTTGCGCCGCCAGGTAATCGTTCAGCGCCGCGTCTGCGTCGCCCAGGCTCTCCCGGGCCGCGCCTCGGTTGCTCAGCACCTCGGCGAAATCGGGATTCAAGGCCAGCGCCGCGTCGTAGTCGGCGATGGCGTCGGCGTAGTTTCCCAGCGCGTCATGCGCCAGGCCGCGATTGTTGATGGCTTCCACGTCATCCGGTTTCAATTCGATTGCGGCAGTATAGTCGGCGGCGGCCTCTCGGTAACGGCCCAAACGATACAGTATCCTGGCCTTGTTGAACCGGGCGCTAGCGTTGTCGGGACTGCATACCAGCGCTTCGTCGTAATCCGCCACGGCGCCGGCGGCGTCGCCCAGCTCGTCCCGTGCCACGCCCCGGTTGAGATAGGCGTTGGATATGTCGGGCCGCAGGCTCAGCACTTGGTCAAAGGCTCCCACCGCCTCCTGGTATCGGCCCAGGTTGTTCAGCACGACGCCCCGGTTGTAGTGTGCCTGCAGGTAATCGGGATCCAGATTGATTGCCATGGCATAGTCTTCCAGAGCCCCGGCGGAGTCCCCCAAATCGTCCTTGGCGTTGCCCCGTTGGTAGTATGCCGGCGCGGAGAGGGCGTCCAGTTCCAGCGCCCGGGACAACGCGCGCGCCGCTTCCCGGGGCATCCGCCGTCGCAGGCACGTAACGCCGAGGTTGAAATGGACCGCGAAGTCCGACGGACGCAGGCCCATCAAGGCTTGATACACGGCCAGCGCTTCGGCATACCGCCCTATGGAGAAACACCCGTTGCCGTATATGAGACTGCGCGGGCGCCGGCCCTCGGGCAGCCCCGGATCGGCGTTGGCCAGGCGCTCCAGGAGGTCGGACACTTCGTCGGCAAGTTCGCCCAGCAGACGCCCGCCGCGAGGGCGAGGCGTGAGTGTCGCCGCGCCGAGGCCGTGCCACTCCAGCAGGCCGGCCAGCCGGCCAAGCAATTGGTCCGCTAACGGATCGTCCATATCGTCAACTGTTGCCCCCGCTGTCGCATCGGCGCAGAGGCATCACAGCGTGGAAACTCTGCCGTCTCCCATTTCCGGGCGCAGGGAAATTTGGGCCAGCGCCAGGGCGGAGTAGTACGCGACGGTCATCGTCAGGTCAACCACTCCCCGATCCCCCAGGAACTGGTGGACCGCCTGGAAATTCTCGTCCGATACGTCCTTCTCCCGGATCATCTGCTGCACGAAACGGGCAATGGCAGCTTGCTTTCCTTCCAGGCAACCGGGCGCTTGCCAGGTGCGGATGCCCTCGATGGCCTCGGCGGACACGCCGGCGTTGGCGGCGGCCACCGCGTGGCCCGTCCATTCGATGCCGGAGTCCCATTCCCGCGCCACCAGGATGATGGCCAATTCCTTCAGGTCATCGGACATCGCAGACTGGAACCGGAGTGTAGCTCCCAACGAGGTCAGATAGCCGGCGGCCTGTGGACTGTGCAGCAGCGCCCGGAACTGGAGACCAACCTCCGCCGCTCCGCGATCTTCGCGTATTCGGTCGTATATGACCTGTCCCGCTCCGTCCAGTTCATCCCGAGAAACATAAGGAACTCGCGCCATGGTGATCCCCTCCGGCTGCAACTGCCGGAAAGGATACCACAGGCGGATACGCAACGATGGACGATGATCAGGCGCGCTCGAATTCTTCTGTGGATAGGACTATGCAGTCGGACCGACCCGAACCCGTCATTCCCGCGAAAGCGGGAATCCAGAGGGCCCACCCTTCTATACGGTGACCTCCAACCGGCGCAATTTGCGCGTAAACTCTCGGTAGGTCACGCGATTACTGTTACCTCATCAACCTTGCCCGGTTCTACCGGTGTTGCCACGACTCCAGGCGGTAATTTGTCGCCATGCTCCAGATAAGATTGTATGAATGCTTCGGCCACGCCCTGCAGGATGTACAGGGTTTCGGCGGCGGTATCCCCCCAGGCCCGGCATCCCGGCATGACCGGTATTTCGGCCATGTACTTGTCATCCTCCGTGCTCTCGCTCGGATCGTACATGACATAAGACAGTTTGTAGAGATTCACTTTACCAGCCTCCTCAGATTGGGAAAGCGATTTCCCGCTGCTGCCGGCAAGCATAGCACGGGCCCAGGGATCGCCAGGGTGACCGCCGGGCCGTAAATCGGTTATCCTGCGGCCATGCTCAGCGACCTGTGGGTAATCGCCGCCGCACTGCTCATCCTGGCCGGCCTGCTTGCCAGCCAGTTGCTGCTGATTGTGGTTGGGGTCCTGGTCCTGTTGATCTGGATAACAGGCAAGCACTGGCCGCGCTACGCTTTTCGCCGGCTCACCTATTCGCGGAAGCTGGAGAGGCATCGCGCCTTTATCGGTGACGTTATCGATTATTACATCACCGTTGACAACGGCAAGTTGCTGCCCATGATCTGGCTGGACATCTCCGACGCTTTCCCCATCGGCCTGCAAACGGGCGGTACGCACCAGAGGGGGGTAGGCGCGGAGGCGGAACTGGACCACCGCATCACCACGTCGCTGTTGCCGTACCAGCGGGTGACGTGGCGCTACCGGGTGCGCTGCCGGGCCCGGGGGAACCACCGCATCGGGCCGGCTCGCCTGCGCAGCGGCGATATGTTCGGCATCACGGCCACCGAGCAGCAGGTGACCGCCGTGGAGTACCTGCTGGTCTATCCGCGCATCGTTGACCTGCGGGAGATGATGATTCTATGGGAACGCCCGCTGGGCGCCAGCCGGGGCCGTCGGTTGATCCAGGACGACCCCAGCCGGTTCGTTGGCTTGCGGGATTATCGCCCTTCCGATCCTCTGAAACACATCGACTGGAAGGCCACCGCTCGCCACGGCAAACTGGAGACGCGGATTTTCGAGCCGGCCGCCACCCGGCATATGCTCATCGCCCTCAATGCTCGCACCGGAGACGCCGCTTGGCAGGGCAGCAACCGGCGGTTATTTGAGCGGGCGGTGACGGTCGCCGCGTCAGTGGCGGAGTTCGCGGAACGGGAGGGGTTCACCTTCGGATTGGTGAGCAACGCGGTGGCGTCGTACTCCAGCAAGTGGATGTCGGTGCCTTCGGGTGGTGGCAGCCTCCAGTTGGAAGCCGTCCTGGAGTCGCTGGCGATGGCCGGCCCCTTCTGGGTGGCGGAACTGTCGGCGGTGCTGCGGACCGAGACGGATACTCTGGCCACGGGCGCCACCGTAGTGCTGGTTACCGCTATTTTGACCCGGGCCGTGGTGCAGGAAGCCGACGAGATCAAGCAACGGGGCCATCGGGTGGTGATCTTCTACGCCGGGGACGCAACGCCCGGCCCGGCCGCTGCGGAGCTGCCGCCGGAAGTGCCGGTGTTTCTCGCCGGGGCCAGCCTGGCTGGCTTGGAAGAAACCTGGCGGGACGATTGGCTGCGCGACCCCGACGTCGAACTTGAGCCTGAGCAGGCGTAAAATATACCCCGGTATTCATAATTCATAGAAAAGAGATGCAGCTATGAAGAACAGAGATCCCAGGATAAATCCCGAGCGGGACGAAAAGGTTATCGCCATTGTACGCAAGTTCCTGAACGAGCGGTTCACCGAGGACGAGTTCGTCTTCGACCCCATCGTGGTAATTCCCACCTACGACGAATGGGGCCCCCACGCCACCGGCGATCTCTACCTCCGCATCCTCATCGTCTTCGACGGCGACCAGAAAAACTTAGAGGTGCGTTGGACGGGCGAACTGATTGGGCGCGTTCGTGAAGAGCTCCTTGACCTGGACATTGAGGAGTGGCCTAACTTCTCCTGGATTCCCAAGTCAGAATGGCCCTGGCTGGAAAAGCGGGAGCGACGACATACGGTCGCCATGGTCTATGAATCCGTTTGACTTCATCGCCACGGCCCGGGCGATGGCGTCAATGAGCGCGCGAGGCCGGCCCAGGCAATCCGACCTGCGCCGCATCGTCAGCACCGCCTACTACGCCCTGTTCCATTGCTTGGCCCTCTGCTGCGCCGATATGCTGGTTGGCGGTCCCGGCGCCGACCGCAGCCGGCCGGCATGGAATCAAACCTATCGGGCCTTGCAGCATGGCTTCGCCCGGCAACGTTGCGAGCATCGGAACGTCTCCGTATTCCCCGGCGAAATTCAGTACTTCGCCCGCGTATTCGTCGAAATGCAACAGAACCGCCACTGCGCTGATTATGACCCCGATGTATCCTTCATCAACGCCGATGTAATACAGCTAATTGATTTGGCGGAGGACGCCATCTGCCGCTTCCAGCAAGCTCTCCCCAGAGACCGCCGCGCTTTCGCCGTCTATGTTTTGCTGCCCGCCCGGAACAACTGACCTGAACAATTATGGGTAGCTTCGCCCGCGGCGCTCTGATCACCTGCATCGCCCTCTTCCTGGAGGGTTTTGCGCTCTATCTGGGCTGCCGTCTGGTGGCCAACGTCATCAGGTTGCCCGACGCGGCCATTCCGCTGGGCATCGTGGTACTGGCCATGGGCTGGTCGTTCCTGCTGTCCTGGTACGTGCAGACAATCCGCTTTTCCCTGAACCTCCGGGGCGTCATCGGACTGGTGTTGAGCGCCGTTTCGGTCCTGGGTCTGGCCGGCGTCAGCATGGGCGCCGGGTGGTTCCCCATCGGCCAGATATTGTCCGGCGACCTTCGCACGGTGGCGGCATTGGCGGTGACCGGTATTTTCATGCTGCTGCTCTGGTGGCGGGGCACCGCCATAGCTCGGGATGATGTTACGCTGGATGTTGTGCGGAGCGCCTTCGTGCGGGGAGTGGTCGTCGTGATCGTGGTGGTGGTCGCTGACGCCCTGATGCCCGTCGATATCGTGCGCTTGCCCGTGCTGTTGGTGTTTTTCGCCGTCGGATTGGCGGGATTGGCCATGAGCCGGTTCGCCGCGGAAGGAGGCGCCGGCCGCATGAACCGGGGTTGGTTGGCGGCCATCATCCTCAGCGTGTTTGGAGTGCTGCTGCTGGCCGTGATCCTGGGAGCCTTGGGGATCGGTGGTTTGGACGACGCGGCGCGGGCGTTGGTGCGCGGCGTCGCCTTTTTGGGCCTCTGGACTTTGCGGCCCGTCCTGCTGCTGCTGGGCCTGCTGGCGGCCGGATTGGTTGCCATCGGCAACTGGGTGTCCGGTCTGTTTGGCGGTGGCGATCTGAGCGGGCTGGAGTTGGCGCGTCTCCAAATCGAGGAGTTTCACGAAAGCCTGCGCGATGTCGAGGGGGACGGACCGCCCAGCGTGATATTGACGGTCATCAAGTGGCTGGCCTTCCTGGCGGCCTTGTCGCTTGCGGCTTGGGTCCTGTTCCGCATGTTCCGCCGCCGCCGGCTGGTGGGCGGCAACTATGCCGAGGGGGAAATGCGGGAATCCATCTTCAGCTGGGAGGGAGCGGGGCAGGATGTTTCCGATACCCTGGCCGGCTGGGCCAATTGGGCGTCGAACCTGCGACGCCGCCGGCCTCCTCCGGTCACGCCTCGCGAGGTGTATCACCGGATGCTGGAAGTGGCCAGCGCGGTGGGTTTCCCCCGCCGCCGCTGGCAAACTCCGCAGGAACACCGGCGGGACGTGCGGGAAACGCTGCCCGATCCGCCGGTAGGTCGCATCGTCACCGGTTTCGAGCGGTATTACTACGGGCCACGACTGGAGGAAGCCAACCCGGACACGATGTCGTCCCTTTTGGAAGACTTGGACCAACTGGGCCGGGACAATGCCTCGGGTGGCTAGGGACCCTCAGCGTAGTTGGGGAATGACATCCTCGGCGATTACCTGCATCAGCTCCCGCAGGCGACCCGCGTCTCCCGTATTGAGCGCCAACACGATGTGCTGGACTCCGGCGTCGCGATAGGCCGCAATCCCGGCGATCATGCCGGCCGGATCATCGCCTGGCAACCGGGAGCGGTCGGCGGCGCGCTGGCTGGACGGCCCGCCGTGGGCTTCCACCTCTACGCGGGCGGACATCACCAGGTCGTCAGCGTTGCGTCCCGCCGATTCGGCCAGCTCCCGCACCCGCTGCCGGCCGATGGCGAACTCCTCGGCGTTCACGCCGGATGGATGCCAGCCGTCGCCCCGGCGAGCGGCGCGGCGCAACGCACCGGGGCTGCTGCCGCCGACCCAAAGGGGGACGTGTGGAGAGCCTTCCGCCGTTTGCAGCGGCTTGGGAGAGAACTTCAGGTCGCTGAATTGCCAACGGTCACTGTTGAATCGCGGGTCTTCGTTGGACCACAGCTCCCGCATCATGTCCATGGACTCGTTGGTGAGGGAACCGCGCTGGTTCATCGGAATGCCCAGGGCTTCAAACTCCGGCGTCATGGCGCCGACGCCGACGCCCAGCACGACTCGGCCGCCGGACATCTGATCCAGAGAGGCGGCATACTTCGCCAACTCCACCGGGTTGTGATAGGGCAGCACCAGGACGGACGTGCCCAGCCTGACCCTCGACGTCAGCGCCGAGATGTGGGACAACGTGGCCATGGGGTGATAGTAGGGTTTGTCGTCCAGCCGCTCCCGGATGTACCCGTTGTTGAACAGGTGGTCCATGGTCCACACGGAGTCGTAGCCCAGTTCCTCGGCCAACGGGCCGAATCCGATGACGGCCTGAGGATCCTCAAGGCCCCAGTTGTTGGGGACAGTAACACCGAACTCCATCAAGTTGCTCCTCTGCCGACGTGTCAGGAATCTAGGGCTATTGCCCCCGTTGGGGCAGGAAGGGCGTTAGCTTTTCCGCCAACGCCGCCAGGTTGCGGGTCTGCACCCACACGTGACCGTTGCCGCGAAACCTCATCACCAGTCCCTCGCCGCCGCCGATCAGGGAACGAATGCCGCCCACCTTCCCGATGGAATAATCGACATCGTCACTGAACGCGACCAGGTGGCCGGTATCGACCACCAAGTCCTCGCCCGGCGCCACCGGGACCTCTTTGATCGCGCCGAAGGAGTTGTAATAAACGGTGCCCGCTCCCCTCTCGGCATAAGCCCGGAGGAAAAACAGGCTTTCACCGCTGAAAAAGCCTCGGAACCCCTGGAATTGGGAATCAAGCTGAATATTGCCGGTGCTGGCCAGGAAGGAACTGGATTGGATGAACAGATTGGTTCCCGGCATCAGATCGAACTCTCCGATGTCTCCCGGGGCCGGCGGAGCCAGGCTCACCCATCCGCCGGATCGTTCGGCGGTGAATGTGTTCACGAAAAAGGACTCGCCTCCCATCATCCGGCGGATGCCGCCGAACAAACCGCCGCCGCCGCCCATGCCCGTCCTCATGTCCACGCCCTGCTGGGCCACCATGGCCCCGGGTTCCGCCTTGATGGATTCCCCGGCGTCGAGATCGATGGTGAGCAGCGAATAGCTGGGATTGAATTCAACCGTAGTCCGCATCCCGCCTCCCTATGGCGCGCGTCAGGCGGTATTGACTGCCTGGAGCAGCCGGGCGCACTCAATGGCGCCGACCGCACAGTCCGCGCCCAGGTTGCCGACCTTGCCGCCGGACCGGTTGATGGCCTGGTCCATGTTCTCAGTAGTGAGGACGCCGAACATGGTAGGGATACCGGTTTCGCGGCTGACTGCGGCGATCCCGGAAGCAGCCTGATTGCAGACCATGTCGTAGTGGCTGGTCTCACCGCGAATCACCGCTCCCAGGCAAATCACGGCGTCGTACCTGCCGGATGACGCCAGCGTCTTGGCCACCACCGGCAGCTCGAAAGAACCGGGCACCCAAGCGGTGGCGATGTCTCCGTCCCGGACGCCGTACTGGGTCAGGGTGGAAACGGCGCCTTCCATCAGGTTCTTGGTAACAACGTGGTTGAAACGGGCCGCGACGACAGCGACTCGGAGACCGGCTCCGTCCAATCCCGCGTTCAATTCTTGGGGCACGTTCTCTTCTCCTCTGCTCGGGAACTGGGCGGCCGACCACTGGCCGGAAGCCCGCCGGGAAAGTGTACTACTTTGCCGGGGCCAGAGTCATCAGCGCGTCATGCAGTTGATGCAGATAGGCCGTCGCGCCGGACAGGATGCCTTTTGCCAAGTTTCGGGCTTGTTGTTTCTGATGGTCGCCAGTTATGTATTCTGCGGGAGACTTGCCGTCGATGCGCGCCAGCAGCAGTGCCCCCAGTTGACGGACCGTTTCGCGCTCAAACCGGGCGGGATCGGCAGCGAATGCGCCGGCATTGTCCAGGTAGGCCGACCAGAAAGAGCGGGCCGCAGCGTTGTATTCGCCGGCCAGCCGGGGCTGGTGGATCGCCTTCAGCGTGAGATGGTTCAGCATGAAAGCCAAGTCAAACACGGGATTCCCCAGATGCGCCACCTCGAAATCCAGCAGGAACGCCTCAGCAGCGGCGCCTGACCCAACCACGATTACGTTTTTTGGGCTGTAATCACCGTGCACCAACGCGAGACGCCGGTTGAGCATCCGTTGGGCTTCGATTTCGATGTCGTTGGCAAGATCAGGATGGACGGCGGCGGTGGCCCGGTGGTAGGGGTCAATGCGAAGCTGAACGAAACAGTGCTGGTCGGCAAATTGCTCCAATCCCTCCGGTATCCGGTCGTCGGTCACGGAAGAATGTCGATGTATCCGGCCCAGCAAAGCGCCGACCTGCACGGCCACGGCGGGGTCCACGTTGCCGGCAAGCAAAGCATCCTTCCAGTTCACGCCTTCGGGAGGCGCGGAACTCATGACAAACAGGTAATTGGGACGGTCTTCGAGGACCACTTTGGGGAGCGCGGACGCCGGCAAGACCTTTGCCAGGTATTGCAAACTGGCCGCCTCGTGGTAAATCCGTTCCCGGTCGGCCAGCCACTCCTGTTCCACGCGGAGCCGGGGCAGCGACTGCTTCAAGACCAACCCGCCGGGTTCCCCACGCGCGTCCACCCGGACCACCACGTTGGAGACGCCGCCGCCGAGAGACTGTGCGGTCGCGGTTCTGGCTACCGCTGGAGTGATGAGTCCGCAGCCGGCCAGATAGGCTACGGCATTTGATTCGGAAAGGGTGAAGCCCATTCGTGAAGCGGTTACACTCGCGCCGCCACCTGGGTGGTGAAGTCTTCCAGATGCCCCAGGGTTTCCTCCAAGTTGCCGTCGGCGCTGAGACGGGCGATGTCCAGCACCAGATAGCTGACGCCCATTTCCTCGTACTGGCGGATGTCGCCGGCGATCTGCTCTCCGCTGCCGGTGAACTTGGTCCGGTCAGCACTGGTGTCGGCGCCGGTGATTCGGTAGTCGTGGGAGCGGTAGATGATCTGGATTTCATCCGGGTTTCGGCCGGCGCGTTCGGCGGTGCTGCGCAGGCGGCCCATGCTGGACTGCAACGCTTCGGGCGTTCCCACCGGGAAAGCAGGATTGTTGCCGATGGGATACCAGCCGTCGCACAGCGTGGCGGCGCGGCGGATGGCCGGCCGGCTCTCGCCGCCTACCCAGAAGGGCGGGTGCGGTTTCTGCACCGGCTTGGGCAGGAACCAGATGTCCGAGAAGCTGACGTACTTGCCCTCGAACTTGGGGTCATCAGACGTCCAGAGTTCCTTGAAAGCGCGGATGTATTCATCGGTGACCGGGCCGCGCTCGTCGAATGGCTCGCATCCGACCGCGTCAAACTCCTCGCGGCACCAGCCGACGCCGACGCCGACGATGAGGCGACCGCCGGACAGCACGTCCAGCGTGGCCAGCGCCTTGGCCGCCACCAGCGGGTTCCGGTGCGGCACGATGAGGACTGAGGTCGCCAGACGGATTTTCTGGGTGCAGCCGGCCATGTAGGCCAACGCGGTGATCTGCTCCATGGCCTGGCCCGAGGCCGAACCGGGGAATTCGCCGGTTTCGGTGTAAGGGTAGTCGGAGTCGATGTTCTTCGGCACCAGGATGTGGTCGCCGAGGGCGATGGAGTCGAAGCCCAGGGACTCGGCCTTTTGGGCAATGGTAGCCAGGTTGTCGGGGGTGGACAGCGGGCCGCGCCCGGGCAGGGTGATTCCGTACTGCATTTGAAGAAAACCTCGCTTTGTGCGCTCGTCATGTTGGGATTATGCCGGTTCGCGGAACGGCGCTACCCGCGCTTCCACCCATTGCAGGGTTTCAGCATCCAGCGCCGGCCTGGGCGGTGGGCGGTCATAGTTGACGGCCATATTGTAGCGAGCTGTATGGTGCATTGACGCCAGCAACGGGCCCAAGTCTGCTTCGGGTGCCGGGACTCCTTGCAGCAACGGCAGCGGGAACTTGGGGATAGGATCGTGAACCATGAAAGGAAACAGGTAAGACTTGGGACGCCGCCACCCCATGCTGACCAGAATCCGGTAATGGCAATATGGAACCGGCGTGGTCAAGGGCATCGGCTCGCCTCCTCGCAGCAAGTCAATTTCCACCAGATTAACGTCCGAGGCGAGAATATCCTCCCGTTTGCTCAAATAGTCCGTTCTTCCGCTGCCCGGCGTCTTGTTGGTGGGGGACAGAACTTCTACCACTGTAACCACGCGGTCGGTGGGAGCCTGCCGTACCTCGAGATAAGTGACCCGTACCGGGGCTGGAGTCGCCACCAGAAGGCCGCCGGCAGGCGCCGACGGCTCATCGACTAAAACTCCGCCAACGTTTGCGCGTCTCGTAGTTAGCGACAGGTCAGGGACAATGTTCCTCGAATCCGCATCGTCAACTGGAAAAGCAACGTCGATCTCAAACCGCTGGTCAATCGCGATGCGGTACTGCGGCGGGAGTTGTGGCCCCAGGCTGGATCGCAATTGAGCAATCAAGTCGTTATGCACGTCCGGCCAAACCCGCGACTGCTCCAAATAGGGATTCATCCCCGGAAACGGGTTGTCGTAGTTCATCGTCGTCGCCTCCGGCAACGGGAGCGGAGAGCTAGCCTACCGGCGCCGTTCAGTGGAATAGAATGCCGCCGTTCACGTTGTAGGACTGGCCGGTAATCAGGCTTGAGTCCGGGCCAGCCAGGAACGCCACCAGGTTGGCCACGTCCTGCGGCTCGGCGATGCGTCCCAGCGGAGTCCGGTCCGCTGAAGAGGCCACCACCTGCGCCCGGAACTCCTCTTGGGTCATGCCACGTTGGGCGGCCTGGTCGCGCTCCCAGTAGCTCATCCGGTCGGTGTTGATGGGGCCGGGACAGACGGCGTTGACCGTTATGCCGTGAGGCGCCAGGTCCATGGCCGAAGCCTGGGTGAGGCCGATAACGGCGAACTTGCTGGCGGAGTAGGCGGCCCCATCGGCGCTGGCCTGCTTGCCGGCGTTGCTGGCGATGTTGACCACCCGACCGCCGTTGCCCAGCCGCACCATCTCCCGGCCGGCGTGCTTGGTGCATAGGAACACAGCAGTGGTATTGATGGCGAGGAAATGTTGCCAGACGTCCTCGTCCAACTCGGTGACTGGGACCTTGTCCCGTCCGATGATGGCCCGGGCGTTGTTCACCATGATGTCCAGGCGGCCGTAGTGGTTCACGGTCTCGGCGACCAGGCCCTCGATATCATCGCTGTTGGACAGGTCGGCGTAGATGGGAAGGGCCTGCCGGCCCAGGTTGCGGACCTCCTCGGCCACGCTGTCGATGGACTGCCACTCGGCGCGAACCTCTTGCGGCGGCAGGTCTTCGGCAGCGCGCCGCACATCGGTAATCGCCACGTCCGCGCCCAACGACGCCAGTTTGAGGGCCGTGGCCCGCCCCACGCCGCGCATTCCGCCGGCTCCCGTGATCAACGCAACTTTGCCTTCCAAACTCATGCTTTCACCTCTCAGCCGGCTATTCATTCATCACTTCAGTTCATACGCGCCATAGGTCTCCACAACAGCGGAGATCCTTCTTACACCGGCGCCCTCCGGGTGTGCCAGTCCGTTGCTTCCTGGTAGGCATACGCGGCACGCAGGATCGTTGCCTCCGCAAACGGGCCGCCTCCCAACTGCAACCCGATGGGCAATCCGTCTTCAGTGAACCCGCCTGGTATGGACACCGCCGGCATGCCCGCCAGCGGATAGCAGCCGGTGTAGGAACGGCGGAAAAAGAACCGCTGGCGCACGTCGTCCGCCGACTCGAATGGCGCGGTCAGCGCGTCGTGTCGCGGCGCGGGATAGGGCGCAGTGGGTGAGACCAGCACATCCACCTGCCCAAACGCTTCCTCAAACTGGCGCCTCAGGAGCACCCTGGCTTTCATCGCCCGGTTCTGCACCTTGGCCGGAACCAGCGCGGCGGACTGCAATCGGGTGCGCGATGCCCGGTCCAGCGACTCCGGCGCACGCCGCATCAACCCGTCACGCGCCCCGGCGCCCTCGGTGTCTGCGATGCCCACGAAGATCGCCCCGGCGATTTCCGTCAACGGCAGCGATACGTCTATCACCTCAGCGCCCAGCCCGGCCAGGGTTTCCAAAGCCGCGTCGGTAGCTCGTCGCACGTCGGCGTGCATATCCGGCGAATTGCATAACTCGGTCATTCGCCCGACGCGCATCCCGTCCGCCGTAGGCGGATCGCCCATCAGCATTCCGTAGTAATCCGGGACCGGCCGGCGGCTGGTCGTCGGGTCCAACGGGTCGTATCCGGCCACTGCTCCCAGCACCAGCGCGCAGTCCTGCACCGTTTTGGTCATGGGCGAGGCGGCGTCCATGAACCAGCACATCGGCGTGATACCGTGCCGGCTGATGCGGGTGAAGGTGGGGCGCAATCCGACGGCGTTGCAGTAGGAGGCCGGGCCGCGTCCGCTGCCGCCGGTGTCTTCGCCCACCGAGGCGGCGCACAGATGGGCGGCCAGGGCTGCGCCGGACCCGCTGCTGGATTCCCCGGGCGTGTGCTCCCGTCGCCACGGGTTCTGCGGCGTGCCGTAGGGCGGATCGGCGGTGCCGCCCATCGCCAGTTCGCTAAGGTTCAGTTTGCCCAAGAGGATGGCGCCGGCTGCCTTCAACCGCGCCACCACCGTCGCGTCCGCAGCGGGTACGTTGTCAGCGTAGGCTCGCGACCCGTTGCTGGTGAGGATCCCGTCGGTGTTGAACTGGTCCTTGACAGCGACGGGCACGCCGAACAGCGCGCCACCCAGCGCCTCCGCATCGCCACGACGCATGGCCTCGTCGGCGTCGGCGGCGGCTCCCAACGCCTCTTCACGGGACACCGTGATATAGGACTTGATCTCGCCGTCAATGGCGTCAATCCGCCGCAGGTAGGCGTTCACCGCGTCAGTGGCCGTGAACTCCCCGGCGCGGATGGCCGCCGAAGTCGCCTCGGCGGACAGGAAGACGATTTCATCGGGGTTGCTGGATGCGGTCATTTGGTAACTCCGGCGGTTTGACCCGTTTGGATTACTGCGTACTGCTTATCTATGATGGCCTGAAACGATGGCGAAACATCGTGCCAGTCCAGAACGTCAACGCGGAAAGGCAACGTGGATTCCTGGAACGCCTCAACCAGCCGCGCCACGTTCTGCCAACCCAAGGGTGATGGGCCGGCAACTGCCAGGTCGAGATCCGACCACGGCTTGGCTCGACCCGTGACGCGGGAACCGAACGCGCGCACTTCCCATCCTGGAACGTGTTCGCCGAGTATTCCTTTGATCTCGGACAATTGCTCCGGTTTCACGTTAATCATCCCGTGCCTCCAGGGCAGCCAACAACAGCTGGGCTGCTTCCAAAAATTCGGGCAACACCTCATATACCTCGTTAGCGGTTGCTTCTCGGTAGGTATGAGGTGTCAAGTTGCGCGCTCCGTGATAGCGCATCTAGCGGTCAACATCGTCAATCAGTCGATTTTCAAATCCCAGCCTGTAAAGCTCTCGTCGGGTGACGCCATCGCCGGCACGGGGGTTGATGTTAAGTTCGAGCCACCGCTTCATAAGTTGCCAAGAGAGTTCATAGGTGAACTCGAAGTTCTTAATCACACCGGACCGCACCACGGTGCGGAGCGTGGAGTCTAGGTCATGTGTGGTTACGGTGTCGTCATTTTGTTCCAAGTACCTGCCCAATCTCAGAGATTGGCTCAAGCTGGTGATGGCATTGCGAAAGCTTTCCAAATCCAGGGGCATTCGATCCTCCCAACTGATACCGACCTGTACAGTCAGCCACCGTCGGCGTCGGGGAATATGGTGACCGGCTCCACGCCCTCCAGATCCATGTCACGCAGCCGGTCCAACTCCTGCATCAGGCTGGCAAAGCGGTTTGCCACCTCGGGAAGCTCGGTTTCATCAATGGAAATTCCCACCAGATCCGCCAGCATCCGCACCTGTTCCACACTCATATCGCCATTGGCCATAACGTACATCTCCTACTCTTTCAATTCCACGTACTTTGCCAACCGGCGCCTTTATGAATTTCAGTTACATAGGAACTGTGCAGGCCAGATTGCTCAATCACGGACCCAGGTGAAGTCCGGGTCAGTTCAGAGGCGTACTTTATGCCGAACATGTGGATCATCGTAGTCTGTTCGCCTCGTGGCGCGGTGTTGTACATCCTGCTTAATTCGTCGGCCAGTTGCTGTAAGTCCATAGTCTTGCCTCATTTCCGCCTTGCCAGGCCAGTCCGATCTCGCGCTGTGGTTAGGTCAGAGGCTTTCCAGCAACTCAATGAACTCGGCTATTTCTCGCTCACCGTCAAGGATTTGCTCGCGACGCGGCGGGCCGCTGTAAAATCGGGTATGAAACCAGTTTGCGCTCCGATAATAGTTGAGCAGGCCCGGGGGAGCGCCTTCATCGTCAATCAGGCGCAGTACGGTTTCTTCCAGCATGGCATGTGATCCGTGCTGCCAACCCTTTTTCTCCGCAACGGCTTTGATAGCGTGGGCGGCGGCTCCCCAAAGTTTGTTGCTTGCTTCTTCCAATTCGCCGTTTGCCAGTTCACTATCTACCAGCTCCAAGAAATGCCAGCTTCGTTCAACGTGGTATGCCATGGGGTCGGTCGTGGTCATTGCAACCTCTCCGTCGCGCTCTCGGCCGTTCATAGCTGCATTGTCTAATCTTTATGGGTCGGCAGCAAGGGTGATCACAGCCACCGTCGGAACCAGTCAACCATCCGTTGCAGGTACGCTTCCCGCAGAGCCACGTGACCCGTCCGCAGGAAACCGTGGGAACAGCCGGGGAACCGCGCCATTTCGACCTCCTTTCCCAGACGCTTCAGCACCTGGAAATACTGCTCGCTCTGGCCGATGGGACACCGGGCGTCGGCCTCGCCGTGCAGCAGCAGTACCGGAGCGCTGACCTGCGGCGCGAAGGTGATAGGAGAGCGTTGCAGCAGGCGATAGGCCAGGCTGTCCACTCCTTCGGCCAATTCGTTCACCATGGATACGGCCTCCGGCGCGCCCCCCGAGGGACGGGATGACCACTGCGCCTCTCCGAAGTTGGCTGCGATGTCCGAGGTGCCGTACATGCTCCACAGGTCGATGCACGGCGCGCCGGCCACCGCCGCCTTGAAGCGGTTGGTGTGTCCGATGGCCCAGGTGGTCATGTAGCCGCCGTAGCTGTACCCATGTACGCCGAGCCGTCCGGCGTCCACGTAGTCCCGCTGGCAGACCTGATCCACTGCCGCCATCAGATCCAGGTAGTCCTCGCCGCCCCAGTCACCCAGCACCGCGTCGACGAACTCCTCGCCGTAGGTGGAAGAACCGCGCGGGTTCACCGCCAGCGTAACGTAACCGGCTCCCGCCAGCACCTGATGCCACGGCACGAAGGAATCGTAAAAGGCGCCATTCGGCCCGCCGTGGATTTCCAGGACCAGCGGATACTTTTGGGCGTCGTCAAATCCCGCCGGGTGGTACAGCCGGCACTCAATATCCCACCCATTGCGGCTGACGCTGAATTTTTCCATATCGACCGCCGGGTGCTCGGTCAGCCATGCGTCGTTGTGCGCCGTCAGCCGCCGCCGGGCGGACCCGGCTCCGTTGGCCTCGACGATGTGCAGGTCCCACGGCGTGGTCGGCCCCGACGCCGCCACCACAACGCTGCCGGCATCCGTATCCAAAGCCATCGCTGCGATCATCTCACCGCCCCCGGTGATCGCCACCGGCTCGCCCCGGCCGTCGCCGGCGGGCACGTCCAGTGAATACAACCTCGTTTCTCCGGCGGCATCGCCAAGGAATATGATCCTGCCGTCGTTGCCATCGTCCCCGGCCAACCAGCGCAGTTCCAGCGGCGGGTAGATGCCGGGATAACCCAGGCAAGGCCGGATGCGGTCATCCGTCAGTTGTCTGGGCAGGCGGCCTGGTTCCAGCACGTAGAGGTAGGCTTGCCACAGGACCATAAGACCGTCGCCAGCGGCGCCGGCCGCCAGCAGGCGTTCGCCGTCGGGAGACCAGGCCACCGCCGCGGCGTCCGTCAATCCTGCCGACCACAGTTCTGGTTCGGGCCGGCTGTCCTCCGCCGAAAGGGCTTGGGGCACGTCAACCACGTAGATTTCGGCGGTAGCGGTGACGTCACGTTCGTCCGACCGTCCGGAGATAAAGGCAACCCGTTCGCCGTCCGGCGACCAGGCCGGGGCCGCGTCGTCCCAATCGCCATCGGTCAGTTGCACGGCCTCGCCGGTTTGCGCGTCCACCACGAAGAGGTGGAAATGGCAGTCACCGCGCCAGCCGATGGCGTCGTGGCGGTAGCGGATGCGATGGGCCTCGCGCACCTTGGGTTCGTCCTTTGACGTATCGTCGGCCTCGTCTTCCGGGCAAACGTCGGACACCGCCATTAGGCGGGCCGAGTCGGGCGCCCATGCGAACTCCTGAACGCCATTGGGCAATTTGGTCAGTTGCCACGCTTCGCCGCCGTCCGATGGCATCAGCCAGACCTGTCGCTTGGATTCCGTGGCATCGGCGGCTGATCCGTCCGGGCGCAGAAACGCCAACGTTGCGCCATCGGGCGAGTAACGCGGGTGCCCGTCCGCGTTGCCCTGCGTAAATGGTTTCGGTTCCGCGATCTCGTCGTCGTCGTCGGCCAACGCGGTCCGATACACCCGGGATCGGGGCTCGGAAGTCTCGGCGTCTATCCAGGCCAGCACGTAGGCGCACCGCTTCCCGTCCGGCGCGATCGTGGGGCCTCCCACGGCGGTGAGGTGGCGAAATAGGTCGGGACCGATGGGCTCCGTCATGTCGTAGTCTCCTGCGGTAGCGTTCCTCTTTAGGCGGTTTGAATTCTACGGACACCGTTGTTGGCGAGGGTAGGGGCGACCGGCCGGTCGCCCCGACATGGGGCAACCGCCTAAATTGTTGCGTAGTTTATCGTATTCCCTACCAACACGACGGAAGTGTCGAGATATTGCCCCGCGCCGCTGTGCTGGGCGCTATCAAGCTGCTCACTCTGCCCGCGCACCGGCCCCAGCAAATCGGGCCGACGACGGGAGATGCGCCGCCTTGGCCGGCGCATTTGCAGGGCCCGAAGCAGCCCAAAATTAGTCGAAATTTGAAAATTGGGCTGTATTTGTGAATGCCCGAAAGATGCTACGCTGACTGTGATTTGAGCAAATCGATCGACATTGTTCCCGGCAGGGCACGGGCCCGTACTCTACACATCCCGCAGCCTATAAGACGATACCCAACAAGCTGCTGCATATGGCAGCAATGACGCCGGAAGGAGGAGGGATACACATGATGCTGGAGCAAACCGCATATCGGCCAAGGGGCGCTTCAATGGGCGGGCCGGGGGCCGACCGCAAGAAAACCAACCTCGGTAAAGAAGCGGTCAAGGCCGCCCTCAAGGGCGAATGGGAAAGAGCCGCTGAACTGAATCGGGCTGTGCTCGAACTCAATCCCAACGACTGTGAAGCCTCCAACCGCCTGGCAAAGGCCCTGATGGAACTCGGTGACTACACTGAAGCCCGGCAGATTTTGGAAACGCTGCGTGTTCGGGCGCCCAGCAACAACATTGCGCGCAAGAATCTGGCCCGTTTGGAACAGTTGCAGACTTGCGGGGGAGATATCCGCCGGTCAGCCACCGGCGATAACGGGTTGCCCGGAATGTTCATCGCCGAGAGCGGAAAGTCATGCACCACGGTGCTGCGGAAACCGGCCGGCGCGTCGGCAACGGCAACGGCAACAGTGAGAGCCGGGGACGTGGTTGCGCTGAACCCCTGCGGCGAGGGCGTCGCCGTGACTGCGCGGGACGGCGGCTATCTCGGAACCGTTGAGCGACGGTTGGGCCGCCGGCTGCACAAGCTGATGGCCGCGGGTAACCAGTACGCGGCGGCGGTGGTGGGAACCGACGCCGAGGGCATCTCCGTAATACTCCGGGAAACCCGGCAACATCCGACCCTACGCCACGTGGTTTCGTTCCCTTCCGCACCGGACAGCGTCCGCCACCCAACGGCGATGATCGCCGACACCGTGTTGGAAGAAACCGACGACGAGCCCGAGGCCATCCCCGAAGATCCCGGGGACGTCGTTGACGGCGTGGTCGCATCAGACGAAAGCGGCGTCATCGCCCTCGCCGAGGAAGCGGCCGATGACACCGACGACTCTGACGTGCCGGTGCTGGATGATGACGTGGATACCGACGGGTGGACGCCGGTAACCCCGGCTGCCGACAACGAAGACGATTGGGAGTAGCCGGCGCAAGGCTTACTCGGCTTGCCCGGCTCCCCTGGCCCGCGCGTCCAGGCTGACCGCCAGGCGCGAGCGGAAAGGACGCACCCGGTTGTCCCCGTGGGGGACGCCGATGGGCACTACGAAAACGGCCTCCTGACCCTGGGCGTGCGGCGAGAAGAATTCGGTCACTGCGTCATCAAAAAAGGTCAAGCCGGTCGCGCCCAGTCCCGTTGCATGGGAGGCCAGGTAGATGCGTCCCCCGATGATGCCGGCAATGGTTTGCGCCATGCGATAACCCCGCGGGCCGAATTCCCGCTCAATCAGCGGCAGGTCGGCAGTGATGAACGCCACCGCTGACGCGTCGGCGGGCAGTGCTTGCTCAAACCCCAGGTGGCCGGCCGTTTCCCGGAACTCCCCGGCTTTGAGCAGTTTGAGGCCACCGTAGAAACGGTTGTAGTAATACGCGCCCGACTCCAGTCCGTCCACGGCGTTGACGATGAAGTACAGGCTCAGATAGGGAGAGAACCCGTCGGCGAAGTGCGGCGAGTTGATGCCGGCCCCGGCAGCGTCAACGATGGATCGGAACGCTTCCCACGGAATCGGCTCGGTGGCAAAGCGGCGAGTGGAACCCCGGAACCGGATGCAGTCGCCGAGGGAAGTCGCGGAGTTGGCCACAAGGTCCAACGCGCCGTCAAAAGCTCCATCGGAGCCGGACTTGAGCGGCCGGAAATTGTCGCCCGTGCCGTCCAGTTCGTCACGGTCCGAACCGGCGCGATTGCCGGCGTCGTTCCAGGCGGCTGCATCATCCGTGCTCCGCAGCAGCGAGGCCCGGTGCAGTTCCCGGGACAGCGGATATTCGATGGCTCCGGCTTGCAGGTCGTTGCTCTCCTGGGGCAGCAGCCCGGGCACGTCGCCGGAGCCGGAAGGCAGCATTCCGTCGGGAGTTCCCACGTGGGCCAGCAGCCCGGGGGCCTCGTCGGCAACGTTGAGGCCCAGGAAGCCGCAGACCAGGTGGTCAACGAAGCCGAAACGGAGGTTCACCGCGGTTTCAGCCGCGTTCCCGGCGGCCAGCAGATTGGCGCCGATGGTGCCCAGATCCCAATAGCAGTAACGGTAGCCGCGCTCGCGATACTTCCAGGCGCTGCGCCAGAAGACGGAGGTGAACACCAGCGTGACCGGATAGGCGGCGTGGTCAACCGCCGCCGCGCCCAGCCAGCGGCGCAGGTCACCGTTGCGGAGTCGGGCGAGGGTGAAGTCCCGGGGGTTGAAGTGATAGACCCCGGCTCGGAGGCCGTCCAGGTCGCCGCAGACGACATACACCTCGGTGGGATACAGGGCGCCGGCGGAGGCGGCGGCCCGGTAATGCACCTCGCCGTCGCGCAGGTTGCGCCGCCGGATCACCGCGGCGGCGTGGTAGAGCAGGTTGGCCAGAGTCTCCAGCGTCACCGGGCCGGGCGCCTGGGAGCCGCCGCCGCGTATGGCCTCCAACGTGGGCATGACGGGGCCGGGGTCGGAGGCAACGTCCGGCAACGGAATGGCCCGCAGCCCGGGATAGATTTTATAAAGGGGCGGCTTGTTCGCCAGGTTGATGTACTGTAGCTTGGTGGCATCGTTGAACTGGCGGGCAAAGCCGACGTTGCCGGTTTCCTCGGTCGTGGTCATGGCGACTGTTCCTTATGGCATTGGGTGATTGCGCGAAAGCGTTCAAACCTGGCGAGTGCAACGGATTTCCACGGCAGCGGATTCTATGACGGAGCCCTTGATGGGCGGACGGGGTTTCTGCACGCGGATCCTTACGGCGGACACTGCGGGATGCTCGCCTAAAACCCGGCGGGCGATGGCTCCGGCGGCGGCTTCCAGCAGGTTGCGCGGTTCGCCCTCCATAACGGCTTTGGCCACGCGGTACAGGTGGGTGTAGCTCACGGTGTCGGGCAGACGGTCTGAGACGGAAGCAGCGGCCAGGTCCAGTTCGGCCTCCAGATCAACCACAAAAGGTTGGCCCAGACTGCGTTCTTCCGGGTTTACTCCGTGGAAGCCGTAGAACTGCATTCCGGTGAGGATGATGCGGTCGGACGGCATGGGCAAGTTGCTCAGTGAAGTCAGAGGACGAAGGAAACGAGCCAAACGGTGGTTAGGCCGTCAGGAATTGGCCTGCGCTTCGATAGCCGTGACCTGGGCCAGCAGGTTCTGCGCCCGCTTGACCACCGGGACATCCACCATGCGTCCATCGATGGACAGTGAACCCCGGCCAGCGGCTTCGGCCTCTTCCCAGGCGGCCATCACGCGGCGAGCGTAGGCCACGTCTTCGGGGCTGGGCGAGAAGGTCTCGTTGATGATGTCGATTTGAGCGGGGTGGATGGCGAACTTGCCGGTGTAGCCCATCTGCCGGGCCGCGCCGGCGTCTTGGCGCAACCCGTCGGGATCGCGGAAACCGACGAATGGCCCGTCCAACGCGCCGACGCCGGCGGCGCGAGCGGCCACGGCCACCGCGGAGCGCGCGTAGTAACACTCCTCGCCGAAGTCGTTGCGAATGACGCCCATGTCGTTGGTGTAGTCCTCAGCTCCGAAGGCGATGCCCACGATGCGCTGGGACGCCTGGGCCATCTCATACACGTGGACGATGGCCATAGCGGTTTCGATCCAGGGGACGACCTTGATGCTACCGGCAGCGACGCCCGCGCCCGCTTCCAAAGGAGGCAGGAGGCGGTCAACTTGCTGCAGATCCCAAGCCGTGTTGCCCTTGCCGATGCTGATGCCGGCCAAATCCGGGCACACCACGGCGGCCAGCTCGTCGGCGGTCAACCCGGTATCCAAAGAGTTGACGCGCACCATCACGCGACGGCCGGCGGCGGCCAATCTCGGCACCCATTCGACGGCAAGTTCGCAGGCGGCCGATTTTTCGCCCGGCGGCACCGAGTCCTCCAGGTCAACCATCACGATGTCGGCGCCGAACCCCAGCGCCCGTTCCAGCAT
>JAGWBI010000017.1:0-488 GCA_021295965.1 Dehalococcoidia bacterium | reverse complement strand
TGTCCGGTCAGAAATCGCCCCACGAATAACCGGATTTCACGTCCACCTTTAGCGTTACGTCCAGGTCCATGGCCGCTGGCATTTCATCCAGCACCAACGCCGTCATGGTGTCCATCTCATCCTCCGGCACCTCGAACACCAGCTCGTCGTGGACTTGCAGGATCATTTTCGAGCGCATCTGCTCGTTGATCATGCGGGCGCGGACGTTGATCATGGCAATTTTCATAATGTCGGCGGCGGTGCCCTGAATGGGCATATTGATGGCCATGCGCTCAGCGGCGGCCCGGGTATTGTGGTTGGTGGACTGGATGTCCGGCAGGTAGCGACGCCGGCCCAGCAACGTCTCGGCGTACATCGTGCCCCGCGTCTGGTCCTTCACCGATTCCAGGTAACCGTTGATGCCCGGATACCGCGAGAGATAGGTGTCGATGAACTGGCGGCCTTCCTCGCGGCTGAACCCCGTCTGCTGGGAAATGCCGTAAGGCCCC
>JAGWBI010000016.1:51287-52057 GCA_021295965.1 Dehalococcoidia bacterium | reverse complement strand
GGCGGCCTCCGGTTGTCGTAGCAGTCCTGGCACAGGAACACCACGGCGAGGGTTTCGTCGTGGCTGGCGACCCGCCCGCATCGAGGGGCGTCGCTGTCCGGAGACCAGGGTTGATGGAACGGCCCGCCGCACATCTGGCAGGTGGAACGATGGGGGCCTTCCAGCTCATCATTGCAGACCACGCAGAATATCGGACCGGATACTTGAAACAGGGTTGCCACTGCACTTCCTCCCAGCCGCGCAAATTATGGTTGCGCGTCAAAGTATGATTGGGTTGCCCATTTCCGGGCGATCCTCTGTTCATCCTCCATGTTGTTGGTTTCGCCGTCCAGCCGGGCTTTACGCAAGGCCCGCAGCGCCTCGCCCACCGCCGGGCCGGCCGGAACGCCCAGCTCCAGCAGGTCGGAACCGCGCAGCCGTGGGGCCACCGACCACCACTCGGCCAGGTAGCGGCGCACCCGTTCCGACGCCACCGGCGGCTGTGCCAGCAGCGTGGCCGCCCGCAGCGCGTCCGGCGACAGGCCGTCCAGCAGGGCACAGACGCCGGATGGCGTCAACCCGGATTGCTCCAACTGCGGCAGCCGCGCCTTCAGCCGGGCAGTATCCGCGATCACCCGCAGCCAATCGGCCGGCGTGTTCAGCCGCGCTCCCAATGCCGCGCCCTCTGCCAGCGTCAGAGGCCAGACCAACGCGGCCAGCCAGGTAAACGCAGTCGATGGCGTGTCGGTCAAACCGTCCAGGTGGGCGACGCTCAACGACGGGTGAACCGC
>JAGWBI010000016.1:16622-51227 GCA_021295965.1 Dehalococcoidia bacterium | reverse complement strand
TGCCGCACCCGGTCGGGGGTCAGCGTTGCCATTGCGCCAGCGGTCAGCGCCTCCGCCATCGCGGCCCGGGTGGCCTCGTCCATACTGAACCCAAACCGGGCGGCGTAGCGGACGGCGCGGAAGATGCGCGTCGGGTCGTCGCGGAAGCTCTGCGGATGCAGGATGCGGATGACGCCGGCGGACAGGTCGGCGCGTCCGCCGTGGGAGTCCACCAACTCACCGGCTTCGCCAGCGATGGGGATGGCCATAGCGTTGATGGTGAAGTCGCGGCGCGCCAGGTCGTCGGCGAGATTGCCGGCGGACATGGCGGTAGGTCTCGCGGCGTGCCGTCACCAGGTCAACGGTGCAGTCCGACGTGGCAACGCTGGCGGTGCCAAAGCGTTGGTGAACGGTCAATCTGCCGCCGATGGCTTCGGCCAGCCGGGCGGCCAGCGCCGGCGCGTCGCCAACCACGCAGACGTCCAGGTCTTTCACCGGGACACCCAGCAGATGGTCGCGTACCGGGCCTCCCACCAAATATGCCGAGACACCTGCAACATTTGCCATCCGACGCACCGTATCCAGGACACTCCGGTAATTGCCAACGTCGATATCGTTAGCAAGTACGCCGGATGTCGTGTCGTCGGTGATCGTAGGCATCGCGAATCGCGGGCAGGGCGTCAGGGCTTGGAAAAGTGTAGCGCACGGGCCCCGGCTGGGCAACCGATGGAAGAGCTCACGCGTACCCACTTCCCGTTGATCTGTCATTGCGAGTCCGCCTCTGGCGGATGGCAATCTCGTTGTCGGAGGAGCGGTCGCTCTGGCGACGGGATCGCCCGATTTGTCAAAGATCGGGCTTCGCTCCTCGCGATGACAAACTGGGTACGCGTCAGCCCTGGACAAGCCTTACGCCAAGAAGATGGATCCGGTATCGCGGTGCTGGAACGGCAGGCACGGTAGAGTGGTGTGGCGGATGGGATCAACCTGATGACCCTGTCGTGGCCGATTTTTCAAACATCGACGGCAACGCCCTGCTGCCCCAGTGACTTCCGGATCTACGACAAGCCGCTCAGCGGCTTGACCCAGGACGACCGCTTCCGCCAGATGCTGGCGGCGGCGCAGCAGCGGGCGTTTCAGCCCCATCACATTCTCTTTGACAGTTGGTACGCCAGACTGCAAAACCCGAAAGCGGTGGGGTGGAGAAATCGCCAGTGCGAACGGCGCAAACCCAGCGTGATCACATCGGCCTGTCCTGGCAGGCTTTCTTGCGGTTGAAAGTCCACCGGGATTGCCATCCGCCGCAGGCGGACTACGCTTCTCGCAATGACAGGCCCCAAAACCAACGCGAAAGGCGCTACTCAGCCTCGATGACCGGGCCGACTAATACATCATCGCCTTCGACCCGGATCGCGAACTTGCGCAGGGCCTCGGTGGCCGGGGGAGTGACCGGGCTGCCGCTGACCACGTCGAAAACGGCCCCGTGGAGCGGGCAGACCAATTCGCCTTCCTCCAGGTCTCCCTCGGACAGATTGGCGTAGGCGTGGGTGCAGATGTCGTCGCACGCGTGCAGGTCCCCGTCCAGGTTGACCAGCAGGATCTCCTCCGTGCCAACCCGCACGGACATCATGTCCCCCGGCGGGATCTCGCTGACAGAGGCTACTTTGACAAATTCGTCGGCCATTGGGATGCTCCTTAATTGCTCCGCCCGGAAACTGCGGCTGTTGATGCAACGACGGCTGCGGCCGCCCTCGCTGCCCTTTATCAGCAAACCATTATATGACAAACGGCGGCGTTGCGGGCGGCAGTATTGTCCGTGGCGGTGGCATTACGATCCAGGTGGTTTCTCTGTGTAGAGCGAATAATTATTCGCCCGCTCCCGGTCGGGAATTGCAGGGGGTTTATCAAGCGGCATTTGCCACGCTGACCGTCACCACATCCAGGCCGTAGTACTTCTGGTGGCGCACCTCGGAGGCGTAGTGACGCAGCAGGCGGTAGGATGCCTCGCTCTCGTCGGGTATCGGAGGCAGCACGCTGAGGTAGGTCAGGCGATCCTCGACGTTCTCGCCATGCAGCGTGGACGCGAACTCCACCTCCACTTTGCCGGCATCGTGCCGCACCCTGACGGTTAGGTGCCGCGGCGCGCCGTCGTCGCGGGGGTCTTCCTGGGACAAGATGGTCAGGGTCTCCTCGGCTGCCGCCGCCAGCCGGTCGGTGGCTTCCGGGTTCCAGCCCAAGCGTCCTGTGAAACCGCGCAGGAAACGGTCCACCCGCTCCGCCACATGTTCGTCGTCCACCGGGAGCCTGATACAGCGGGTCCTGCCTGCGGTCAGCTCCATGAAAGCGGCCAGGACCACCGCCACCAGCCCTCCGGCCGTCATGCCGTTGCCCAGCAGGATGCCCCAGAAACCGTCTCCCAGCTGTTCCGGGAAGATGGCCTGGTTCTGAAATCCCACGCCGGTCCAGAAAGACACGCCGAGCACCACGGCTTTGCGATAATCCAGTCCATCGCGGAAGACGATCCGCATCCCCTGTACGAAGAGCAACGTGAAGAATACGATCGTAAATGCCGCTGCAACGGGACTGGGAATGGCGATCAGCAATGCGGTAGCCTTGGGGGAAAACGCCAACGCCAGCAGCACCACTCCGATAATGATACCCACCCGTTTCGCCGCCACGCCGGTGATCTCGACCATTGGTATGGTGCCGGAGTAAGTGGTGTTGGGCAAGGTTCCCGCCAGGCCGGAGAGCAGGTTGCCCAATCCGTCGGCGTTGAGCGCCCCCTGTACCACGCGGAAATCAGTCGCTTTGGGCTGCCGGCGGGATACGCGCTGGATGGCCACGCCGTCGCCAATGGTCTCAATCGCGCCCACGATGGTCACGGCGATGAACGCCGGCAACAGCGCCCAGAACTCGTGACCCGGCGTGAAGTCCAGCCCCGGCCACGACCGGAAGGGCACGCCGAACCAGGGCGCATCCATAACGTATTGCACGTCGTAAAGGCCGAAGGGGGCCGCCACCGCGCAACCGACGATGATGCCGAATATGGGCGACCAGATGCGCCACCTTCTCGGCCCGCGCAGCACCAGCGCCAGCAGCGCCGCCAGGCTGGTCACCGCCACCACTGGAGCGGCGACGCTGGAGCTTCCCTCTGGCACGTCCGTCAGCATATCGAACAGGATCGGCATGACGGTGGCCGCTATCAGCATGATGACCGTGCCGGACACCACGGGGGTGAAAATCCGGCGCAGGACCGACAGCCGGGCGGCCAGCAGGAACTGGAACAGCGAGGAGACGATGATCAGGCTCGCCATGACCGCCGGGCCGGCCTCCACCAGCGCGGCCACGCAGACCCCAATGAACGTCCCTGAAGTGCCCATCACCAACAGGTGGCCCGCGCCAAATCGCCAGAATTGCACACCCTGCAGGATGGTGGTCAGACCGCTGACCACCAGTGCGGCGAACACGCCCCAGGCGATGTAATCAACGGGCTGATCGGCGATGCGGAATACTATCACCACGGTGAGGACGATGGAGCCGATCATCACCAGGGCGCCCTGGATGCCGGCGCTGATGGCCAGCCTGGTTGGTGGGTTTTCCTGCGGTTCGTAGCGAATGTTGTCGTTTATAGTCGGTTCAAATGACATGAGTTATACCTCGGTGTCCACGCGCAAGAATCCAGCGCGTCAGTTGATATGCTGCGACCACCCCGCCAATGGGCCATTCTGCGGGGTACCAGGAGGGTCACGACGTGCCACCGGGCGGGCCAAACCCGCAGGCTGAACCGCGCGATAGCGCGGCAGGAAACCCCGTCCCGTAAGCGCCGGGCCGCTCCGAAGGGCTAAGCGGGTTTTATGCCCCGCAATGGAAGTATGGAGAGCCTCAGCCCATCTATTATTACACACCGTGGGGTGGAGGCGACAGGCCGATGAGCCCACCGCCGTCTAATCGCAGGCGGCAATCTCCGGCGTTGACCATTGTGGCGCCCGGTCGCGGACCAGCAGGGTTCCCACCGTCGCCGCAATCGATAGCGCCAGCATCAGCAGGAAGGCGCGGTCGTAGCTGCCCCAGATATCGAAGGACAGTGCGCCCGCCAGCGCCCCCAGGCCACCGCTGACCTGGTGGATGCCCGATATGGTGCCGCTGACCCGACCCAATCGTCGCTGCCCGAAGATGTTGCCCGAGAACATCACCGTCAGCGGCGCGGTCATCAGGAAGGTGAAACCATACAGCAGCGCGAAGATCATCACCGACGGTATCGCCTGCGTCAGGATGATCAGCGAGAATATCCCTATCCGCATCACGAAGCAGAGCAGCGTCGGACGTCCCGGCCCCATCAGGTCGGCCAGGTATCCGGACGCCAGCACCCCCAACAGGCCCATCACGCCCATGAGCGCCAGCAGGTAGCCCGCCAACAGCGTGCCCATCCCCATGTCCAGGGAGAAAGCCACCACGTGGGTTTGCACGAAGAAGTCCTGGAACCCGCAGATGGCGTAGATCCCTCCCAGCAGCCACAGCTGTCCCGATGTCAGCAGCGATCCCTCCGGTGTCGCCACCGCATCCGCCGCCGCCGGATTGCCCCGGGCCGGGCCGGACGGGTGAGTCGATTCCGGTGGCGCGGCCCGCACTGCGGCCATCACGATGGGCGTGAGGATCACCAGGTTTGCCACCCCCAACCCTGCAAAAGACGCGCGCCAGCCGAAACGCACCAGTGACTGCGCCAGCGAGCCTACGATCACCAGCTGCCCGATGGCGTTCCCCGACACCGCCACGCTGTTGGCCACGCCGCGACGCTGCGGGAACCACCGGACGATCATCACGCTCACCACCGGGTTGGAAATGCCCGCGTTCCCCAGCGCAAAGACCACCCCGTACACCAGGAACAGCTGCCAGGGCGCGGATATGACACTCATCAGCCCGATGCCCAGCGCGCCCACCGCCACCCCGGTCCCCATGATCCAGCGCAGGTCGTAGCGGTCCGCCAGCCGCCCGACAAAGGGCATCGCCAGGGCGGAGACCAGCATATACGCCGTGATGCCCGACGACAGCGCCGACCGGGTCCAGTCCAGATCGTCGCCCATGGGCTTCAGCATCAACCCCAGCGCGGAGCGTGACCCTCCATTGAAGAAGAGGATCATGAACCCCGTGGTCAGGATGATCCAGCGATAATCTATCCGGCGCATCAGAAAACCGGCCCCTCAGGCTGGCCCACCGTAGCACCGGGATTTAACGTAAGTCAACGCGGTTGGCTCACTCATCAGGGCAATCGCATTTGGGGCTACATATATCCGTCATTCCCGCGAAAGCGGGAATCCAGTCGCCACAATTGTTTGTTTCGTTGCAGATGTACCGACTTTTGGGTTACCGGACGCCGGCTTTCACCGGAGGGACGGATGAGATTATTTGAAATGCAATTGCCCTGGCTCACTCATGCCGTCATAGGAGTTAGGCAGTTGAGACTAGAGTACCGTCGTTGCTGCGAAAGCAGGAGTCCAGGAGCCGAAGAGCGAATGAACATTCATCGCTCATGCGTACCTACTTTGGCATTGCGAGTCCGCCTCTGGCGGATGGCAATCTCGTCGGCGTAGCAGAGGCTTGTTGCAAGTAGTCGTCAGTACCGCAACGAGATTGCCACGAATGCCTGACGGCATTCGTGGCAATGACAGTTTGGAGAAAGCGGGTACGCGTGAGACATTCATCGCCTTTGACGATTTCGTTCACCGGATTCCCGCTTTCGTGGGAATGACGAGAGTAAAGGCTTCCAACTGCGCAAGTCCTGCGACGCTGGGGGTGCGCAGGCTCCCCAGCGTTGACAGCAACCAGGGCCGGGCATAACATCCCACCGTTCTTGCGGCCGATCCCTCGACCAATCGCGACGTTATGCGACCATAATCACGCCGCTCGGGGCGCAGCAGATGTTTGATACGGCGCTGAAAAAGAAGCGTGTCATCGGTATCGTGCTGCTGGCGGTCATTCTGGGCCTGTTCCTGGCCTTCAACCGTATCCCCAAGCTGGATACGATCCAGGAAGACCTGGGCGCCGTCAACGCCCCCCAGACCGAGTGCTTCCAGGGCTTCTGCATCGACCGGGAACCTGAAACCGGATTCTTCGAGCGGTGGTGGGACTTCTCTCTCAGCTACCTGAGACTGGTCAGCCTGGGGATGACTTTCGCCTTCCTTGCGGCGGGCATCACGGAAGTCTTCCTGTTTCCCCGGGGCGAAGGCTCGCGTTTCACCGGTGGGGGACTGAAAGGGGTATTGCGGGGCTTCGCCGTCGGCTCCTCGATGAACCTGTGCTCCGCGTGCATTGTCCCCATCGCCTCGGCGTTCCGACGCCAGGGCGCGCCGGTTGAGACGGCCATCGCAATCACCCAGGGATCTTCCACCCTGAACATACCGGCGCTGGTGATGGCCGCGCTGGTGTTCACTCCCATGCTGGCCAGCACCCGCATCGCGGTGAGCATCGTGGGCGTGCTGCTGCTGGGGCCGTTGGTGGCCCTGCTCATCCGGCGTCGCGTTCCTATAGCCGATATATTCCGGTACGGGACAGTTGGAGAGGAAAGCGGACCGAACACCTGGCGGGACACCCTGACGACAGGGTTGAAGGACTGGATCAAAGCCAGCCTGCGTTATCTCTGGCGTTTGGGGCCGGCCATGGTGCTGGCCGGTTTCGCCGGCGGCCTCGTCATCCAATGGCTGACGCCGGAGACCGTCGCCGCCTATCTGGGCAACAATGTCTCCGGCATCGTCGTGGCCGCCACCTTCGGCATCCTTATCAACGTGCCCCTGCTGTTCGAGATACCCCTGGTGGCGGTGCTGCTGCTGGTTGGCATGGGCAGCGCCCCGGCGGCGGCGTTGCTGTTCGGCGCGGCGGCCGGCGGCCCCTTCACCTTCTGGGGCTTGGCCCGCGTTATGCCCAAGAAGGCGGTGGCCGCCTTTGCCGCCGGCACCTGGTCGCTGAGCATGGTGGCTGGCGCGGGTCTGCTGTTCATCGGCCCCTTTTTCCTGAACGACTCCGATTCCCGCATCCTTTTCCGCTCGGACCGGGACGGGGACTTCGAGATCTACTCCATGAAGTCCGACGGTTCAGACCTGAGGCGGCTCACCAACAACACCGCCTATGACGATTTCCCCGTCTGGTCGCCCGACGGAAAAAAGATCGCCTTCGTGTCCGAACGGGACGGCCACGCGGAGATAAACGTGATGAACGCCGACGGCTCCCGCCTGCGGCGCTTGACCAACGGATCCGGGAACGGGGCCAGCGGTCCGGTCAACGCCTATCCCGCCTGGTCACCGGACGGCAGCAAGATTGCCTACGCCTCAGACCGGGACGGCAACCGGGAGATCTACGTGATGGACGCCGACGGCTCCAACCAGGTCAACCTGACCAACCACCCCGGTTACGACGCGTCTCCTTCGTGGTCCCCCGACGGCGAGCGCATCCTGTTCAACACGCGGCGGGACGGGAACCTGGAGATCTACGTGATGGACGCCGACGGCTCCAACCAGACGCGCCTCACCAAGAGCGCCACCAGCGACGAATTTCCCGTCTGGTCGCCCGACGGTTCCAGGATCGCCTACTCCTCGGACTGGGAAGGCCGGAGATCCATCTACGTGATGCAGGCCGACGGCTCCAACCGGGTGCGGCTCACCTCCAACGCCTTCAAGGACTACTGGCCCTCCTGGTCGCCCGACGGCACGAGGATCGTCTTTACCAGCAACCGCTACGGCGACGAAGAGATCATGGTGATGAACGCCGACGGGTCCCACCAGGCCAACCTCAGCGGCAGCGCCGCCAACGACGTGGGCCCGGCATGGGGGCCGGGAATCCTCCCACCGGCCGAGTCCGGAGGGCCGCTGGTTTTGGGCGTGGACCCGCCCGCTGCCGCCACCCTGGGAGACAGCCTGGTGACCATCACGGGCACGGGTTTTTTGGAGAATAGTCGGGTCAACATTGGCGGCGTCGAGGCCCGAGTGGTGGAATTCCTCGATTCGCATACCATGACCATCGCCGCGCCGCCGCAACCGGCCGGCGTGGCGGACGTGGTGGTCACCAATCCCGACGGACGTTCCAGCACGGTGGCCGGCGGCTTCAGCTACCACCGGCCCTATTTCAACGACGTGTCCGAAGCGGCCGGCGTTGACTTCCGGCACTACCGGGACCCGACGGACCGCATCCCGTTGGGGGCCGGCGTGGTCGTGTTTGATTACAACGGCGACGGCCGGCACGATATCTTTGTGGCCCGCACCGAGGACACCAGCGACGTGGTCTCCGATGCCGACGTGAACAACGCCCTGTACCGCAACGACGGCGACGGCGCCTTCACCGACGTGGCCGAGGAAGCCGGCGTCGGCGATCTGGAGGGCAAAACCAACGGCGGGTGCGCCGCCGATTACGATAACGACGGCGACCGAGACCTCTTCGTGACGAATTGGGGCAACAGCCGGCTCTTTCGCAACAACGGCGCGGGAGCCTTCACCGACGTCACCAGCCCGGCCGGATTGGGCGACCCGGACGCCAGCTACCGATCCATGGGCTGCGCCTGGGGCGACTATGATCGGGACGGCTTCCTGGACTTCGTGGTGGTACGCCACATGGCGGAGGACGACCCGGAAGCCTTTGACCTCCGCTTCTACGCCTACGCCGTGCGTCCCCTAGCCCTGTACCACAACAACGGGGACGGAACCTTCACCGAGGTCACTCACCTCCTGGGCGACACCTCCGCGCCCAGCGGATCCCAGGGCGAATACGGCAACCTGTGGGGCGCCGGGTTCCAACCGGCCTGGGTGGATTTCGACAACGACGGCGATTCAGACCTTTACGTGATCAACGACTTCGGCAAGGATATTCAGCCCAACGTCCTTTGGCGCAACGACGGGCCGGGACAAGACGGCGCATGGCGCTTTGCGGATATTTCCCAGCCCTCCGGGGCCGATGCGGCCATGTTCGGCATGGGGCTTGCCGTCGGCGACTACGACCTGGACGGAGACTTCGACCTCTACGTCACCAATATCGAGGCCAACGTGCTGCTGCGCAACAACGGAGACGGGAGCGCCTTCACCGAAACCGCCGCCGACGCCGGAGCAGCGAAGGGCCTGTTCCAGCGACGACAGCGCGTGAGCTGGGGCGCCGTGTTTTTCGACTACGACAACGACGGCTGGGAGGACCTCTACGCAGCCAGCGGCTACCTGGACAGCGACCCCTTCACCAACCACCGTAACCAGCCCAACCTGCTGCTCCGCAACACTGGAGACGCGACCTTCGCCGACGTGTCGTCGGTGAGCGGCGCCGACGACCGGGGCGTCGGCCGCGGAGTGGCCTATGCCGATTTCGATGACGACGGCTGCCTGGACCTGTACGTGGCCAACCTGGGCTTGGCCGGAGATGGCCCTCAATCGGCGAAACTCTTCCGAAACAGCTGCGCCTGGGGCGGCAACTGGCTACGCATCGCTACGCAAGGGACGGTCAGCAACCGCGACGGCATCGGGGCCAGAATCACCGTAACCGCCGGAGGGCGCACGCAGATCCGGGAGATCACGGCCGGCTCCAGCAACAAGGGCCAGAATATGCTGCCAGCCCATTTCGGACTGGGCGCCGCCGACCAGGCGGACTCCGTAGAAATCCGATGGCCCAGCGGCGCCGTGCAAACCCTGGAGGACGTTCCGGCCAATCAACGATTGACCATTATTGAGCATCCGTGAGTTATTGCATTCCGTAAGGCCGAGTCGTATTTCGTAAAACAATATTAAAAGTGCTACGTTATTCTTTTCTTTTGTGCCTTTTGATTGACACTATTGACACAATTTGCCCGCTGGTATAAAGTCCGGCAAACCTTTGTAAGAACGGTTTTTCGGGTCGTCCATGGAGACGGCGCGTGGCAATCAGCAGAGAAACGACCGAGTATTTCATCACACACCGCATGAGCCACAGTTGCCATCCACTACAGGTCTCATATCAATAGTTGGTTGGAGTTAGGGCTCACGGTATCCGGTGGACAAAGCAGAGTCTGGAGGTCTGGTAATGAACCGTTACGGAATCAGGATTTCCCCGGCGTTGCTATGCGTGCCAGCGCTTTTGGCGCTGGTTTTTGTCGTAGCTTGCGGAGGGGCCGCCGAGACGCCGGCCGATACCGGTCAGCCTGCCGCACCGCCGCAGGCCGCACAGTCCGGCTCCGCGCCAGCGGCGACCGAGCCCGCGGCGGCGGCACAACCTGCGGCCACGGAAGCGCCCGCCCCGGACGCGATGGCTAACCAGGAGTTGCTGACGGACAAAATCATCCTGGGGCTGATCACTCCCATCGACGACACCGTGGTGCCGTGGCTGGGTGGTGTTGACTTCGTGTACCAGCACAGCCCCTTCATAGAGTACCTGGTGCAGTTGGACCCCTACACCAGCGAGTGGGCCCCCATGCTGGCAAGGTCCTGGGAGATGAACGCCACCGGAGACGTTTGGACCTTTGAACTGGAGCAGGGCGTCCAGTTCCATAAGGGGTTCGGCGAGTTCACCGCCGAGGACGTGGCGCACAGCTTCAAGCTGACCTGCCAGAAGGGTACCCGCGCCAGCTACAAGGGCGGCATCTGCAACGTTGACCATGTGGAGATTGTGGACCCCTATAACATCATCGTCCACATGAAGAAGCCCTCGGCGGAGTACCTGTTCTACGCTGCCGAGTCCGCGGGCAACATGATCTACAGCAAGGCCCAGTGCGACCAGAACGGCGGGTTCGACGATGCTGAGAACGTCGCCAGCGAAGGCTGCACCGACGCGTACTACGAAAACCTGGCCGGCACCGGTCCGTATCAGTACGAAGGCCGGGTCCCCGAAGTCCACGTGGACTACTCCCTGGCCTTCCCGGACGGGCACTGGCGCCATGATCCGGTTTATCCGGAAATGCGCAACACCTGGGTCCTGGAAGAATCCACCCGTCTGGCCCAGTTCCGCGCCGGCGAGACCCACATGACCGAGGTCAACCGCGACCTGGGCGACCGGCTGACCGAGGAAGGCTTCCTGATCATCCCCAGCAGAGGCCCCGCCCAGCAGACGGCCTTCCGCTTCGGCGGCATGTTCTACGCCGACCCCGAAAACTATGACCCCAACTTCCCAGTCACTGCGCCGGGCGAGAGGGGAATCATGGTTCGCAAGGCCCTCAACAAGGCCGTTGACCGGGAAACCTTCAAGTCCGAGCTGTACAAGGGCCGCGTTTGGGACTCGAAAGTCCATGCCTTCCATCCCACGCTGACGGCCTGGAACCCGCAGTGGGACGAGGACTGGGAAGCGGAGTACGGTTACGATCTGGAAGCTTCTAAGCAGCTTCTGGCTGACGCCGGCTACCCCGACGGGTTCAAGATCACCGTTCCCATGTACCCCTTCCCCGGCGCGCCGGAACTCCCCCAGATTGCCCAGTTCATGCAACTGGCCTGGGCCGAGATCGGAGTGGAGCTGGAACTGCGCGACGAGGACCGGGCGGCTGTGGTAGCACGTCGCCGCCAGAAGGCCAACCACGAGACGGCCCTCGCCACCACTCCTTCCTTCAAAGCCGTGGAAGCCCAGATAATGCTGTTCAACACCCACCGGGATGACGGCGGCGTGGTCTGGATGTATGAGACCCAGGAGCTGCGGGACCTGTATCACACGCTGCAGGTAACGGTGGATCCGGTCGAACGGGAAAAGGTGCTCATCGATATCGGGAACATCAAGTTCTACGAGCACGAATGGATACCGCTATTCTGGGTGCCTATCGAGACCATCGTTGACCCGAAGTTCATCTGCTCTTGGCCGTTCCCCGGCTGGGAAGGTGGCGACTTGGGCAGCAACGAGTTGATCGAGGCTCCCCCCTGCGATCCGGATAATTCACCAAGGGGAATCCCCCAATAGAGGCGGCAACGATTTGATCGAGGTTTCCCCCTGCTGATCCTCGTCGCAGCCATATTCGGAAGCCGGTTTGAACGCACCGCGACTGCTGGGCAACCAACGGTCGCGGTGCATGAATCGCCAATAGCAACGGTTCCAGCCCCGGTTAGGAGTTAGGGATGCAAAGGTACATCATTATGCGTGTCCTCCAGGCGCTTCTGGTCCTGGTGGTGGTGAGCGTAATAGCCTTCGCCTTGGGCCACGCCGGCGGCAACCCCCTGGACGCCATCCTGCCTGACGACGCCGACGCCACGGTCCGGGCTGACCTGGAGGAATTCTGGGGCATCAACAAACCGTTGCACGAACAGTACTTCACTTACGTTTGGAACGCCGTAAGGGGTGACTTTGGCAACTCCTTCAAATACCCACAGTTCTCAGTGTCCGAACTCATCCAGGACCGCTTCTTAGCCACCATCCAGTTGGCCGGAGCCGGCATACTGGTGGCCGTAGTTATCGGTCTGCCCATCGGAGTCCTGACAGCAACCTATCGCGACAGCGTATTTGACTGGACCGGCAAAATCGTAGCCCTCCTCGGACAGTCCCTGCCTGTCTTCTGGCTGGGTATTGTCCTCATGTGGATATTCGCGGTCCAACTGGACTGGTTCCCAACCTCCGGCAAGGGCGGCATCAGGAACCTGATCCTGCCGGCCGTCGCCATCGGGTGGTTCCAGGTGGCCGCCATGCTCCGCCTCGTCCGCTCGTCCATGCTGGACGTGCTGGACAGCGAGTACGTGAAACTGGCCCGGATCAAGGGTCTGCCGGAGCGGAAGATCATCTGGAAGCACTGTTTGCGGAACGCCTCCATCGCGCCGCTGACCTACTTCGCCATCACGCTGGGATCGCTGATGGTGGGATCCGTTTCCATCGAAACGGTTTTCCAGTGGCCCGGCCTGGGGTTCCTGCTGTTCAACGCGGCGCGCTCCAGCGACTACGCGCTGCTCCAAGGCATTATGCTGACCTTCACCACCATCTATATAGTCGCCAATCTGCTGGTGGACATATCCTATGCCTACCTCGACCCGCGCATACGGTACAACTGACGCCACCAGGTCTAAGCGAGGACAACAGCCATGGCCGTAGCACTACCAGAACTTAGCGCCCCACGTCCGCCATCCCGAATCGGCCATTACGTAAGGGAAGTTTTCCGCTATCCGATAATTCCAGTGGCTGTCCTGGTGATAGTCCTGCTCATCCCCGCCCTCGGCGCCAATTGGATTGCTCCCTACGACCCACTGAAAGGCGACATGAAGAATCGCTTCGCTGAACCTTCGGCGCAGCACTGGTTCGGCACCGACGACATTGGGCGGGACGTACTCAGCCGGGTCATGCACGGAGCCCGCGTGTCCCTGTTGGTGGCCAGTGTGGCCATACTGATATCCGGGTTGATTGGCACATCTTTCGGTATTGTGTCCGCCTTTTACGGGGGGTGGGCCGACAACCTGATGATGCGCCTGGTGGACATCTCCTTATCCTTGCCCATCATCGTGGTGGCGATTGTGGTCGCCGCGATGGCGGGGCCCAGCATGAAGATATTGATTGCCGTGCTGGTGTTGAGCCAATGGTCTCGCTATGCTCGCCTGGTTCGCGGCGAAGCGCTGACCATACGGGCGCAGGACTACATCTCCCGGGCCCGGGTGGCCGGAGCGTCCAACTTCCGGATCATGCTCCGCTACATCTTCCCCAACATCTTCAACACCGTGGTGGTCCTCGCCACCTTGCAGGTGGGTTTCGTCATCGTGCTGGAGGCGACGCTGAGCTTCCTCGGAGCGGGCATCTCCCGGCCTACCCCGGCATGGGGCGTGATGGTAGCCGACGGACGATCCTTCGTGACCGACGCCTGGTGGCTGTCCTTCTTCCCCGGCCTGGCCATCCTGCTCACCGTGCTGTCCATGAACCTGCTGGGCGACTGGCTGCGCGACAAGCTGGACCCGAAACAGCGGAACCTGTAATACCCGATTGGCGGCAGCGCACGATTGTCGGTTATAGGGGCGAATAATCATTCGCCCCTACGCACACTTGCGAAAGGTCCTCGTCCAAGCAACCGCCTGGATTGGCACGCTGCCCGGCGGCCCGCTCACGATTGCCCCGCCCGCCAAAACCGGGTAATCTGCCACCGATGAACGACGCCACCCAATCCGAGAGCAGGCCGAGCAACACCATAGTGTGCGGCTGGTGCGGGGCTGAGGGCCAGACACCCGGAGAGCCCTGCCAGCAATGCCAGCGCGTCCCCGCCACCGTCCCCAGGTGGGCTCAGCCCCGGCGTCGGGGCCGCCTTGCCTGGTTCACCAGACGCCGCATTATTCGTCTTGCGGTAGCAGCGGTCGTTCTGTCCTTCCTGGCGTGGCTGTACTACCCATTCTTCCCCAACCCGATTACGCTCCTGTTCCGGTCGCCTAGCACCGAGGCCAGCTCCGACTCTCCCGACGGACAATGGTCTATGACGGGCCGAGACCTGCGGCTCACCCGGCACATACCGACTCCCTCCGTCCAGCCGGAGGGCCGGGCCGTCTGGTCGCGCAACCTGGGCACGCCCACCCGCGGCGCTCCGGTGGTGCATGAGGGAGTGGTGTACGCGGGAGGTTATTTCGAGGTTATCGCCCTGGACGCTGCAACGGGAGACGAGCTCTGGCGATATGAGATCGCCACGCCGCTGGATCATTCGGTGGCGGTTGCCGGCGATAACATCTACCTGGGCCTGACCAACCACCGGGTGCAGGCCGTGGACCGCAACTCCCAGTATCTGCAGTGGGAGTTCAAGACGGAAGGCCCCATCTCATCTTCCCCGGTGGTGGCCGGCGGCATCGTGTACGTCGGCTCGTCCGACAGCTTCGTGTACGCCCTGGACGCGGCCACTGGAAGGATGCTGTGGAAGACTCAGATCGTGGGCGAGCTCCGCTCCGCACCGGCGGTGAACGACGGGCTGGTCTATGCTGCGGGCAACTTGGGCGACCTGTACATTTTTGACGCCCGTACCGGCCAGGACAAGCTCCGCTATCGCGCTACGGGAAACACCAAGGCATCCCCGGCGGTGGCCAACGGGCTGGCCTACTTCCCCGCCGGCGGCCGGATGTACGCGGTTGATGCCGATGCGCGGGAGATCGCCGGCGAGTACCAATTCAACCGGGTCTGGGCGCAGTTCTACTACTGGCAGATCCCCGGAGTGCCCCGTCCCCCGGTGCAAAAGGGCGGACAATGGCTCTTCGACCCCGATTTCGATCCCAGGGAGCGCACCACCACCGGCCTGGTGGCGGCGCCGGCCGTGACGCCCGAAACTTTTTACGTGGGAAGCTTCAACGGGGCCTTCTACGCTGCTGACGCTCACTCCGGCAAGGAAATCTGGCGGTTCAATGCAGACGGATCCATCTTTGAATCGGCGGTGGTAATGGGAGACCGGGTGTACTTTGGAGACAGCGCGGGATCCTTCTACGCCCTGCGCCGCTCCGACGGTGAGCAAATCTGGAAGATCCAGCTGGATGCGCCCATCGAGATTGCGCCGGTGTTCGCCCAAGGCCGCTTTTACGTCAGGACCACCGACGGCGTCCTGCACGCTGTTGAGTAGGGCGGCTGCGTACTTACTGCAACGGCGGATAACGGCCCGACGTCGTGAGCCGCGCACACCTGGCCTCGCGATATACCCCGCGCCGTCTGGCGCGTCAGCTGCCCGCCGACGTATCCGCTCCCTGCGTGACCAAACGCCGCACGTCCGCCTGCCGACGCTGGGACGGAGACAGGCGCGGATTTCCCAGGAACAGGAACATCAATGCTCCCACCGCGCTAACCGCAGCTATGGACGCCATGGGCACCGTATAACTGCCGGTGATGTACTCCTCCATCCACGCAACGTATGGCACCACCACAATGAACATGATGTTCATGGGTATCATCGAGATTCCGGTAATGCGGGCAAAGCTGCTGCGCCCGAAATATACCCCTCGAATGGCGGTGGTCAACGGCGTCCTGCCGCCGAACCCTATCCCCATCACGATGGTGAATAAATAGAACATCGGGAGGGTATCGGCCATCAGCAAGATGACCATAGCGCAGGATTGCAGGATGGAGAAGGCGAAAATCGCCAACCGGATGGGTATGCGGTCTCCTATGATGCCGCCCACGATGATGAACGCAGTCGATACGGCAGTCTGCACGGAAATCACCCCTCCGATCTGCTCCAGGGGGAAGCCGCGGTCTGCCATAATCAGACCCAGGTAGAACATCACGCTGATGATAATGATGGATGAGCTGGCGTGTCCCATGGTTATCAGCCAGAACGACCGGGTCCGGACGGCTTCCTGCCAGCTGTAGTCCGGCGCGATGGCGCCGCCGTTGGCGGAACGCCGCGGGCCGGTGCTTTCGATAGTATCCGGGTCCACGCCATCGGGGTGCTGCCCGTAGTCCTCCGGACGGTTTCGCACCAGCAGCGACAGGGGTACTGCTGACACCAAACCGATTGCTCCGACCAACAGCGCCGTATTCTGCCAACCCAGCCGGCCCGGTATCTCCATGCCGGTCTTGATGTCCCACCCCATCGCCCACGCCATCAACGGCACGATGACGACGCCGCCCAGTCCGAAGCCCAGCATCGGTATTGACATGGCGGTGGAACGCCGCATGCGGAACCAGTTGTTCAACGCGGTGTTGGCGGGAAGCCAGGAACCCAAGCCGGCTCCCAGGCTGACCACCACAAACGCCAGGTAGAACATCAACAGGTTGTCCGTCCGGCTGAACAGAATGAAACCGACGGCGAAAATCACCATCCCGATGACCACCATCTTGCGCGGCCCGAGCTTGTCCACTCCCCAGCCGGCGATGGGACCCATCACGGTGCCTTCCACCCGCGTCAGGGTGAACGCCCACGACATTTGAAACGGCGTCCATCCGAAATTCTGCGACAACACCGGCAGCCACAAAGACAGCGCCTGGAAAAGCGGTACCGTCCCGATCACCATGATGACCGCGCCGATAACTGCCAACCACCAGCCGTAGAACATCCCGCGCATCAAGCGCACGGGATGGGCAAGTTCCCTCGCCTGTAGCAAGTATTAGCTCCCTTCGGATGCCGATAATCGCAAAAATTTATGCCGATTCCGGCAGACAACGCCGTTTATTATACCCCACCCCGCATGGCTATCCGTATTACAAATATGTAAAACCTTCCGGTATCAGCGAATCGGGGCGGCAGTCCGCCCTATGAGCAGCCCGACACGGAGGTTCATCCTCGGGATGCCGCTGGCGCAGACCAACCGGACGACGCCGGAAGATAGGCACATCCAAATTAATCGAGCGCCCTTGCTCCACGGCGGTGACAAAGGCGCCCTTGTTACCGGACGTTGACTAATATCCCACGCCGTCAGCAGGCATCCGGGCCGCCGCCGTCGTACAAGTGGCACGCTGCGGCATGGCCGGGCTGATATTCGATCAACAGGGGAACATCCACCGAGCAGCGCTCCATGACGAAGGGACAGCGAGGGTGGAAGGTGCAGCCCGCCGGCGGGTTCAGGGGCGAAGGGACTTCCCCCGTCAGCACCAGCTCCTCCCGCTGCCGCCGAGGATGGGCCGGCAGTGATGCGGAGATCAGCGCGCGGGTGTACGGATGCTGGGGATTGGTAAACAGTTCGATGGGCGGCGCTTCTTCGACGATCTTGCCCAGGTACATGACGCCCACCGTGTGGCTCATGTACCGCACCGTCGCCAGGTTATGGGCGATGAGCAGGTAGCTCAACTCGTAGGTCGATTGCAGTTCCTTCAGCAGATTAAGGATCTGGGCGCGGATCGAGACGTCCAATGCCGAAACCGGCTCGTCCAGCACGATCAGCTTGGGTCGGGTGGAAAGGGCCCGGGCGATGGCGATGCGTTGACGCTGGCCGCCACTGAACTCATGGGGATACCGCTCGGCATGGAAGGGGTGCAAACCCACCACCTGCAACAGTTCGTGGACCTGGGAACGCACCGCAGACCGGCTGAGACGCTGGTGGGTAATCAGCGGCTCCGCGATGATCTGGTCAACCCGCATCCTGGGGTTTAGGGAACTCCATGGGTCCTGAAAAACGGCCTGCACGGAAGCGCGGAAGTTGCGCCGCTCGGCCCCGGAGAACTGGTTCATGGGCCGGTTGTCAAAATAGATGCTGCCGTCGGTGGGGCGGTCGGCCATCAGCAGCATCCGGCTGGTGGTGGTCTTGCCGCAGCCCGATTCGCCGACCAGGCTGTAGGTCTGGCCGGGCATGATGTTGATGGAGATCCCGTCAACGGCTTTGACTATTCCGGTTCTCCGGCGGAGCACATTGCCACGATATATCGGGAAATGGCGGCGGATGCCCTCCAGGCGCACCAGGGCCTGGTCATCGCCCCTTACAACGGTCTCGCCGGACGCTGCAATCGTGGTAACCATTATTCCGCCCTCCAGCATCGGGAAGTGTGCCCCGCAGCTACGGTAAATTCGTCCGGGTATTCTTCGCAGCGCTCCCACCGGTAGGGACAGCGCGGGGCAAAGGAGCACCCTACCGGCAAAGCATCCAGCGACGGCGGCTGGCCCTCAATTGAAGGCAGCAGATCAACGTCGGTGTCCAGGTCAGGAACCGACTGCAACAGCGCTTCTGTGTAGGGATGGGCGGGGCTATCGAACATATCTTCCACGTCCGACTGCTCGACAATTCGCCCGGCATACATCACGGCCACCCGGTCACACATCCGCGCCACGATGCCAAAGTCGTGGGTGATGAAGATGATGGCCGCTCCGGTCTGCTCCTGGATCTCTTTCAACAGGCGAAGGTATTGCAACTGAATGGTAGCATCCAACGACGTGGTTGGCTCGTCAGCGATGAGCAGGTTGGGCGCCCTGGAAATGGAGATCGCGCCCACCACCCGTTGCCGCATACCACCGCTCATCTGGTGGGGAAAGTTGGTCAACCGGTCTTCCGCAGCTGGTATTTTCACGTTGTCGAGCAGTTGTATCGCCCGCTGACGGAGGGAGCGTCTCGGTTCGGGGTATTCCAGACGCAGCGTTTCGACCAGTTGATCCCCCACCGTAAAAACCGGGTTCAGCGATGTGAGCGGGTCCTGCATCACCATGCAGATACCGGAGCCTCGTATGTCCCGCATTTCCCCGCGGCTCTTCTCCAGCAGGTTTTCGCCCAGGTAATCGATGCTCCCGCCCACGATGCGCCCCGGATGGGGAACCATGCCCAGGATCGACCAGGCGGTCATGCTTTTGCCGGAACCGGATTCTCCAACGATTCCCAGTGTCTCGCCACGATGCAGGTCGAAGCTGATGCCATCCACCGCCTTCACCACACCGGTGCGCGTGAAGAAATGGGTCTGCAGGTCTCGCACCTGTAAGATTAAGTCGTTTGCCATTCTGTTCTTATTCTCCGCGCAATCGGCGCAGTTCCGCCTGCAGGCGGGCTACCTCGGCTTCGGCGGCCAGCCGCCTTTCACGCTGTACTATCGCGTTCACCAGGATTTCCCCGGTCTGCGGGTCGTGGAATTCCAATTGCTGGTCCCGAACGCGCAACTCCAGCTGCAACACGCGGCTGTGGGCCAGGATCATCCGGTCCGGTCCCGGCTGCAGCTCAAACCGCTGGTATTCTCCGCGCTCCAGATACTCGCCCACCAGCGGCTCGCCGTAGTAATCCCCGCCCGACGGGTCGTACCGCCAGTATTCATCAACGCCCAGCCGGGCGTACAAATCCCGCTGGTAGCCCAAGTCGTTCTGCCAGGTGCTTTTGGAACCCACTTCCAGCACGAAAGCCGGCGTCGCGCCGAAATCCCAAACGCGATAGGCGTAGGGATTCCACAGGCGTTCGGCTCCCTCGCCGAACACCACGTAGCAGTCGGGCCGGACGACGGCGTTGGGGTTGCCCTCTTCATAATAGATGCCGGTGTTGCCGGATACGAAAACGTCGGAGCGCTGGCCGTACCAGCTTCTCACTGCGTCCATAATCTCCCATTGCGGTTTTTCCTGCATTTCGGGATCCGGCAATGGCCCCCAGACGTCGGGGTAAGCGTCCAGCAGGTCTTCGTCCAGCGCGCCGTAGGGGTGCCGTTTTGTAGCCATGGCAATGCCTCAAAAACCTTACCAACTATTCCCCGCGCAGCCGGCTCAGTTCCGACCGTAAGCGGGTAGCCTCGGCCTCGGCGGCCAACCGGGCATCCCGCTGCTCCAGCACGTTGCCCAGCCATTCCCCCGTCGTCGGGTCGTAAAACTGCAACCGCTCCTCCTTATAGTACAAATCCAGCGCCAGCGCTGGGCTGTGCGCCCATACTATCCCGCCCGGCCCTCGCTCCAGCTCAAATCGCCGATACGCTCCACCCGCCAGGTATTCCCCCGCCAGCGGCTCACCGTAAAAATCCCCTCCCGTTGGGTCATACCGCCAGTATTCTCCAATCCCCACCCTCGCGTACAGCTCGCGCTTGTAGTACAGGTCATTCTGCCAGGTACTTTTGGAACCGATTTCCAGCGCAAAGTCCGGCGGCTTGCCGAACTCCCACACTCGGTAGGCATAGGGGTTCCACAGCCGGTCGGCGCCTTCGCCGAACACCACGTAACAGTCGGGCCGGAACACGGCGTCCGGGTTCCCTTCTTCATAATAAACGCCGGTATTGCCTGATATGAAGGCGTCGGAGCGGCCCCCGTACCGGCTGCGGATAGCTTCTTTGATGTCTTGCTGCGGCCTTTCTTGCATCGCGGTATCCGGCAAGGGTTCCCAGATTTCGGGATAGGCGTCAAGGAGCGCGTGGTCAAGAACGCCGTAAGGACGTGGTTTCGTAGCCATGGCAAAACCTCAAACGGCGAACGACGGGACGTCGCTGGCGCCGGCTTCGGGCCGCAAGTTTGGAGTCGCAAAACCGACGCTAGCGCGCCCGTCGCAACTTGGGGTCCAGATAGTCGCGCAGCCAATCGCCAAAGAAATTGAAGGCCAGTACAACGACCGTGATGGCGACCCCCGGGAACAGGGACAACCACCAGACGTCGAGGATTACTTCCTGTCCTTCGGCAACCATTATACCCCACGCCGGGGCGCCGGGAGAGAGTCCCAAACCCAGGAAGCTCAGCGCCGCTTCCAGGAGGATTATCTGGCCCACCATCAGGCTGGTAATAACCATCAGCGTGTTGGCGACATTGGGGAAGATGTGCCGCCAGAGAATGACCGGCGCCTTCACGCCAGTAATGCGGGCGAGAGTGACGAAATCGTAGCCTTTAACGGTCAGCACGTCGCCGCGAATCATGCGAGCGAAACGCGCCCACACCGTCAGCAGAACGGCCAGGATGATGGCAACCGGGCCGGGATTCATGATCACCACGACCACCAGGGCCAGCAGAATGGTGGGGAAGCCCAAAGCCGCGTCCGTCATCCGCATCAGCACGGCGTCGGCCCAACCTCCCCAATAGCCGGAGACCAGGCCGATGATCGTGCCGATGACCGCGCCCAGAGCCAATGCGATAACGCTGATTTGAACGGTGGTACGGGCGCCATAAATCAGCCGGCTCAGCATATCCCGACCCAATACGTCGGTGCCCAGCGGGTGGTCCATACTCTGGAACGGCGCCACCTTGCTGTTGACGACGTTCAGGCTGGTCGGGTCGTGGGGAGCCAGCCAGTGGGCGAAGGCGGCGCACACCAGGAGCAGCAGCAGGATCGCAATGGGCAGCCAGGGCAGCCGCTTTTCAGCGATGCGCTGTCGCCAGTTCAGTTGGGGCTGCGCGCCCTCCAGCACCAGATCGGAGGTAGCCATGGCCATGTACTCCTGCGCCGGGTTAGTTCCTGATTCTGGGGTCAGCGTACACGTACAGGATGTCAACAATGAGCGCCGTCAAGATGTAGAAAGCCGCCGAAGCCATCACCGCCGCCTGCACCACCGGGAAGTTCCGCTGCAGCACTCCGTCCAGCATCAGCCGGCCGAGGCCGGGCCAGGCGAACACCTGCTCCACCACGATGGCGCCGTTGAGCAAACCCGCCAGGCTGATTCCGCTGAAAGTCAGTATGGGTATCAGGGCATTGCGCAGGGCGTGCTTCCACACCACCATGCCGTCCTTCAAACCCTTGATCTGGGCGAAACGCACATAGTCGCTGTCCAGGACCTCCAACATACTGGAGCGCCCCAAGCGCATGATGCCGGCCATAATGGACCAGGCCAGCACGAAGGCCGGCAGGATGAAATTCTCCGGTCCCTCTCTTCCGTATGTGGGCAACACCTTCAGGATCGCGCCAAACAGAAGGATCAGCATGATGGCGACCCAGAACTGGGGCGCGGCCATCCCCAGCACGGCAAACAACTTGCCGACCTTGTCGAAAACGGTATCACGCTTCACCGCCGACAATATGCCGAGAGGCACGCCAATGACTATCGCCAAAGCCATGCCCGCGGCGGCCAACTGAAGCGTGGCCGGAAGACGTTCGAGAAGTAAATCGCGAGTGGGCCGACGATCGCGGATGGAAACTCCGAAATCGCCTTGGACCGCCCCTTTCAGGAAAATGAAGTATTGCTCCGAGATCGGCTTGTCCAAGCCCAAATCTCGGCGCAACCGTTCGTAGTCCTCTTTACCCGAGGCCTCCGGAGGAAGCAGCACTAACGCCGGATCGCCTGTCAAACGGGTTGCCAGAAAAACCAGAATACTGATGACCAGCAGGGTGATCAGGCCCTGCAACACCCGGACTGCAATGAATTGCCACATGACGACCGTTAATCAATCAGTTGAGTTTCATGGTCCAGATCGCGGTCTGGTAGGCGACAACAGGCCACGGTTCCCATGAGGCGATCCTTGGGCCTACTCCCCAAGGCAGGTTCACATACCCGGTTCCAAACTCGTAGTGCTCGTCGCGAAGCACCTTGTAAGCTTTGTTGAACGCTTCTTGGCGCAGCGTCGGGTCAACTACCGAGAGAGCTTCCTTGGCGACGGCAACCAGATCGTCACGCTTGCCGCCCAGGTGGGCGTTCCCCTCAGGGTCTCCATAGATGCCATTGGTGATGCTGCCACCGTCCCAACGGGTCTCGTTGGCGCGTATGATCACCTTGCCATCCAGTTGCCGGCCGAACCAACGCTCCCGCACGGTGGAGGCTTCTCCCACGATTACTTCCACGTCAATCCCCAGGTTCTTTTCCCACATGTCCGCAATCAACTGCGCCTGCTCCGGCAAGAAGGGTACGTCGCCAGCCTTCCAAGTATGGACTTCAAGCGTGCCGAAACCGTCGCCGTCAGGGTAGCCGGCGTCCGCCATTAACTGCTTGGCCAGTTCGGGGTCATGGGGGAACGGATCCAGGTCGGCGCTGTAGCCCAGAGCATTGGGGGTGACCCAGTTCCAGCCCTTGGAAACCGCGGCTTCAGGCCCGTACAGCGAATTTATGATCAGGTCTTTGTCGATGGCATAGTCCAAAGCCTGTCGCACTTCCTTCTTGTTGCACGGGAACTGAACCTCCCAGCAGCCGGGCATCAATATCCACATATACGAGGACTCTTGCGCCCAGATGAAACGGCCGCCACCGTCCTCAACCTGGTCTTTGACCGCCAGGTTTGCTTCGATCACGTCGGCGTCTCCCGCCCGCAGCGCAGCGACGCGGGTCGCTACTTCTGGGACCAAGCGCAAATCCAGGGTCTGGAATGACGGGCTTCGTTCCGGCATGAAGTAATCGTCCACCCGTTCCAAAAGAATCTGCTCGGCAATGACGTGCTTCTCCAGTCGGAACGGGCCAGCGCCGATAGGAGCATCGTTAAAGGCATCCTGGCCTATGCTCTCAAAATAGGTCTTGGGCAAAAGGATGCCAGCGATGCCGAAACTCAACTCCGATATAAAAAATGGGAAGAATGCTTTCGGGGTGGTATGCGTAACCCGCAGGGAATTCGGACCGGTCGCCTCGATGCTGGCCGTTTCCGCCGCTTCCGCCTGAATGCTGGGGCTGATCGACTCGGTTACCGCTTCAGGGCCGAACGTAAACTGCATGGTGAACAAGGCATCGTCGATGGTCAGCGGGTCGCCATTGTGGAACGTAATGCCTTCACGGATGGTCAAGTCCCAGGACAAGCCGTCCTCGGAAACCGCCCAATCGGTTAGCACACTCGGGAGCATCTCCACGTTTTCGTTGCCGTTAATCCAGAAAGCATTCATCTGGCGGCCGTACGTCGCTGCTTCACCGACGCCGTCCCTGGGGGTGAAGAGTTCGGTTCCCCACACGGCGTTCATTAACGTCACCTTGCCACCGGTGTCCTCGGTCATCGCTGTCGCCGGGGCTTCCGTTGCCTGCGCGGGGGAGGTGGGGGCTGCCGTCGGTTGGGATGCGGCGGGAGCTGCGGGAGCCGCCGCGCTGGGCTCCTCCGTCGGGGAACCACAGGCTGCCAGCGCCATTACAATCAAGACGGAAAATCCAACCAATAGCAGCTTCCCTATCTGTTGGCGAACCAGCATCACGCATTCCTCCAATCCGGCGCGATAGGTTGGCGGATTAGCGTCAACGAATCGCCCTTGTGCGGCGTAGGCGCGACATTAGCATACCGCCTATAGCCCGTCAACATTGCCGGCTGCCGGTCGGAGAAAAACATCCGCCCGAGAGCCGGATGTTCTCGGGCGGATTGGTTTGTTGGAATAGCGCGTAGCCGCGTCGCGGGATTAGCCGGCGCGTCGCAGCCTGGGATCAAGGTAGTCGCGAAGCCAATCGCCGAAGAAGTTGAACGCCATCACGACGACGGTTATCACCAGGCCGGGGAAAAGCGCGATCCACCAGGCTTGCGTCAGGAACTCGCGGCCCTCTGCCACCAGAATGCCCCACGCCGGATCGCCGGGCGCAAGGCCCAGGCCAAGGAAGCTGAGGGACGCTTCCAGCAGGATAACCTGGCCCACGCTCACGCTGGTTAGCACCATCAACGTGTTGATGACGTTGGGGAACAGGTGGCGCCATACGATCATGCCGGGTGAGACCCCGTAGATCTGGGCCAGCACGACGAAATCGCGGTCACGAATCGCTAATACCTCTCCTCTTATCATCCTGGCAAACCGCGCCCATTGGGTTGCGGCAATGGCGATCATCACGTTCCAGACGCCCGTACCCAGATAGGTCACGATGAGCAATGCAACCAGGATTGACGGGAAACCAAGCACCGCGTCGGTGATCCGCATCAGTATGGAGTCCACCCAACGACCGGAGTAACCGGACACCAGGCCGACCACAGTTCCCGCGAGAATGGCCACCACCATGGAGGGGGCGGTGACCTGGAGCATGGTCCGGGAGCCGTAAATCAACCGGCTGAGCATATCCTTACCCAGGCGGTCGGTGCCCAGGACATGCTCCGAACTGGCGAACGGCGCCTGCAGCTTGTTGCGAACGTTGTTTTCGCGTGGGTCGTGGGGCGCAATCAGGTTGGCGAAGGCGGCGCAGAAGACGATGATGAGCAGGATGGCGATGGGAACCCAGGGCAGTCGCGCGTCCCTGATGCGCTGCCTCAAGCCGACCTGTCTGCGGTCGTCAATCACCAATGCGGGAGTTTCAGAAGCCAAAACTGCGCTCCTAGGTTTTGGATTCCGGCTTTCGCCGGAATGACGAAGGTACTTGGCCTAGTTCATCCGGACCCGCGGGTCGGCGTAACCATACAGGATGTCAACCACCAGGGCGGTCAGAATGTAGGCGGCGCCGGAAACCATTATGGCGCCTTCAACCTGGGGGAAGTTGTTGGACAGAACACCCTCCAGCAGCATTAGTCCCACGCCGGGCCAGGCGAAAACCACTTCCACCACCACAGAGCCGTTGAGCAGGCCGGCCAGGCTGATGCCGCCAAAGGTGATTACCGGAATGAGGGCGTTGCGAGCGGCGTGTTTCCAAATGACCACCCGGTCACTCATGCCCTTCACCTGGGCGAATTTCACGTAGTCGCTGTCCAGCACTTCCAGCATGGCGGAGCGGGCCAGGCGCATGATGGCGGCAATTATCGCCAGCGCCAGCACGAAGGCCGGCAAAATCAGGTGGGCCAGCATATCGGGAATCTGGGACCACGTGGGGAACCATCCCGTCATATCGCCGCGGCCAAAAGCCGGCAGCCAACCCCAATAGCCGGCAAAGACTATGATCAACATTATGGCAACCCAGAATTGCGGGGCCGCCATGCCAAAAATGGCGAATGCCTTGCAGATCCTGTCCAGGAAGGTGTCGCGTTTTACCGCAGATATGATTCCCAGGGGGACTCCTATCCCAATAGCCAGGATCGTACCGGCTATGGCCAGATGGACGGTCGCCGGTATGCGCTCCAGCAGGATCTCCTGAACCGGGCGTCGGGCCGTGAAAGAATCGCCGAAGTCCAGCCGAACAGCCTTGATCAGGAAATTCCAGTACTGGACGATGAACGGCTTGTCCAATCCATAGGCGGCTTTCTGCGCCTCGTACACTGATTCATCGTGCTCGGCCGAAATTGGCAGCAGGAAGCGGGCTGGGTCGCCGGTCAGGTGGACGCTCCCAAATACGACGAAGCTGAGGGCGATCAGGGTGACCAGACCCTCGCCGATGCGGCGAATGATGTACGTAGTCATAATCTAATAACCTGGGACGCAAGAATAACGCGATAAGACACCGGCGACAAACCGCTTGCGGGATTGTCGCCGGCTGTCGCTTTTGTCACCTTTAGGTGCGCCTACTTCAGCTTCAGCGTCCAGATGGCGGTGACGTAGGGCACCAGGCTCCAGGGTTCGTAGGAGGCCACGTCGGCTCCCAATCCCCACGGTACGTTGGTATTGAAACCGTCGCCCCAGTGGGTCTGATCCTGGAGGTAATCGTACATCGCATTGTACGACGCGGCGCGGGTGTCGGGGTTGAGGTCGGAGAGACCCTTCTGAACAACCGGAGTGGAGGTGCTGGCCCAAGGCTCTACCTGCCAGTCATCCACAGTCCGCCACGCGATTTGGTCGTTGATGTAGCCGCCCTGGGTGATGGAAGTGCCGTCGTAGCGCCCTTCGTTGGTACGTACCAGCACGTCACCGGGGAATTCGCGATTGTTCCACTGCTGGCGCGTGGCGGCGGCGTCGCCGACCACGACCTGTACGTCCCAACCCAGACCCTCGGTCCAGAAGTCCTTATAAAGCTGGGCCAAGTCAGGCAGCAGGGGCAGGTCGCCGGCTTCCCAGGTGTAGATGGTGAAGGAGATCTGCTCGCCGTTGGCGTCGGTGCCGTCATCGCCGTTGGCTCCGCCGTAGCCGATGGATTTGAGCAATTCGTGGGACGTGGCCAGGTCAAAAGGACGCGGCCTCAGGTTCTCGCCCCAGCCCAGGGAGTTGGGCGTTACGTGGGCCCAGCTGTCGGCGTTGACTGACTCGGGGGAGTACAGGCCGTTGACGATGGCGTCCTTGTCGATGGCGTGTTCGGCGGCCTGGCGAGCCTCCACGGGGTAGCACCAGAGATCCTCGGTCCAGCAGTCAACGTAAACGACCCAGTTGTAGGAGGATTCTTTCTGCCAGGCGATGGAAGCGCCGTCGATGCCCTCAATGTCGCCAATCATGTTGATATTGGCTTCAATGAGCTGGGCGTCTCCGCTGCGCAGGGCGGCCAAGCGACCGGCCGGCTCAGGGACAACTTCGATGGTCAGCGTGTCGAAAGTGACGCTGCGGTCTTCGGAGAAGCCGTTCTCGGTGGTCCAGAAGAAGTCATCGAACTTTTCGAAGGAATACTTCTGCTCGAGGACGAAATCGGTCACCTGCATCGACCCGATGCCGATGGGGTCGGTCTCGTAGCCTTCAAACCCGGTGGCCCCGGCCCGTTCCCGCATGGTGGCCTCGGGGACGATCATGGCGCTGGCGCCCTGGGCGTTTTCGGACCAGTTGAAGGAGAAGTCCAGGCGGACGGTGTTGAAGGTTACCTGCACCTGGTCGTCGGCGGGACCCTTGGACACGCCGTCAATCAGCTTGGTCAACGCCACGTCGCGGGGTTCGTAGTAGGTAGATTCCAGCAGTTGCTGCGCTTCCGCTCCCAACCGGGAGTCCAGGTTGAAGAACACATCGTCGCGAGTGACGATGTTGCCGTCGTGGGCCTGGATGAAACCGTCGTTGACGGTGAAGGTCCAGACCTTGCCGTCCTCACTGACGGACCAGTCCTTGGCGACGGCCGGAACCAGTTCGCTGCCGCCGCCGCCGCCCACCAGGGCGACCCCGAAGATGCGCTGGAACTTGAGGTCTTCACCCTCGGTCAGCAGGGGGTCGAACTTGCCGTTGCCGATGTTGGTGACCAGCAGGTTGACGTGGCCGCCGGTCTCTTCGGCCATCATCATGGCTTCGGTAGCCTCGGGCATGGCAGTCGGGGCAGCGGCTGCGCTGCTGTCGCCCGAACTGGCCGGAGCGGCGGGAGCAGCCGGCGCTGCCGGAGCCTCGGACGCGCCACCGCAGGCCACTGCGGTGATCAGGCCAGCCGCCAGCCCAAAGGCCATCAGCAGCCGGACGTTCATAAACCTTTTCAATCCCATTGCATGAACACTCCTCTAAATGTACTGCTTTAACCGACGTCGACGGTTATCACCGTCGGTTACGAATGCCGGACGATTAAACGGAGATATCCGCATTCTGTCAAGAGCAGATTACGAAAACGCTTCAAATGCCAAACAGAATACAGGGTGAATATTCCGGTGATGCATTGGCATCGCACCGCCTGAGCCGCGCTGGACCAAAAGATGAGGCGGGATTGAAACCCGCCCCACCATTTACAGTTGCAGTATTGCTCAATGGCGCGGCTATCTTACTTCAGTTTCAGCGTCCAGATGGCCGTCACGTATGGCACCAGCGTCCAGGGTTCATAGCTGGCGACATCTGCGCCCAACCCCCAGGGCAAATTGGTGTTGAACCCATCGCCCCAGTGGGACTCGTCCTGGAGGTAGTCCCACATTTCGTTGTAGGTTGCCGCGCGGGTATCCAGGTTCAGGTCGGAAATGCCCTTTTGCACCGCCGGCGTGGTGGTGCTGGCCCACGGCTCCCTTTGCCAGTCAGCAACAGCCCGCCAGGCTATGGCCTCGTTCAAGTACGCTCCCTGGGCAATGGAAGTGCCGTCGTAACGACACTCATTGGTCCGGACCAAGACGTCGCCGGGCAGTTCGCGGTTGTTCCACTGTTGCCGCGTGGACGAGGCATCGCCCACCACCACGTCCACGTCCCAGCCCAATCCCTCGGTCCAGAAATCTTTGTAAAGCTGAGCGAGGTCGGGCAGGCCGGGCAGGTCGCCGGCTTCCCAGGTGTAGATGGTGAACGATACCTGCTCGCCGTTGGCGTCGGTGCCGTCGTCACCGTTGGGGCCACCGAAGCCCACGGATTTCAACAGGCTGTGGGCCATGTCCAGGTCAAAAGGACGCGGCTGCAGGTTCTCGCCCCAGCCCAGGGAATTGGGGGTGACGTGGGACCAGCTGTTCGCACTGACCGCATCGGGCGAGTAGAGACCATTCACAATGGCATCCTTGTCGATGGCGTGTTCGGCGGCTTGCCGGACCTCCTTTTGGTAACACCACATCGATTCTTCCCAGCAATCCACGTACGCCACCAGGTTGTACGACGATTCCCGCTGCCAGGCGACAGATGCCCCGTCGATGCTCTCGATGTCGCCAATCATGTTGATGTTGGCTTCAATCAGCTGGGCGTCGCCGCTGCGCAGGGCAGCCAGGCGTCCGGCCGGCTCGGGAACTACCTCGATGGTCAGGGTGTCGAAGGTGACGCTACGGTCTTCGGAGAAACCGTTTTCCGTCGTCCAGAAGAAATCTTCGAACTTTTCGAAAGAGTATTTCTGCTCCAGGACGAAGTCGGTAACCCGCATGGAGCCAACGCCGATGGGGTCGGTCTCGTAGCCCTCGAACCCGGCGGCGCCGGCGCGGGCGCGCATGGTGGCTTCGGGCACTATCATGGGACTGGCGCCCTGGGCGTTTTCGGACCAGTTGAAGGAGAAGTCCAGGCGAACCGTGTTGAAGGTAACCTGCACCTGGTCATCGGCCGGGCCCTTGGTGACGCCGTCGATCAGCTTGGTCAGGGCCACGTCACGGGGTTCGTAGTAGCCGGACGCCAGCAGTTCCTGCGCCTCCACTCCCAGGCGAGAGTCCAGATTGAAGAACACGTCATCCCGGGTGATGACGTTGCCATCGTGGGCCTGGATGAACCCATCGTTGACGGTGAAGGTCCAGACCTTGCCATCCGCGCTGACCGACCAGTCCTTGGCCACCGCCGGCACCAGTTCGCTGCCGCCGCCGCCGCCGACCATCGCGACCTGGAATATGCGCTGGAACTTCAGGTCTTCGCCCTCGGTGAGCAAGGGGTCAAACTTGCCGTTGCCGATGTTGGTCACCAGCAGGTTGACGTGTCCGCCGGTTTTCTCGGCCATGGCGGCGGGTTCGGTGGCTGCCGGCACTGCGGTAGGCGCCGCCGCCGCGCTGCTGGCGCCGGAGCTGGCCGGGGCGGCAGCAGGAGCCGCCGGAGCGGCCGGTTCAGCCGGGGCCGCAGCGCTTCCGCCACAAGCCACCACGGCGAACAGGCTTATGACCAATCCCAATACCACCAGCAGTTTGACGTTGAGAATCCGTTGCAATTTCATGAGCTAGACCTCCTACAGTCGGTCCTCGCGCTGATGCCAAGCCAGTCGGCTAATCCAAAAATGTCACGTACGAATCGGGATTAAACGGGCGGTATCGCCGCGCTGTCAAGCCCAGGTTACGAAACACGATCATGTTTACTCCTGTAGTGAGTAGTATTTTCGTTTTGGAGACACCAATTTACGGCGGGGAAAGTTGTTGGATAGTGGATTGCAGGGCCGGGCGTGTTAGGATTGCATAGAGATGCGACAGTTCTTCCACACCTGACCGGAACTCTGGACACCCTATGTTCACGCCAACTCGACTTTTTTACATCATATGCGGAGCCGTGGGCGGCGCAGCCGCCGGCGGTTACGTCGCCTGGGCCATCGCTTCCCGATTCGCTCGCATTGCGGAGCTGAACGACCGAGCAATCGTTGAGCCGCACGTGCTAGTGGTGCTCTGCATAGCCGGAGGTCTGATAGCCTTCCCGCTGGGAGCGGCCGCCGGGCTGATTATCGGGGCCGTCGCAAATCGCATGATCGATGCGCTACGGCGCTCTCGGGGCGACAACGAGTCCTCCTGGGTGACGCGGCGGCCGGCCGACGACAGCAGCCGGGAATAGGCGCGGTATAATTGCCGCCAATTAAAATCAGACTGGATTCCGGCCCCGTATCAACTACGGGATGACCCCGTGTCAGGCACTGGGCAGGCTGTTCTTTCGCCGGAATGACAGTTAAGTTTGAGGAGCTTTCTCATGCCCCAATTCGTGCGCGTCTATACCGGACCGGATGGTCAATCCCGCCTGGAACATTATGATCCGCCCTTCGAGGACTTCCTGGACACCGAGGGCGCTTACGGGCGCGGCACGCCCATGCAGCCGACCAGCGGCCTGACCATCCGCATTTCGCCGCCCGACTACTTCCTGGACTTCCACTGCGCCCCGCGCCGGCAGTACACCGTGACGCTGGCCGGCCAGGCGGAAATCGGGCTGAGCGACGGCTCCACCCACCGCGTGGGGCCCGGCGATGTGCTGTTGGCGGAAGACCTCACCGGGGAAGGCCACACGACCCGCGTGGTGGGCGGCGAAGAACGGGTGTACCTGGTCATACCTTTGGCCGATTAGGCATTGCCGTCTGGTCAGAGCTTTTCCGGGTTAATCCGTCATTCCTGCGAAAGCAGGAATCCAGGGTCTCCCATGGGCAAAGGCGTTCTGGATTCCAGCTTTCGCGGGAATGACGATTCGCAGTGAGGGAGGTCTTCTACGGGTGGTGGGTCCTCGGCGCGGCGGTTTGCCTGGGCTTCGTAGCGTTCGGGGTCGTCATCCCCGGGTATCTGGCGTTTTCAGTCCCCGTCCGAGCCGAGTTGGGTCTTTCATCGGGCCAGTCGGCGTTTATCGTCGGGGCGGCGTGGGGCATCGGGGATATTACCTCTGTAGCCGCGGGGTGGCTGGCTGACCGGTACGGCGCACGCCGGCTGGTGCTGGTGGGCGGACTGCTCTGCGGGGCCGGGTTTGCGGCCCTCGCGCTGGCAAATTCGTTTTGGGGAATCCTGCTGGCGTACACGGTAATTGCGTCGATGGGTCGGGGCATGGGCATCTTTCCCACGCTGATGACCCTGGTCAACCAGTGGTTCGTGCGCCGCAAGGCCCTGGCGCTGGCAGTGGTGAACACGTCCACCGCCGGAGGGGCAGCGGCGCTGCTCCCCGCGTTGAGCCTGGGGGCGGGGCAGATTGGTTGGCGTCCGACCGCGTTGGTCGCCGGCCTTGCGATATGCGCGTTGACGCTGCCGGCGGTAGCGATCATCCGCAGCCGGCCGGAGGATATGGGTCTAGAACCTGACGGGGGAGGGCACGCGAGCGGGACAGCGGACGGGGCAAATAGGGGAGACGGGGACCGGGCAACCACAAGGGTTGCCCCTACACGGAGGGAGTTCGCGCTGGGCCAAGCCCTGGTGACGGCAACCTTTTGGGCGTTGACGTTGGGTGCAGTGCTGCGCACGGTGACATCGGACGTGCTGATAGTGAATCAAATACCGATATTGATATGGAAGGGAGTCGCTGAGGCAAGAACGGCCACCTATCTGTCTTTGACTTACTTCGCCACCATACCGGCGCGTTTTGGAATGGGACTGGCGGCGTTGTGGATCGCCCCCCGCTGGCTGTTGAGCGCGGCGATGGTGGTGGTGACCCTTTGCACCCTGGCGGCCCTGATTGCGCAGGGCGACCGGGTGGCGTGGTTCCTGATCGTTGCTTCTGCCGCTGGGCAGGGAGTGAGCTCGATAGCGTGGATTACGGTCGGGGAATACTTTGGCCGGCGCAGCTACGGAACGCTGGTCGGCGTGATGACGGTGTTCTACGGAACCAGCGGACTGATCATCCCAGCCGTTGCAGGATCCGTTTTTGACCGGACGGGCAGCTTCGTGCCGGTACTGGCGGTGGCAGCGGTGCTGCAGGCCGTCGCCGCAACATCGTTCCTGCTGGTAAAACAGCCGGCCGACGACACCGCATCCGATTCCCGATAGGGATGCCGAGCACCGGATGATCAATCGCACAACGGGCCGGCGGCTGGTCAGGCAGAGAGGCATCTACTACGGTTGGTGGGTCATTCTTGCCGGCGGGGTGATGGGCTGCCTCGGGTTCGGCGCGATAATCCCCGGCTTCCTGGTGTTCGCCCCATCTCTCCAGGAAGATTTGCACATCGCATCGGCCCAGTTCGCTTTCGTAGTCGGCGCGGCGTGGGCCGTGGGCAACGTGGCCTCGCTGGGCGCCGGATGGCTGGCGGACCGGTACGGGGGCCGGCGGCTGGTGCTCATCGGGGGGCTGCTCAGTTGCGCCGGGTTCGCGTCCGTCGCCGGCGTCAATTCCTACTGGCAACTGGTGCTGGCGTATTCAGGCATTTCCGCCATAGGCCGGGGCATCGGCATCGTTCCCAACCTGATGACCATTGCCAACCAGTGGTTTGTGCGGCGTAAAGCGCTGACGATGACGCTGATGAACACCGCCTTCGCCGGCGGGGCTGCCGTGATGGTTCCCCTGTTGTCCTGGTGCCTGGGCGAGTTCGGCTGGAGGGTGACAATCCTGGGAGCCGGGGCGATGGCCGGCGCGTTGACCATAGGAGCGGCGGTGGTCATACGGAGCCGTCCGGAGGACATCGGATTGCTGCCCGACGGTGTCCAGCCCGCTATCGGTGCGGAAGGAACACGAGGGCGACGCATCGAGCCGACCTATTCGGCGTCCGACTTCACGGTTCGGCAAGCGCTGGCCACACCGGCCTTTTGGCTACTGACGGTTGGCGTCACCCTGCGGATCGCCGCAGCGGATGCGCTGGTAATCAACCAGATACCGATGCTGGTGTGGAAGGGCATACCGCAAGAACAGGCGTCTTTCTATCTGTCGTCCACATTCCTGGCGATAATTCCCTTGCGAATTGCCATGGGCGTCGCGGCGACCTGGATACCCTCGCGGTGGCTCATATTTGCCGGGATGAGCGTGGGAGCCGCTGGGACCGCGGCGTTTCTGGTGGGCAACGGTTACGTCGCCGCGGCGTTGTTCGTAGTCTCCATCGCCGCCACCGAGGGCATCGCCACGCTGGGTTGGCTGGCGGTGGGAGAGTATTTTGGACGGCGCAGCTTCGGAACGCTGGTTGGCGCGATGACGGTGTGCTTCGGGGGCGCATCACTCCTGGCGGCATGGTCGGCGGGCTGGATATTCGACCAGACGGGAACCTACGCCGCCGCGCTGGTGGTGGCGGCGCCGGTGCAGTTGGCGTCGGGGCTGTGCTACCTGCTGGCGCGTCGTCCGACGATGGAAGCTTCGCAAAAATCGTCAGAATCAAGATTGGAGGAACACAATCCCGCAAATCCTGAAATCCGGTAAATCGTGATTCTGACGAGATTACCCTACCGCATCGGGGCAACCACAAGGGTTGCCCCTACAGCAACTTCCAGCCGGTATTGGTGAGCTAATCCAACGTGAATCCCTCGTACCCGTTGGCCGCTACCTCGGCGCGCTTGGCGCGCATCGCCGGGGCGGTGTCGGGGGCGGTGAGCAGGACGCGGGCTTTGCCGGGGATGTTGGCGCCCACGAACCACGAGTCGGCCTGGGTTCGCAGGATGTTCTCGCTGTCCTCCCTCATGTGCTGCACCCACGCCTGCTCGGCCTCAGTGGTCGCCATGATGCGCCGGTGCCCGCTGTCCCGGACGTGGGCGATGGCGTCGGT
>JAGWBI010000016.1:14834-16504 GCA_021295965.1 Dehalococcoidia bacterium | reverse complement strand
ACCTCGCCGCCGATGCCCTCGATGTGAATCAGGTTGAGAGGGCCGGTGACGGCGTCGTAGCCGGTGGCGAAGATGATGACGTCCAGTTCGTGATCGCTTCCGCTTTCCAGCTGAATGCCCCGGGGGGTCAAGCGCGCGATGGGGTCCTCGCGCACGTCCACCAGCAGCACGTTGTCGCGGTTATAGACCTCGTAGTAGCCGGTCTCGCAGGGGAGGCGCTTGGAGCCGAACATATGGTTCTTGGGCACCAGCATCTCGGCAACCTCGGGGTCGTGGACGCGCTCGCGGATCTTGTTGCGGACGAACTCGGCGTAGTCCTCGTTGGCCTCGCCGGGCATCATGATGTCGTAGAAGTTGGACAGCCACTTCTTGAAGCCGGGTTCGGCCCAGAGGCGCTCGTACTGGTCCAGCTTCTCATCCTCGGAAACGGCCAGGGCGGAGCGGGTGTCGAACTCGTGCATGAAGGAACCGGGGGTGGACAGGCACTGCTCGAAGATTTCGGGATAGTGGTCCTTGATGTAGTCCTGGGTCTCCCGGTCGATGAGGGAGTTGCGCAAGGGCACGCAGTAGTTGGCGGTGCGCTGGAAGACGGTGAGGTGACCCACCACGCCGGCGATTTCAGGGATGAGCTGGACGGCGGTCGCGCCGGTGCCGATTACGCCCACGCGCTTGCCGGCCAGGTCCATGCCCTCCTTGGGCCAGCGGTTGGTGTGGCACCAGCTGCCTTCGTAGCTCTCCAGGCCCTCAAACTCCGGCACATAGCGGGCGGAGAGGATGCCGATGGCGGTGATGACGAACTGGGCGCGGGCCTGGTAACCGTCGTCGGTGGTAACGAGCCAGCGGTTGTCGTCCTCCTGGTAAACCAGGGAGGCGACTCGGGACTCGAAGCGGATGTCGCGGCGGAGGTCGAACTTGTCGGCCACATAGTTAAGGTAGCGCTCGTTCTCGGGCTGGCTGGAGTAGTGCTCCTTCCACTCCCATTCCTGCAGCAACTCCTCGGAGAAGGAATAGCCGTAGGTGTAGCTCTCGGAGTCGAAGCGGGCGCCCGGATAGCGGTTCCAGTACCAGGTGCCGCCGACGCCGGTACCTTCCTCGAAGGCCCGCACTGAGAAACTGAGATTGCGGAGCCGGTAGAGCGAATACAAGCCGGTTACGCCGGCCCCGATGACAACAACGTCAACCTCTTCCACACCGCCGGCGGATTGTCCGTTGGCAGTTGATTGCTGTAGAGACGTAGCCATGAAACCCTCCTTTTCACCTGGTGACATACATCGGCCAAAAATGTGAACGGTGGGCCGATTATACACCCGAAAAAGCGGTTTGTGGGCCTGGGTTCGTCGATGCTCACGTCATCAGGTTTTCCTCCTTTCGTTGGTTTGCCGGTGGTTAGGTTGGCTTCGGGTTCGGGGGTTCAGGTTGTCGGCGCTACGGCCAGAGAGCGTGGTCTGCGAATTGATGCCCTAAGTTTGCGCGTGCTGACCGCCCCACGCCCGTCCCCGCCTGGATTCCCGCGTTCGCGGGAATGACCCCGTGTCAAGCACGGGGCAGGCTGGGGGCAGGCGCGGTTGCCCCGCCGTAACAAACGGAGCGGCGACCCTCGCGCAGCGGTGGTGACACCCGCCGTACTGGTCTATGCGGTACCGGGGAATGAACCGGCCTTTGCGATAGCC
>JAGWBI010000016.1:11110-14514 GCA_021295965.1 Dehalococcoidia bacterium | reverse complement strand
AAAGGCCCTGTGTCATCGGCCAGGACGATTGCAAAGTCACCGCGTACCTGATGCGTACCCAGTTTGTCATCGTGAGGAGTGTAGTCCGCCGCAGGCGGATGGCGATCCCGTTGAGTGAGCGACGGATGCCCTCGGTACCGAGATTGCCGCGCTTCGCTCGCAATGACAGGCCGTGCAAATTGGGTACGCATGAGCACCGCGTACCTCTTTTCCGCTCATCCTGAGTTTGTCGAAGGATGCTCGTTGCGGTGGTTGATGGTTCGACAGGCTCACCATGAGCGGATGAAAAGGACTTTGCAATCGTCCTGGGGCAACCCTTGTGGTTGCCCCTGCCGGAAAGGGGACTTTGCAATCATTCTGATTGATGCCCGGTGTTATACTGCCGGATCATGCGACGATGAATCCGCGCCGAGAGCGGCGAAGGAACCGGAGATGTGCAATGGCGACGAAAAGGAAGGGCGACGGCCTGCTGCTGGTTTACAGCGACGTGGCGCCGGAGAATGATGAGGAATACAACCGCTGGTATAACGAGGAGCACATTCCGGAGCGGTTGTCGATCCCCGGTGTGCTGGACGCGGCGCGGTATGAGGCGGTGCAGGGAGGGCCGAAGTACCTGGCCTGCTATGAACTGGACAGCCATGAGGCCTGGTACTCGGACGAATGGCAGAAGTGGCTCAAAGAACCCACCGAGTGGTCGCGGCGGATGTCGCCCAGCGTCATCGGGACGGAGTACATCCGAAACCTGTACAAGCGGGTGCATCCGGGTGAATTATCGGAGGATACGGCGCAGGCGGGTATGTCTCCGTTGATCCTGGTGGGGCGGATGTCGATCCCCGATCACCTGGAGGAGCGGTGGAACGACGCCTACAACAACGAGCGTCTGCCCATGTGCGCGGACATACCCGGTTACATCCGAGCCCGGCGGTTCCAGGCGGTGATGGGCGAGCCCAAGTACGCGACGGTGCATGAGATGGAGTCGCTGGAAGTGGCGGAGAGCGCGGCCTGGAAGAACTGGAGCACCATCGTAACGCCGGTCTGGACCCACGAGGTGCGGCCGCACATGGTACACGGGCCCGGGTCGCCGGGGGTGTACCAGCGGATTTTTCCGGAGTAGGGGCGCGACGGTTTCTCAGGCCGGTGGGTCGGCGGTATGATTAAGGCCGAGAGAGGCGCATGATGGCGACGACGGACAGAGATAAGGGGGATCTGGAAACGGGGCGCTTGGCCGTGAACGCGGGGGAAACGCGACGCGAGGTTGAGGAGCCCCGCGGCTAGGCTACCAAGCTCTGGCAGGACAAACAATTTCTGGTCATTGCCGTTCTGGCTGTCTCCGGCATCGGTCTAGTGGCGAGTCTCTATATCGTACCTTGGGGCGACAGTTTGGGAAACCGCGGTATCATGCTTGCCGGAACGTGGCTCTTTCTGATTTCCGGGCTGATTTGGTTGGGCGCGTTTATCGCGCTAACCTGGTGGTTGGCGCGAGATGTCGGCAATTTGGTTAGCCGCCTGGCCAGAGGAATCCGCCGCCTCGCGCCTAATGCTAACCCGCAAGTGGAAGAAAACTAGCGCTGCCGCTGAAAAGGCGATCAAGTACACCAGCCAAAGCATTATAGCGTCAAAATATGGGGAAGATGCCCCAGGGCTCGTGCAAAGTCCCTTTAGCCGCTCGTGGTGAGCCTGTCGAACCATGACTCCGGCAACGGTGTATCCTTCGACAGGCTCAGGATGAGCGGGAACCAAAGAGGCCGATTACTTTGCACAGGCCCTGAAGATGCCCCTAGTGGCAGGCGTTCGCCACGGGATGCGCGCGATATGCGCATGGCGCTGGCGAGCATGATAATAGCCATGATCATTAAGATCATGAGCGTCCGATAGTCAGACGGCAAGGCGAGGACATTTCAGAGAGGAAGTCGAGCAGGCGCTCCATGGTTCAGGTGTAGAGTGAGGCGCGGGTTTGGGCGCCCATGAGGACCTGGCCGCCGTATTCGTAGTTGGCGGGCAGGCCGGAGATGTGCTGGCCGCTGACGTGGAGGTCGCGGAAGAAGCGCTCCAGGCCAACGGAGCGGTGGATGGCGTTGGTGCCGGCCACGTTGAAAAGCTGGTCAACGACCTCGACGGAACGGCGGATGGCATGGGTGATGGCGAGGCGAGCGCGGACGGCGCGATCCATGAGGTCCGGCTTGCCGTCAACCTGGGCGTCCCACATGCTGCCCACGGCGTCGAGCACGTGGGTGCGCGCGGCGTCCAGGGTGGCCTCGCATTCGCCGTAGGCGATCTGGACGTAGGTGCGGTCACGGAGGAGCATACGGGAATCGGTGGTACCGGAGCCGGTGGCCAGTTCTTCAAAGGCGTTCATCGCGCCGCGAGCCATGCCCAGAGCGTTGCCGGCGGCAAGGGTCCAGCTGATGAGGATGGAGGTCTGTGCCGGATTGTACAGCGGGCCGGGGTGATGTGAAGGGTCGCCGCGCATGTAGGAATGATGGGCAGGCACGAATACATCGGTGAATTCGCAGTCGTTGCTGGCGGTGCCGCGCATTCCCAGGGTGGTCCAGGTGTTGAGCACGGCGCCGGCGGCCACCGGAACCACGGCGACCCGGGTTGCCGGGCTGCCATCCTCGTTCAGAACCGGGCTGCCGTCGTGGTTCAGGAGGCGGCAGTTGAGGAACAGTGCCGTGGAGTGGTCGATGCCGCTGAGGTAGTTCCAGCGTCCGTTGATGATGTAGCCACCTTCGGTGATGGTGGCGGTTCCTTCGGGGCGGGCGGACCCGGAGCCGAGCAGGTTTGGCGGGTCGCCAAATATCTCTTTCACCGCCTGCGGGGCCAGGCGGGCCACGGCAGCGGTGATCGCGCTGCCGTTGAACACGCACCACCCGGCCGAGCCGTCAGCCCGGGATATGATCTCCGTGACCCGAAAGGCGGTGAGAGGGTCCAACTCCGGCCCACCCAGCGCTTTGGGGGCATACAGACAGAAGAGGCGATGATCCGCCATATGCTCGGAAAGCTCCGGGGGCAGTTGGCACTCGGCGTCGATCCGGTCGAGATTCGACAAAATCTCCGGGACCAGGGTTTCGGCAACGCGAACAAGGTCATCGGCCATGGGACGGCTCCACAATGAAGGGATGCCGGACATTATAGACGGGTGAAAGCAGGCCCCGACCGAATTCCGGAGACGATGCCGCTGCTATAGCGGTTTTCGAGGACTGAGAACTTGTTACTGTTACCGGGCAGGCTTGTCTCAACAAGATGGTTTGCACAATTGTTGCCTACCCAGTTTGCCGGTATGATTGAGCCCCAATCCTCCCTATTTGCTGATGCGGGCCCCAAGCCCCGGTATCCGTTCGCAGGGCCGACCCAGTGGCGTGAGGGGTGTCCTACTCCACCAGGCGCCGTCAGGCCAACCGGCC
>JAGWBI010000016.1:9303-10994 GCA_021295965.1 Dehalococcoidia bacterium | reverse complement strand
CTCCAGCAACGGTGGCATCCTTCGACAGGCTCAGGATGAGCGGAAACCAAAGAGGCCGATTACTTTGCACAGGCCCTGTAACGGGAGGCAACCTTTACAAATGCGCTTGCCCTGCTCGGTAGGGGCGGGTTTGGAACCTGCGCCTACGTCGGATATGACCTTCCGGACTCCCTGGCAGACCGCTACCGTTGAGCGGGTGGTCGCCGAGACCTACCGCGCCAAAACCTTCACCCTGCGCCTTTCTGATCCCCGCACTTTCCGCGCCGGGCAGCACTACGACGTCCGGCTGACCGCCCCCGACGGCTACCAAGCCCAGCGTTCCTACTCGGTGGCGTCGCCGCCATCCGACGGGAACTGCATCGACCTCACGGTGGAACTGATCCCCGACGGCGAGGTATCGCCGTACTTCCACGAGGTGGTGCAGCCGGGCGACCTGCTGGAGGTACGCGGGCCCATCGGCGGGCCGTTCACCTGGGGGCCGGAGCTGGGCGGGCCGCTGCTGCTGCTGGCCGGCGGGTCGGGCATCGTGCCCATCCGGTCCATATTGGCGCACCGGGAGGCGGTGGCCCCTGACCTGCCGGCGCTGCTGCTGTACTCGGCGCGGGCTCCTGAGGACATCATCTACAGGAAGTGGCTAGACGACGGGGCGGAAGCCTGTCCCACGGTGGCGGTACGGTATGCCCTGACCCGCCGGCAGCCGGAAGACTGGACAGGCTATGCGCGGCGCGTGGACGCGGATATGCTCCGCGACTGCACCGAGGGGCTGGCGCGGCTCAGCGAAACGGACGCGGCGCCCCTATGCTATGCCTGCGGGCCCACGGGGTTCGTGGAGGCCGCGGCCGACGTCCTGCTGGCGGTCGGGATACCGGAAGGCGTCATACGGACGGAGCGGTTCGGGCCGACGGCGTAACCGCGTTCAGAATCCAGTGGCCAGGCCGGCCAACCAGTTGGCCAGCGGCAGTATGGTGGCCCACAGGATGCCGGGCCGCAGCACGTAGTCCGATGCGACCAGCGCGATCAGCAGCACCGGGGCGAACCGCTGGAACCGCTGGTGCGTTTCCGCCGCCGAGGGAGACAGCAACGCCGCCAAAACCCGGTATCCGGCCAGCGGCGCCAGGGGCAGCAGGTGGAACGCCGCCTGCAACAGGTTGTAGATGACCAGCAAGCCCACCACGTCGGAGATGCCGGAACGCAGGCCACCGGTCATGACCAGGTTCAGGCCATCGGGCGATGGGTAGGTCCAGGTCAGCAGGCCGGCCTTGACGGGCGCGGCCAACAGAAAGGCCACCGTAATATTCCCCAGCGGGCCGGCGGCGGAGATCGCCACCGACGGCCAACGTCCCTGGCGTCCGGGCGGGCCGGGCGGCGGACGCCCCCAACCGAGACCGGACACCACGGCCAGGATCGTTCCCACCGGGTCCAGATGGCGCAGGGGGTTGCCGAACAGCCGGCCCTGGGCCCGGGGAGCCGGGTCGCCGAAAACGGTCGCCAGCAACGCCTGAAACCATCCATTGACACTGATGGCGACGGTCGCGGATATGGCGCACAGCACCGCCAGCCGGACGAAAGCCGCCATGTCGTCGGGGAGCAGGTTGACAGAGGATATGAGCATGAGCGGCGGCTATTTTACGCCAACGCCGCCGCATGAGTACCCCTTTTTGCGTTCCAATTGAAGGGGTGTCGGGAACTCA
>JAGWBI010000016.1:0-9189 GCA_021295965.1 Dehalococcoidia bacterium | reverse complement strand
GGTACGCGTGAGGTGTCCGGCATCGCTGGCGAAACGCCGGCAACACGGCAATGGCGTTGCCAAAGTGACCCTGAACCGGCAGGTGATGCAGCCGATCCATCCAAACTCCCCAGGTTGCCGCACAATGGCGAAATCCGAGCTGGCGCGTGGGATCGTAGTCAATATAAGGACCGACCGTTATTGGCGCATCAATCGGGCAGGTTGCCCAAGCGAGGATATGAGCCGGTTGAACGGCCCCCCACGCTTAATGAAAGCATCCCGGACGCTGCCGCCCGGGATGCCCATGACCAGGTGTTGTGGCGCGGGAGATAAAGCGCTAACGTCGGTAGTCGCCGCTGGCGCCGTTACCGTATCCGTTGCCGAGTTGCTGCTCCGCAGTCGCCGTGCGGTTGCGTTCCCGCTCCAGCCGGATTTGCTGGCCGCGAGACACGTACCCGTACTGCGATTCGCCGTCGTGTCCGTTGACCGGTGGCATGAAGTAGCGGGAGCCGAAGCCGGCGTAGGGCAGGTTCGCCGGAGTCTGCAGGCCGATGCTCTCCTCACCCATGATATCGGTGATGCTGGGGATGTTGATCGTCTGCAGCGGGTAGAACAGGGTAACGTGCATGTGTCGGTCGTCGGGAGACTGCTGGAAATTGGCGGAAGCGAAGGACCACATCAGGTTGGGGTAAGCCACGTTGAATTCTTCGCGGGCCATCTGGTCCTGCACGTCCGCTGCGATTTCGCCCAGACCTTCCGGCTCCACCGGGAGGGTGATAACCATGCGCATCACGGAATCGGTTTCGACAAATCCGTGCTTGGCCAACTGGAGATCGGACCGTTTGGGATCCAGGACGTCCCACATCGCAGACTTGATGGCGAAGGGCAACTGTTTGGCGCTGTCGTTGACGACCACAATCTCCCGACCCCGGAAAGGTCCGAACAACCGGGAGCCCTGGCGGGTGTCGGCGATGTCAACGCGACGGTTCAACACACGTACGCCGAACCAGCCGTTGGAGTAGTTGCCGAAACTGGTGACAGTTTCGGCCATGGAACCGGCGTCAACCTGGTAACGCATACCGGCTTCCATGGAGGCCAGGGCGATGGCGAGTTTGTCGTCAAGCCTCTCGAAGTTGAGGGAGAGGCTGTTGTCGGTGATCAGGGCCGGGTGACGCTGGACTTCATCTCTACCCTGGGTGTCGCGCACCACTCGGGTGCCGATGGTTTCCTCATAAGCGCCCCACGTTTCCCGGCGCATATTTTCCTTCAGCACCGCTTCGCTGGGGGTCAGCACGATGGGGAGGACCGTGGCCTCGGGGAAACGGTCCATGAGCATCCCGTGCAGTACGCCGCCCAGTTTGGCATGACCGCCAAATCCCAGCCATTCCAGGATGAGTTGCGGCGGCGAACCCACTTCTTCCGCTCGCCGGGCGATGGTATCCACCATACGCTCCATGTCTCTATGGATGAGACCAAAGAAATCCTTATAGGCGTTGGGGTCGCGCAGGAAGCCGTCAACTTTGGGCAGGAAGCCAGGTACTATCACAGGCAGGTGGCCGCCGCGCACCCGACGCATCGCCCGGGTTTCCGAATCGATGGAATCGATGGTGCCTTGATTGCAGTCATACATCGTCAGGCTCTGCACCCGATCCAATACGCCGGCTTCACCCATGCGCTTTGCCCACCGCCAACTCCGCTTGTAACCGGCGGTTCCCACTGCTACCGAGACAATGGGCGGCGGAGTGCCGTCTCGAGTCAGGTCATCCTGGGTGCCCAGTCGGTGTGGGTTGTTGCGCCGTATGTGAAAAGTGCGATTTTGATTTCTTGGTGGCATGGCTGTATCCGACCCCCTTGGTAGTCTGGGCGGAACTATTCCTGCATCGGTAGTTCGTTTCAGTCAGGGTGAACTAATCTCCAGATTAGACAAAGTTTGTTTCGTGAATGATCTTTTCTTGGTATATTATGTCAAATATACCGTACGTTGATCCCGCACGGCGATATTACAATCATGTGGAATATACCAGATGCGACCAACATGCGTCAAATGAGTTTCCACATTGATGATGCACGGAATCGGCGGACCCGGGTCAGAAATACCGCACGTGTCGGCGCCAGTCGTCTTCCTCTCCATCGTCATCTCCGTCGTTCGCCGGTGACGGTCGGAGCATCGCTGCGGCGCCGGGCAGATGGTAGTAGGAGCCGAACCCCGTCTCTATCGCTACCGGCCTCGCCCTTTCTCCCGGAGGAGTTTCGGCGCGCAGTATATCGGTGACCGGGCTCAGTTCACCCCGAATGGGATAAATGCGCGCTGCGTGCAGATAGGGCTCCTGGGCCAGGCCCTCATTGAAACGGGCGGTGGTGAACGCAATGTCCATATTGGGGAAGCGTTCGAAGATGTTGCTGCGTTGGAGGACTTCGGCGGCATTGGAGGCCACGGGCTCCAACTCATCCGCGTGAACCGGCAGGGAGACCACCATCTCCTGGGGAACTTCCCCGTGGGCATGCACGCCCTCGGCCAACTGCGCCGCCGGGTCAAGGGTGGACCAGATGGCGTTGCCCAGGGACATGGACAGCTCGTCGTCCGGTCCCAGGGCGGCGTATTCCCGCCACCAGGGAGGGAACCGCATCCATTGGAACTTCTGCATCACCGGCATCCTGCGCTTCACGGTGGCCATCCCCAGCCAGCCTCCGGAAGCTGGCACCAGCCGGCGGAAAGTGACGCATAGCTGGCTATTGGTCACGCCGTCGTCATCTCCGAATTCAGCGACTTCGAAGCCCGCCAGGCCGGTGGCCAGCCGGATGTCCGCGTCTGCCGAACTCCCGGTGGATTGGGTGGTCACCAGGCAATTGGCACCGCCCAGCAGGTCCTCGTACCGTTCCCACAGATAGCGTCGCGTCCACTCTTCGGAAGCGTGGTCCTTGGGCAGCATCATAACGGGCAGCATGACGGCGGAGGGGAAGGCAGTCTGCATCTTCTGGTGGAAGCGTGCGCCCAGAATGGCGTGGCCCGAGAAGCTCATGAACTCGATTATCGCTTCCGGGGCCCGACCGCAGCGTTCCGAGTGCAGCATCACCTGGTTGACGATGGTGTCCATGTCACGTTCCAGTGGGCCCTCATATTCCAGGAACTTCTTGGGGTCTCTCATGAACCCATTGGCCAGCGGGATGTAATTGGGAAACAGTAACTGGATGCTCCCGCTGTTCCTGGTGGCGCCGAACAACTTGCGCATTCGTTTCTGGATGTGCGCTACGGTCACCTCATTGCAATCGTAGAACACGGCGGTCTGGATCCGGTCCGCCGCTGACAGCTCGGTCATACGCTGGCAAAACAGGAGAGATCGCCTGACGCCAGCCGTGCCAACGCCGACTACAACCAAGGAAGGCGGAACGCCATCCAGCGGTCGTTCGGCGGTGTGGAGCAGCCGGTGGCTGCGGTTGCGGGCTCTGACGAAAATGGAAGACATAGGATGTAGCTTGTTGACGTGAGATAATTTGACCGACGGCAAACGGGATTGCGAATGCCGTCGGCTACTAACCTAGTCGCTCCCGCCGAAAACCACCAAGGGGCGGCGCGGCAGGTTTGGACGTTTTAAGCGTCAGGACTCGGGCTTCAGGAAAGCCAGCACCGCATCCACAAACCCTTCGGGGTCCTCAATCTGGGGAATGTGTCCGACGCCGGGCATGATGTGCTTGCGGGCGCGTACGATGTTGTTGTGCAACAGTTCCTCGCCGTCGCGCAGGCGGTCAACCTCCCCATAGAGGACCAAGGTTTCCCGGGCGTTGACGCGGGGCAGACGGTTCATAATATCGTACCACGCCAGCGATTCGTGCAGTTTCTTGACCCAGGCGCCGGCCTGGGCGCGGGTCCCGTTGTTGGCGTCCACCCACTCCTGGCGGGGTTCGGCAAAGGTGGTGGATTCTTTCGCCTGCTCCATGGTGCGCGGAACCGGCAGACCGTCATCGTCATAGCCGGCGGCGGATTCGGCGATGCGCTCCGGGGCCGTGCGGGCATCCCACACCGGCGCCCCCACCAGCACCAGCTTGTCCAGCCGTTCCGGGAAGGAAGCGGCCATCTCGGTGGCCAGCACCGCGCCCACGGAGTTGCCCACGTAGTGACCGCGGTGGATGTTCAAAATCTGGCAGGCATCGTCCAGCGCCTGGGCATAGTCGGGGATATTGAAGTGACGGGTAGGCTTGTCAGACTCGCCGTGTCCCAGCATATCAAAGGCGTAGCAGGTGTAATGCTGGCTGAAGGCGTCGATGACGCTGCTCCAGGCCCAGGTGGACGTACCCAGGGGATGGAGCATGACCAGCGGGTAGCCGGCGCCCTGCTTGACGAAGTGCATATTGCCTTCGCGGGTGGGAACGGTGTCGGTAAGGTCGCGCCGCACGAACATAACGGTGGCCTCCTTGTCGGTTGCCGGTAGCTCAACGGAAGGGCTGCGCCGACCGACCGGGAATGGCCGGCGCGGTTGCAGCAATGCTACCGATGGGGTCGGATAATGTCAATCTTGACGAGATTCTCACCAGGGCCTTTCCAAAGTCACGAATAGCGGTCTTCCGCCCCAAATCCAGAAGGCCGTTGTGCTCAGGATGTCCTGGATTCCGGCTTTCGCCGGAATGACGGATTAACTTTGGAAAGGCCCTGGATTCTCACGCGTACCCGCTTTCTCCAAACTGCCATTGCGAGAATGCCGTCAGGCATTCGTGGCAATTTCGTTGCGGTACTGACAACTACTTGCAACAAGCCTCTGCTACGCCGACGAGATTGCGAGTCCGCCTCTGGCAGACTCGCAATGACAAACTGGTTGCGCGTGAGGTTTTTCGACTTCGTGTACATTATTCATCATTCATCGTCATTCATCATTCATGGTCGGAGAGGCTTTTATGAGCGCAATTGAAACTTGGGGTGAAATGGTGCGGGTGGAGCATGAGCAGTCGGACCGGATGCGCGGAGTGCGGCCCACCGATACCTGGACCCAGTTCGCATCGCAGTTCAAGGCCGACCCGCACCGCACGGACGACGCGGTGGTCGAGGAACTGCGCTCGCGGATGATGCACGGTGAGACCCTGCTGGACGTGGGGGCGGGCGGCGGGCGGTTGGCCCTGCCCCTGGCGCTGACCTGTGGGACGGTGACGGCGGTGGAGCCGTCGCCCAGCATGTGCGCCGTGCTGCGGGAGACCGCCCAGGAATACGGCATCGCCAACGTTTCCATCGTCGAGGCCGGTTGGCTGGAAGCGTCGGTCGAACCTGCCGACGTGGTCCTGTGCAGCCATGTGGTCTATGTCATCGAGGACATCGGAGCGTTCGTCCGCAAGATGGACCGCCACGCCCGGCGCATGGTCCTCGCCATCGTGTTCCGGTCGTCGCCACTATCCTACGTGTACGGATTGTGGGAGCAGGTCCACGGGGAAACGCGCCATGCTCTGCCGGCCCTGCCGCAGTTTCTTCCGGTGTTGGAGGAGTTGGGCATCAGTGCGGAAGTGACTGAGCTGGCCGAACAGCCGCGCCGGGAGTTCGACAGTTTCGAGCAGGCCCGCGAGACCATCGCCCGTCAACTCTATGTTTCCCCCGGAACGGAGGCCATGGGCCGACTGGAGCGGGTGCTGGAGCGCGCATTGCAGGATGAAGGCGGCGTCTGGAGCGTCGAGGGGGCACAGCGTCCGCGCCCCTGCATCGTGGCCTGGGAAACCGGGGGACGTTAAGCAGGCTGGGTATTGACACATACCCATACTGTCATCGCGAGGAGCGTAGTCCGCCGGTTTAGCGACGGCTTCTCCAAACTACGAGATTGCCGCGCTTCGCTCGCAATGACAACTCATGGAAAGCGGGTACGCGTGAGAATTTGGACGCGGTTGACAACGCTTGGTTTCGGACGCCGCGACAATTTCATACCCATCGCCGTGCTATCATTGGCTACGAAGCGGGAACCCGGGTTCCGCTCCCCATTAACCAAGGAGGATACGGCAGATGGCGACGGCCACCCAAGCATGGACTGAAGAATTCGTAGAGGTCGCAGGGACCACTTTGCGGCTGGTCAAGGGCGGAAGCGGCCCCCCTCTGCTGCTGCTCCACGATGAGTTCGGGCACCAGGTCCAACTCCGCTACCACGACGCCCTGGCCGAGGATTACACCGTCCACATCCCCACCCATCCCGGCTTCAGCGAAACCGGGCGGCTGGACTGGATCATGAATATGCGCGACCTGGCCGGCTGGTATCTGGAAGCCCTGGACGATCTCGCATTGGGACAGGTCAACGTCATGGGGTTCTCCCTGGGCGGCTGGCTGGCCGCCGAGATGGCCGCCATGTCTCCCGATCAGTTCAACAAGGTGGTGCTGGTGGCCCCGGCGGGCATTCGCCCTCCATCCGGCGAGATCTTCGATATGTTCCTGGTGGTGTCCGAGGACTACCTCGCCACCAGCATCCTTGATCCTGAGAACACCCCCGAGTTCCGCGCGCTCTGCCCCGAGGAACCCTCCGCTGAGCTGGCCGAAGCCTGGGCCGTGGCCCGGGAGGAAGCCTGCCGCCTCAGCTGGCGTCCCTACATGCACTACCTGGGCCTGCCCAACCTGGTGCACCGCCTCAAGCGCGTGCCCACCCAGATCATCTGGGGCCGGGAGGACAGCATCGTTCCCGTCTCGGCGGGCCAGGCGTACCACGACGCCATTCCCGGCTCCCGCCTGGAAATCCTGGACGGCTGCGGCCACCGCCCGGAGATTGAAAAGACCGACGAGTTCCTGAGCCTGGTCAAGGGGTTCCTGTCTTCCTGAACCGGGCGCTCAAAGGCCGCCAGCCATGACGACCCAGGAAATCACCGCCGACACGCGCGCCATCGCAGTGGCCCGGGCCATACACCGGATGGCGGAACCGGAGCAGACCATCCTGTTCGGCTCCCGGGCCCGGGGCGACCACCGCCCGGACTCGGACATTGACGTCCTGATTATCAAGGACCCTTCGCCGCCGGAGGATTGGCTGGAGGACCTGCGCAACCGGGCCAGGACGCTGCAAAAGGCGGAGCTTCCGGAAGCATCCGGCATCGACGTCATCTGCATGACGACGAAGGAGTTTGACGTTCGCCGGCGCTTGCGAAACAATTTGGCCAACTGCATCGCCAAGCAGGGAGCGCCAATCATGCCGCAGGAAAACGCCGAGCTGCCCGAAGAATCGTTGGATTGGGACGACATCGACGGCAAAATCAAGGACGCCACCGGCGCCGCCAACGGATTGGCCGCGATAGCAGGCGCCGGCATACTGGACGAACTTGACGACAAGCAAATCGGACGGATGGCGCAAAACGCTTTGGAGAACGCCTACAAGGCCGTGCTGGCAGCCCACGGGTTCGAGTATCCAACCAGCGGTCGCGACGGGCACAATTTGCGCATCCTCGTCAATCGGATCAGGGAAAACGTGATGCCTTCACCCGACGAACCGGCGCCCGGCGAAGAGTATCGCTACCTCACCGAGTTCGGCGGCGCGGCGCTGTACAGCCACGAGCATCTGCCCCTGGACAAAGCCGGCATCGCCCGGGACGTGCCAGAGGCAGTCGCCAGGCTGCGGGACATGGTTGAAGCGGCAAAACGCGGCCAAAGTTTCCTGTCGTCATAGAGCGTGGTGGCCTGCTGGCGCGGGGCAAGTGCCACATAAACACGACAAATGGCGTCTATGCAAAATACCGTACCCAGCGCCTTACTACGCAGGTGACGACAATGAACGACTGGAGTACATGCACAGCCATCGAGAGCAAACCCGGCAAGGTCAGCGGGGCATGGGTATTCAAGGGAACCAGGGTTCCGGTCACTGCCCTTTTCAATAACCTGAAAGGGGGCGCCACCGTAGATGAATTCATGGAGTGGTTCCCCGGCGTAACTCGTCACCAGGTAGAAGCGGTTCTCACCCACCAGATCCAATCTTTGGAGAACGGCGCTAGCCATGAGGATATTGCTGGACCACAGCGTGCCACGGCCTCTTAAGAATAATTTTCCGGGACACGATACGGACACCGCCGCAGAAAGAGGGTGGCACGAGTTGCACAATGGTGAACTCCTGGATATGGCCGAAACCGACGGATATGAACTCTTGATCACTGCCGACCGGCAGATGCCTTTCCAACAGAACTTCGCCCGCCGAAGCATGAGCATACTGATACTGACCACCAACTCCTGGCCCGTTCTGCGCCAACGCCTCGACGACGTCAACCGAGCCGTCAACGCCATCGGGTACAACCAGATAAGTGAACTTGATATCCGTTAGGTCGGCCCGCCCGTCGGCGCCAACTCAACCTCAACCTAAACATCCTCTAGCGCATCCCCCGTTATGGTAAAATCCGCCCGTAACCGGAGCCGCCCGTACCCGGTCCCTAAGGAGAATCATCATGTTCATCGGATATTTCACGGAAAGGCCCTACCAGGACCCCAAGTCCGGGTACTTTGGCGCCACCGGCAAGTCCATCATGGACCTCAACGTCAGCAACGACATCTATGACGCTGAGCTGGGGGCGAGCCTTTACAACCGCTACCTGGACGAGAAACTCTACGCCGAGGAGATGGGCTTCGACGGCCTGATGCTCAACGAGCACCACAGCACGCCCTTCTGCATGGGCGGCGCGATGAACGTGGAGGCCTCCATCCTGGCCCGCATCACCAACCGCGCCAAGATCGTGCTGCTGGGCAACATCCTGCCGCTCTGGGACGACCCCCTGTGGCTCGTCGAGCAGCTGGCAATGATCGACCTGATCTCGCATGGACGGCTCATACCCGGCTGGGTCCGGGGTACGGGCCGTGAGATGGTATCCCACAATATCCCGCCCGCCTACAACTGGGAGCGCTTTCAGGAGGCCCACGAGTTCATTGTCAAGGCGTGGACCACGTCGGGGCCGTTCCGATGGGAGGGAAAGCACTACCACTACCGCTACGTTAATCCTTGGGTGAAGCCATACCAGAAGCCCCATCCGCCTATCTGGTTGCCGGGAGTGGTGAGCCGGGACTCGCTGATGTGGGCTGCCGAGAAGCGCATTCCTTACATAATGCTGGCTACGAAGCTGGATCCCACCCGACAAGCCTTCCAGCTCTACCACGAGCGGGCAGCGGAGTTGGGCTACAAGTCGGGGCCGCAGAACATCGGCTACCTCTGGAAGGTCCACGTGGATGAGACAGAGGAACTTGCCGAAGAGGCGGCACGGAAGTACGTCCAAGGCCCGAGCAACCCCTTC
>JAGWBI010000001.1 GCA_021295965.1 Dehalococcoidia bacterium | reverse complement strand
GTACATCACGTTGACGCGGTCGGCGTAACGGGCCACCACGCCCAGGTTGTGGGTGATGATGATGAGGGCCACGCCCAGATCCTGGGTGAGGGACTTCATAAGCTCCAGGATTTGCGCCTGAATGGTCACGTCGAGAGCGGTGGTTGGCTCGTCGGCGATGATTAGCCGGGGGTTGCAACTGAGGGCCATGGCGATCATGACGCGCTGGCGCATTCCTCCGCTGAACTGGTGAGGATACTGGCGGATGCGGCGCTCCGGGTCGGGAATGCCGACGCGGGCCAAGAGGTCAACGGCGTCGCGTCGGGCCTCGTCGCGGGACTTGCCCATGTGGAGCTGGATGGTTTCGGTGAGCTGGCGATCCAGGGTGAGCACCGGGTTTAGGGAGGTCATCGGCTCCTGGAAGACCATGGCCATCTTGGCGCCGCGGATGCGGCGCATATCGTCCATGTCAACCTGGAGAATGTCCTCACCGTCGAACAGGACCTCGCCGCCGACAGTCTTGCCGGGAGGGTCAGGAATGAGGCGCATCAGGGAGAGGGCGCTGACGCTTTTGCCGCATCCGCTCTCGCCCACCAGGCCCAGGGTTTCGCCAGGCATCACTTCATAAGTGACGTCGTCAACGGCTTTGACGACACCTTCGTAGGTAAAGAAATAGGTTTGCAGGTTCTTGACTTCGAGCAGCGGCTGCGATTCCACGGCGACGCTCCTTATCCGGTTGAGATTCACGCTCGCTTGGTACGCGAGCGAAAACGGCTGGGTTGCAACTCGGATGGTTCGGTGGTTTGAGATTTGGCCGAATGATAAAAGATATTCGGGCACGGAAGATTAGCCGTGCGATTCAAATTACCATACGACGGATAGTGCTGCAAGCGTGCTGATGTCAGACGGGTTTTCTCTGAATCCTCACGGTGGCGATTGCGGGACGAGGGAATTTGCGGGATGATGCACATCAATGAACACACCTGTGATGTGCCTGGCAAAGGAGGTTGGAAGCATGAGCGAATTGATATTGCGTACCGCTGTAGGCAACTACGGCCACACTACGCCCTTGAAAGATGGGACCGTTGAGTCGCAGGTGTTCGATATGGAGCACATTGAGGTGTCTCCGGTGACCAGCATCTTCCGGCGGATGGTGCGAGGACTCGAGTTCGACGTGGCGGAGATGGCGCTGTCAACCTACCTGTGCGCAAGGGCCCACGGGAAGGAGTTCACCGGGGTGCCGATCTTCCTGACGCGAGCCTTCTATCACGGCGGCATCGTGGTGAACCGGCGTAGCGGCATCGAGTCGCCCAGGGACCTGGAGGGCAAGCGGTTCGGCGTGCGCAGCTACACCCTCACGCCGGGCGTGTGGACGCGGGGCCTGCTGCAAACGGAGTATGGGGTGGACTTGGACGCGGTGACGTGGGTGCTGTCCGGGGACGAGCACGTGGCCGAGTACGTCGCGCCGTCCAACGTGGTGTCCTCATCCAACAATGACCTGGGCGAGATGTTGCTGTCGGGTGAGATCGACGCCGCCGTCGGCGCGGGGCCGGCGGACTCTGATGACATCGTTCCGCTGTTCGACGAGCCGGACCGGCTGGACGCCGAATGGCACCGCAAGACCGGCGTCTATCCCATCAGCCATATGCTGGTGGTGAAGAACGCCGCGCTGGAATCCAATCCCGACCTGGCCGAAGCAGTCTGCGGCGTGTTCGGGGCGGCCAAAGCCTTCTATATGGGTCGGCTGCGCGCCGGCGACGAGGCGGGACCGGCCGACCAGGCTCTGCTGAAGATGGCCGGCATCGTGGGCGAAGACCCGATACCCTACGGGCTGGAGAGTTCGCGGAAGACGTTGGAAACCTTCATCGGCTTCAACGTGGAGCAGATGGTGATACCGGAGCGGGTTGACGTGGAGGAGCTGTTCCCGGCGGCGACGCTGGCGCTGGCGTAAATCTGGCCGCATGTTTTCGCGGCCTCGATTGTTCCCAAAACCTGTAGGGGTGACCCGCCGGTCGCCCCTAAACTCGCCCAAGCCGCCGTGGAACTAGACCAAAACCGCCTCTTCGTAGTCCACGCTGCCTACCTGACCTTCTGGGAATATCTGCCAGTCCAGCATCCAGCGGTGGGTTCGGTCAAACATCTCCCTGGTGTAGGGTTCGAACACCATGCGCTCGCCGATGCCGGCCTTCCTGGGGTCGAAGATGGCGTGGTAGCGCTGGGGCAGTTCCTTGAGGAAGTAGTGCTGGTACTGCTCCTTGGCGGCGTCGATCTCCCGCTGGGCGCGTTGCAAGGCGTTGAAATAGGCCCAGAGTTGGTCGTCGGTGGCGTCGCCGTTGATGAGGAAGCCGATCATGAAGCTGGTGTCCATGACCTTGCGGAAGCCCTGCTGTTCCAGCACGTAGCCGGGCGCGCCGAAGACGTTGGCGGCCTCAACCCTGCGGTCCAGCGCCAGGTGCATCCGATCACGCGGCCCGCCGACGAACTGCATTTTTATCTGGTCGGGAGGCAGGACGCTCTGCAACGCTTGTAACGCGGAAAAATGGCTGCCCGAGTGCCAGCCCACGGCCACCTCCACCCCGGCCAGATCCTCGGGAGTTTGCAGGGGTGACTCCGGAGCGACCCAGATGGCGCTTGGCGTGACCGAGTAGGCGTGGCCCCACATCCGCCCGTGGGCCGCGCTGGCGGCCATGCCGACGGCCCAGTGGCAGGCGGAACTGATTTCACAAGCGCGGCCCGATTCCATGGACTCGAAGGCGCCGCGCTTTATCTCCATGGGCGCAACTTCCGCCGAATCGACCGAGGGGTTCATCGTGGAATTCGGTCCGTTGGACGGCACGAACTCATAGCTCAGGCCCTCGTCGGCGAAGTAGCCTTTTTCTTCGGCCACCCATTCCTGAAGCCTGCCATGAGGAACGATACGGAATTTGGGCATCGTGAGCCTCCGCCTGTGGTGGTTTCGTATCGGAATTATCCACCAGGGTTGCCCTTGTTTCAACTTGGCGATGGCAATATGATGACGCTGAAACGCGGTAGCAAACCGAAGGTGGTATTGAATGGTCAAGTGTTCTTTCCGGTTGCCCAACGCGGACTACCTGGGCTTTGAAGCCTCGGCGCAGGGTATTCTCGACACGGCGGTAAAGGCCGACGAGTTGGGGTTTGACGCCGTGTTCGTCAACGACCACGTTATCGTGGATGGCTCGGCGCGGAGCGAACCGTGGCGGCAGGTGTACGACCCGCTGATGTCGTTGGCCTATGTGGCGTCGCGCACGTCGCGGATTGGGCTGGGCACGTCAGTGCTGATCATGCCGTACCGCAACCCGGTGGTAACGGCCAAGATGATTGCCACGCTGGACCAGATGTCCAACGGTCGGGCCATCGTGGGTGTGGGAGCGGGTTGGAACGAAGACGAATACAACGCGCTCGGCGTGCCGCACCGGGAGCGGGGCGCGCGCACCAACGAGTATCTGCGCCTGTGGAAAGCGTGCTGGGAGCCGGATCCGGTCAGTTTCAACGGGCGTTTCTTCTCCTTTGACAGGTTGTACACCAGCCCCAAGCCGGTGCAGCAGCCCCACCCGCCCATCTGGATCGGTGGGTCGAGCCACGCCTCGCTGCGACGAGCGGCGCGGTTCGCGGAAGTCTGGCAACCCACGCCGACGCCGCTGACGAGCCTGGTCAGCAACTGGCAGTACCTCAACGACGTGTCCGCCGAGATCGGGCGGGAGGAACCGCCACGGGTGCGGATGAGCTTCCGGGTGAACATCAGCAGCATCTCGGGCCATTCCACCTCGGGAAGCGACCGGCCGACCGGGTACGGCACCACGGACCAGATTGTGTCGGACATGCAACGGTATCGGCACGAAGCCGGGCTGGAGGAGTTCCAGATCAACTGCCACGACTGCGGCAACCTGCAGCAACTGCTGGACACCATGGACGCGCTGGTGCAGGAAGTGCTGCCCAAGGTGGATGACTAGGATAGGGGTGTACTGACCCGTCATTGCGAGGAGCGCGGTGACGCGGCAATCTCCAAAACCCAGCGGCGTTTCCAAACGCAACGAGATTGCCGCGCTTTGTTCCCAATGACAGTCGAATGTGAGCGACGCGAAATGAACGGATTTCCCCATGACCGAGAAGAGAAGCATCGCGTCCTGATGGAGGCGGTGGAGAGCGTGCGGGACACGCTGGAGGCTGGAGCGGAGGAGTCGGAACGTATCGGCACGCTGTCGCCGGCGTCGGTGGTGGCGCTGTATGAATCGGGCCTGCTGCGCCTGAAAATGCCGCAGGTGCTGGGCGGCGCCGAGGCCGACCTGGTTACGCAGTTGGACGTGCTGGAGGCGGTGAGCCGGATCGATCCGTCCTCGGGCTGGTGCCTGATGATCGGCGCGGCCAGCCTTGGGGGTATGTCAGCCTTTCTCCCCGATGATTCCATTGAGGAAGTTTTTGTGGGTGGCCGGCCGCCCAAGGTGGCGGGAGCCGCCGCGCCCTCCGGAACGGCCACGCCCGTTGACGGCGGCTACCGGGTCACCGGACGCTGGCAGTTTGGAAGCGGGATACAGCACTCCGAGTGGGTCTCCGCCGGCGCCCGGGTGGCCAGCGGGTTTGAGGGTTATCCGCGTCAGCTACGGGTGATCATGCCCCGTCATAAGGTGAAGGTTCACGACAACTGGCAGGTGATGGGCCTGCGCGGCACCGGAAGCTGCGACTTCTCGGTGGATGACCTGTTCGTACCCAACGGTTTTGCCTGGGACTCGACGTTGACGGAGCCGACACGGGGCGGCGCGTTATACCGCCTGGGCCGGCCTGCGTTCGTCACCAACGAGCATTCGGCCTTCGCGCTGGGCGTGGCACGGCGGGCGCTGGACGCGGTGACCGAGGTGGCGGCATCCAAGACGCGGGGGTACAACTCCGTGAACCTGCTGGCGAACCGGCCGGCGTTCCAGGGGGCGCTGGGCGAGGGCGATATGCGCCTGCGGGCGGCCCGTTCGCTGAACGTGGAAGTACTGGAAGAGGCGTGGCAATCGGTGTGCGCCGGCCATACTCCGCCACCACCGTTGCAGGCCCAGATGCGAAGCTGCGCCACCTACACCACCGACGTGGCGGTTGACGTGACCTCCAGGGCTTTTCACTACGGAGGGGGCGCGGCGCTATTCACCAACAGCATATTGCAGCAGTGTCTCCGCGACGTCCACGCGGCGGCGCAGCACCAGATGGTCAGCGACACCGCCTACGAGAATCACGGCCAATTCCTGCTGGGCCTGCCCGACGCCCGGGTGATGGAATAGGAGGTTATTGAGATGGCTACCTATCTGTACGTATCACTGCAAGACGACGACATCATCGCCCGCTATGACCTGAACCAGGCGACGGGCGGTCTGAGCAACCGCGTTGAATACGCGCTGGCCGGAATGCCGGCGCCGATGGCTACGGATCCAGGGCGCCGTTTCCTCTTCGTTGGGCGGAGACGGCCTGGGGAGTTCGGTCTTACGTCGTACCGTATTGAAACCGGGAGCGGTGACCTCGAGCGAATTAACGACATCAACCTGGACGGGAACCCGGTGCATATCTCCACCGACCGTACCGGGAACTACCTGCTGTCCGCCTACTACTACCAGGCGCGGGTGGGCGTGCACGGCTTCGACGGCGAAGGACATCTGAACCCGGCGCCGATTGAATGGCGGGAAACCGGAATAGGCGCTCATTACATACAGACCGACGCCTCCAATCGCTACGCCTTCGTACCGCACATCGCCGAGGGATCGCAGACGGGGCCCAACGCCATCTTCCAATTCAGGTTTGACGAATCGACAGGCCAGCTCACTCCGAACACTCCCGACCGGGCCGTGCCCACCTCACCGGAGGGGCCGAGGCACATCTGCTTCAATCCCAATCTCAACGTGGCGTACTCCTCGAACGAACAGGGGTGCAGCGTCACCGCGTACAGTTTCGACGCGGAAGCCGGCACCCTGTCGCCCTTCCAGACCGTTCCCACGCTGCCGGAGGGGTTCATGGAGCGCAACACTTGCTCGCAGATACAGATCACGCCGTCGGGCCGGTTTCTATACGCGCCCAACCGGGGGCACAACAGCGTCGCCGGCTTTGCCGTGGACGAGTCCGACGGCGGTCTAACTCCCCTGGGGCAGACGGCGACGGAGCCGGTGCCCCGGGCCTTCAGCCTGGACCTGAGTGGAAACTATCTTTTTGCGTCTGGCCTGGATTCAGGCCGGCTGGCATCCTACCGGATCAACCAGGAGACCGGACAACTGGAACCGTTGGAGGTGTATGACATTGGTCGAGCCCCGATGTGGGTGTTGATTATGGACTTATGATTGGCCGGCGCGCGGGCGTAGATGTTAGTATTGATTCACGGTCAGCGCCGTAGCATGTTACGACCCGGGGGCTTAGCTCAGTGGGAGAGCACCTGCTTTGCAAGCAGGGGGTCAGGGGTTCGAATCCCCTAGCCTCCACCAACTCCGTGCTTTAATCGGCCCAAATGCGCGTTCCGCTCGCCGTGTCGAGGTCGAAGCGCAAGACGAGCGGTAGGGACTGCGGGCTCCGTGAACAAGTGCCGCTGTTGCCTTCGCCCGTTCTGGACGCGCTGTGCCGGGCATCAGCAGCTACTCATTAGAAACGCTTACGCGTACCCAGTTTATCTTTGCGAGGGGCGGAGCGACGCGGCAATCGCTCAGTCTGAGCGGCGGACCCTTGGGCAGCGAGATTGCCATCCGCCGGAGGCGGACCCGCAATGACAGGTTGGAGAAAGTGGGTGCGCTTGAGATCAGAAACGCCATTGACCCAACGGCCCGGACCTGCTACCCTTCGAGCGTTAACAACGGAATAATCGTCAAAGCCCGGCGGTGGTCTGCTCTCTGCGGAATATCTGGACGCAGAAGACAGGCTGAAAAGGAAATCCGGTGTAAATCCGGTGCGGTCCCGCCACTGTAATTGGCAAGATGTCCTCCCGTTCGCGTCCGTCACGATTTCTGATTGACGAGGCGCGAATCGCCAGCCACTGTCCGCTCACCGCGGATGGGAAGGCGGAGGAACGTCGTCACGAGCCATGAGCCAGGAGGCCTGCCGCGGGCGTTATCTAGCTGCACTTCGCGGAACGAGTGGGCAGACTCTCTGGTATGAACCTGATTTACCCAAACCTACCGAGGCTATCTCACCCGACTGCGCTTTAGCAGTCGGGTTTTTGTTTGCTTCCCTTTTGATAATACATCCCGCGCTGCTCCGGCGGACCGGTCTCCTCCTCCTCCGGCCCGCTGGGGCGCGCATTCGATGATTTGCCTTGCCGCCAATGCTGGTTCATAATCTGAGCCACGCAACGTTGGCGATCGCAGGGTTCCGAATTTCCGTGAGAGGTGAAAAGGATGGCTGAAGCGACGGATGTTATGCTCCGCACGATCCTGGAGGAATGCCGGGACGGCATGGACAGCATCGGGTTCAATGAAGTGGTAGTAATGCTCGAGAGCACCGCGGCGTCAGCCGAGGTTTACATGGATTTCGATGATCTGCGGTTCACTCCCGACGGTCGTATCGTTACACTTATGGTGCCCGGTGGCACGCATATGCACCTGGATATGTCGAAAATCCGCGAGGCGGAATTCATCCACACCACCAACGACCAGGGTCTTCCGTCCTACCAGTTGTGGATGCGCGACGGCGACGGCAATCCGGCCATGCGCGTCTATCTTCGCAAGTCAGATGACGACGCCACCAATCCGCCACGCCACAACTTCTTCATGTCGTTGCTGGAGAAGTATCCGGAGAAAATCGCGCTACCGATTGACCCATACGGTGCGGCTGGGGAACACCCGTAGGGGCGAATAATTATTCGCCCCTACCCGGAACATGCAACCAATATGACCTCCGCCATCGTAATCGCCGGTGTCCGTTCCGGCGTCGGGAAAACCACCATCGCCAGCGGAATAATGGGCGCCCTGGCCCGCAGGGGTATGCGAGTTCAGCCCTTCAAAGCGGGCCCTGATTACATTGACCCGACTTATCATCGCGTCGCGTGTGGTGTGCCGTCCCGCAACCTGGACACCTGGTTGCTGCCCCACCCGGTGGTTGCAGAGTTGTTTGATCGGGCTGCCGGCGCCGCGGACATCGCCGTGGTGGAAGGCGTCATGGGCGTATTTGATGGTCATTCTTCGCTGGACGAGGATGGTTCCACCGCGGAACTGGCCAAGCTGCTGGACGCGCCGGTAATCCTGATCGCCGACGCCGGCAAGGTGGCCCGCAGCGTGGCAGCCGAAGTATTGGGTTACCAGCAGTTCGACCCTGACCTCCGCATCGCCGGCGTCATCCTCAACGGCGTGGGCAGCGAGCGGCACCTGGAGTTTTGCCAACCGCAAGTGGAGGCCACGACCGGCTTGCCCGTAGTCGGATGGCTGCCGCGTCGGGACGACCTGGTGCAACCGGAGCGACATCTGGGTCTCATTCCCACCGTGGAAGGCACGGTAGTCAACGAATGGTACGAGGCCCTCAACGTGCAGATTGAGCAGACCATCGACCTGGATGCCATCATCCGCATCGCCGCGACCGCTGGCCGCCCAGCGCGAGCCGGCGCCCAAGTTTTTCCGGCGGACCCTCAGCCGACCCGGGCCACTATCGCCGTCGCCCAGGATCGGGCCTTCTCTTTTTACTATCAGGACTCTCTGGATTTGCTGACGGCCTGGGGCGCCGAGATCGTGCCGTTTTCGCCGCTGGACGACGCCGCGTTACCGGAGGGCGTCGGCGGAATCTATCTGGGGGGAGGTTTTCCGGAACTATTTGCGGGGGAGTTATCGGCAAACGTAGGGATGCTGACTTCAATGCGCGAAGCAGTCGATAGGAACATCCCCATGTACGCCGAGTGCGGCGGCTTGATGTACCTGGGCCGGAGCCTGTCTGATTTGGACGGGAAACAATATCCCATGGTGGGCGCCATTCCGGTGGTTTCGTCCATGGAAGGCCGGCGGCTGCACCTGGGTTACCGGGAAGTGGCAGCCTCCGGCGACGGCCCGCTCCTCACCGCCGGCCAACAGGTGCGCGGCCATGAGTTCCACTGGTCGGTGCTCCAGGAACCGCCCGACGCTGTTAGCTCTGCTTATCAGGTGGTGAATCAGGATGGGCGACCCGAGGGATTCCGCTCCGGAAGCGTGTGGGCGTCTTATATTCACGTGCATCTGGGCAGCCGGCCGGGCCTGGCCAAGCGGTTCGTGGACACCTGCGCGGCCGCACAGGAGAGGAGCGCAAAATGACCACCGCGCCAGCGAAGGTTCGATCCGTAACTGGGGACGCTGCAAGGCTGCCGTCCGACTTCAACGGCTATATCCTGATACCGCTGTCTGAATTCGGGCAATCACTGGACAGCCCGGACCTTGACTCATGGTTTGAGGGATTCGCGGAGCGGAACAAGGACTCGGTGGGGGATTTTGAAATCACTGAGCAGGGAGAATTGAAGATTATGCCTCCTACGGGATTCCCCGGAGAATGGTATGAGGTCGAATTGGTCGCCGGGGTAGTCATGTGGTCCCATGATTTCGGTGGGCGAGCCGGCGGCCCTACTGCCCGCTTTTGGCTCACCGACGGGTCTCTGCGCGGACCGGATGCCTACTGGTTCTCTTGGGAGCGTTGGAACGCTCTGCCAACGGAGTCCCGCACGCCACCTTTCGCGAGGTTCACTCCCGATTTTGTGGCCGAGATTATTTCACCATCCAACCGGGGACCCGAACTGGTGGACAAAGTGAGGCGTTATCTTGAAGGGGGCGCTCGACTCATTTGGGTTATACATCCGACCAATCGTACCGTGACCATTTACCGCCCCGACGCGGAGCCCGAAATGCTGCAAGACCCGGAGACTTTGGACGGCGGCGACGTGCTGCCCGGTTTCGTGTTCGATGTGCGGGAGCGCATTTTTGACAACGTTCCATGAAATCACTGAGCGGCGTCGGCGGGATAACGCGACAAGGAGAATGGCTGATATGACTACTCAGGAAACACGCCACGGACCCCAGTCCGTGCGGGGGCCACGCATCAACAAGGGGTTGGTGATCGTGAACACCGGCAACGGAAAGGGCAAGACCACTGCTGCCATGGGTGTGCTGATGCGGGCCTGGGGCCGCGACATGAAAGTCGTGATGCTCCAGTTCATCAAGCACACCACCGCCAACTTTGGGGAGCAGCGGGCGGCCCAGAAGATGGGTATAACCGTCCGCGCTATGGGAGACGGTTTCACCTGGCGTTCTCAGGATCTGGATGCCAGCGCCGACCTGGCCCGCGCCTTGTGGGAAGACGCCAAAGAGGTCATCGCGGGCGGCGAGTACGATCTGGTTATCCTCGACGAGTTCACCTACCCCATGCACTACGGATGGCTGCCGGTGGAGGATGTCGTTGACGCCTTGAAAGCCCGACCGGATATGCAGCACGTCATCATCACCGGACGCCACGCTCCGCCAGCGCTGGTGGAATACGCCGATTTGGTGACCGAGATGAACGTCGTCAAGCATCCTTACGACGCCGGCATCAAGGCACAGCCCGGCATCGAGTTCTGAAACGGGGATTAACGCAAAGGCGCAGAGACGCGGAGACGCAAAGGATCATTATGGCAATTTCACCACTGGTTGACCGGACCATTGCGGCCATCGGCCCGTTGGATGCGGATGCCGTCGCCGCCGCCGAAGCGCGACAGGGTGTATTGACCAAACCGCCCGGCAGCCTGGGACGATTGGAATCGCTTTCGATACAGTTGGCCGGCATCCTGGGACAGCCTATCCCCCAGATAAGCGGCAAGGCGGTCATAGTGGTCGCCGGCGACCATGGTGTCGCCGCCGAAGGCGTGTCTGCATACCCGGCCGAAGTTACGCCGCAAATGGTGTTCAACTTTCTAGCCGGCGGCGCGGCCATCAACGCGTTGGCCCGCCATGCCGGAGCAGCCATCACTGTAATTGACGCCGGCGTGGCGGTTGACTTGAATCCCCAACCGGGCCTCACCATTGCCAAGGTGGGCTACGGAGCCGGCAATATCGCCGTCGGTCTGGCCATGAGCCGCGATGATGCCATCCGCTGCCTGGAGATCGGCATCATCGCCGCCAATGAAAGCGCCGACGCCGGGGCCAATGTGATCGCCGGCGGGGATATGGGCATCGGCAATACCACCCCGTCTGCGGCCATCACCGCTGCCATCACCGGCGCCGACGTCGCGACGGTAACGGGACGGGGCACCGGCGTTGACGACGCGGGATTGGAGGGCAAAATCGCCACCATCCGCCGCGCGCTGGAGGTCAACCAACCCGACGGGGATGACGGTCTTGACGTTCTAACCAAGGTCGGTGGTTACGAAATCGGTGTCCTGGCCGGAGTGATGCTGGGCGCTGCGGCGCGCAACTGCGCCGTTGTGGTGGACGGGTTCATCAGTGGCGCGGCGGCTCTGATCGCCTGGCGACTGTGTCCGAACATCGCACAGCGATACATCGCGGCCCATCGTTCCGTGGAACCTGGTCACAACGTCGGCCTACAGGCCATGGGACTGTCGCCGCTGTTGGATATGGAGATGCGGCTGGGCGAGGGCACCGGAGCGGCCTTGGCCATGCACATCGTCGAAGCGGCGGCGAAGTGCCTGGCAGAGATGGCTACCTTCGCCGAGGCCGGCGTCTCAGACCGCGACGACGGTTAGCCCTGTTACTGCCACCGTGATACGGGCAATTTACGCCCCGCTCCTGGTGGCGTTGTCTTTCCTCACCGTGCTGCCCGTCGGTGTGGCGGACCCGACGGACACCGAAATATCCCGTTCCAGAGGGTGGTATCCCCTCGTGGGGCTGCTCTACGGGCTGATCCTCATAATCCTGGTGGTGGCGCTGTTTGCGCTGGGCTTCGAACCGTGGTGGTTTTTGACGGCGGCGTTGGCGGTAACTGCGCTTGCTTTGCTCAACCGCTTTCTGCACCTGGACGGCCTGATGGATTTTTGCGACGCCATGTGGGGCGGGCGCTCGGTAGAGCGGCGGTTGGAGATAATGCGGGATTCTCGCGTCGGGTCTTTTGCCGTGGCCGGCGGGGCCTGCGTGCTGCTCGTCAAATGCGGTGCGATCAGTTCGGATTTGCTCATTAGCAGCGCCGGATTGAGCGCGCTGCTGCTGTCCCCCATGGTATCCCGTTGGACCATGACGCTGCTGCTGACGGTGTACCCCTACGGCCGCCAAGAGGGAATCGGCTCAGCATTTGCGGCGGGACAGCGGCCATGGCTGGCAACGGGTTGGGCCTTTTTTACCGTGGCGGCGGCGGCGTGGCTCCTTTTGGGAGCGTCCGGCCTGATAGTGCTGGTGGCTGCATCCGCGTTGGCCCTGCTGCTGGGGTTCTGGACCACGCGGCGGCTGGGCGGCGGGCTGACGGGCGATTGCTACGGGGCTGCCAATGAAATCATTGAGGCATTCTCTCTGGTGCTGCTGGTTCCGCTGGTTGGCTCGCCGATTGCCCAGGTTGGCTACGGCGGCGGAATGGCGATCGGATTCCCCTGGCTGGCCGGATGGACACCCTAGCCGCTGCGATGAACGGCTTGCCGGTCCCTCTGGACGTGCTGGCGCTGTTGCTGGCGCTGCTGCTGGACTTGGCGCTGGGCGAGCCGCCGAACCGTCTGCATCCCACGGTTTGGATGGGCAAGACCGTTTCCCTCGCCGAACGTATTGCGCCGGGGCAGCGATCCTTGCCGGCGGCGCAGTTGACCTATGGGACGGCGATGGCCCTTTTGATACCCGCAGCTTGGGGTGCGGCGGCATGGGCGATCACCATAGGATTGCTGCAACTGCACCCGTTGGCGTACCTGCTGGTGGTTGCGGTACTGCTGAAAACCACTTTTTCGGTGCGGACGCTGCAAGTCGTCGCCGGCGACATCGGCAGAATACTGATGGCCGGCGACATCGTCGAGGCGCGGCGGCAGATGTCGGCACTGGTCAGCCGCGACACCTCTGAACTGACCGGCGGGCAGATGGCGGCCGGCGCGATTGAATCGGTTGCGGAAAACATCACCGACAGCATCGTCGGGCCGCTGCTGGCCTTCGCCCTGTTCGGCTTGCCTGGAGCGGCGGCCTACCGGGCCGTTAACACGCTGGACAGCATGGTCGGTTATCACGGTCGGTACGAATACCTGGGCAAGGCTTCGGCCCGCCTCGATGACCTCATCAACCTGATTCCCGCCCGCTTGGCGGCGCTGCTGCTCTGGCTGACCACGGTGGCGATGCCGGGCATGTCCGCCGGGCGTTCGTGGCGGATCATGCTGGCGCACCGGAGCCGGACGGAATCCCCCAACGCCGGGTGGACCATGGCGGCAATGGCCGGAGGGCTGGGCGTGACGCTGGAAAAGGTCGGACACTATCGCCTGGGCGACCCGGCGCCCGAACCGGAAGCCCACCACATTGGGCGGGCCAACCGCGCCCTCTATGCGACCACCGGGTTGACGGCAGCGGCGGCCGTGGGCATCCTCTGGCTGCGGTGGGTACTTTGGGCGTAGTGTAGAATGTTTGCGCGTGACCTGCGCCTAACAGCGCCTGTGATCTATACCGGATCTGAAATGGACCGAGCATTGCCCAACCCAGGACCCCCGGTCCGCCCCGTCCATGGTGGCATCAAAGAAGAGGAACTGCGCGCGCTCGGCTTGCGCCCGGAGGATTGCTTGGACTTCTCCGCCAGCGTGAGTCCCCTGGGGCCGCCGGCCGGAGTCGCGGAGGCCATCGCCGCCGTTGACCTGACCGCCTATCCGGACCCGCATTGCCTGGCGCTCAGCGAGGCTATCGCCGGTCATCATGCGGTTGACGGCGTGACTGATGGAAACGTTATCGTCGGCAATGGCTCCACGGAAATCATCCACTTGCTGACTCGCGCCTACATCGAACAGACGCCGGGCGCGGGGTCCAAGGCCGCGCTTTTGCTCACGCCAACCTACGGTGAGTATGATGGCGCCGTGCGAATCTCAGGCGGGAAAGTACAAACCCTAATCGCCAATCGGGTAAGCAGCGGTTTCGCATGGGACATGGGCGCGGCAGCCGAACTCGTAGCCCGGGAGAAACCGGCGTTGACCTTCGTCTGCAATCCCAACAACCCCACAGGCGTGTTGCTCGGTCGGCAGGAACTGGAACGTTTGGCCGATGCCATGGCCGGTGTAGCGGGGTTGCTGGTGGTTGACGAGGCATATATCAATCTGTCGGAGCGTCGAGGTGAGGCGGATATTGTGGCACTGGCCGCTCAGCACGGCTCGGTCGTGACGCTGCGCTCCATGACCAAGGACTACGCCCTTACCGGACTGCGGTTGGGTTACGCCGTCGCTTCCGCGCCGGTAATTGAACGTTTGGCTGCCCTGCAACCGGACTGGAGCGTAAACGGGCTGGCGCAGGCAGCTGGCGTCGTTGCGCTGGCCGCTGACGGTTATCTTGAGCGAGCGCGGGCGGCGGTGGGGGCTTCCCGTGAGTGCGTCGTCGAGCGGCTTGAGGCCACGGGCATACGCTGCTACCCGACCGAGGCGAATTTTGTGCTGGCGCAGGTCGGCGAAGCGGGAGGATTGCGTGACCAATTGGCCCGAAGGGGGTTGTTTGTGCGCGATTGCACTTCGTTCGGGCTGCCGGACTGTATCCGCATCGGCCTGCGCCCCGTGGCCGACTGTATCAGGCTGACCGACGCCATCGCCGAAGAGTGGAGCGTTAGACCCGACTAGCAGTAGCAGGGGAGCGATATGGGCGTCATTTACATAACAAGGCACGGCGAAACCGAGTGGAACGCTGAGGGCCGCATCCAGGGGCACACCGACGTGCCGCTGTCGGAACGGGGGCGGGAGCAGGCGCAGATGCTGGCGCGGCGCCTTTCAACGATACGCATTGACGCGGCGTACTCGTCGGACCTTGCCCGCGCCGCCGAGACCGCCCGCGTCGCCCTGGGTGAGCGCGACATTCCGGTAACCTTCACCGAGGAATTGCGGGAGTACAACAAGGGCGTGTTCGAGGGATTGACTGAGGCGGAGTATCGGGAAGCCTACCCCGAACTCTATGGGCCGTCCATGGCTAACGACCTGGACTTTGCTCCGCCCAACGGCGAAACCATTCGCGATACCAGTGCCCGCCTGGACCGAATCGTTCAGCGGGTGAAAAACGCCCATATGGAAGAGAACGTGTTGATCGTGGGACACGGTGGCAGCCTGCGCGCCGGGTTGGTTTCCCTGCTGGAACTGCCACTGGAGGCCAACTGGAAATTCGCCATGCACAACTGCTCCCTGACCGTCATCTACACCTACCCGGACAACGCCGTTATGCACCTGTACAACGACACATCCCACATCAGCGGCGCCGTGCGGGCCTGGGAGCGGTGAGGTGGGTCATACCTATGAGACCGATGCGATGGCGTGATCCAGGATGTCAGCGGCCAGGTCCATCTGGTCTTCGGTTGTCGTGAATGGCGGGACGAATCGCAGCACTGACCCGCTCCGGCGGATGCTGACGATAAGGCCGTTTTCCAGCAGGGTTCGCCCGATCTGCTGGCCCTGGCTGTAGGCGGGTTGCCGGGTTTCGCGGTCGGTGACGAACTCGATCCCCTGCAATAAGCCCCGCCCGCGCACATCGCCGATCAACTCGTGCCGCTCCTGCAGCCGGCGCAGGTGGCCCTGCCAGTACCGCCCTATGCGGTCCGCCACGTCCACCAGGTTCTCTTCGATGATGATGTCCAGGCTGGCGATGGCAGCGTTGCAGGTTAGAGGGTCGTTGGAATGAGAATGGGCGACGACGAGCCCGGTTTCAACGGCTTTCTCCTCGATTTCGTCGGTGGTGATGACCGCGCTGATGGCAATACCCCCACCGAAGTGCTTGGAAATTGTGAAGATGTCCGGCACCACTTCCTCTTGCTCGGAGGCCCACATGGACCCCAGCTTGGCCAGCCCGGTCTGCGCCTCGTCAAGGATCAGCAGCATGCCGCGCCGCTCGCAGCGCAGTTTCAACTCCTGGAGCCATCCTGGAGGCGGTTCAATCACCCCGCCGGCGCTGAACAGCGGCTCAGTGATGACCGCCGCTATGCGGCGGTCAGCCTGGGCGTCCAGCAACTCGAAGCTGGAGTCCAGGCACGTGTAGTCGCAGGCCGGTAGATCCTTACAGAAATTGCACCGATAACGATATGGCGCCATGATCGGGTAGTTCCCCGGCGCGAACGGCCCGTAGCCCTGGTGCCATCCCGAATAGGTGACGGCTCGGGCGGCGTCGCTCATGCCGTGAAAGCTGACCACCGGGCTGGCGACCTCGTACCCGCCGGTGTAGCGTTTGGCGATGGCCATTGCGGCCTCGTTGGAATCGCTGCCTGAGCCGAGGAACATACTCCGGTTCATGCCGCCCGGCGTGATCTCAGCCAGTCGGCTGGCCAGGATGATCTCCCGGTCGTTGAAAATGGTCATGTGGCTGTGGATCAGCGACTCGGCGCTTTCCTGGAGAGCCTGCACGATGCGGGGGTGGTTGTGGCCCAGGGCGGCGCACATCTGGCCGGAGTTGAAATCCAGGTACTCCTTGCCGTTGACGTCGCGCACCACGGAGCCACGACCCCATACGAAGATGGGCCCGGTGACGCTGTTGCGGTCCATGCGGCTGCGAAAGCTGTACTTGCGCGCCAGTTCCAGCAGTTCCTCTTCCGTATAATTGTCTGCCACAACCGACCTCCCGACATTTGGGTTTGGGCCATTCTAGTGCGACGGGTTACGGTGTCAATCCCGGACGTCAACGCTCGGTGGATACGGACACGCCGCCCTTCGACACACGATTGGTTCGGTGTAGTACGATTGACGCGCAAACGCAATCAAGGAGCGAACGCACATGACAACGCCTGTCTATACGTACACCTATGACCACATCCACGTCCGCACCAAGGATCCGGAGGGCATGGCCGGTTTCTTTGAGACCATGTTCGGCGCCAAGGTGCTGCGTCTGATCCAGAGCGACGGCGCGCCCCGGGTCGATCTGGACGTGAACGGCCTGGCCATCTTCATCGCCACCGTGCCGCCGGAGGAACACATAGATGCCAGCCCACGCGACCCGCACCTGGGACTGGACCATTTCGGCTTTCGGGTGGACGACATTGACGGCGCGGTGGAGGACCTGCGGAGCAAAGGCGCGGAGATCTACACGGAGCCACGCACCATCCGACCCGGCGTGCGCATCGCCTTCGTGCGCGGCCCCGACGACGTGCGTATTGAGATACTGCAGCGGGACGGGTCCGGCCTGATGGAGGAGTAGGGTAATTTCGTCACTCGCACACTCGTTCACGAAGTCTTTCGCCAAAGTAGCGCCCATCGCCGAAGCCGCCTCCGTTGATGGGCTGGGCGGCGATTTCGCGCCGGCAGTGGAAGCGGCCTGGACAGAGACCTACGGCCTGCTGGCCGGCGCGATGAAAGAAGCGGCCTACGGAGCAGCCTGACCGGTAAAATGCGAATGGGTATTACATTCAGAAAGTGGTGGGCGCTGCCGGCCTTTATCTTGCTGCTTCTGTTAGGACTGGCCGCCTGCACCGGCGAGGATTCTCTTCCCAGAGCTGCGCCAACGCCCCTTACCGCTCCACCGCCGGCCACCAGGGCCGAGCCGGCCAGCCCCAGCACGACGGCGACCCCGGCGGAACCGGAACAACCCACCTACACTCCTACTGCGCCGCCGACTGCCGAGTCCAAGCCGGCCGCTCCCAACGCGACAGCAACCCCGGCGAGGCCGGTACAACCTACCTATACCCCTCGCCCTCCGCCGACCGCCAGGCCCAGGCCGGCTGACCCCAATCCAACGGCGACCCCGGCAGGGTCGGAACAGCCGGCCGCCGGCCCCGGCCGGGAGCAGGTTTTATCCCGGCCCGAGTACGACGTTTCGGTCGCGTTCTCCGACCTCATCAAACCCTACTTCCTCGCCCAGGACGCCGACGGCAACCCGGTTGCGGCCGGCGGGGAACCGGAGTTGATACTGGAGTACCAGGGCAGCATAAAGATAAAGCTGGATGATGACGGCGAGGCCAGGTATCTGGACTTGCTGGCGCTGGAGTCGGAGCAAATCGGTGAGCATCCGGTGCACAAGATTTTCCGGCTGGAGGCCATGGGCGTGGTAGTTGCACCGGACGTGGACTGGAAGATTCAGGCCGACAGCTTCGACCCGTCGCTGTTTCATAGCATCGATTTTGAGTACCAGCGCGGGCGGGAGGCCAGTGGGATTATCGCCGAGCTGTTCCACGATGGCTCATTCCTGGTAATTACCCATGGGACGCCCCCGGAGTGGAAAAGCAGCCGGCCGGTGGAAATCGCGGCGCCCACCCATTTTCACGTGAATCCGCGGGCGTTGAGCGTTCCGACCTCCCAACTGGCCCAGGAGTACGAGTCGGAAATCCTGACACTGTCCTTCGACGACCAGCGTTACCCGCCGCCGCACCTCGCTCGCAAGCAGTGCGATTTGTACCAGGAAAGCCTTGGCTACGGGCCATACCGAGAACTGCTGAACTCCCTGGGCTTCCACTTTACCGTCAGCGACGAACCCGGCGGCGACGAACCGGGCGATTCATCGGGAGGGACACCGCACTTCGGCCAACGGTATGCCAACCTGATCCGACGGGGAGCCGGCGACGATACCCGGTATTTCGGAATGGACAGCCAGTGGCTGGGGGAACTGCTCCGGGAACTCGACGCGCCTTGGATTGGCGAATGCGATAACGCCGGCGGGGCCAGAAGTTACCAATCGCTGGACGATTCCGAAGACCGCTACTATCTAATCCTGCGCCGGTCTTTGGAGCCGGATAAGAAACAACGCTATAAAATCATCAGTCTTTCGGAGGACGGCGCCGGGGAAGAGGTTTATACTGCGCCCGGCGCAATGCTGATGGCCCTGCCCGTGCCTTGGGATGACCGTCGGTGGATAATCAGCACCGAAGGATGGCCGGCGGCCGAGGGGGACCGGCCCGCAGACCCACGGTGGCAGTCGGTCTATATCGTCAACACCGAGAATCCCGAAGAGTACCAACTGGTGGAATACCCGCTTTCCCAATTCCCCAACGCGCCGGAAGCGGGTCTTTACGGCGCTTCGGCGGCGGTGAGCGCCGACGGTCGCTATCTCAACAACACGCTGTACGGATTCAAGGACGAAGGCGGCGGGCTGTGGGTGGCGGCGTTGGAGGCGGGGTTCCACTCCAACCCGGACAGTTTCATCCGCATCGTTGAATGGGACCATATGCTTAGCTGGATTTCTCTGGCCGGCGACAATGACTCGCCGGAGTCGGCGGAATCCCGGGCCATATTCGTCACCGGCAAAGAGGTGGCCGACGACTTCGCAATGACGGCCAACGTCATCCGGCTGAAGGGCGAGGGTCTGGAAACCGTCATCGAGAGCAAAGAGCGCCTGTTGCAGATGGTGGGATGGAACCCGGTGCCTTTCGCCATGCAAACCCTATCCGACGGCCGGATTAGAGTAGCGGTAGAAACCCACCTGAACTATGAAAGCTCACTGCTGCCCCGCGCCAAAGGCGTCTATCTGCTGAACGTGGACGCCGGGAACCCGGATTAGCGGGCCGGACTTGATGCACTTCGCTCATACTAAAGCGCAACCGGGCCCTGGCAATGCTATACTTGGCCCGACATCATTTACCACCATGGCACTCTCCGCGGAGGTCCTCCGGATGCCCGCATCTCCCGTCTATTGCGACGCCCATACCCACCTGGATCAGTATGCCCCCGATGAAATACCGGGCATACTGGAAAGATCCAGGGAGGCCGGCGTGGGCTACATCCTGCTGGCCGGGACCACCATCGAGTCCACCGAGCGGTGCATCGCTCTGGCCGACGAACATCCCATGTTTTACGCCGGCGTTGGCATCCACCCAATGCAGGCCGACCACCCGGTGAATGACGATACCTACGCCCGACTGGAGACCCTGGCCCGCGACAACCCCCGCGTCGTCTGCATCTCCGAGGTGGGGTTGGACTACCTGCCGACGTCGCCCGACCACGAGGTGCAAGACCAGGTGTTCCGCGAACACATCCACCTGGCCAAGAGCTTGGGCCTTCCCATAATCTTTCACTCCCGCGAGTCCCACCCGGCGGTGTTCAAGGTGTTGCGGGAGGAAAACGCCGGGCTGGTGGGCGGAGCGATGCACTATTTCCAGGGCGACGCGGAAACGGCGCGTGAGGCCATCGAATGCGGCTTTTTCATCTCTCTGGCCCGTCCGCTGACCCGGCTGCCGGAACTGCGGGAGGTGGCGCGGGACATCCCGCTGGAAAACATCGTCCTGGAAACCGACGCCTATCCGCAACCCTTCAAGAAATACCGACACAACTGGACTGAGCCACGCCACCTGGCCGACGTGGCCCTGTGCCTGGCGACGGTCAAGGGTATCTCGGTGGAAGAAGTGGCGGAAGTCACCACAGGCAACTTGAGCCGGCTGCTGCGCCTTGACATCCCCGACGTGCCCGGCATAGTAAACCCAACGGTGTAGGGGCGAATAATTATTCGCCCCTACGACCCCAAAAGGAGTCAATTCCAATGGCCACCCATCAGGAACGGCAGCACCCGGAAGCGCCGCCGCAGATCGTGCCGCAGAGCCTGAACGACTACCTGGAAGTTATGACCAAAGCCGTCTTCCAGAGCGGGATGTCGTGGAAGGTGGTCAACACCAAGTGGCCCGGCTTTCAGGCCGGCTTCCACGGGTTCGACGTGGCGAGGGTTGCCGCGATGGGCGAATCCGCGATTGACACGCTGGCCGCTGATACTGCCATCATCCGCAACCGACGCAAGATCGTCGCCACCGTCCACAATGCTCAGCGGCTTATCGAGCTGGAGGAAGAATACGGCGGCGACATCCGCAACTACCTGCGCTCCCACGGCGATTTCTACGGCGTGCTGAAGGACGTGCGCAAGCAGTTCAAGTACATGGGCGACACCGGCACCTACTACTGGATGTACGTGCTGGGCGAAGACGTACCCGACTATGGAGAGTTCTGCAACCGGGAGAAGTAAACTCCGACCGCAGCCCCTTGTCATTGCGAGGGCAGCGTGGCAATCTCGTTATGGTAATGTGCATCCCTCGGCGCGCGATTGCCAGATTTGTCAAAGATCGGGCTACGCTCCTCGCAATGACAGTTCAAAAGTTTCCGAGGCAATTACAACGGAGGTTGACGCCATGACCACTCCCGCAACCTGCCAACTGGCCCTGAAAGAGTGGGCGATAACCGTGAAGGCGCTGGCTGATGGCGACCAGATCATGATGCTCCGCAAGGGCGGCATCCACGAGGAGAGCAAGGACTTCCGCGTGGTGCATCCCGAGTTCCTGCTCTATCCCACCTACCTGCATCAGAAGGAAGAGCTGCTCAAGGACAGCCACCAGCCCACGCTGCGGCAACTGCTGGCTGACGACCCTGACGACAAGGACGCCGTGACATTCACCCACTGGGCCCGCGTCCACGAGCTCATCGAGATCGATCAGCAGGGCAAGGTGGAAGACCTGGCGCCCCACCACATCTGGACCGACACCTACGCCCAGTCTCGCCTGCACTGGAAGCCCATGGTGCCGCTGACCATCATGCTGCTGCGGGTTTACGAGATGGAATCGCCCACCACCGTGTCCTACATCCCCGAGTACGGCGGCTGCAAGTCCTGGGTGGATATTATCCCCACCGTTCGCTTGGGCAACGCGAGGCCGGTGATTGACGACGCGCGGTTCGGCGAGATGGTAGAAGCCGTGCGGGGAAGCTTGGGATTGGTGCCGGCGTAGTGGGCGCCGATGCGAAATTGATGACAGTTGGTTGTTGACGCCTGCTTCCGGGTCCGCAAAACTATAGCCATGCCAATTTGCGAGGCAATGGCGATGGGACTGGACATTGGGGTGGTGACCATCGAATACTTGGAGCAGCCCGGGCAACCGATGTACGGGTTTCTGCAAGACTTGATGACCGACTCGGACGTGGGAAACGAGTTTGACACGTTCGACTATGAACCAACTTGGGGCGATGGCTGGGAAGGCAATGCCCTCTACGAGTTCGAGCGGGATGTGTTACTCAGGCGCGCCGATGGTTGGGCTGTGAAGAAGAACCTGGACGCTTCTGACCGGGCAACGCTGCTGCAATGGGTTGACAATTTGCCCTATCGGGGCGATGCGATCATGTTGCATTTGGGAATGTGACCATGACCAGCCGACGGCAAGTGGCCCAAGACCGCTACGACCACATACTGCCGTTCATTGAAGAAGCGGCCGACGAATACTATGGTGGCAACCTCGACCGGGGCTTTCGCCATTGGGGGTTTGCTACAGTTTTTGGCGTGGGTCACGATGTCCAGGGGAACGACATAGTTGAGGCTACCGCCATTGAAGGCACTGATGATTTCGAGATTGACGGGTACTTCATTCCGGAATCCGATGACGATTCAGTCATTCATCTGCTCCAAAGCAAGCGCCGCGAACCGGGGACTACAATGGGGGCTGGGGAGTTTGCAGCGTTCTTAAACGCCCCCATCCGCTTGCTCAACGCCAACGAGGTTGCCGCTTGCAACAATTTTGAGACCAAGGCCCTTCATGATGAGCTCGTCAAACGGCTGGCGTCACGGGAGAGGTCCTGCTCAATAAATATGATTTGGGCTACCAGCGGCAGGTTAAGTCCCACCGGGCGACGAAACGCCGAAACAAATCGCTCCCGGGTACTGACCTTTGACGTTGGCGGCAACCCCACTGACGTTACAGTGACCTTGGAATGCTTGGACTTGGATGATCTATACGAGCAGCACGAAAATCAACAGGTAAGCGATGACGTTCTCACGCCGTGTGATTTCACTTTTCAGCTGGAGCCGGAGTCTTACCACCAAACCCATCCCGATACTGAATACCGTACTCTGTCAATGACGGTACCGGTCAAGCAGATTATCGACGTGTTTGCAAGGCACGGCTTTAGAATCTTCCGGCTGAATCCCCGGGGGCCTCTGGGTAATAAAGTGAACACATCAATCAAGCGCACGCTACTTGATGAAATAGACCGCAGGCGATTCCACCTGCTTAACAACGGTATCACTGCGTTTTGCGAAGCATATCGGTTGGAAGGGGATCAGCTAATTGTACGCGACTTTCAGATTATCAATGGTTGCCAAACTACGGTTACTCTCTGGAACGCGAGAGCCGCTGTCCAAAACGATCCCGGTGTCTTGGTCACGGTCAAACTCACAGCGTGCCCTTCGCATTTTGCAAACACCATTGCGGCAACTACCAACAGTCAAACTGCATTGCGCGCAGAAGACTTCACTTCCAACGAGGCTGTACAAATCAGACTCCAACGCGAGTCTATGGGGATGACGCCACCTTGGTTTTATCAAATCAAGCGAGGCGAATGGGACAAAATGCTCGGTGGAGCGACTGCCAAAGAACAGTACCGGCGACCGGAAGGAGGATACAGAAAGCTGACCAGCAAAGAAGTTGCTCAGGCAGTTGTATCATTCGCAGGATTTCCAGGGGAAGCAAAAGACAAAATCCGGGCATTTCTTAACAAAGAACCCGTATCGTCCATAGCTCGCGAGAGTGAATTCAGCTACGATGCCATCTATACAGAGAACATCGCCGCCGCGCAGTTGTTGCTCCCAGCAGTAGTGCAGAGCAATGTGTGGAAGCAAGTGGAAAACGACAAAACCGAAGAGGATTGGCTGGAGTACGCTCGCTTTCATATCGTTTGGCTCATGGGTAACCTACTGCGTGAGCATTACCAACTCCAAGGCAACCTCTTTCCAGCCCATCGGGCGGTAACAATCGCCGAACAGGTTGACGGCTGGTTGGTGCCTATGTACACAGTTGCAGTTGCCGCGATCAGAAACTCTCGACAGGAAGCCGAGGACCGTGGAACATTCACGGGCAATGACAGAGAATTTTTCCGTACTGCTGCAAGCTACCGATTGATAGAATCCAATTTGCAGGGGGCATCACGATTAGCGCGAACCTTCGGCAACCCGTTTGCCAATCTGCCACCACCATGACCACCACCCCCCGCCCCCTCCCCTCGGACGCCATCGCCCGCCTTCGCTCCATCGCCGAGGTGGACGACGTGCTGCGCGGCTGGGGCCATCCCGACCTGGCCGACCGCTTGGCCTACTTTGCCTCCGATGAAGATCTGGATAACGGCGATGTTCCGCTGACCCTCGAAAGCGCCCGGGGGTTCGTGGCTTTTTTCGGCGCGGTGGAAACCGAAGGCAAGATTGATCTGACTTGCTCGCAAGAGGGCTGGCTTTGCGTCGGGTTGCGGTTTGAAGACAAAAGGAACGCCGCTTTATGGTTTGTAGATAGTGACAAAGTTACGTTCACTGCTACCGACCGCGACGGCAAATTTGTCAACATTCGTGGTGGTAGAAAAACTACGACCAGCAAAACGATTACGCGAAAATTGGCCGCAGAAGGACTGCTTAAATGTCGCTAGCCTCTGCTCAACGAGGACGGTTATTGGGGCACCACCATGTGGCCCGATACTGCCGGGCACGTGATATGGTCAACGGGGTGCCACAAGAAAACGCCTTCCGGCTCCGGCCCGGTGAAAAATACCTCTCCACCAACTGGCTGGAGCACTTTCACGATGCGGACCGGCAAGCGCAAATCGCCGGAGTTCGGCAGGCTCTGACCGACAAAGGCTTTCGCGTCAGGGGTAATACGGCGTTTGCTGTCCTTAATGTCGGTACTGCCATTGCGGTGTGCAAGAGTGATTTGGACATGGACATTCAAATCGCAACTTTGGGTGAATCACACGACCCTTCACACACTGGCATCTTCGGGTACACTGAGGATGATACTGACGTTGTGGCTATACTGGCCCGGCAGGTTAATCATCGTGAAGTTTATCCCGCCGCTCCGTCCCCGAACGACAAGGCATAACCATGTCAACCCTCCTATCCTTGCTGGAACAGGAAAGCCGCTGGCGAAACCTGCTGCCCGCCGGTGAAACCCTCACGCCAGCTACCGCCTTCGCGCTGGTGCGGGATATTCCGTATCAGCGGGCCAGCTCTCGGCAGCCGGAAGCCATCATTCAAGAATGGCGCGGCACCTGTTCCGGCAAGCATTACGCGCTTGACCGAATCTTCCGCCAGTTAGGGATGGATTCCCGCGTCATCATGTGTACACATCGCTTCACGCTGGATAACACGGGGCATTTTCCGCCGGAGTTACGGGCGTTGGTTGCTCAGGAACCTGTTCCTGACGTTCACACCTACCTCAGGTTGAAAACAATCAGGGGCTGGATGACCGTGGATGCCACTTGGCCCGGCAGCGCCGAACCTCTGGGGATGCCGGTCAACAGATGGGTTAACGACGGCGAAAACATGAACATCGCCTGTGACCCAATTGACACTTACGAAGTGCTATCAGGCCAGGACCCACAGGCGTTCAAAGAGCAGTTGATCGCCGAATTCTGCGGCGCGTCCGGCCCGGTAAGGGACGATTTCATCGAAGGCATGAGCCGCTGGCTCAGCAACGCTACCCAAGGAAGATGACACCATGAAATACCGCCAACTTCCCCGCACCGATCTTTTGATTTCCGAAGTGGGCTTCGGCGTTTGGACCGTGGCCACCAATTGGTGGGGTCGTATCCCTGAGGAGACGCGCCGCCAGTTGCTGGAGGAGGCCCTGGAACTGGGCATCAATTTCTTCGACACGGCCGACACCTACGGCGACGGCTACGGCGAAGAGGTCCTCGCCAAGTTCATGAGCCACCGTCGCCACGACATGATCATCGCCACCAAGTTCGGCTATGACATCTACGACCAGACCACGCCCCGCGTCGGCCACCAGGAACGTCCGCAGAAGTTCGAGCCGGACTTCATCCGGTTCGCCTGCGAGCAGTCTCTGCGCCGGTTGAATACCGACTATATCGACCTCTACCAACTGCACAACCCCCGCATCGCCGCCATCGAGGACGACGACGTATTCGAGACCCTGGAGGCGCTGAAGCACGAGGGGAAAATCCGCTACTACGGGTCGGCCCTCGGCCCCGACATCGGCTGGTTTGAAGAGGGCGAAGCCAGCATGAAGGAGCGCCACGTCGATAGCTGCCAGATTATCTACAGCATCCTGGAGCAGGATCCGGCCAAGGACTTCTTCCCCATCGCCGAGAAGGAGCAGGTGGGTTTGCTGTCCCGCGTTCCCCATGCCTCCGAGGCGCTGACGGGACGGTACGATGCGCCGCCCGAGTTCGACGAAAACGACCATCGCTCGTATCGCCGTCACCAGTGGCTCAGCGAGGCGTTGGTCAAGGTGGACCAGGTAAAGTTCCTGGCGGGCGAGGAAGTCGGGCGGAGCATGAGCCAGGCGGCCATCCAGTTCGTGCTGCACCAGCCCACCATCACCAGCGTGTTGCCCAACTTCACCACGCTGGAAGAACTGAAAGAGTATTCCGACGCCGTGGAAACGCCGCCTATCACCGAGGGCGATCAGGCCATCATCGACGACCTGTGGGCCAACAACTTCTATATCGAGCCCGCCGAACCGGAGTTCCGCGAAATTTGATGCCAGACTTGGAAATCGGCAATCCCGTTTGCGACGGAAACGTGGCGTAGTTGCTACGATTTCGTCAATCATTTGACACTGGAATGGGCTAGTGATAACTTTCACATAGCCCATTTTCGTTTTTTGACAGGAGAGTGCATTCCTGATGCCCGTGAACATTTGCGTGCTGGCCAAGCAGGTCGTTGACCCCGAAATGCCGGCCGCCGCCTTCCGTATTGACCCCGACGCCCGCCAGGTGGTCCCCCCACCCAACATCCCGCCCGTCGTCAACGGCTTTGATGAAAACGCCGTGGAAGCCGCCCTGCAAATCAAGGACGCCCAGGGCGCCAACGTTACCGTAATTTCCTCCGGCACCACCTTTGCCCTGGACGTGATGAAAAAGCCCCTGTCCATGGGCGCCGACGAACTGGTGTTGTTGCAGGACGACGCCTTCGCCAACTCGGTGGACTCCTTCTTCACCGTCCAGTTGCTCACCGCCGCCATCAACAAGCTGGGCGGCTTTGACCTCATCATCTGTGGCCGTCAGGCTTCCGACTGGGACAACGCGCAGGTTCCCCTTGGCGTCGCCGAGACGCTGGGCATGGCCTGCGTCACGTTGGGGAAGAAGGTGGACGTGCGGGACAGCAAGGTAGTGGTGGAACGGCTCGCCCCAGACGGCTTCGAAGTTGTTGAAGCCGATATGCCAGCCCTGGTGACCGTCAGCAACGAGCTGGGCCAGCCCCGCTATCCCACCCTGCGCGGCATCATGGCGGCCACCCGCAAGCGGCCCACCGTCTGGACCACCGGCGACCTTGACCTGGACGCGGGTCAGATGGAACCGCGCCTCACGCTGCACGACCTCTTCGTACCCCAGCGGGAGCAGGACTGCGAGATCATAGAAGGCGACGACGACGTTGACGCTGCACGCAAGCTGGCCCTCAAGCTGCGTGAAGACCGGCTGATCTAACTGCCCCAACTGTCGCTAGTGGTAGGGGCGGGTTCCAAATCCGCCCCTACGTCGGAACTAACCAACGGAGTACAAAATGGCAGACGCTACCGGAATCCTCGTTTTCGGCGACGCCCCCGATGGGCAGTTGGCCTCCACGGCCTTGGAATTGCTTGCCGCCGGCCGCACGTTGGCCGACACCCTCGGACAGGAACTGGCCATCGGCATCATCGGTTCTGACGTGGGCGACGCGGCCCAACAGGCCATCGCCCACGGCGCGGACAAAGCCTATGCGGTGACCAATCCCTCGCTGGCTGATTATCATCCTGACCTTTCTCTGGCCGCCATGCAGGCCCTGGCCGCCGACGCCAACCCCAGCATCATCCTCATCGCCCGCAACAACGAGGGCCGCGAACTGGCCCCCCGGCTGGCTTTCCGCCTCGGCGTGGGTCTGGCCCAGGACTGCCTAGAAGTGTCCGCTGACGCCAGCAGCGGCCGGCTCCTGGCCAACCGTCCCGTGTACGGCGGCAGCGCCATCGCCGTGGTCAGCTGCACCCAGACGCCGCAGATCGCCGCCATCCGTCCCAAGACCTACGAGCCATTGGAAGCCGACGCATCCCGCAGCGGCGAAACGGTTTCGTTCCCCGTGGAGATCGACGCATCGGCGGCGCGAACCCGCGTGGTGGACGTCGTCAGGGAAGAGGCCGAGGGCATCAAGCTGGAGGACGCCCGCATCGTGGTGTCCGGCGGGCGCGGCCTGGGTGGACCCGAGCCATTCTCGCAACTGGAAGAGCTGGCCCATCTGCTGGGCGGCGCGGTCGGCGCCTCCCGGGCCGCCGTGGACTCCGGCTGGGTTCCTGCCAATTACCAGGTGGGCCTGACCGGCAAGACCATCACTCCCGACCTGTACATCACGGTAGCCATATCCGGCGCCAGCCAGCACATGGCCGGTTGCAGCGGATCCAAGGCCATCGTAGCCATCAACCGCGACGCCGACGCCAACATCTTCAAAGAAGCCCGCTACGGCGTGGTGGGCAACTGGGAAACCATCATACCGGCCCTGACCGAGACGGTGCGGGAGTTGACGCAGTCGTAGGGCGGGGCACACCTGAGCACGAACTCGCGGAGGTACGCTTGGAGTGCGTCCAGCAGATTCGGCGTACCACACTAAATGGTGGTAGGACATCCCGCTCATCGGTCTGGGGTTGGCATTCTTGATTGCGTTGTGCGGGATGATTTCAGTATCCCCAATACGCGATCTAACCCGGCTTGAAAATATCCTCTTTCAGATAGTGACGTTGGCGAACGGGTTACTTGGCTCATACCGATTTGGTCGCAACGCCGCCAAGGCTGCAGATTACGATGTGATACGTCCACATGCTCGGGCTTCGATACGTAGGATTCTGTCCTTGCGGGATAGTCTCTTTCGCGTATCTGAGCGGATAGAGGATTACAAGACGGAAGGGAGTTTTGACTACCGATTGAACGTCATCCAAGCAATAGTTAATGAACAGATTCCCACTGGTGGGTCTGCCGTGGAAGACTGGCGGGATATTGTGCCAGACGATGTTGATGAGATACTGGGATCATGGCCAGCGCGTTGGGGAGTCGAGCAAAATGGCAATACGCACGGAGCCCATACGTGGAAAAATCGCAAAAATACTAACGTCACGTGAAGTTGCCTTGAACATCGGCAAAATCCAAGGTGTAGAAACTGGAATGCTGTTCGATATATTGTTTGAGGTTGGGGTGACCGATCCGGACACGGGCGAAGAATTAGGACCTGTTGAGTTGCCTAAAACGCGTGTTAAGATCACGCGCGTTAGCGATAAAGTATCTGTCGCATCAACCTACCGAACCATGCGCGTCAACGTTGGGGGAACAGGGACGACATTTTCTGCTCTGTTCCAGCCTCCGAAATGGGAAACGCGTCGCGAAACGCTCCGGGTTAGAGAGTCTTTTGAAGAACTGGGCGACCAAATGGATGAAGAAAACAGTTACGTCACCATAGGGGACCCCGTAGTTCAGGTGCTAGATACCGAGGAATCCGAATAGTTTAGAGTGCGTGAGGGTTCGGCAACCAGCAATAACGCCTCAACCTAGCACCACGTTGTCAATCAACCGCACCGACCCCAGGCGCACCGCTGTAGCAATCATCAGCTCCAGGTCGTTCTGCACGGTTTCGACCGGTCGCATGCTGTCGGCATCTACTACGCTGACGTAGTCCACGGCATCCACCAAGGTCTCGCGTTCCAAGATGTTGTAGGCAGCCCGCTGGACCCGCGCCGCGTCCCTTTCGCCCCGGCGCCAAACATCCTCTGCCGCGCATAGTGCGCGGTACACAGCCGGCGCGGCTTCGCGCTGCTCCGGGGTCAGGTAGGCGTTGCGGCTGCTGAGGGCCAGGCCGTCGGGTTCTCGGATGGTGGGCATGGTGACGATCTCCACGCCCAGATTGAGGTCATGGTTCATCTTGCGGATTACTGCCACCTGTTGGCCGTCTTTCTGGCCGAAGTAGGCCAGTTCCGGGCGGGTGATGGTGAACAGTTTGGCGACCACCGTGGCCACCCCGCGAAAATGCCCGGGACGGGCCGCGCCTTCCATGCCTTCCGCCACTGCGCCCGGCTCTATCCAGGTGTCGAAGCCTTCGGGATAAACCTCGTCGGGCGGTGGAACGAATACCAGGTCGGTTCCTTCCGTCTCCAGCAGTTCCAGATCGCGTTCCAGGCTGCGGGGGTAGCGGGCGAAATCCTCGTTGGGGCCGAACTGGGTGGGATTGACGAATATAGAGGCGGCCATGGTCACGTTGTCCGCCCGCGCCTGCCGCGTCAGCGAAAGATGCCCCTCATGCAGCGCCCCCATGGTCGGGACCAAACCCAGCGGACGGGCCGCCTGCCGGCACGCCGCCATCATCTCCGCGCACGTTTCGACAACCCTCATTCTGAGCATCCTCCCCTGATTTGCGAACGCGGCTCGACGATCCCCTTCGATTACTCCGGTGGAAACAGCTCGTCGATTTCCCGCTGCATCCGCTCCGTATCGGTTTCGCCCAACGCGGCTACTCCGGCTACCTCGGCGGTCACGGCCATATCTGCATAAAAGGTTTCGTCGTAGTCCCGGGGCCGGACCACCACGGGCATCGGCACGGCGTGGCCGAACACCAGCGCCTGCTGCTTGCTGTCCAGTCGGGCCAGCACATTGCGAAGCTGGCCGGCGTCACGGGCGCCCATCAGCACGGCGTTCATATCCCGGTCGTCGTTCAAGGCGCAGGACAGGCGGGTTCCCAGCTGGCTCATCACCTCGGAGTCGATGCCGCTGGGTCGTTGGTCAACGATCATCAGCGTGACGTTGTACTTGCGCAGTTCGCGGGCGATGGAGCCGAAAATGGTCTGGGATGCGATGTCCGTCGTCAGGAACTTGTGGGCCTCTTCGACGAATATCACCAGCGGACGCGGTTCGTCTCCCTGGCCGCCGTCGGCCAGTTCCTTGCGGCGCACCCAGGTATCATGTATGCGCCGGGTCAGCAGGTTGCTCACCAGCACGTACGCCGATGTGTCGCGTCCGTATTGGCCGAACTCCAGCACCACGTGGTTGCCGCGCTCCAACTGCTCGATGATGCCGCCGGCGCTGGCAGCGCCTTCACCTCGATCAACCAGGAAACCGAAACGGCTCCAACGGTTTAAACGATTATGCAGCGCGCCCAACGCCGCCTGGTTGACGCCGATCTCCCGTGCCAAATCTCCCAAATCGGCGCCGGAGTGTGCCAGAAATTCTTTCAACCAACCGTCTCCGAACCGTTGCTTCAGGTTCCAAGCCGCCGCCGTCGCCACCTCCGATAACTGCATTGATTCACGCAGGATCTCGATGTCAGACGGCTCCACTTCGTCGTAACCGATGCGCACCACGCCGTCAGGCGTAACTCCCCTTCGCCGGCTGCTCGCCTCGTCCAGCGTGAAGGTGACCACACGGCTGGGGAAGAGTTGTTTCAATCCTTTTACCTGTCGGCGGCGGTCGTTGTCCTGTCCCTGCCAGCCATATTCGCTTTCCATGTCGAACACCAGCGACACCGTCTGGCCCTGTTTCACCAGCCCGGCCAGCAACATCCGCGCCAGGAACGTCTTTCCCGAACCCGATGCGCCGAACACGCCCACCGACCGGCTGGCCAATGTCCCCAGATCCAGCCGAATGGAGGCTGCGTCCATCCCCTGCGGCGAACCCAGCGCGAATGCGCTGCTCCTCTCCGCGTTGAACACGGCGTCAATGTCGGCCTGGGACGCTGCGAAGACGGGGGCGAAGTGTTCCGGTATAGACTTGGCCTGCTCGGCAACGTTTGTGCCGGAGTCATCCAGGCCGGCCGTCATGCTGGGCATCACCGACAGCTGGCCGTAAGCCATGGTACCGGCCATTACCTCGGCGAGGTAGCCGTCTCGCGTGTCCGGCGGAAAATGACGCACGCTATCATCCACCGCCCGCAGCTCCAGATCGGTCACCACGGCAAAGTACCGCTTCCGCCGACCCTGGACCGTCACGAACGAACCGACGGCGATATCCTCCAGGGATGCTCCGTTCGCTGTATCCAGGCGTACATCCAACCCGCGGGACAACGAGCCGCCAACGACCAACCCGAGCCGGCGCTGGCCGGGGGAGAAATAACCGTTGGCTCCTTCGCCGTTCAGGGTCAAGCTAACACTTCCCTCAGCAACGCCTGCATCCGCAGGGGTTCGCTAAACAATTCCGCAACCAGTGCCTGCCCGGCCCGTTTCAAAAAACCTCGCCGGTCGTCAACGGAGTCCGCGGCCCGGCGCAGGAATAAGGACAGGGCCGTGTCGCCGACCGGCGTGCGGTCGGCCAGCATCAGCCGAAGCCATCGCAGGTCGGAGGCGAAACGTGCCAACTCGCCAAGGTCGCAAAGGGATACAAACGAGTGCAGGCCCGGAGGCTGATCCGGCAGGCCCGGTCGCAGGTCCGTTCCATCGCCATATCCCACCACTACCGCCGCGAACCTGGTGGTCAGCATGGCGCTCAACTGCGGGTTGGCGGCGTATATTTCGTCTTCGGACTCCAGGGTTTCCCCCCGGGGCGCCAGCGGGCGGGTCGGGTCCAGGGGCTCATGCCAGATTTCGCGGACCACGGCATATACGGGCGACTCGCCAACGCGCAACAGCGCTCCCAAAGGCGGCGCCGCGTGCAGTCGGTAACACTGTGCTTCAATCCGCTGGGTGTGCGACACCATGACCTCGCCCACCCGTTGTGTAACCTGGTTGTTGACCATAGCAGGATTTTAGCACGGCAGCTCGCAGCCGATGTGTTGCCTTGACGGTGATGCGCCCGAAAGGTATAGTCGGCATATCATCAACCTGGGGAGTCCAGTATGCCTATCTATGAATACTCGTGTCCGACCTGCGGTCACAAATTCGAGAAATTGCAGTCAATGTCGGCTACCGGCGCCGATTGCCCGCACTGCGAACAGCCCGCCAAGCGAGCCATTTCCGTGTTCGCCGCCGTTAGCAAGGGCGACGGGTTCGCCAGCGAAATGGCCGACCTCGGTGGTGCGCCGATGCCGTCGCCCATGGGCGGAGGTTGCGGCGGTTTCTGCGGCTGCGGTCACTGATCTCCGTTATTCGGTCACCCAACGTCGATATTGGGGCGGGTCCTGGACCCGCCTCTTAGCATTTAACCCGGCCCGGGTTGTGGATCGCCTGACGGTTGAACGGCGGAGTCTCGCCGGTATGACCGCCACCGCAGATACGCCAGGATGGAACCGCCCACCGAAGTGAGTAGCAAGGCGCCCAGCACCGAGGTCAGGGCGACGCGCATGGTGGCGTCGAACCAGAATCCCGCTGGGAACAGGATGAGCAGGTAGTCGGTACGTGGGTCCAGGATCCACAGGTCGTTGGCGAAACTGAGCTGGTGAAACAGCAGGAATATCCGTTCAAAGTTGGCTACTGCCGCTAATCCAACTCCGAATACGGCGGCCAGTGTGACGACACCGCCCCAGACGGCCAGTCTGGCCGGCGCACCCGGCCATGTATCTCGACGTAAAGTGACGTGAGCCGCGATCGTGACGAGTATCCAGAGGGCCGAGCCAACGGCCACCCAATATACTCCACGCACCAGACGCTTCACGTCAAGCATATGGGCGATCTCGCGCTGGTTGAACAGCTCCTGCTCGACCCCGTAAATTGGGGCGCGTATCGCTAATGGCTCCATTCCACTGTTGAAATAGCGACGCAGTTCGGCGCCGATATCCACCAAGTCCGCGTCGGTGATGCCGGAACGGGCGGCGACGTGATAACGCTGGAAACCGTTGCGGTAGAGGCCGGGGTCGTTAACCGCCCAGGCCACCGACCCGGCAACGAGGAACAGGAGTACGGCGGGGACCGCGAGTGGGGTTGCTACTTTTAGGTAACCCCGGGCCGAGCCGATGAGGAACGTTTGCCAGTTCATACGGTCAACACCGTAGCATCGGGCGGTGGCTGGAGCAATGGGCTGTGGTATATTGCCGCATCATGAGCGAAACAAACACGTCTGCATCCAATCCTCCCATACCGGAAGAGCGTATCGGTGAGTTCCAGTCGCTCATCGACATCGTGGCCCGTCTCCGGGGGTCTGGCGGCTGCCCGTGGGACGCCGAACAGACCCACGAATCGCTGAAGCGCAACCTGCTGGAAGAGTGTTACGAAACACTGGAAGCGATCGATGGTGGACAACCGTTGGAACTGGCAGAAGAATTGGGCGACATCCTGGTGCAGGTGGCGTTCCACGCCGACATAGCCCGCGCTGCCGGCGAGTTTGACATTGCCGACGTGCTGACCGCCATCAACCGCAAGCTGGTCCGCCGGCATCCGCACGTCTTCGCCGACGGCAACGCCTCCGATGCCCGGCAAGTCGAGCGGAATTGGGAGCAGCTGAAAGCCGAGGAACGTCGGCAGGCGGGAAAACCTGAACCGTCCGCCATGGACAGCGTGCCGGCGGCGTTGCCCGCCCTCACCGCGGCGCAGTTGATACAGGACCGGGCCGCCCGGTTTGGTTTCGACTGGGACGACGCCGGTGGCGTCCTGGACAAGTTGGTCGAGGAAATCGGAGAGTTTCGCGCCGCCGCGACCCCGGAGGAACGGGCCGACGAGTTCGGCGACATTTTGTTCGCCATCGTGAACCTGGCGCGGTGGTCGGGCATCCAGGCTGAGGACGCGCTGCGGCAGGCCAACAACAAGTTCCGCAACCGTTATCGGATGATGGAACGCCTGGCGACGGAACGGGGCCTGGATTTCACCGCACTGCCCCTGGATGACAAGGAGGCGTTGTGGCAGGAGGCCAAGGCGCGTGACCGCTCAGAGGCCTACTGATCGTCTTGGGGCCAGCCGGCGCCGAGGAAACCGGGTTCTATAAAGTAGATCCCGCCGGCCAGTAAACCTGCCAACATGTTGACGCTGGTCCAACTCCGCGAGGTTCGACCAACGCCAAGCCGGCTCATCAGGGGACGCCTGGGTCGATAGTGCCTGATCTTGCGGCGGGCTCCGCTCTGCCGCATTGCCTCGGCTATGGCCTCGTCGAATCCTCCCTGCCGGTCGATCAGTCCGAGCTCCTGGGCCTCGGGCGCGGTGTACACCTCTCCGGTCGCCAACTCTCGAACCTTCTCGTCCGTCAGGCGACGGCTATCGGTGACCACCGAAACGAATAGGTCGTACATCTTGCCAATCAGTCCCTGAAACTTTTCGGCCTCTTCGTCGGTGGGCATGCGCCAGAAACCCGACATATCCTTGAGACGCCCGGCCTTGAAGATCGAAAACTCGATGCCCACTTTGCCGAACAGTTGCTGCAGGATGGGGCGCAGATAGATGACCCCGATAGAACCCAGCAGGGCTGAACGCGACGCCATGATGGTGCCGGCGCCGCAAGCGATGTAGTAGCCGCCCGATGCGCCAAGGCCCCGCACATAAGCCACCACGGGCTTTGTGCGGGCGACGCGCCGCACATTCTCATACAGCAGGTCACTGGCGGTGGCAGAGCCCCCGGGCGAGTCGATGTCCAGCACCAGCGCGCCGACCTTGCGATTATTCCCAACGCGCTCCAGCAGACGCGAATACTCGGGCTCGCGGATGGCCGCGCCGATGACGCCGTGCATCTCGATGACGGCGATACCGGGTTTGCGTTTGAAGAGGGGCATAATCTGTGCCTATTTTCAGATGGTGGTACGATTATACACGGCGGCAATGGGCCAAACCCGTGGCCCTGGACGGGAGCCAAGCCGTTGACGGCCGGTCACCAAGCGCAACATCCAAGAGTGAAGAGATATGCCTGTCACCAAGATAAAACTGGAGCGTTTCACCGCCTTCAAGGACTTGGAGGTGGAGTTTTCGCCCGGAATCAACGCGCTGGTTGGCGGGAACGGGACGGGGAAGACGCACCTGATGAAGGTTTGCTATGCCGTGTGCGATGTGATCAAAACCGGCAACGGCCTCTCAGAAAAATTGGTCCGAGTATTTCTCCCGTCCGGTCGCGCGAGCGGACGATTAGTCCGCCAAAGATATGAAGAATCTGGTGGGAAGCTAGAGGTACACATTGGCCCGTCGAGATTTGCGACCTCCTTCGGAAGTAGGGGTGCAAACTGGACGATCGTCCCGGGAGAATGGCCAGACCAGGCGGTGGAATCGGCGTATATTCCAGTAAAAGAGATGTTGGCGAATGCTCCGGGTTTTCTGTCCCTATACGAAGCTCGCGAGGTTCATTTCGAAGAGGTATATCGAGACATCCTGCTCAAGGCAAACCTTCCCGCTTTGCGTGAACCCATTGATGACGCCCACCGACAAATGCTGGATCGCTTGGAAAGCGTTATTGGCGGAAAGGTTACGGTTAGCGGTGAAGAATTCTTTCTGATCAATGAGCAGGGAGACCTGGAGTTCACACTGCTTGCGGAAGGATGGCGCAAGCTGGGTTTGCTTTGGCTGCTCATCCGGAACGGGACCTTGCAGAATGGCTCCGTGCTGTTCTGGGATGAGCCGGAGGCAAACCTGAACCCCAAGATGTTCCGCGTAGTGATTGGCGTCCTGCTGGAGTTGCAGCGGGCCGGGGTGCAGGTTTTCTTCGCGACGCATGATTACGTCATCCTCAAGGAGCTTGACCTGCAGATGACGGAGAAAGATCAGGTGGCGTTCCATTCACTTTTCCGGGATGAAACCGGCGAAATCGCGTGCCATACAGTAAACCGCTATCTGGACATTCACCCCAACGCGATTGACGAAGCGTTTGACGACCTCTATGACCGGCAACTTAGGCGCAGTTTGAGAGGTCTCATAGAATGACGGTTTTTACGGAAGGCAATTTGCAAATCACCGTCAACGGTGCAGTCAATATCCGTAAGTTTGATGATGACGACCACGGCTTGAGTCATTGCATGAAGGCGGTGGATTTCATCATAGAACTGCCTGACCGCTATTTGTTCGTTGAGTTCAAGGACCCAGATGCTCCTTACATCCCGCCTCAAGAGCGGGTCGAATTCGTAGAGAGCCTGGCAGAAGGTCGCCGTGACGAAGATTTCAAGTACAAGTACCGTGATACTTTGCTATACGAGTGGGCAGCCGGACGAGCGGACAAGTCCATCTATTATTTGGTGTTAATTGCGCAGAACGATTTGGGCCCTGGCGACATGGCGCGCCGAGCCACGGCTTTGGAGCGCATACTCCCGCTGCGCCTGCCGAGTTCGGTTCTTTGGACGCGGTCACTCGTCGACGGTTGTGGAGTGTTCAACATCGCTGCGTGGAACAGATACTTTCCTGACTACCGAATCACCCGCTTGCCGTAGCCACTGTTGCCGCCATCTCGCCGCTACGATATGCTGACCCCAGGCAACCGCCGCGAGGAGTACCATCATGCAATTCGGCCTGTTTATGATGCCCCTGCATCCGCCGCACCGTTCTTATGCCGATTCCTATGACCGCGACTTGGATCTGCTGCAGGAAGCCGACCGGCTGGGGTTCCACGAAGCCTGGATCGGCGAGCATCTCACCGAGCGTTGGGAGAATGCTCCTTACCCCGACCTTTTGATCGCCAAGGCGTCGGCGATCACGGAGAACATCCGGCTGGCCACTGGCGTCACGCTGCTGCCCATTCACAATCCGGTGGAACTGGCGCATCGCATCGCTATGCTGGACCACCTGACGCGGGGGCGGCTGTACTGGGGCATCGGGCATCGGGCCATTCCCACCGACCTACGGTTGTTCGGCATGGACCCGGGCCAGGGGGACGACGTGCGTCGCCGCGCCGCCGAAGTGCTGGACATCGTGCTCAGTATGTGGGCTTCGGAGGGCAAGTTCGAGTACCACGGCGAGTTCTTCAATATCGAAGCGCCGGAGTTGGATCCGGTCCTGGAGCGCGGCCTCCACATGAAGCCGCTCCAGCAGCCTCATCCGCCGATTGGCGTGGCCGCCACGTCCATCGGCAGCAGCAGCATCCGGGTGGCCGGCCGTGAGGGCTGGATTCCCATGAGCAGCAGCAACCTTGCGCCGCAATACCTGGCCGACCACTGGACCACCGTCGAGGACGCCGCCGCTGAGGCTGGACGCGAGGCGCACCGTTCCGATTGGCGCATCGGCCGCGACGTGTTCGTTGGGGAGACGAGCGAAGAGGCCAGGGAGCGGGCCTACGCCGTGCTGGGTCGCAACTACCTGCAGCACCAACTGCCCAACCGCCTCGGTTCGGGGCTGATACAGGCCACCAAGATTGACCCTAACATGAGCGACGACGATCTCACCGTTGAATACATGATGGAGAACATCTGGATCGTGGGCGACCCGGATGAGTGCGCTCAGCGCATCCGGCAGCTTTATGACGAGGTTGGGGGATTCGGGCACATGCTCTGTATCACCCAGGACCCGGACGACCACCAGTGGGAAATGGACTGCCTGCGGCTGATCGCCGAAGAGGTCGCTCCGCGGGTCAGTGACCTTACGGGGGACACGGGGTAGTTCTGCGTCAGCAGCACGGGTAAAGCTGGGGGCGGGTCGATGACCCGCCCTCTTACGTTGTGGTTCGGCTGTGCGATGGTATGGCAGTTACTTGAACGCCGGGAAGACGTGCTTGCCAAACATCTCGATTGATTCCATCACCTTGTCATGGGCGACGGTTTCCGTGGCCATCAGGAACTGCAACTGGTCAACTCCGGTGGCTTCGTGCATCTTGGCGGCCCTGATGCAGCTATCGGGATCACCGGCGACAATGACGCCGCGCTCGGCCAGAGTGTCGGCGTCGAACTCCTCCCAGATTTTCTGGGCCAGCGCGGTGCCGCCGGACAGATCAACCGAACCGTCACCTTCTGATGCACCCTCGGTCGGCACTTCGACATAGCGCGAGAAGTTCTGCTGCAGGTGCTCGGGGATGCCGCCCCACTGGTCCACCAGGCGGGCGTACACGTCCTTCTGGTCCTGGACATAGGGACGCCCGGGACCGAAGAAGGTCTTGAGGGAATCGGTGCATAGCTGGCGAGTGGCGCCGTTGTCCGGTCCGCAGAGGCCGAAAACGGAGCTGAGCCACTGGTTGTTGACGTACTGGCCGACGGGTTGGGCCTTCTTGATGTTCTCCCGGTAGGCGGCGATGTGCGGCTCCAGCACCGATGGGGCGCTGACGCCCAGGGCCATCACGCCGATGCCACGCTGCGCCGCCAGTTCGTAGGTGGCCGGTTGCAGGGCGGCAACCCAGATGGGCGGGTGCGGCTTCTGGTAAGGCTTGGGCAGTACCTGGCGCGGCGGCACGTTCCAGTATTTTCCCTCCCACTCGAAGTAGTCGGCATCCCAGATCTGGGGGATCATCTTCAGTGATTCTTCCCACATTTCGCGGGTTTCACGTGGGTCGATCCCCATGCCGGTCTGCTCGTAGGCGGCGCTGCGGCCTGTGCCCATGTCAACGCGACCGTTGGTCAGGTGGTCCACCATCGCCACCCGCTCGGCAACTCGCACCGGATGGTGGTAGGGCAGGATAACGACGCCAAATCCCAAGCGGATACGCTTGGTCAGGCGGCTCAGGGCGCCGAAGATGACCTCCGGGCAAGGAGACATACTGAACGTCGTGAGGAAATGGTGTTCGACGAACCAGACGTAGTCGAACCCCATCTCATCGGCCAGGCAGACCTGCTCGATGGTTTCCTCAATGACAGCGTGATCATCCAGCTCGGGACGTTGCATTTCGTAAGCTAGGCCAAATTTCATGTTGTCCTCCCGATGAATTAGTCGTGGATGGTTCGCCGTCAGCCGCCACGTTTCACTTCCACGTCGGCGAGCTTCTCGATAAAGTGCAGGATGGCGGAGTGGTCAGCTTCCTGCTCTCCATCGTTGACCAGGGACCCCAGCATCTGTTGCACCAGCGCCGTTACCGGCAGCGGGACGTTCAGCTCGGTGGCGGTTTGCAGCACGTTGCGCAGGTCTTTCTGGTGCAGGCGGATTCGGAAGCCGGCGCGGAAGTTGCGGTCCAGCATCATGGGCCCTTTGGCTTCCATAACTGCGCTGCCGGCCAGGCCGCCGCGGATGGCGTTGAAAACTCGCTCCGGGTCCACGCCGGCTTTTTGGGCCAGCACCAGGGCCTCGCTCAACGCCTCGATATTGGCGGCGACGATGATCTGGTTGGCCAGCTTGGTGATGTTGCCGGCGCCCACGTCGCCGGTGAGCACTACGTTGCCGCCCATCACCTGCAACAATTCCTCGCAATTGCTGAACACCGCTTCGTCGCCGCCCACCATGATGGCCAGCGTTCCAGCGATGGCCCCGGGCTCGCCGCCACTGACCGGCGCGTCCAGGAAGTCCACTCCCTTCTCCGCGCAGGCTGCGCCAATCTTCTGGGACATGGACGGCGCGATGCTGCTCATATCGATTATTACCGAACCGGCGCCCGCCCCCTCCAATACTCCTTCAGGTCCCAGGATGGCCCTTTCCGAATCGGCCGAGTCGGGCAGCATGGTAATCGTCCGGGAATTGCCGGATGCCGCTCCCGCCGGCGAAGACGCGGCCTTCGCGCCTTCGGTTGCCAATTCCTCCACCGGTTCGCCTACGATGTCATAGACCGTCAGCTCGTAGCCCGCCGTCATCAGGTTGCGGGCCATGGGCTTGCCCATGATGCCCAGCCCGACGAATCCGATTTGCTCAGCCATTATGCTTCCTCCATTGCCGGTCCGCCGTAGGGCGGACTTGCCATAATTCGCGTGTCGCCAAGCATTATATACCGGCTACACACGCCGTTTAGGAATGACATCCGTCAGTTCAGCACCAACGCTGAATCAATGCTTGCTTCGGTTTTACCCAAGTCACCCTGTGCCAGATCCAGCAGCGAGGTCTCCGCTACGCTGGCCCGGTTCGACATATCGGTGACCAGCTTGGCGGGTTCAGACGACGCGACGCCGGAATGCAGCAGAGACGACGCTGCGTTGCTCCAGGGACCGGCATGGTCCGCCCCCAGCACTACTGCCGCCCTGCCGGCCATCGTCGGGGCGTTCACCAGGCTGTGAATTTGCTCTACTGATGTGCAAACAGCTTGCAGGGGCGAGATACCAACGGACTCGAGGGCGAGCCGGTAGAAGCCAGATGCGGGCGTTACGGACGCCGGGCCAACCGCTTGGGACAATTGATCCAGAAGGCCCGGAGAGGATTCGGAGGGATCGCCCAGGGTGACCACCATGGACCAGAGACCGGCGCGTATGTCCCGAGCCAGCCGGTTAACCAATTCCTCGCGATTGTCCGCCCTCAGGGGGAGCTCCACGCTCCGGATCCATGGGCGAGCCACGTCCAAAGCCGTCGGCGTTCCGATGACGTAATCGGCGTTGGAGAGCAGCTCCCGGGTTCTCGTGGGAACGGACTCCCGGTCCCCGGTACCCAACCCGGCAACTGTTATCGCCCGCTCTGCGGACCGGAATGCCGTCACAAACTTCCTGGTTTCCTCAACCTGCCGGGCGTGATTACCCTCATGCCCAGAGGTTCTCTCGATCAGGTCGAGTAGCGACAGGGCCGGGTAATTGTTTTCGGGGTTGTACGGCGTGGCCGGAAGGTTCAATTGCGATTCGGACAGGCCGGCGATGAGAGTGCGGAATCGCCGGTAGTTGGCCTCCAGCCGGGCGACGTCCTGGGCGATGCGATCAGTCCGGGCGTCGAAGGGAGGCAGCATCTCCCGTTCGCCGGAGGCGATCTGCTCCAGCGCTTCGACGAAATTTTCCGTCAACAGGTGCTGCATCACCTCCCAGACCGACCAACGGGAACCCAGGAACGCTTCCGCCTCACCCAGGCCGGCCAGGGCGTCCAACAGGGCGGCGTGGCCGTCGTCGAGACGGCGCAAGGCATTTCGCTGCCGCTCAATCGCTGGGAGTTGTGTAGGACCGTCGTCAGGCATACCGTGGGAAACCATCTTGTTCACCTTGGGCAGAGTTGGTTGCGTCGGGGTGCCATTATTGCACATCGGTTTTTGCCGCTTCGGGTGCGATGGGTTATGATTAATTATGGCGATTGGAGATACAAAATATTTGACCTCGCTGCGGCCTGGGCAAACGCTGTCAGCTGACCGCGTGGCGCGAATTGTGGAGGAATTGCAGAATTCTGCCGGGTCGGGCGTGCCGTCAGCCACCATTTTCGTTCCGGCTTCCGACACTGACACGACGCATGCAATCACGGAATTGGGTCGTGATCGGCAGGGGGTGGAGTGGATGTCCGCCCTGGAACAAGCCGGCAGCAGGCCGCTGCGTTCTGGGTCCGGCGTCGCGGCGTTTCGCATCGGCGACGTCGGGCTCGCCATTTTGCCCCCATTTCCCTTGAATTTCGCTCGCCTAAGCGAAGGCATCGACGCACAACCTCTGCTGTCCCTGCTTGCGGCGCGACTGACCGTCGGAGTGGCGCTGGTGCGCCTGGGTCGTTACGCCGTTGCCATCTACGAAGGTCGTAAGCTGGCGGTGTCAAAGACCGATACGCGCTATGTGAAGGGGAAACACCACGCCGGCGGCACCTCGCAGCGCCGGTTCCAACGGGTTCGTGAAAACCAGATCCATCGGTTGTACGTCGAGGCTTCCGGTGTCCTCGAACGACAATGGCGCCCGTGGCTCGACCAGCTCGACTATGTGGCATTGGGCGGCGAAGCCGCAACCGTTAACGGATTTGTGAAAGAATGTCCCGTCTTGGCCCGCTTGGCTCCGATCACGCTGGAGCGCCGGTTGGACGTGCGGGAACCCAACCGAGCCTCGTTGGACCAGGTCGGGGCCATGCTGTATGAGTGCAGAGTGTATCCACTGCGTTGGGACACCTGACGTCGGATAGACTGCGATTACACGATAGTCAAGGGGTCAGGATATGAGCGGCATCAAAATCAGCAACAGCGCAAGCATTGACCAGCAGACGTGGGATGCAGTGGAGGCGGTGTTGAAATCCCACGCGTTCACCATTTCCGATGCCTTTCGTTTGATGCTGATGCACACCGCTATCAATAAGGAGTCGCCCTTCGACTGCATCATCCCCGGTCCGAAAACGATAGCGGTTAAGATCATGCATTGACAGGCAATTGGGAGGGCTACCGCGACTGCCACATCCGGTTTGACCTGGCGCTGATTTACCACGGAATTGGCGCCGATCTGCTGGAACTGTCGAGGCTTGGATCCCAAAGCGAACTGGATCTGTAAAACCGTTCGTGTGCCTGCCGATGCTATAATCCAGATTATGCCAATAGCGGACGACCCAAGCATCTCAAATGACGATAATTTCCAGCGGGCGTTGAACCTGCTGGAATTTGACCAGATCCGCCTCCAACTGGTTGCGGCCACCCGCACCGCCGCCGGCGCCGAGGCCGCCGCCGAACTGACGCCGAGCGCCGATCCCCGTGACATTGCGGTGCGCCAGCAGGAAACCGCTGAGGCGCGTCGCCTGCTGGATACCACCGGCGCGCTGGAACTTGGTCCGACCGAAGACCTGCGCCCGCCCATACAACGTGCGCTGCTGGACGGTGTGCTGCGGGGAGAGGAACTGCGAAACATAGGATCTCTCGCTGCCGCCGCCCGCTGGAATCGCAGCTCATTAGCACGGCGGGAGGATCTGCCCCTGCTGGCGTCGATCGCCCAGAACCTTCCCGAGTTGCAAGACCTGGAAAGCGCCGTCAATCGGGCGATCAGCTCCGCGGGTGAACTCCTGGATGATGCTTCGCCGGAACTGGCGCGATTGCGCCGGGAATCTCGCTCTGCCTATTCGTCGCTGAACGAAGTTATGCAGCGTTTCCTGCGTCGTTACCAGCGTTCGGGAGTGGCCCAGGAAAACATCGTGACCGAGCGCAACGGGCGCATGGTGTTGCTGATCAAGAACGATTTCAAGGGCCAGGCTCCGGGCATAGTGCACGATGTTTCGGACAGCGGCGCCACCGTGTTTGTTGAACCAATGCCCGCAATAGAGTTGGGCAACCGCTGGCGTGAAACTCGGCTGGCGGAGCAGCGGGAAGAAGAGCGAGTGCTCCGCCATTTGTCATCCCTGGTGGGCCAATACGCCGACGAAATCCTTTTGATGCTGTCTCTGCTGGGTCGCCTGGATCTGGCGGCTGCAAAAGCCCGCTTTGCCACAACTGGCCGGGCGGTTGCGCCGACCTTCCTCAGCGACGCGGAGCCTCGGCGCCTGGAATTGGTGGGTGCGCGACACCCGTTGCTCCCCGGGGATGTTGTCCCCACCACCATCACGATAGGCTCGGGCAACCCAGTGCTGTTGATCACCGGGCCAAACGCCGGCGGCAAGACCGTCGCGCTCAAAACCGTGGGACTGCTGGCGATGATGGCCCACGCCGGGCTACAGGTGCCGGCCGACGACGCCACGCTGCCGCTGCTGGATGGCATTTACGCTGACATCGGCGACCAGCAAAGCATTTTCGAGTCCCTTTCAACCTTCAGCAGCCACATCCGCACCATTCAACGGATTATGGAGGCGGCAACGCCACGTTCCCTCGTTCTGATAGACGAGTTGGGTTCGGCCACCGACCCCGAAGAAGGGTCCGCCCTGGCTATTGCGCTGCTGTCGCACCTGCGCGACCTGGGGGCCATGGTGGTGGCGACCACGCACCACCGCAACGTGGCGCGGCTGGCCCAGGAGGAGGAAGGGATGGTCAACGCCAGCGTTGACCTGAACCCGCGCACCCTGGAACCGACCTATCGCCTGACCCATGGCATTCCCGGCCGCAGCTACGCGCTCACCATTGCCTCCCGCCTGGGTTTGCCCGACGAGGTAATCGCCGGAGCTCAGTCGCACCTGGAGCCGAGCCACGTACAAACCGACCGCCTGCTCCAGGAACTGCAGGAAGAACGGCTGACCATATCCGAGTTAAAGTCGCAGGCTGAGCAGGCGTTGAATGGCGCGCGAGAGCGGGAACAGGAAATCGCACAGCAACTCGAAGCCGTAGAGGACACCAAAGCTGAGCTGGTGGAGGAGGCGCGTCGGGAACTGGCCGAACAGATTGTGGACGTGGCCAATCAGATACGCCGGGCCGAGCGTTCCCTGGAACGTACTGCGGTGAACACCAACGGCCCGACGACCCGAGAAGCGGACCTACGCGCCGAGCGGGAACGTCTGGCGGAAACCCAACGCGAGGTGGTGTCCCCGGACTGGGCGCCAATACCGCTGGAACGACCGCCCTGGTACCATGATCTCCGGGCCGGCGACCGCGTGTATGTCCGGGGCGTGTCACGCCCGGTGGAAGTGGTGACGGCGCCCAACGAACAGCAGGAAATAGAGGTCATCATCGGCTCCATGCGGGCCCGCCTGCCGGTGTACCAACTGGACCGACCCGCCGACCGAATTCATCCGGTGGCGGAACAGGCCGGCGTGGTTTATCGTCGCCCGGAAAACAAACGGACGCTCAGCCCGGAGGTCAATCTGCACGGATACCGGGTTGACGAGGCCTTGTCGATAATCGATACCCTGTTGGACGATGCCGCTTTGGAAGGAATGTCTTCGCTAAAGATCGTCCACGGAAAGGGCACGGGAGCATTGCGCCGCGCCATCCGAGAACACCTGACAGGGCATCCGTTGGTCGCCGCCACCGAGCCGGGAGAAGGCGGAATGGCGGCGGCGGTGACTGTGGTGCGATTGCGGTAGAGCGTGTATTTATCGTCTCGTTCAGTCGAAGGCCCCCGCGATGGCGCACTCTTCGACCTCTTCGTCGGACATGCCCAGCAATTCGCGCAGCACGTAGGTCATGTCCGCTGCGAACTCCGGCGCGCCCCTGGTGACGCTGCCCGGAGTGCGAGATAGCTGGTAAGGGGCGCTCTCGATGGTCCGATATTCTCCCCGGTGGTCCTCGACCCGCCTAAAGAACCCGCGCTCTTTCAATTGGGGATCGCGGGACAGATCGGCCCCGGTTTGCACCACTCCGGCGGCGACGCCGGCGGTTTGAAGCACGCCCATCACGTCTTCCGCTGTGTTCTGGATTGTCCAAGATTCTACGAGTGAGTCCAGTTCGTCGGCATTGCGCTCACGGGCGTCGCTGGTGGCGAAACGCTGGTCTTCGGCCCATTGGGGGTTGCCCATAGCGTCCACGAAGGCGCGCCATTCTTCGTCGGTGAAGACGGTGATTGCCACCCAGCGGTCCTCCCCCAGACAATGGTATGCGGCGTGGGGAGCGCCGCCGCCATGCGGCAGGCGATTGCCGTTGCGCGTCGAGGCTGCGGCCTTTCCGTTGACGCTCATGTCCAGCATCAGCGTTTCCAGCAGGGATGATAGGGACTCGAACTGGGAAACGTCGAGCCACTGACCGCGGCCGGTCCTGGCCCGATGCATCAGGGCGAGGAGCACCGCCTGGGCGCCGGCCATACCGCCCACTGCGTCGCTGTACGCGCTGGCCGGGCCGCTGGGATCGGTATTGGGAAATCCGGTCAACTGGGTGAATCCCGACCAGGCCTGGAGCGTCTGTCCATAGCTGACCCGGTCTTTCCACGGTCCAGTGCGGCCAAACCCCGACATGCTGAGCATGATTATGCTGGGGTTGATGGGTCTTATGGACTCGTAATCCAGGCCCCAGGAGGGCATCACCCGACCGCTGAAGTTCTCCGCCACGACGTCGGATACCGCCACGAGGCGTTTTGCGATGTCGATGCCCTGGGGCGTTTTCATGTTGAGAGAGATGGACAACTTGCCGGCATTCCAGTTGTGCCGTTGTCCCAATCCCCGGGCGGTGGCCGACGCCGGCCCGCCGACAACCGAGAGGGCGTTGTTGGATTCGACCTTGATTACCTCGGCGCCCTGGTCGGAAAGGATCCGTGTGGCGGAAGGGCCGGCGTGAATCCAGGTGAAGTCCAGCACCCGGATGCCCCGGAGGGCGAGGCCGGATTGTTGCGGATCAATGTTCAAGGTAGTGCAACCTCTGGTACGCGCGATTTGTCATTGCGAGGAGCGCAGTCCGCCGCAGGCGGATGGCAATCTCGTCGCTACTCTGCGGACCATGACCCGTAGAGATTGCCACGCTGCGCTCGCAATGACAGGTTCAGCATAAGGATGCCGAGACAGGTTCAGCATAAGGATGCCGATGAGCGTTCAACCTCGGCCAGACAGGCGTTCCAGATCTTCCGATGAGAGGCCCAGGATTTCGGAAAACACCTCGGCGTTATGTTCCCCGGGTGCGGGAGCCGTCCGGCGTATCGGGAGTGGGAACTCGCTCAGGCGATACGGGTCGCCCGGATACACCATGGACGGGCCGCCGTCGGGAGCCTCCAAAGTTGTCAGGTATCCACGGCCCCATAGTTGTTCGTTTTCCGGTATTTCATCGGGGGTGGCGGCGGGACCCCAGGGATGGTGGTTGGACTGGCCGAACTCGGTTATTTCCTGCCGGGTGTGGAGCATGGCCCATCGCTGGATAAGGACCTCTATATGAGCCGAATGCTCGCCCCGCAGGACGAAGTGGTCGTTGTATTTTTCGTCCATCAGGTCGCCGGCCATGCCGTCCCGGTCCATCCACGCCCGCAGGTCATCCCATGCCTTGCGGGTATTGGTAGTGATGCTGGCGTAGCCATCCTTGCACGGCCAGGTGGCGACGAACTGGCCGCCGTGGCGGAAGCCGCAGCGCACTGCCGACTCGCCGGTGTAGTTGTAGGTGGTGTTAACGTGCTCGGTGGTGGCGGCCACCGCCTCCTGCATGGAAACGTCGATGTACTGTCCTTCGCCGGTCATGTCGCGATGGTACAGGGCCAACAGGATGGCGATATAGGCGCGGTTGGAGGCGGTGTGGTAGGCCTGGGACCCCCACAACCGGGTGGGGGGAGTGTGGGGCCAGCCGGTGACGTACATGTACCCGCCCATGGCAAAGCCCACCAGGTCAGATGCCCTGAAATCACGATAGGGGCCAGTCTGACCGAAAGGCGTGATGGACGCGTACACCAGACCAGGACAGTCCGCCGCCAGGTTGTCGTATCCCAATCCCAGGGAATCCATGTACCCGGGCGGGCCGGTCTCCAGCAGCACGTCGCAAGCGAGGGCGAGCTTACGCAGCGTTGCCGCGCCTTCAGATGAGCTGATATCGAGAGTCACGCTGCGCTTGTTGGTATTGAAGTGGAGCCAATACAGGCTGCGGCCGGGGCCGGGCTGGCCACCTATGAAGGGGCCAATATCGCGCATGGGGTCGCCGCCCGGCGGCTCGATTTTGATAACGTCAGCCCCCATGTCGGCCAACAGCTTGCCGCAGTACACGCCCATAGGGCCGGCCAGGTCCAACACTCTAAAATCGCTGAGTGGGCCGAGGGGTTCGGCGTTTGATTGTTCGCTCGAAACGGTCATTTGGCGAGCATTTTAGCATCGGCCGGTGAAGTTGGGATGTTCCCGACCAAGCGTAGGGCGGGATGGTGGATCGCCGGTTCTTATAGATGTCGCTGCTGACAAGGTTGGTAGCCTGCGCTAACCTGCCGGCCGCACGTTGGCGGGCAGGTGGGTCTCCCAGTCGGGAATTTGCCTCACCCGTGGTGACGGGAGCAGCCAGGACTGGATGAGCGCCATCGTGCTGAACCCGAGGGACATGAGCAACGGCGCCAGATAGGTGCCCGTTACGTCCCACAGAATCCCGCCGCACAAGGGGGCCAATCCCATCCCTAGACCGCTGCCCAGACTTTGCCAACCGTAAAGGCTGCCCTGGGGCACGTTTCCGTAATACTGTCGATTGGCGATGGGGAACGTGGGCACTTCGGTGCTCTGGCCGATGCCAAAGAGGATGCCGAACAGGTAATAAGCCCAAACGTCGTTGCTAAAGAGAATTAACAGTAGGGGGAAGACCTGGAGGGCCATACCGACGACCCAGACGATCCGGCAGCCGTAGCGTTCGGCCACCACGGGCACGGCGCCCCGGGCGACGACGCCGACGGTCTGCTGGGCTGCCAGCACTCCGACGGCTGTTCCCAGGGACAGGCCGCGGTCCACGGCAATGGCAACCACCAGCACGTTGATGATTTGGTGGCCCATGCATCCCCAGTAGTGGATGCCGATGAGGTTCCAGAAGGTGGCAGTGCGCCTGGCTTGTTGAATGAATACTTTGGCCCTTACCTTTGACGATTCGTCCCTCCTGGGCCTTTGAATCGGTTCATCTCCAAGATCTCCGAATGGTCGCAAACCTATGTCGGCTGGCCCATTGTAAAAGAATTTGACCATGAGGAGCAGCAGAGCCCCTCCCGCCATGCCAGGCAGCCAGAAGATCCACCTTATCCCGAGCTCGCTGAAGGCCGCCCCAATCAGAAAAAGGAACGCAACGACGCCAATCCCCTGGAACGACCAGACGACCCCCATTGCAGCTCCCAGGTAGCGCCTGAACCACAGGGTGATGCCGGACACCGGCAACACGGTAAAAATGGTGGAGGCGACGCCCAGGATTACGCCGAAGTAGAGATAGAACTGCCAAAGGTTGCTCATGATGCCGGTCAGCAACATACCGACGATGAATAGCAGGGATCCAATCAGCAGGAACCAGCGAACTCCGTAACGGTCCCCGAGCCATCCCACATAAGGACTCGCCAGCCCGAAGATTATCCACTGGAGGCTGAACGCAAGGGTGATGGCGCCGTAACTCCAGCCGAACCCCGCGGCCGGATCGCTGAGATGCGGCACCAGGGCGGCAGCCGCGAACCGGACCGAAGAGGTGATGAACCCCATCATCGCGGCGATTGCCACGATTACCCAGGCGTAATGAACCGGCCTACGAAGGCGCATTAAAATTGCTGACCGGCGAAAGAAATCGACATAGCCTTATTCTGCCCTCCTGCACGAGGAGAAAGGGGAAGCATGCACTCCTTGGTTACGGAGTATTGAACTGGACCAGAATTCCGTCGGGGTCGTACACGTAGATGCTGCGGATGTCTCCAGCAGGGCCGGTGAAGGAATCGATCGGGCCGGCCAGCTCAACGCCCTTGCTGATCAGTTCCTCAGTCAGCGCCTTCACGTTGGCGACACCGAAGGAGATATGGCTGATGCCCACCATGTCCAGTTTGATGGGTTCCCCGTCGGGATCGTCGCCGGGATGGCTGGTAAGGGTGAGGGTCGGCGTGGCGCCGTCCCCATAGGCAAGGCTGACCCAGCGGCGAGCCTGTCGTCGATGCAGGTAGTTGTGGAGGCGACCGCCTTCGGTGGGGTCGGTCATGCGGTCACCCAGCACGGTCATTCCCAGTATGTCCCGATAGAACGCCAGGGACCGGTCCATGTCCCGCACGCATATTCCGATATGCGTGACGCAAGTTGCTTCCATGAAATTCGCCTCCCCCGGTTTGACGGCGGCGTGATCCGCAGCCGGCACCAGTACGATGGGCCCCCTAATCCAGGGGCAATTTGTGGAGCCACCCCGGCTCGGATATGTCCAAAACCTGTCCGTTGGGACCGGACCACTTTTCCTCGGCGCGGGGCGGGCGCGGCTGTCCGTCCGCGGCCACTTCCCGCCGGACAATCTCCTGTCCGTCTATCTCCCGGAGCTTGGCTCCCGTTTCCTCCAGGTTATCGACCTGGAAGCCGATGTGGTGGATGCCGTCGTAGTTTTCGCCGTTGGGGCCCACGTCGGCGTCCTCGTTAGTTTTCCACTTGAGGATGGTCAGGTTGATGTCGCCGTCGGAAAGCTGGATTTGCCGGGCGTTGCGGGCGACCTCGAAGAGATCGAATCCGTCTTTGTAAAACTTCGCCACCGCGTCCGGGTCCTCGCAAGTGATGGCGATGTGCTTGATTTTAGCCATAGGGGCACCCCCAAAACTGGTTGAGCGCATTATACTCCGTATGCAACGTTAGAATCAGGTAGGTAACCCATGAGCGCAACCCGAACCTTGGCCGAGTTTATCGCTGACACCGGCTTCCGAGACCTGCCCGCTCCGGTGGTGGAAGCCGCCAAAATCGCCATACTTGACGGCGTGGCCAACATGGTCGCCGGTTCAGTGCAGGATTTGGCCGATATCATCGGCCGCTACGTGCGCGACGCCGGCGGTTCGCCCCAAGCCTCGGTGGTGGGCTGGGGTTACCGGACCAACCCGCCGGCTGCCGCCTTCGCCAACGGTGTCTTTGGACACTGTCTGGACTACGAGATACAAGGGTTTCCGCCCACCCATGGCACCTCGTCCTGTTTGCCGTCGGCCCTGGCGTTGGCGGAACATCACCACGTTGGGGGTGAGCATGTCGTCACCGCTTACGTGTTGGGCTGGGAAATCCAGGGCCGGCTGCGCGCCGCTTCGGCGCCGGCCACCAGGCCCGGTTATCACCCGCCCGGGCTGGTGGGCCCCCTGGGTGGCGCGGCGGCATCGGCCAAGACCCTGGGCTTGGATGCGGAGCAAACCCTGATGGCCCTGGGCATCGCAGCCTCTCGAACCGGCGGCCTTACGGCCAACACCGGCACCATGGTCAAGTCCACCCACCCGGGCAACGCCGCCAGGATGGGCGCCGAGTCGGCAATCCTGGCCAGCATGGGCTACACCGCCAGCGACGAGGCCCTGGAATCCCCGGTGGGCTTTGCCGCCGCGCTGTTCGGCGGCGATTTTGACTGGGACATTGCTACCGGCGGTTTGGGCGCGTCCTGGCGGCTGATCGAGCCGGGTTTCGACATCAAGCGTTTCCCGGCACAGGTCTATATGCAAAACGCCATTGAAGCGGCGCTGAACCTGCGCCAGCAGAACAACCTTGATCCCAACGACATCGAGCAGGTGACCATTCGTCGTCGGGGCCGGGGCCATTCGGGGCCGGTGCCCCGCAGCGGTCTGGACGGCAAATTCAGCGTGGAATATTGCGCCGCTGCCGCCTTGCTGGACGGCCAGGTGGGTATCGACACTTTCACCGACGCGCGCCGCTTTTCTCCCGACATGGAGGATATGCTGGGCCGGATGCGGGTGGAACCCGAAGGCCCCGAATCGGGCGCAACCCTCGCCACGGCCGTACTAAAAGGCGGAACCACCGTCAGCGCCGAATGCTCCGCGTTTACCGGATCAGTGTCCAACCCCATGTCCCGGGACCAGCTCCTCGCGAAGGTACGCGACTGCTTCCGCCGTGCCCGCTCCGAAGCCGACACCGAGCAGGTGCTTGAGATGCTCGAAAACTTGGATGGTCTTGACGACGTGAGCCGGCTGATGAGTGTGCTGGGCCAGGAAGCGGTGAGTCGAGGGTGAGCTGCCGGGGATTTACGACGCCTGCTATCGAGAGGGAAGTCCCGCTGCCCAAATGGTGTCTGGACAAGCTCCCGCTGTCGGCGTTGATGCCGGAGGACAGGCGAAACGTATAATCCCTCGACACGCTTCGGTGCGCAAGAAGATAATTGCCCTGGGAGCGTCCGCCAGGACGGCGGGTATCAGGACTCCCCGGCAGGTGCAGACCTTGAATGGGCAGGTGCTACGATGACGACGAGTGCAACTCGGCAAGAACAGGCCCCGTCTCCTTTTCTACCCCAGGAACTGCTGGGCGCAGCCCGATGGCGCTGCATCGGCCCGCCCCGGGGCGGACGGGTGGTGGCGGTGACTGGCGACCCAGTCAACCCCATGGTGTTCTACTTCGGCGCGTGCGCCGGCGGGGTATGGAAAACCACCGACGGCGGGACCTATTGGGAAAACGTCTCCGACGGCCACTTAAACACCGCCTCGGTGGGGGCCATCGCAGTCGCCCCTTCCGACCCCAACGTGATTTACGCCGGCATGGGCGAGTCCTGCATCCGCGGGGACGTGACCTACGGTGACGGGGTGTACCGGTCCACCGACGGCGGTCAGACCTGGGCCAACATGGGCCTGTCCGACACCCGGCACATCTCCCGGGTGCGAGTGCATCCCGCCGACCCCGACCTGGTGTACGTCGCGGCCCTGGGCCACGCCTACGGCCCCAACGACGAGCGGGGAGTTTTCCGCTCCAGGGACGGAGGGAACACCTGGGAGAAGATCCTGTTCCGTAGCGAGAATGCCGGGGCGGCGGACCTGTCCCTCGACCCCAACAACCCCCGCATCCTCTACGCCGCCATCTGGGAGACCAGGCGTACCCCTTGGAGCCTCATCAGCGGCGGGCCGGAGAGCGGCATCTTCAAGTCGGTGGACGGCGGCGACACCTGGACCGATATCACCGGCAACCCCGGCCTGCCCGGCGGCCTCAAGGGGCGCATCGGCGTCGCCGTATCTCCCGCCAAGCCGGGGCGAGTGTGGGCCACCATCGAGGCCGAGGACTGCGGCCTGTACCGTTCCGACAACGGCGGAGATGCCTGGGAGTTGGTCAGCGACAACCGGGACTTGCAGGGGCGTCCCTGGTACTACCAGCACGTCTTCGCCGACCCACAGGACGCGGACACGGTCTGGATACTCAACTACCAGTGCTGGAAGTCCGTTGACGGCGGACGCAACTTCAACCGTGTAACCACGCCCCACGGAGACGACCACGACCTTTGGATCGACCCCAGCAATCCGCTGCGGATGATTGAGGGCAATGACGGCGGCGCGTGTGTCTCCTTCAACGGCGGGGAGACCTGGTCCAGCATCTACAACCAGCTCACGGCCCAGTTCTACCACCTGACCACCGACAACCAGTTTCCTCACCGAGTTTACGGAACGCAGCAGGATAACACCGCCATCAGCGTGCCTTCGCGCACCCACAAGGGAGCCATCCCCTGGGGCGATTGTTACGTCGTCGGAAACTCGGAAAGCGGCCATATCGCGGTCCACCCGGAGGATCCCAACACCGTTATATCCGGGGCCATTGGCAGCTCGGCGGGCGGCGGCGGCAATCTCCTGCACTATGATCATTCCACCGGGCAGGTGCGGATCATCACGGTATGGCCGGAACTGTACACCGGCTGGGGCGCCAAGGATATGAAGTACCGCTTCCAGTGGACCTACCCCATTACGTTCTCGCCCCACGACCCGCGAACCCTTTTCGTCGCCGGCAACGTGGTGTTCCGCAGCGCCGACCTGGGCACTACCTGGGAAGCGATCAGCCCCGACCTGACCCGGCACGACCCGACCACCCTGGAACCTTCGGGCGGGCCCATCACCAAGGACACCTCCGGAGCGGAGGTTTACGCGACTATCTTCGCCTTTGTGGAATCTCCCCACGAGGCGGGGGTCTTCTGGGCCGGCTCCGACGACGGGCTGGTACACCTGTCCCGCGACGGCGGCGCAACATGGGACGCCGTTACGCCGGACGACCTACCGGATTGGACACTCATCTGCATGATCGAGGTCTCTCCCCACGACCCGGCCACCGCCTACATCGCGGCCACTCGCTACAAGCTGGACGACACCCGCCCGATGCTCTATAAGACCACCGATTTCGGCCAGACCTGGACGTCAATCACCGCCGGCCTGCCTGACGGTGATTACACCCGAGTGGTACGGGAGGACCCCGCGCGCCCGGGCCAGCTCTACGCCGGCACCGAGACCGGAGTTTACGTGTCTTTCAACCAGGGGGAGTCGTGGCAGCCGCTGCGGGCCAATCTCCCGGTCGTTCCGGTTTATGACCTGGCAATCAAGGACGGCAACCTCATTGCCGCCACCCACGGACGGTCGTTCTGGATTTTGGATGACCTGACCCAACTGCGCCAACTCACGCCGACGATGGCGGATCAGCCTTTCACCTTGCTCCAACCCCGGGACACCTACCGGGTCCGGTCGCCCTTCCGGAATAGGAAGCCCACCGAGGGCAAGAGTTACCGGGCCGGGCTGGGCGCGGACGTAACGTACAGCGAGTCGCAAGGCCAATGGGGCGAGACGGTGCGAAAGTTCTGGGATGCTGGGGAGAACCCACCCGACGGGGTGCTGGTCCACTACTATCTCAAGGATGCTCCCGAAGAGGTAACCCTGAGCATCCTGGACCAGAGTGGTCAGACCATACAGAGCTTCTCCAGCAATCCCCCGGAGGCCGAAGAAGATGCCACGGAACCCCGGGCGCCGGCCGAGACGGGCATGAACCGCTTCGTATGGAATATGCGCCACCAGCCGGCCCGCAAGGTGCCCGAAGACAAGACGACCGAGGACGCCCTCGTTGGCCCTCTGGCGTCACCGGGAACTTACCAGGTGACGCTTCAAGTGGGTGACGAATTCCAGACCCGGGAATTCCGTATCGTCAAAGACCCCCGCGTCGCGGCCAGCCAGGATGATCTCGATGCTCAGTTCCAGTTCCTGATCCAAATTCGCGACCGGGTGTCGGAGACCCACGACGGCATCAACCAACTGCGCCGGGTCCGCCAGCAGGTGGACCAATGGATGAACCGAGCCGAGGGACATCCCTCCGAGCAGACCGTAGCGGATGCAGCGGAGGACGTGAAAGGGAAATTAAAGGAGATTGAGGACCGGCTGATCCAGTCGGCGTACCGGGGCGCCCGCGACCGGTTGGATCTGCCGGTGCGGCTGAACCGCAAGCTGGCGGAACTAACCGCCGTGGTCGCCAACGCCGACTTTGCGCCGACCCGACAGGCGTTTGAGGTTTTCGACTACATCTCCGCCGACATCGACCGGCAATTGGTCGCCCTACAACAAGTTATAGATGAGGACGTGGCCCAATTTGCCAACCTGGTACGTGACTTGGACATTCCGACCATCGCAACGTAAGGCGTGGCGTCGATCAGTCATCCAGCAGGATGTACACTGCGCCTGAAGGGGTCAGGTCGTGGTGGGAATGCCCCTTGCCGGTGACGTCCTCCATCAGCCGGATATCCCCGGCCCGCAGCACCCGCTTCGCGCCGTCGCTGGCCCCTATTTCCACCTCGCCGGACAGATGAATGATCAGCCGTCGTTCGGGCAGCGGGTGAAAGTCCATTTGGCGTGACCCGTCGAACTCCTGCACACGCACTTCGGACACATTGATCAGCGCCCCAAGCTCCGGGTGTTCCTCCAACTTCAGGTCCTCAATGTGGCTTTCGCCGTCGTCGTCGGAATAAATTCGATAGATCGCCATGCTGCCCCGCTTTATTTGTCGATATTGACCCTCGGTCGCTTCCGTTCCGATGGGTCGAATTTACCTGTCACGCCGGTGGTTGCCCCGGAAGTTTCGGGCCAAGGCCCGATGCCGAGGAGCGTCGGTATTCAAGCCCGGATGTCACTCCGTCGCCTCGGCAATCGGACCCCAGGTGACGCCGAATTCGGCCCTTGATACCAACTCGGCGGTCAAAGTCTCTGCCGTTTGGCCCGCCAGCCATACTCCCGGCGCTGCCAGCGCCTCGGGTTGGACCATGGGTATGTGGGCGGTTCCCGGCCAATCCCCCCGCCGGTTCATCCAGGTGTCCACCCTCCCGGGTTCGAAGACGTTGACGGCGATATTGTGGGGTCTGACCTCCTCGGCCAGGCTGAAAAACATTCTCTCCAGGGCCGCTTTGCTCATCGAATAACCCACGCGCCCCTCACGATAGTTCCTCGCTGAGCCGGAGGTAACGCAGTAAATGGACCCTCCCTCGCCCCGGGCGATCATGGACGGTAGCGCGTACTTGCAAAGGAGCAGCGGGCCACGCACATTGACGGCCAGGCACTGGTCCAACAGCTCCACGTCCAGATCCACCACTGGCGACTCGCAGTCCATGCCCGCGTTGCACACAAGAATGTCGATCCTCCCGAAATGGTCCAGCGTGGCGGCCACCAGGTTTTGTATGTCCTCGGGGTGCGCAACGTCGCAGCGGACCGGCAACGCCGCGCCGCCGCGCTCATTAATCTGGCCGGCCGTATCGCGTATGTCTCCCGAACCGTACTTCTCGTACTCGGTGCCCGCCGACCTGTCCGTTTCGGTTCGAGACGCCACGACTACCTTGGCCCCGGCGTCGCCCAGTCCCAGGCAGATGGCGCGGCCAATTCCGCGGCTGCCGCCGGTTACAATCGCTACCTTGCCATCAAGTCTCATTTCAACCTGCCCAGAGTCCAATCAGTCGGGTGGAAATTTCGGCAACCATATACTTTCGTCCCCGTCGTCGCAAGCGATAGGACCTAAATCCGGGGCCGGATGTTCTGGTTGTGGCTGAACAGGTTGGTAGGGTCGTACTTCCGCTTCAGCGTTGCCAACCTCTGGAAGTTGTCGCCGAAGGCCGTCTGTATCTCCTCTTCACCTTCCTCGGCCTCGGTTCCGACCTGGTTGATGTAGGCTCCCGAAGAAAAGGGCGACAACGCAGCCGCAAAATCCCTGACCCATCGGATATGGACCTCCGATTCCCCGGGGTCCAGGAAGACGCCGTTGGTGGCCCACTCGCAGAATGCGCCCCGATGACCGAATGCCGTTTCGCCAGCCGGAACCCGCCGGGTGGCGTTGCCCAGATATTGGAACAGCACGCTGGAAAGCGGCGACGTTACCCGATCGAAGAAGTCGAGAGTGATGTCCAGCGCGTCGTCGCCGACTTCGCTCATGAAGTGGGACTTCAGGTAGTTTAATCTTCCCTGGGGCGCGGCCGCGAGCTTCTGGGCCTCGGTATAGGGCATGGGCCGGACGCCATCGGACAATGGAGGGCCGAACTCCCGCAACGGCCGGATCACTCGCTCTCCCTCTTCCATGGAGCCGTAGTAGCAGAGCAGGATGCTGCACGCCTTTCCACCGCCATCCGGGAGGGTGGTCAGGAAGGTGATGAGGTTCATTTCGTCGGGCATACTGCTGGCAAACTCGCCGACGAGGGGGAAAAATTCCCGGGCCTTGTGGTATGGGTACACCAGGTAGCCCGCCAGCACCGCTGGACCGATGGGATGCAATTGGTACTCGAGAGAGGTGACTACGCCGAAATTGCCGCCTCCGCCGCGCAGGGCCCAGAGCAGGTCCGGATCTTCATCGGCGCTGGCGGTGAGCATCCGCCCGTCGGCGGTGACCACGTCGGCGGCAATCAAATTGTCGCAACTGAGGCCGTAGCTGCCGGACAGCCATCCGATACCGCCTCCGAGGGTGAGGCCTGCGATGCCGGTGTCCACATCAGTGCCGCCGGGCGCAGCCAGGCCGAAAGCCTGGGTCTCGTGATCGAAGGCGCCCCACTTTGTCCCACCCTGTGCCCGGACCGTTTTAGCCGTCGGATCGACCCGCACGCCGGTCATTCGGGACAGGTCGATCATCAGTCCGTCGTTACAAACGCTGTTGCCCGGGAAGTTATGGCCGCCGCCGCGTACCGAAATAAGCAGGTCGTACTCCCTGGCGAAGTTGACGGACTTGATCACGTCGGCGGTACCGCTGCAGCGGGCGATCAGAGCGGGCCGCTTGTCCACCATGGCATTCCAGATCCGCCGGGCGGCGTCATATCCCTCGTCGCCGGACAGCAGGGACTCGCCGTTCAGGCTGCCGCGGAAGCCTTCGATCGACGCCCCGCTCAGCGTGGTGTAGTCGCCGGAGTTGGTCGCAAAATTCAGGTCTGCCATTCGCCGGTCCTCCCTCGCATTTTCGACGCCATCAGTGCGGTTCTTGTGGTCGGAGACTCTGGTATGGCCGAAGTCCCGAACACCGCGCATTCTCTAACCTTCGTCCCCTACCATTTTTATTCGTCGGAGTTGATGAAGGCTGACACTCGTTCTGCCATCATAATCACCGCTGGATTGATTGGGGCGCGCACCAGGTCAGGCATGATTGACGTGTCAACGATGCGCAACCCTTCCATGCCATGCACCCTTCCGTATTGATCGACCACCGCCAAAGGGTCGTTGGATGATCCCATTCTGCAAGTGCATGAGATGTGGGAGTAGGTCGTTGCTTCCCGCAGCAGCCATTGATCCAAAACCTGGTCGTTCACCAGGTCGTTTTCTTCGGGTTCAATCCGTTTTCCCAGCAATGGCGCCAGTTCTGGACGCTCTGCCAAGTTCAGGGCTAGGAGAATGCCCGCTCGCAGCCGCGCTCGGTCAAAGGGTTCGGACAGGTAATTGTAGTGCAAAGCCGGCTGTACTTGGTAGTCGGCGGAAGTCAGCGTCAGTGCGCCCCGGCTTTCGGGCAAAAGCAGGGCGATCATCATTTCAACGTGCCGACTGATTGCGTTTCTTTCTTCTGCCCGTGGCGTTTGCGCCTGGGGTCCCTTGACCCGTGGCACGACCGGGGCGGAAAAGCCGATGCTCAGATCGTTCCTCAGATGGGAACCGGGAGCGGTGAGGCGCAGGGTCGCGCCGCCGGCTCCCCGATTGGCGGAGGAACCCAAATCGTCTGAGGCTTCCCAGGTGACGTACACCTTGGGGTGGTCTTTCAGGTTCTGTCCCACGCCGGGGGTGTCCTGGACCACCCGAATGCCCAACCGCTCCAATTGCGTGGCGGGGCCCACGCCGGATAGCAGCAACAGGTGGGGCGAACCCACCGCGCCGGCGCTGAGGATAATCTGGTCGGCTTCCACCGTGAAATTTTCACCCCCGCTCTCCACCAGCAAGCCAGTCGCGCGTTTGCCATGAAAGACAATCTGTCGCACGTTGCAATTGGGTCTAATTGTCAGGTTGAGTCGATGGCGAGCCTGGCTCAGGTAGCCCAGAGCGGTGCTGAAGCGAACTCCGTTGTGGTTGTTGGTTATGCCTGGGCCGACCCCGTTGGAGTCTGGATGGTTGTGGTCTTGGGCCTGTTCAAAGCCGCTGGCCCGGCAGGCGCTGAAGAAGGCTTTTTGGGTGGCACCCCAAGCATCCGGGTTGGAATGGTGCACGAATATGGGGCCGTCGGAACCGTGATAGTCGCCGTCCTGGTCAATGTCCGTTTCCAGTTTGCGGAAGTAAGGGAGGACGCTTTCGTAGCTCCACTGGTCATTGCCCAAGGATGCCCAGGCGTCAAAATCCTCCGGAACGCCGCGGTAAAAAGCGGACGAATTGATGGCGCTGGAGCCGCCGGTAACTTTGCCTCGGGGCACCAACATAGGCCGCGCCAGATCAGTCGCTGTTGCAGTGAACTGCCAGTTATGGGGGTTGGAGGTCAAAGAGACCGGGTGGCCGCCGGCGGTCCGAGCGGCAGGCGGGGTCGGAGCGGCGGCAAACCCGTATTTCAGCTCGTCAGGCAGTCGATCGAAATCCGGATAGTCCGGTCCGGCTTCCAGCAGCACTACCGAGCGACCCGGATCTTCCGACAGCCGCGCCGCCAGCACTGAACCGGCGGAACCGGCACCCACAATTGCCACATCATATCTCATGGTGTTCGTCCTCGGGTCTAGCCAGGCGGCAGGGAGATCAAAAACAAGCTTTCAATATGTGTACCGTACCAACCGGAGACGGTCGTTTCAAGCACTATGGCTCAGCAGGCAGGGCCATTTCAAAGTTATTGCGAGGAGTGTAGCCACGCGACAATCGTGGGTGAGGTCGGATGGCCTGGTCTGTACGAACTCAGCTTCCGGCGCGAGATTGCCACGCTGCGCTCGCAATGACAAAAGCGACTTTGAAAAGGCCCTGCCCAGCAGGTTACGGGGATTGCGATTTGCCTCCGGGATCCTCGCCAACAGCCGGACGAACCGGCACAGCGTTCCAGGCTGGCTTTACCCAACGTTTACGCGGAGGAAACTTTCAAGTCACAACTTTGCAATTTGCCAGTAACACCGGAGGACTAGGTTATTTGCAGACAAAGTTGGCGTTCTGAAATCGCAGGCGGCGGTGGTACGCGGCCCAACGGGTGAGAGCGCCAGCAGAATTAACTGTAGGGGGGAATCCGCAATGTCTTATATGAGGTTATCTGTAGTACCGGCCTGGGCGCGGTTCGTCGCGCTTGGAGCGGTCGGCGTCTTGGTCGCATTCGCGCTTGCCGCCTGCGGCTCTGAGCCGCCTCCCGCTCCGGCAGCGCCAGCAGCCACATCCGCTCCGGCTGCCAACGCAGCGCCCGCGGCGCCGGCCGCCGCGCCAGAGTCCGACACCATCAAGGTGGGCATCCTGCATTCCCTGTCGGGAACCATGGCGATCAGCGAGACCGCCGTGCACGATGCCGAACTGCTGGCCATTGAGGAGATCAACGCCAGCGGCGGCGTCATGGGCAAGCAGATAGAGGTCGTCATCGAGGACGGCGCGTCAGACTGGCCTACCTTCGCCGAGAAGGCTCGCAAACTGCTGCAAGAGGATGAGGTTTCGGTAGTCTTCGGCGGGTGGACCAGCGCCAGCCGCAAGGCCATGCTGCCGGTGTTCGAGGCCAACAATGGCCTGCTGTTCTATCCCGTGCAGTACGAAGGGCTGGAGACTTCTCCGAACATCTTCTACACCGGGGCCACCACTAACCAGCAGATCGTTCCGGCGATTGAATACCTGCTGGAAGAGGGCAAGACCAAGTTCTACCTGCTGGGTTCCGACTACGTGTTCCCGCGCACGTCCAACCTGATCATCAACAAGCAGTTGGCTGCCGCCGGCATCGAAGCCGTGGGCGAAGAGTACACCCCGCTGGGACACACCGAGTACAGCACCGTCATCACCAAGATCAAGGCCGCCGAGCCCGACGTGGTGTTCAACACGCTGAACGGCGACTCCAACGTGGCTTTCTTCAAGCAGCTCAAGGACGCCGGCATCACCCCCGAGGAGCTTCCCACGGTTTCCGTGAGTGTGGCTGAAGAAGAGATCACCGGCATCGGCGCGGACAACATCGCCGGCCACCTGGTGGCGTGGAATTACTTCCAGACCACCCAGACTCCGGAGAACGAGAAGTTCGTTGCCGCCTTCAAGTCCAAGTACGGTGAGGACCGTGTAACCGACGACCCCATCGAAGCCGGCTACTTCGGCGTGTATCTGTGGAAGGCCGCCGTGGAAAAGGCCGGTAGCACCGATGTCGCCGCGGTCAAGGAAGCCGCCAAGGGCATCCAGTTCGCGGCTCCCGGCGGAATGGTGACTATCCACAACGAGAACCAACACGTCTCCAAGACCGTCCGCATCGGCAAGGTCCGGGGCGATGGGCAGATTGACGAAGTCTGGAACTCCGGCGCCCCGGTGGTGCCCGACCCGTACCTGGACACCTACGAGTGGGCCACCGGCCTCCGTGAACTGGCCCAATAATCAGCACTCCCGAAGCGATCTTATAACGCACCGTACCTAACCACACACATCGCGGATGATATGCGGCTCCTGTAGCCGGATGTCATCCGCACCACCTGCACCTCAAACTCCTCAATGGCCACAATATGGAAGTTTGGGCTCTACAACTGTTCAACGGGCTCAGCCTGAGTTCGATCCTGCTGCTGATCGCATTGGGACTGGCGCTGTCCTTCGGGTTGATGAATGTAATCAACCTGGCTCACGGCGAGTTCATCATGATCGGAGCGTACACGACGTACGCACTCCAGCAGGCCGCTCTGAGGTTCACGGGCGACCCCCAATCCGGAGTAACCTTCCTGATCGCCATTCCCGCGTCCTTCGTGGTAGCCGGCGCGGCGGGTTACCTGGTTGAGAACGCGCTGATCCGCTTTCTGTATCGCCGGCCCCTGGACACGCTGCTGGCGACCTGGGGCGTCGGGCTGTTCCTGCAGCAACTGGCCCGGTCCATCTTTGGCGCGCCCAACGTGCAGGTAGTAGCTCCGCCGTGGCTGGGAACCGCCCTTTCAGTAACCGGTGATCTTGTTTTGCCCATGAAACGGGTGTTCATCCTGGCCCTGGTTACAGCCTGCATCGGCGGACTCTACTGGTACATGTACCGCTCCAACGAAGGACGCCGAATGCGCGGGGTGATGCAGAACCGGGAGATGGCCGCCAGCCTGGGCGTGTCCACGCGCCGGGTTGACAGCTTCACCTTCGCATTGGGCTCCGGGCTGGCCGGCATCGCCGGATGCGCGCTGACTTTGATTGGCCCCATCGGGCCGTCCCTGGGCACCTTTTATATTGTTGATGCTTTCATCGTGGTCATCCTGGGCGGGTTGGGACAGGTTCCGGGGACCATCCTGGCTGCCTTCATTATCGGGATGCTGAACACCATGTTCGAGTTCGGCACCACCGCCGTGGTTGGTAAGGTGCTGGTGTTCGCCATGGTGATCCTGTTCCTGCAATGGCGACCGGCCGGGCTGATGCGGGCCAAGGGGAGGTAGTGGGGATGGCGACCGGATCAACAATCATCAGCGCGGTGAGGAACGCCTCCGCTCCCGTTATGGTCAACGACCGGATCGGCCAGTGGCTGGCCCCAGCCATCATGCTGGCAGTGCTGCTACTGGCTCCCCTGGTGTTGTCAGATTTCCGTGTGGCGCTGTTGGGCAAGTTTTTGACCTTTGCCATGCTGGCTCTGTCCCTCAACCTGATCTGGGGATACGCCGGGATGCTGAGCCTGGGCCACGGCGTCTTCTTTGGGCTGGGCGGCTACGCTATGGCAATGTTCCTGAAGCTGGAGTCGGCGGCAGGCAAGTTGCCGGACTTCATGTTCTGGAGCGGACTGACCGAGCTGCCCATCTTCTGGGCGCCCTTCAAGTACGCCTGGTTCGCCATACCAATGACCTTCATCGTGCCGGCCGTATTGGGTGGCGCCCTTGGTTATCTGGTTTTCCGCAGCCGCATCACCGGCGTCTATTTCGCGTTGATCACCCAGGCACTGGCGCTCATCGTCAGCATCCTGTTCATCGGGCAGCAGGCGTACACCGGGGGCACCAACGGCATCACCAACTACACCACCATATTCGGCTATTCGCTGAACGCGCCTTCGATGCAGTTAATCCTCTACTACGTCAGCGTTGGGGCGCTGACCGTCGCCTACCTGCTTTGCTGGTGGCTCATAGCCTCCCGACTTGGCCGGCTGCTGGTGGCCATGCGTGACGACGAAAACCGGGTGCGGTTCTCGGGCTACGACCCGGCTGTTCTCAAAACGCTGGTATTCTCGCTATCCGCCGGCATGGCCGGCGTGGCCGGAGCGTTGTTCACGCCGCAAGTGGGCATCATCTCGCCCACCATGATGGGCATTGTGCCTTCCATTGAGATTGCGATCTGGGTTGCAGTTGGTGGCCGCGGCGTGCTGCTGGGCGCGATACTAGGGGCCATCGTAGTGAACGGCGCCAAGAGCGGCCTGAGCGAGTCCTTCCCCGCCATCTGGCAGTACTTCCTGGGCCTGCTGTTCATCGGCGCGGTGCTCCTGTTCCCGGCAGGCATCATGGGCCTGCTGCGCGGCGAGGGCTGGCGGCGTCCCTGGTGGTTGTCGCGCGAGCAGGCGCGCAGAGCGATACGCGAACGCATCCCCGGAGGGAGGACATGACCACCAGTCGATCAAATCTGCCAGCCGGCGCGGCCAGCTCCAATGGACCAGTTCCGGTACCCGACGGGAGTAAACCCATCCTGTCGGTGGAGAACCTGACGGTGAGCTTCGACGGGTTCACCGTGCTGGACGAGTTGAATTTCGCCATGGCATACGGGGAAATGCGTTTCCTGATCGGCCCCAACGGAGCGGGCAAAACAACGCTGATCGACGTAATCACCGGCAAGTCGAAACCCAGCAAAGGTCGGATCATCTTTGATGGAAGCATCGACCTGGGCCGGCGGCAAGAGCACCAGTTGGTCCGCCTCGGCGTGGGCCGGAAGTTCCAGACGCCGTCCGTATATGCGAGCCTGACGGTCTATGAAAACCTGGAGGTAATGCTGGGTTTCCGCAGTAAGGTCACCGGACTAGCGCGCAAGCTGCGTCGGGGCGAAGGCGACCGCATCATGGACACGCTGGAACAGGTGGGTCTGTCCCATCGCGCCAAGGATGTGGCGGGCGGGTTGTCCCACGGCGAAAAACAGTGGCTGGAAATCGGGATGTTGCTGGTGCAGGAACCGAAACTGCTCCTGCTGGACGAGCCGGTGGCGGGCATGACCCGGCGCGAGCGAGACCGTACCGGCGAACTGTTGCAATCCATCGGCGGGGAACGCTCAGTGCTGGTTGTGGAACACGATATGGATTTCGTGCGCCAGTTCGCCCAGACCGTAACCGTGCTGCACCTGGGCAAGGTGCTGAGCCAGGGAGGCATGGAAGACGTGCAACAGGACCCGGAAGTAATCCGGGCCTACCTGGGCAACAACCGCAGCCAGAGGCCGGAAGCCGGCAGACTGAACGGCCAGCGCGAAGCGGGCGAACCAGTCGCCCTGGGCGTCGATTGATCGACAGGATGACCATGCGTTACTCAGAACCTTTCCTAGCCATTAACGATCTGTCCGTAGGGTACGGGCAGAGCCTGGTGCTGTCCAACGTGGCCCTGGACGTTCCGCAGAACCAGGTGGTCTGCCTGATGGGGCGCAACGGAGTGGGTAAAACCACGTTGCTCAAGGCAATAATGGGACTGCTGACCCCCCGGTCCGGTCAAGTCCGATTCGGCCAATCCGACATGACGCGGTGGGCGCCCCACAAACGGGCGAAGGCGGGATTCGGATACGTACCCCAGGGCCGGCATATTTTTCCCTACCTGACCGTGAACGAAAACCTTCTGATGGGCCTGGAGGCTTTCCCCGAAAAGAAGGGGAAACCGGAAGCCATCGAGCGGATGTACAGCCTGTTCCCGGCCTTGAAGATCAACCCGAGGAAGGTAGCAGGCACGTTGAGTGGAGGTCAGCAGCAGCAACTGGCGTTGGCCCGAGCGTTGATCCGGCGTCCTGCCTTGCTCCTGCTGGACGAGCCCACCGAGGGCATCCAGCCGTCGATAGTTCAGGAAATCGAAGACCTGCTGCACCGCTTGCGAGAGCAACAGGAAACCACCATTTTGCTGGTGGAGCAGTTCCTGGACTTCGCCCTGGGTATAGCCGACTACTGCTACGTGATGGAAAAGGGAGCCATAGTTCTGGAAGGCACCGCCCGCGACCTCGACCACAACCTGGTCCGGGAGTATGTGGCGGTGTAGGCACCGACGCAGAACGCGATACGCGAGGATTAATCATGATGACTGAGACATCCGCGGCACGGGATTTCGTGCTGAAGACCGCGCGAGAAAACGACGTCAAGTTCATACGTCTCTGGTTCACTGACATTCTGGGCAAACTGAAGGGTTTCGCAATAACCGCTGACGACCTGGAGGACGCTCTGGACCGGGGGGTGGGTTTCGACGGCGCCGCCATCGACGGGTTCGCCCGCCACCATGAGAGCGATATGAGGGCCTATCCCGACCCGACCACCTTCACGCTTCTGCCCTGGCGACCGCGCCAGAACGCGGTCGCCAGGATGTTTTGCGACATCCGCCAACCCCGGGGCCAGACCTTCCCCGGGGACCCGCGCCAGGTCCTCAAACGCAACCTGGACAAAGCGGCGGAAATGGGGTTCACCTACAATGTCGGGGCCGAGCTGGAATTCTTCTACCTGAAAAACGCCACCGTGCCGGAACTGCTGGATCACGACGGCTACTTCGACCAACTGTCCAGCTACCCGGCCTCCGAACTACGTCGCGACACGGTGCTCAACCTTGCGGAAATGGGCATACCCGTAAAATACTCCCACCACGAGGGCGCGCCCAGCCAGCACGAGATCGACCTGGAGTACACCAACGCTCTCACCATGGCTGACAACCTTATGACGGCGAAATTGGTCATCAAGGAACTGGCGCAGCTTCAAAGCGTGTACGCCACCTTCATGCCCAAACCCGTCTCCGGGATCAACGGATCCGGGTTGCACCTGCACCAGTCCCTCTTCGCCGGGGAAGAAAACCGTTTCTACGACGCCGACGATGAGCAGTATCTTTCCGTATTGGGCAAGCAGTTCATAGCGGGACTGATTGCCCACGCGCCCGAAATCACGCTGGTGACCAACCAGTGGGTCAACTCCTACAAGCGCCTGATTCCGGGCTACGAGGCTCCGGTGTACGTTTCGTGGACCCACGTCAACCGGTCTGATCTCATCCGAGTGCCCAGCTACGAGCGGGGCGAGGAAACGTCCATCCGCATCGAGTACCGCGCTCCGGACCCGTCGTGCAATCCCTACCTGGCTTTCAGCGCCATGTTGGCCGCCGGCCTCAAGGGTATCGAGGAGCAATACCAGGTGCCGGCGCCGGTGGTCGGCAATGTGCTGGAGATGTCGCCGCAGCGTCGCCAGTCGCTGGGCATCCGCACCCTGCCATCCAGCCTGGGCGAGGCCATCAACCTGGCGGAGACCAGCGAGCTGCTCTACGAGGCCCTGGGCGACCACGTGTTCAACAGCCTGATCGAAAACAAGAAGCTGGAGTGGGACGAGTACCGTTCCGAGGTCACCGACTATGAAGTCTCCCGCTACCTGTCCACCCTTTGATGCCAGAGGCGACGCGCCATGATGCTCACCCCACGCGAATCGGAAAAACTGCTCATCTACGTCGCTGCCGATTTGGCCCGCAAGCGTCAGGGTCGCGGCCTGAAACTCAACGTGCCGGAGTCGGTAGCCTTAATTACCGAATCGATCCTTGAGGGAGCGCGAGATGGGAAGACCGTAGCCGAGGTCATGGAACTCGGCCGGGAGGTACTGTCTCGCGAAGACGTGATGGAAGGTGTCCCGGAACTGGTTGATCTGGTACAGGTGGAAGCCACCTTCCCCGACGGCACCAAGCTCGTATCCGTGCACGACCCCATAGTCTAAATACCTGGATGACAGGCGCGTTATGAGCAACCCCACAGATCACTACATCATCGCCGACGAACCCATTGAGATAAACGCCGGGCGGCCCACCGGGAGCGTTTCCGTCTGGAACACCGGCGACCGGGCCATCCAGGTCGGTTCCCATTTCCACTTCTTCGAAGTCAACCGGGCCTTGCGCTTTGACCGCGACGCGGCCTTCGGGATGCGGTTGGATGTCCCTGCCGGAACCGCCGTACGCTTTGAACCGGGCGACCGCAAGGACGTTCCACTGGTTGCCATCGGGGGTACGCGCCGAGTCCGGGGTCTCAACGGCCTCGCCGTTGGCAGTCTGGACTCCCCGGCCGTCCGTGAGCGGGCAATGGATCTGATCTCCCGTCGCGGCTTCGCCAATCAACCAACTGCCGAATTAAACCCAACCGACGAGGCATAGCATGGCCCGAATCAGCCGCCGCCAGTACGTGGAACTCTACGGCCCCACCGCTGGGGACCGTTTCCGCCTCGCCGACACATCGCTGGTCTGCCAGGTCGAGCAGGACCTCCTCGCCCACGGCGACGAGTTGGTGTTCGGCGGCGGCAAATCGGCTCGGGACGGCATGGGGCAAGCTTCAGAGATAACCAACCGCAACGGCGCGTTGGACCTGGTGATAACCAACGCAATCATCATGGACCCGGTGTTGGGCATCATCAAAGCCGACATCGGAGTGCGTCACGGCCATATCGTCGCGATTGGAAAATCGGGCAACCCAGGCGTGATGGACGGCGTGCATCCGGATATGGTGGTGGGGCCAGGGACAGAAGTAATCGCCGGCGAGCACCTTGTCGCAACCCCCGGTGGCGTCGACTCGCACATCCACATGATCGCGCCCCAGCAGGTGTACCACGCCCTCTCCAACGGGATAACCACGATGATCGGCGGCGGAACCGGGCCGGCCGACGGCACCAACGCCACCACCTGCACGCCCGGCCCCTGGAACATCGCCCGCATGTTGGAAGCCGCCGAGCCGTTCCCCATGAACTGGGGCCTCTTGGGCAAGGGCAACGCCAGCGATGCCGCGCCTTTGGAGGAGCAGTTACGGGCCGGAGCCAGCGGCCTCAAACTTCACGAGGATTGGGGTACCACGCCGGCGGCAATTGACTGCTGTCTGTCGGTGGCCGACCGTTTCGACATACCGGTGGCGATCCACACCGACACGCTGAACGAAGCCGGGTTCGTCGAGGACACCATCGCGGCCATCGACGGGCGCGCCATCCACACCTACCACACCGAGGGAGCCGGCGGCGGACACGCGCCCGATATCATCCGCATCGCTTCCGAGTTGAACGTGCTGCCGTCTTCCACCAATCCGACCCGCCCCTACACCGTCAACACCCTGACCGAGCACATGGACATGCTGATGGTGTGCCACCACCTCAGCCCTCGGGTGCCGGAAGACGTGGCATTCGCCGAGAGCCGGATTCGTCCGGAGACGATGGCCGCCGAGGACGTGCTGCATGACCTGGGCGTCATCAGCATGTACGCGTCCGATTCGCAGGCTATGGGACGGGTCGGAGAAAACTTCACGCGCCTGTTCCAAACTGCCGACAAGATGCGCCAAATGAAGGGCAAGCTTCCTGAAGACTCTCCGGAACACGACAACTTCCGCGTTCTGCGCTATCTGGCCAAACTGACGATCAATCCAGCCATCACCCATGGCATCTCACACTTGGTGGGGTCGCTGGAACCGGGAAAGTTGGCCGATTTAGTCCTGTGGCCGCTGGGCAGTTTCGGGGCCAAGCCGAAAATGATCATCAAGGGCGGAATGATCTGCTGGGCGACGATGGGCGACCCCAACGGCTCAATACCCACCGCCGAGCCGTCCTTCTACCGCCCCATGTTCGGGGCCTTGGGCCAAGCGGTTGGCAGCACCTCCCTCACCTTTGTGTCCGGCGCGGCCTACGAGGTCGGGGTCCACCGGGATTTGGCCCTGACCCGTCGGGTGGAGCCGGTGCGCGGCTGCCGGACCATCACCAAGCGGCAGATGGTCCGCAACGACGCTATGCCGGTGATCGAAGTAGATCCGGACACTTACACGGTGCGCGTGGACGGAGAGATCGCCACCGTGCCGCCGGCGGAACGCCTCAGCCTCGCCCAACTGCACTTCCTGGTCTGATAGTGGGAGCGGACATGACCAGCGACTCGGCTCAGCGCTTTCTTACCGCTTTGCAGTTGGCCGATTCTTTCTTCCCGTCGGGGATGTATGCCCACTCCCACGGCCTGGAGAGCATGGTGTCGCGCGGATGGGTCCGTGGGGCGTGCAAAGTGGAGGGATACCTGCGTAGCTTGCTGGTCTGGTCGGTCCTGCCCTCGGACGGTGTGGCGTTGGTCAACGCCCGTGCCGCAGCCCAAATGGGAGATCTGAAAACGGCGTCCGACATTGACTGGCACCTGTATTCGATGAAGTTGCCCGAGGAATTGCGACTGGCATCCTGTCTCGCCGGCCGCCGCATATTGGACGAAACGACTCCCCTGCTGGCCCACCGAGTGGGATCATCCGTCTGTACCCATTTCCGGCAGTTGGTGGGGGACCGGGAGACGCCGGGCACGGGCGCCGTGGCTCTCGGCGTGGTGGCCCATGCCGCCGGGATCGACGGAGCGACGGCGTTGCTGGGGTTTTGCCACAGCTTTGCGGTGGGGGTGCTGGGAGCGGCGCAAAGATTGCTCCCGTTGACCCATTCCGAGGCCCAGCAAATTCTGTACTCACTGCACGAGCCGGTGGCCGATATGGTTTCAGAAATCGAAGCTCGGCATTGGCAGGATATGACATCGTTCACGCCCCAGGCCGACATCGCCTCCATGTTGCATCAACATGACGAGGTTCGCATGTTCGCCAGTTGACGTGGATCCGGCAACAGGAGAAAACCGATGAACAGAGTTCCGCGAATCGGCGTCGGCGGCCCGGTTGGTTCCGGCAAGACGACGCTGGTGGAGAAATTGGTACCCATGCTGTTGGAGCGAGGATGGCATCCGGTAGTCATTACCAACGACATCTTCACCAGGGAAGATGCCGAGCATGTGACCAATACTCTGCGGGGAGTATTCGACATCGGGCGCATCCGCGGCGTCGCCACGGGAGCCTGTCCCCATGCGGCGGTCCGGGAAGACCCCAGCCTGAACCTGCTGGCCGTGGAAGAGCTGACCGATGCCTACCCCGACTCCGACATAGCGTTGATCGAGAGCGGCGGCGATAACCTGACACTGACCTTCAGCCCCGCCCTGGCGGATTACCAGATCTACGTAATCGACGTGGCGGCCGGCGACAAGATCCCTCGCAAGCGCGGACAGGGCATAACACAGACTGATCTGCTGGTGGTGAATAAGACCGACCTGGCTCCTTACGTGGGCGCGGACTTGGAAGTGATGCGCCGCGACTTGGGTACGGTTCGCGGGTCCCGGCCCTACGTTTTCACCAATTGCCGCACTGGCGAGGGCCTGGAACATGTGCTGGACCGGATCGTAAATGCTGTCGGTGAAGGGACAACCTGTTAGCAACGGCCCACCGGGGCAACACGGCCTGGCGGAGCTGGTACTGGAACAGCGGGCCGGCCGCACACGCTTGACTCGGCTACGCACGCGCCCGCCTCTGCTGGTCCAGCAGGCCCTTTACCCCGACGACGGCGCGCCTGACATGGCCCATGTGTTTCTGGCTAATCCCACGGGCGGTCTGTTGGAAAACGATCGCCAGGATATTTCCGTCACCGTTGGTCCGGGGGCGCGAGCCCACGTGACGACTCAAAGCGCCACCAAAATACATACGATGGCGCACGGTCAAGCCGATCAACGGGTCGCGCTCAGTGTCGGTCGCGACGGCTATCTGGAATACCTGCCCGATCCGCTTATACCGTTCCGTAACGCCAAGCTGGTTCAGAGCACCACCATCACCGTCGAACCGGGCGCCGCTTTGGTTTACGGCGACGTGATAACACCGGGTCGAGTGGCCGGCGGAGAGGCGTTTGGGTATCGAAGGATCAGTAGCCGATTGGCGGTCTTTCGGCAACAACAGCACGCAGTATATCGAGAAGCCTTCGACCTTGATCCAGCCAACCGCGACCCGATGAGTATGGCCGTCTTGGGTTCGCCGGACCCTTCCGCAACAAACGGTAGCGGGTGGCATACGTTCGCGTCAATTTTCGTGCTGTGTGATGCGGGGCTGGCGCGGGCCGTTCTAGACCTGGTTCGTGAATGGTGCGTGCCTGGGGTCGGTGCCCATGCCGGCGCTTCGTTGTTGCCCGATGGCAACGGGTTAGGCGTCAAAGTCATCGGCGCAGATCGCGCGTCCGTTCAAATGGCGGCAACTCGAGTTTGGTCGGTCGCACGTCGTCAGTTGATCGGAGCGCCCCAGCCGGACTTGCGGAAATATTGAACGGGTGTCATTCCAGGCGCCGCTGCTTATACTCGCGGTCTGGACCAAGCGCCCATGACCAGCCCGAGAATCGGGGTGCGGAGCCTTGAGGGAATTGCGCCCCTATTGGCCAGCCGTTATGGGTGCCTGCAGTCGCTTGTTCATCCGTCGCTTTTTGTCGCCGCCACGCCATGCTAGTCCATTCGGGCAGTACCGCTCGCCGACTGCCGATGTCGACGACTACTCAATACATTGCTCCGACCTCGATTATCACCTCCGCCACCCTGGTTTTGTTGAGGAGGGAGATTTTTGCCGGACGTTCAGGCGAGATGCCCGCCTGAACGTACACAGCTTCTGACACTAACTGTCGCTAATGCCCAGCTCTGTCTGCAAGTCCTGGATGGTCTCGGCGCGGCTGCGGGTTGGGACGCGCACTCGCATACCTATCGGCTCGTTCTCAACCTCCGGCACAACTTTGATGGCGACGAAAACCGGGCCGGTTTCCTGCATTATTTGTTCCACATTGGTGGCGAACTCTTCCAAATCCTCGAAGCTGTACGCGGCGGAATAACCGGATTCCTTGGCGACACCGGCGTAGTTGATCTCCTGCGCGTTGGGAACCGGCTGCCCGCCGGTGGTGGCGTAGCACTCATTGTCCAACAAGATGTGGCAGAGGTTTTTCGGCTTCTTGCCGGCGATGGTGGCCAGTATCCCCATGTTCATCAGCAGCGCGCCCTCGGAATCGAACAGCACCACCTTTTCATCGGGCAGTCCCAGGGCCAGTCCCAAGGCCGCCGAAGTGGTCTGGCCCATTGCGCCGCCCAGGTTCAGGTCCCGGTTCTCGTTGGTGGTGAATTCCCGCCAGTGGCGACCGGAGGTGCCGGTGGGGATGACGATGGCATCGCCCCGGTGCTCCTGGAATACTCGGAATACGTCTTCGGCATGAATCATGCTTTGCCTCCGTTGCGTGGATCTTGCTTGCTCTGTACCTCACCCTATCCCAAGGAGACGGACTGCGTCGGGCAGGGCGCCGACGGAACAATAATCTTTGCTAAGGGTTATCCGGCTAGCGGTTAAACCCGTGGTATTCGTCACCCACGAGGATAGCAACCGGCCGCTTGGTGGCTCGGGCCTCCTCGAAGGCCGTGGAGATGCGTGGACTGTCGGCGTCCTGCTCCACCAGATAGTAGTTGATGCGAAAGGCGTTGAGGAACGGCTCGGTATAGCGTGCCGCCGAGTCGGTTATGACACCGTGGCGGTTCCAGCCGCGATAGCCCACCACCATGACCAGGGGGAACCCGGAGTCCAGGGCCATACCCCGGATGGAGTCGCCCGATTCCATCATGCCCGTGTTCTGGATCAGGACCACCGGCGTCTTGCCGGCGATCAGCAGCCCCAGGGAGATGGCGAAGGTTTCGCCTTCCCGGGAGGCAGGGACGATATCCAGCCAGGGCTCCTCTTTCATCAACTCGTACAGGTAGTTGGTCTCGCTGTCAGGAATTGTCACCACATGGGTGACACCGTTCTTCTGGAACTCCGCTACCAGAGCCTCGGGGCTCAGGACCGCTGCCTGCTGTTCGACCATGAAAGTCCTCCTTGCGTACTCAGTGAACCCAGCAGACACGGTTCCCGTTGCCTGAGTAAAGACCCGCTACTGCTTTGGCTCTGCCGATTATAGTAACCCATACCGAGAGGGTCAATTTTGGGATGCCAGCGGTTGACCCCTCATACCCGTAGTGTTAGCGTGCGCTCAGTTGTAGGAGCCAATCTTTATTGCAATGAGGTGGAAGGTCCAGATATGGCAGGAGCACTGGAACACATTCGGGTGATTGACTTTGGACAGTATATTTCCGGCCCGCTGGCGGGGATGTTGCTGGCAGATCAGGGCGCCGACGTTGTGCGGATTGACCCTCCCGGCGGACCACGCTGGGAGACTCCGGCCAACTCGACGTGGAACCGAGGCAAGCGGAGCATCACCCTGGACCTCAAGCAGGCCGATGACTTGGCCATTGCCCGGTCCCTCATACAGGGCGCGGATGTAGTGGTCGAGAACTTCCGTCCCGGGACCATGGACCGGCTGGGGCTGGGTCCCGAGGAGATGACTGGGACCAACCCCCGCCTGGTTTACTGCTCCATACCGGGATTCGCGTCGGACGATCCCCGAGCAGCCATGCCGGCTTACGAAGGAGTGGTGGGAGCGGCGTCGGCCACCTTCCGCCCGCCCGATGCCGACAGCCCGCGTCCGGTTTACACGGCCATTCCCATCGCCTCAGTCTATGGGGCCTTCCAGTCGGTGGTGGCCATCACCGTCGCACTGAACGCCCGGGAGCGCGATGGCGTGGGGCAACGCATAGAAGTCCCCCTGTTTGACAGCATGTTCCAGTCCATCGGGCGTTTCGGAGTGCGGGTGCACAACGCTCCGCCGGCGATCCCAGCACTGCAAGAGTTGTGGGGCGGTATCTTCCAGTGCAGCGACGGCCAGTACGTGCGGTTCGGCGGCCCCGGCAACCAGAACTTCCGGCAATTCGTGGAAGCCGCCGGGATTACATCTTGGGATGACGAAGGTCTTACCGATTTCGACCGGCCCCTGGACGTCCCTCAATTCCGTGCCGAGGCCCAGCGGCGGATTCGAGATCTCTTCCTGACGCGGACGGCGCAGGAGTGGGAAGACCTGATCGCTGAGGCGGGGAGCGAGGGGGCGGTGTGCCGCACCAGCGCCGAGTGGTTTGACCATCCCCACGCCCGGGCCTCCCAGATGGTGGTGGAGGTTGACGATCCCACCTACGGCAAGATGCTGCAGCCGGGTATCAACGCCCGGATGTCCCTTACGCCGGGCCGAGTGCGCGGTCCGGCTCCCGTTCCCGACCAGCATCGGGAAGAAATTCTCGCGGAACTCAAGCCTCGCCCGCCCGCTGAGCCCTCCTCGCCCCAGAATGTCATGCGCTCCGCCCTTGACGGGGTGAAGGTGCTGGACCTTTGCATCATACTGGCCGGCCCGACCATGGGCCGTACGCTGGCCGAGTACGGGGCTAATGTCATCAAGATAGATAACCCCAGACGCGGCTCCACCGTCGCCCGGCACAACGACATCAATCGGGGCAAGCGCAGCATCCTGTTGGACCTGAAATCCGAACAGGGGCGCGACGTTTTCTGGAAGTTGCTGGAGGATGCCGACGTGGTGGCCCAGAACTATCGAGCCGGCAGCCTGGAGAGGTTGGGCCTGGGCTACCAGGAGGTGAGAAAGCGCAAGCCCGACATAATCTACGCTTCATTGAACGCCTATGGACACATCGGCCCCTGGGCGGAGCGCCCCGGTCACGAAGGTTTTGCCCAGGCCACCGCCGGTATGACCCGTCGCTTCGGCGGTGATGGTATGCCCGAGTCGCAGCCCAACCCGGTGAACGACTACGGAACGGGTTTCATGGGCGCCTACGGGGTGGCCCTGGCCTTGCTGCACCGGCAGCGCACCGGTGAAGGGCAGCACATTGACTCGGCCCTGGCCTACACCGCCATGACGCTGCAATCGCCCTTCATGCAGCTTTACGAGGGCAAAGAGTGGAACGAGACCAGTGGGCAGGACGCCCTGGGCACCGGCCCGCTGCATCGGGCTTACCAGGCCAGTGACGGCTGGTTCTTTGTTGGAGCGCCGGAAACCGCCCTATCCGGACTGTCAGCGTTGGATGGACTCTCCGGCATAGACACCCTTCGGGGGGATGCCCTGGCTTCATCGCTGGAAGAGCGGTTCCAGGGGAACAGCGTGGCGTTCTGGGTGGAGCGGCTGTCCGCGGCCGGCATCGGCGCGCAGCGCGTCATCACCAACGTCAGGGAGCTGATGACCGACCCTTGGGTGGAGTCCCACGGACTCAGCATCACTCGGGACCACGACGAGTTGGGTCCGGTGACCACCTGCGGTCCCGCGCCGCGATTGTCGCGCACCCCGGTACGGCCGGGCATACCCGCGCCCAAGCCGGGCTCCCACGCTCGGGAGATTCTGGAAGAACATGGCCTTGGGAATCGCTACCAAACCCTGTCGGATTCGGAAGTGATTCTGACCGATGGTGTGGCGGCAGGGTAGGGTTCCACGCGATTTAGGGCCATGTCCATCATCCGCGGATTGTCCAGGATGGAGAGTGAAGCGATTGTCTTGAAAGCCAATGGGAATAACTGAAGGACTCGGCGGTGGGACGCTTACGGTGCGGGCGGACTTGAGGATTATCAACAGGTTCCGCATACCAACAGGCAGCGCCAGTTTTCAGGCTTGGGGGCAGGTCGTCGGCGGTGCGTTGCAATTGGGTATCGATCCTGTCCAGGCATTCATCATGCCCGGCGAGGTTCCGGTCGGCTCGTGCGAGTGTTCGTCAAATCCGGCGTTCGCGGCCATCTCTGCCTGAATGAACAACATTGCTGCGCTGGCGAAGCGTGCGGGCAGTTCAAGCAGGTTTACGGTCAGCACGTGCGGGCGGCCCTGCTGCAGGGACTCCACCAGGTCACCCCGCCGGGCTTCCAGCGAGCGCGTTGTCGTCTGCGTGAGGGTCATTTCGGCGTCTCCGTCCGGAAATGATAATAACGTGGCTGGGTGTATCTCGATGTGTTGGGACGGACCTGTCTCAGTCGAACGTCTGAGCTTTGTGTGGTCCTTGGCAGTGATGCTCCTGGTTCTAACCGCGGGTAGGGGTGGGTGCATCCCTGCTCATGCAGCGCGCGCCCAGTCGTCCGCGAACCCGACCGTGTTTTTTCAGATTCTACGGTGATAATCGAAGTGAGAACGGCGTAATCCCGAGGTCGCCATCTTGCTTGATGTTGGGGATTTTTGGTGTAACCGTGCAACGGACCGCACTACGCCTGCTTTCCCGTGTTGAATGAAGCGTAACCGTCCGCGTTGGAGGCGTAGTAGGCCCTCTGCGGCGGGAACTCTGGGTCATTTCCCGTCAAGTAGTTAAATGGGCCTCATCCTTGTTGGCGTTGCTCAGGCTGCGGCCTCCAGGAGGTCGGCCGCTGGTAAAGCCCCGGTGTCGGCATCATTGGCGACGGTGAGGTAGCGATGACTGCGGCCCATTCATCGTGTTGTTCCGCCAGCACCGTGCCCACCAGACGGCGGGTCGCGGCGCGATTGGGGAAGATGCCCACCACGTACCCTATGAGGACAGGTTCTACGCTGGCGGATCTCTTTGTTCAGCCTCCCTTGGGGGTTGTTGGACCACAGCTTCTGCCAGTGGGACACCGGGAAGGCGGTGAAGGCCAGAATGTCGGGCAAGGTGTTTGCCAGCGTCTCGGCGGCCCGGGGAAAATGCTCTTCGAGTTGTACCACTACCCGGTCCGCCTGGCCTCGTACCTCTTCGGGGGAGCGCTACTGACAGATGGTGCGCACCATGGCGGCCACGCCCGGCTGAGACTGCTTGGGCGCCCGGATCGGCAGGTTGGCCATGAGGTGGGGGCGGCACCGTTGCCGTCTGGCTCCGGCGAATACCGTGGCAATGGCGTTTTTCAGGCCTTGGTGGGCGTCGGAGATGACCAACTCCGCCCCACTAGGCCACGACGCTCAGCGAGCGCAGGAAGGCCAGCCAGAAAGCGCCTCCCTCGCTGGTCCCCACGTCCATGCCGAGGACCTCACGCTGACCCTGGGTGTTGACGCCGGTGGCCACCACCACGCTGACGTTCATCCGCCTGAGACGGACGGCCACCTTCTCGGACCTTCTGGGTCATCGCATCCAACCACACGTAGGGATACGGGCCAGCGTCCAGGGGCCGGCCCAAGAAGGCATCCACCATCTGGTCCAGCTGCCCGCAGATCCTCGACACCTGGCTCTTGGAGATGCCATCACAGCCCAGGGTCTTGACCAGGTCGTCCACTGTCCTGGTGGACACACCCTCCACGTAGGCTTGCTGGATCACGCTCAGCAATGCCTTCTGACCCGGTACACCGTGCCTTCGGCCACGTCCAGGGCCGACGCCACCTGTGGAGCCTTCCAGCCTTCGTCAATCTTGAGCAGGATACGGGCTCTGGTGACAATGCGCGCCGAGGGTTTGCCGCCTCGGATCAACCGGTTCAGTTGCTCTCGTTCCTCAGGCGTGAACTGGATGGAATATCGTACTCCGGCCATTGGCTGCTGCACCTCCCCGCGACCCGAAATTGCAGCCAGCATAGGGTGCTTCCCAAACAGAACCCCATGTACACTTAATGCTCGTTTGAACCAATGCTATGCACACCGCCGAGTAGCAGCTGACCTTCTCACCCCGGCGGGGGCTGGTGGAGCCCACCAGAGCTGGTTCGCCCAAAGTGCCCGCAGAGGCCCGATTTATGGTGTTTCTGGCCGGTCTGTGGCTCGAAGTGGTGCCGGTTTTCGAGGCACTGTCCGCCGGCGCCGGAAGCTGGTCGATGTCCCGCTCGTCTGGTGTTCGAGCGATTTTGCGCCGGTTTTCCGATAATGGCCTGAAGCGACGTACGTTGTGCCGACGCCCTTGGTACAGGAGCGAAAGAGGATTGACAAGCAACGAAGACCGGCAATAAGCTCCAACTACCCTTTTCGGAACCTGCTGGTCGGCCGATATGGAGAATGCCGGTTTATAATCGGAAAAATCCCAGAACGTCCTATCCTCAGCGGAATCAGTTAAAACTGGGGAATCCTGGGTTAGAAGACGAAGCGTTTAAGGAGGACCCATGAAATATGACGTTGTTATCGTCGGTGGGGGAGCGGCTGGATCGGTGTTGGCCAGCAG
>JAGWBI010000053.1 GCA_021295965.1 Dehalococcoidia bacterium | reverse complement strand
GGTGGAACCAGGTGACTCGCGCGCGGGAACGGAACGTGGGCTGGCGCATCGACTACTTCTTCACCGACAGCGATTTCGCCTCCAACTTGACCGATGCCTTCATACTGCCCGACGTGATGGGATCCGATCACTGCCCCGTCGGCATCGAAATTTCCTGAGCTTCCCTCATGTTGGGCGGAACGTGTCGTGTACGGCAACGAGATTGCCACCAACGCCTGGCGGCGTTCTCGAAATGACAGATCAATAAAAGTAGGCACGCTTGAGCTCGCTGCCGTGCCGCATCGAGGGCGCACCGCCCAGTCTCGGCCTGGGACTTTCTCCCGACCTGCCCCGGGTAAGCGTTCGAACCACTTGCGCCGATGACTATCTGACCCTGCTAGGGGAATCAGGGCGGCATGAGCCATCGCCCGACGTTATTGCTGGAGCGCCACGCCAAGGAATTGCAGCCGCCCACCTTCCTGAGCGAGTACGGCAAGCCGGTCGCGCAGTGTGCCGCCGAGGACGTCAGCCATCCTGACTACCCGCTCAGCCCCGCCGAAATGGAGCTCACCGACCGCACGGAACCCGGCGCAAACCGAGCAATCGACAAATACCTGACGTCCCCGGTGGAGCCGCCAAATTTGACTTTCATCGGATCACCTTCCGAGGGCGAAGCGGTGGCCGGAGAAGGGCGGCGTAGATTTCTTCCGCCAGCGCGTCCGAAGGGCCCACCGCTTGCGACAAGTTAATTGCTGTGGACAACATCGACCCAGCGTCGGTCATGCCCGGGATGACAGGCTGAAGCCGATCAACGCCAGGCCGACGACGATGAGGACTATATGGAGCGCCACCAAGGTCCACCGACCCGGACTGAAGGGATCGTCCAGAAAGGGGGGCACCGGAGCCAGGCGGAACCAGAACCAGAGGCCAAGGACTCCGCCCATCAGCACTCCGGCAGTGGTAATCAACCAGCCGACCCGGGCGGCTCCCCATTCCGTCGGCAGGGCCGTCAGGCAAATTGCGATGAGGCCAACGCCGACTAGGGTCGAGGGAAGGGCGAGGCCGTAGCGAGCCACCGGCCAGCGCAGGCTCGCGGTCAGCAGAACCGGCATCAAGGCCCAGCCAGTCGCCAGAGAGATTCCCACTAATGCGGGCGTGTGCAGGGTCGCGAACTGGAAGCCCCAGATCAGACCCAGGGCAACCGCGCTAGTGGCCGCCAGTCGGATGACGCGTACGCCGAAACGGGCGTCCCCCGTCATCTCCACGGATGTCTGCCTGTGCAGGAGAGTTAGCGTGTACGCCATGATCCCGGCTCCCATGCCGGTCAGGCCGGTATTGCCATACATGCTGCCGCCTCCTCGAGCCGGGGCTGCCGAGCCATGCGGACGTGGTCGCGAAAAGCGTTCCGGCGGCCGGCCTTGGCATCGGTGGTGTATAGCTGGCTCGCCAGTTCGACGAGGCCGTGTTGCAGCTCTTCAACCGACATCCGGCTGGGTTGGAAGTTGACGTCGAACAACGTGCATTTCTCCCAGGCCGTGTCGTCCAGCAACCTGCCTTCCTCAAGGAGCCGGGCGTACAGCGGAGTACCGGGGAAGGGAGTCATGACGGTGATCTGGGCTTCGCACAGTCCACTGTCCTCGACGAAGTTCCGGACCGCCGGAAAGCAGTCCACCGTATCGCCGTCCATCCCCAACACGAAGCAGCCGTTGACCGCGATGCCGTGGGACTGGATGCGGCGGATGGCCTCCCGGTAGCCGTCGAGACGCTTTCGCTTCCAGTTGTTGTTCAGTTCGACGCCATCCAGACCCGATGCGGTGGGGCTCTCGAAACCGATCAGGACTTCCGCGCAGCCCGATTCCCGCATCAGGTCAAGGATTTCGGGATCGTCGGCGACCGCGACGTCGGTCTCGGTGAACCACTTGATGCCTTCGTCGGCCAGGGCCCGCAGCAGTTTTTTCGAATGGGAGCGGTTTACGAAAGAGTTGTCGTCGGCGAATTCGATGAAGGGGCGCGGCCAGATCTCCTTGATCGCGCGGATCTCCCGGATCACGTTTTCCACGGGCTTCAACTTGTAGCGCTTGGTCATCATGATGGAACTGGCGCAAAAGTTGCACCGCCACGGGCAGCCACGCTGGGTCTGCACCGTGATCCGGTTGTACTCGTCAGGGTTCAGCAGGTCGAAACGAGGCAGCGGCGAGTCGGCAAGATCGAACTCCTGCCCCCTGCCATGGTAGATGCCGCCCAGGCAACCGTTCCGGAAATCCTCCAGCACCTGCTGCCAGGTCAATTCGGCCTCGCCGACCACCACCGCGTCGCAGTGGCGAATCGCCTCTCCCGGCAGCGCGGTGGCGTGGTGGCCACCAATGACCGTCTTGACGCCCACCTCGCGGTACCGGTCGGCCAGGGCGTAGGCGTCCTTGACCTGGGCGGTGAACGTGGAGATGGCGGCCAGGTCGCAGTCCGGCAACCGGTCCAGCTTCCTGATGTCAGGTACCTGGTGATACTCGACCTCGAAGTGTTCCGGCGTCATCCCCGCCAGGGTGAGCAGCGACAGGCTGGGCAGGGAGGCGATCACCTCGCCGCGCTCCATGAAGCCCGGCATGGTCATGCCCAAAGCCGTCAATTCCTCGTTGTAGGCGCGCACGCCGCTCATGGCTATCAGTGCTATCTTCATCGTTCTTTCTCCCCTGGCTCAACCTTCGCGTTGCGACGGGGCGCCGCTACATCTCCCGAATCATTGGCGCGGTCGCTATGGTTGAGCGTTTGTTTAATCAAATGGTACGGCCCTATATCTGACGCATCCATAACGGGTTGGGTTATAATTATGACGATTACATGACAGTTTGCCGAGAACGGTGCGTTGCGTCCCAACCGTGACGCGAATGCAGGCTGGATTGCGTGTGTCGAGCGGCGACCGGAGGTGAGCATGGCAATCGGGGAAGACCAGACGACAGCAGGTATGCGGGCATTGCAGGACCGCCTCACCAGGCTGAGCGAGGCCAGCCTGCGGATCAACGAGGACCTGGACTATCACAGCGTGCTCGAAGAGGTCACCAGCAGCGCTTGCGTCCTGACCGGCGCGACGTACGCCGCCACGACGGTTCTGGACCACGCCAACCGGCTGGAGGAGTTCGTCACCTCCGGCCTGACGCCGGGCGAACATCGTCAAATGGAGGGTTTGCCGGAAAGCGCCGAATTCTTCCGCTATCTGAACAGCGTGCCCGACCCGCTGCGAATCAACGACCTGGCCTCGTACATGAGGTCCCTGGGCATGGCGGAGTGGAGTCCGCCCGTGGCCGTCGTTTCCCTGCTGGTCGCTCCCATCCGCAACCAGGGGGTGCGTTTCGGTTCCATATATGTGGCGAAAGGAGAAGCGGGCGGCGAGTTCACCCGAGAGGACGAGGACACCCTGGTGATGTTCGCGTCCCAGGCGGCGCTGGTGATCGCCAACGCCAGAAGGTACCGGGACGAGGAGCGGGCCAGGATCGACCTGGAGGCCCTGATAGCCACATGCCCGGTGGGGGTTGTGGTCTTCGACGCGAAATCGGGAGCGCCGGTGTCGTACAACCGCGAGACACTGAGGATAGTCGAGGGCATACGCCCGCCGGACCAACCCGTCGAGCAGATGATGGACATTCTGAGCATCCGGCGGATTGATGGGCGAGAGGTCTCTCTTGAGGAGTTCCCGCTGGCACACCGGCTGAGCACCTACACCGCGCTGCGCGCCGAGGAGGTTGTGCTTACGGCGCCCGGCGGCGCGTCGGTAACGGTGCTGGTGAACGCTACCTCCATCTACTCCGAAGATTCGGATGAGATGGAGTCGGTGGTCGTGACGCTGCAGGACATGACACCCCTGGAAGACCTGGAAAGGCTCCGGGCGGAATTTCTGGGTTTGGTCAGCTATGAACTGCGGACCCCGCTGGCCTCCATCAAGGGTTCGGCCGCGACCCTGCTGGACGAGTCGGCAGACCTGAACCCCTCGGAGACCCGCCAGTTCCACACCATCATCAATGACCAGGCCGACCGAATGCGCAGGATGATAAGCGACCTGCTGGACACGGCTCACATCGAGTCCGGGACCCTTTCGGTGAGCCCCGAGGCTTCGGACGTTGCGAATCTGGTGGAACAGGCCGGAGTGTCGTTCGTCAGGGGAGGGGGTCGGAACGACCTGCAGGTGGATGTGCCGGGAGAACTCCCCGCCGTGATGGCAGACCGGGCACGCATAGTCCAGGTGGTCAGCAACCTGTTGTCCAACACAGCCAGAAACGCGCGGGTATCATCCGCCATCAGCGTCAGAGCCGAGCACGACGGTTTATACGTCGCGGTTTCGGTGGCGGCCGAAGGATGGAGCGTTCCGTCCGATCAACTTTCCAATCTGTTCCGAAAATACTCACGCATCGATGGCGGCATGGTCGAACGGGACATCGCCGGGTACGGCCTGGGACTGTCCATCTGCAAAGGAATCGTCGAGGCCCACGGCGGCAGGATCTGGGCGGAAAGCGAAGGTCCAGAGGGGGGCGTTCGCTTCACCTTCACGATCCCGGTCGCCGACCAGGCCATCCAGAGAAATCCCGACCACTCCGACCGGCCGGTCGCCCGCTCGCGTACCGGAGAAGACAATCCGGCGCGCATCCTCGTGATGGAGGATGATCCGCAGACGCTGCGGCTCGTGCGCGACATCCTTTCCAGGGGTGGGTACACCACGATATTCGCCACCGGCCCCGATGATGTGCTTCGCCAGGTTCAGTCGGAAAAACCCCAGCTCGCCCTGGTGGATCTGGCGCTGCCCGGCGTTGACGGTTTCGAGTTGATGCAGGACATCCTCGACATCGCAGACGTGCCGGTGATCTGCCTTGCCGCCCACGGCAGAGACCAAGACATCGAGCGGGCCCTTGACCGGGGCGCCGCCGACTACATGGTCAAGCCCTTCTCGCCCACTGAGCTGACGGCGCGGATCAGAGCCGCGCTTCGCAAAGCTGCCGCTGCTGACCTCGGCGATGAGGCCTCTCCATTTGAGCTGGACGACCTGATCATTGACTATGCCCAGCGGAGGGTGGAAATCGCGGGTCAGCTTGTCCATCTGACGCCCATCGAGTACGAGATGCTGCGCGTGTTGTCGCTGAATCGCGGGCGGCCGATGTCCCACGAGCAGTTGCTGCGGCGCGTCTGGCGCGTGACCACTTCCGGTGATCCCCAGGTGGTTCGGACCCATATGCGCCGTCTCAGGCGCAAGTTGGGCGACGACGCGGACAGCCCAAGGTACATCTTTACTGAGCCGAGGGTCGGGTACCGCATGCCGGAGCCTTACACCGTGAACTGAATTGGTATCAAAACGCAGCCCGGGAGAGAGAAAGTCGGCGGGAAGGTCAGCGGTGTCGCGGTTTGGTACCGACACGGAGCGATGCTCGGGAATCGGTCCAGGTTGGCCGGCGTCCCACGTCTAATGTTGATCGTCCGGTCGGAGTCATGAGGGAGGACCCATTGCCTTCGGGCCAACCGGATAGCGATCAGGTCGGATCGCTCAAATAACTATTGCGGTTTCGGACAATGGGTGGGATTTTATGCCGGAAAGCTAAAGATATCGCAATTTTTGGCATAAATACCGTCAACAAGCCGCAGGCGGCGCCCCGATCAACGTGATCTGGATCGTCGCAGCCACTTTCGGCAGGGACCACATCGGCGCTTACGGCAACCCGACCATTCGAACGCCTTCCCCTGATGCCCTGGCCGGCAGGGCCATCCGGTTTGACAGGCACTATTCGGCCGGATTCCCTACGATGCCCACCAGGGCTGACCATCAGACGGGCCGCTGGACGATGTCTTTCATGGGGTGGAAGCCTCTCCCCTCAGAGGCGACCATCCATCCTGGCGGAGATCCTGGCGGGCAGTGGCTTTCACACGGCGGCTTCGGTGGACACCCGGGACCCTCACGAACCGTGGGACGCTCCCTCCTATTACACCGAGTTGTACTGGCCGGGATACGACGGCGAGTTGGTGTTGCCGGTCTATGGGAACTGGCACGATGTTCCCGGATACGCGGAGTACGGGTTGCGCAAGGGCCATGCCACCTGTTGCGGAGATCATCATGGCGGACACCTGGTTGGGTTTTCTGTTGAAATCGGTGGAGAACATGGGCCTGGCCAACAGGACCGTGGTGATTTTTACCACGGACCACGGCTTTTAGTTCGGCGAGCACGGCGGCCTGTTGGGGAAGACGAGCCCGGACAAGTACCCCGACGGAACGCTGCGTCCCTACGGAGAGTCGGGGTCAACATGGACCCATTCGCCGCTGTTCGAGGAACTCGTCCACATCCCGCTGCTGCTCCGCGTACCGGGACTACCGGCGGGGACATATCAGGGCCTGAGCTCCGCGATAGACGTCATGCCACTGTGCTCGACCTGTTGGAGATGGAGGTGCCCCACTTCGTCCAGGGCAGGTCGCTCACCGCCGGCGTGAAGAGTGGCGATGCCCAGGGGAGGAAGGCTGATCCCTGCGGGGTCCTGGATCAGGATGCCGGATTTCCCGACCCCAGGTCCGGACCCCAGGTTCTGCCGAAGTCGGCGCGAAAAGCCAATTGCCCGGTAAATGTACTGGCGTCCTGCAGCGCCAGGTACACAGCGGATGGGCCCACTACGCTCGGATCTACCCGCTCGTGCCAATCGCGTTGCGTCCACGGAATTGCAGCGGATCCCTCGCTTCGCAGCGCGCCGGGGCTGAGGACGTTGACCGCGATGTTGTAGTCTCGCACCTCGTCGGCCAAGCAGTAGGTGAACATATGGACCGCTGCCTTGCTGGCGCTGTAGAGGACGCCGCCGCCCTGATTGGGGTCCGTGGCCATCCTTGAGCCGATGTTGATGATGCTGCCCCGCCGCTGCTCCATCATCATAGGAAGCACGGCGCGACTGCATAGATACGGGCCGTTCACGTTGACCCGCATCAGTTGCTCCCAACGAACGGGGTCAATGTCCATAATCGTCTCGCCCAGCACCATCGTCCCGGCGTTGTTGAACAGCACGTCAATCCTGCCGTAGCGGTCCATAGCCTGACGGACCATTTCATCGACCTGGGACGCATCGGTCACGTCACAGTCCACGGCAAAGACTTCCCCGCCGGCGTCTCTGATGTCCGTAACTGTCTCTTCCAGCGTCCCAGCCAAGCCGGTCGGCGACTGGCGGCGGGCGCAGATGACCACGCTGGCGCCTTGCCTGGCGTACTCCTTGGCGATAGCCCGTCCCAGGCCTCGGCTCGCGCCGGTGACGATTGCTACCATTCCGTCCATCTGGCTCATGCTTGACCTGCCTGCGCGCTTGGTTCGTGTCCACCCATTGCTGCCCGATGTGCCAATTCGCGCCGCGCGAAAAATCATTGGCGCTAGTTCGCTGCCTGGGAGTTCACGGTCTCAGTGTTGACTTGAGGGATTCGGCGCGGTGGCCCGGCCACCTCTTGCAGGCTGGAGAGATCCATGGCAGGTATGTCCGGCCGGACAAACTGGTGTACGCCATTTGCCAACTCGTTATAGCGGTCGAACCAGGACGCCACTTGGCTGCGCCACGCGTCCAAACCGCCGCTGGCGTGCATCTCGAATGCAGCTTCTCTCCCGTCCAAACCCGAGGAAACCTGGTCCCAGGCCAGTTGCAGCAGCGCCGCCCGTTGCATCGCCGTGTAGCCGCCGCCACCGAAGGAATCTTCCAGCTCGACGGCCATCTTGGGGTCGGCAAAGTCGGTGTCGGCTGGGGCGTTGATCAAGGACGAACCGGGCAGGGCTCGCAGCAATTCGCCCATACGCTGCCGCACGCTGAGAATATTCACCCCCGCCGCAGCCACGTGGAGCTGGTTGGGAAGGATGTAGCCGCTGACCGTACGTTCCGGATCCAGTTCCGCCGCCGTCAGACAGGTCCGCGTGGTCTGGACGTTGACGGTCATCTCGGACAATTGGTCAACGGTTTGAGGGTTGGCCTTGAGGCCCATCATTTCAGCCAGGGCGAGGGCGATGCCCAGACTCAATTCGGCTTTGGCGAGCCAGCCGTAGCAGTGATGCCAAAGCATCCAGCACACCAGCGATTGACGCCGGTTTCGTTCCGGGGCTTCTCCGGTGAAAACGCGAGAGCGGGGAATGAAAACGTCGTCCATCCACACCATGGAATCCAGTTCATCAAAGCGGCTGCTCAAAGGCGACAGGAACGAATTGTTGTGCCTGGGAGCCATTCGGCGTGACACCACCCGGAGGCCGGGGGCATTCACGGGAACGATGAACCACAGGTGCCGTCCGCTGCCCGGCGGCATATCGTTCCTGGTGCTGATCAGCAGGTCCTCCGCGAAAGGCGTGCTGGTGTGCATCTGGATTTTGCCGCTCACCACGATGCCGTCAGGGGTTTCGTTGACCAGCCGGAGCGCCACGCGCTCACTCTCGTCCGGACGAAGCCGAGTCCCAATGAGCGGACCGCCCCCGGCATAAGTGAGAAACCTGCCGCTTTTGGAAATATAGTCCCGGTACTCCTCGGCCTTCTCAATATCCTCAGAGGATTGCTCAAGGCGCTTCATGACGTTCATCAACCCCAGGGAAATGAACGCTCCATACCCTGGTGTGTGGGTCATGTTCCCGCCGGTGACGAAGTGTACTGCGCTGATCTGTTTCCCCAGACGCTTCAAATCCTCGGACGTTTTCGGCGGAGTGAGCGCCCAGGGATGCCGCTCACCATTGTCATCAGGATCGGTAAGGAGAGTATCCTGCCAATCAGCGTCGAAGTGGCGGTCGTACCATGCCACGTACTCGTCCACCATGCCCGCCGTCGCCGGGTGCGTCGTTACGTCCGCCACGGCGCCCTCGCCCAGCACCCACACGTCGCGCCCATCACGCAAGCTCTCTTTGTAATCAGCCCCTGTACGCATACTTCACCGTCCGCAAGATAACCGGGTCCGACTCCATCCTACACGAACTGAGTTTTGGCCCACCCTTCGTCGAAGGGCGTCCAGAAATGGGACGTCAATTTCAGGCGCTTGAACATCCAGACGCCATTTACCCTCACGTACTCTTCGTCGTACCTCGCCGAACCCCAGACTGCCCGGTCGCCATCGGCATAGGTGCAGGGTTGAAACAAGTACCAGATGCCGGTTGCGGTGTCCCCGTCAACCTCGATGATGGGGTTCATCACCATGTGTACGGCGAAGGGCAAACGGTTGGGAGCGTTGACAAAAAATTCGCGAATGCCGTCTCGTCCTTCTGCCCGGCCCCGTATGCCGCCGTCCCAAACCGCGTCCTCAACGAACAGGCTGGCGATTTTGTCGGCGTCATAGTTGTCGTCGCAGTAGGCGCAGTAGCGAGCCTTGAGCCGCTTGATCTCGTCCACGTCTTCCAGGCCCCGAAGCCTGCGCTCAATGTCCTCCAAGCTCATTGCCTGCTTTCCTCCGAAAGGGACGCCGTATCCGTCCGTATGGCTGCTTTTTCCATGTTCCACTACTATACATTGTCCCAGGTCGAGTTAGGCGACTTCGCCCAAAAGTTGCTCGAGCGCGCTGCCTTGTTTTTCAAAAATCGACATCACCCCGGTTGAGCCGATGCCGGTTGGTCTTGCCACCGCACAGCGCAGCGAAAGCAGCCTCGGAGTGGAGGCGGTCCGGGTTGCTCCCGGCGGCAATCAGAAGAGTTGCTGCGGTGTCCGGTCCCACGCCGACGATGTTGATCAGGGCTGGCGATGCGGTCCCGATCAGTTGCGCCAGTTCGGCTTTAAGGTTACGGATCTCCTGGCTGAGCTGATGGTGGCGGCGGGCCAGGGAGCGCAGAGCGTACTTCGCCGCCGACATTGGATCACTCAAACCATGTATGCGGAAGCTCCTGCACCGCGTGGCGAGAGCGCTGACCGAGAGACCATCAAGGGTTTCGCGGAGATGGGCCGGGGCCGTGACGATCAGAGCTTTCATCTGGTTGATGGCCTGGGTGCGAGCCTTGACGGCCGAGTCCTTGGCGCTCTTGAGCATACGGATCATCTCGACTTCGCCCTGGCCAGACTTGGGAATAGCATCGGCTACTCCAGCTAGTGTCATGTATCTAAAATGCGTTGGCAAAAGCGAGCGACATTGGCCAGTATCTGGTCGGCGGTCTTGGTCCAGACAAACGGCTTGGGATCTTCGTTGGTGATGTCCAGGTAGCGGTAGATGGTCGCTTCAAGCTCGCCACTGCTCTGATGCACTCCCCGACGCAACTGCTTCTCCGTCAGCAGCGCAAACCATCGCTCCACCAAGTTCAACCACGATGCGCTGGTGGGGGTGAAGTGCAGGTGGAAACGGGGCCGCTTGGCCAGCCAATTCCGGATCAGCGCCGTCTGGTGGGTGGCATAGTTGTCCACGATCAGGTGGACGTCCAGGTCGGAGGGCACCTCGGCCTCAATCGTATCGAGGAACTTGCGAAACTCCACCGCCCGGTGGCACCGGTGGCAGCGGCCAATCACCCTGCCGGTCCAGGCGTCCAGCGCCGCAAACAGGGACACCGTGCCGTGGCGCAGATAATCATGGAGGCGTCGCTCCACCTGTCCTGGGCGCATGGGCAACAACGGACGGGTGCGGTCCAACGCCTGGATCTGGGGCTTCTCGTCCACGCACAGCACCAACGCCCGGTCTGGGGGGTCCAAATAGAGCCCCACGACGTCGCGCACCTTCTCGATGAAGAACGGGTCCGACGACAACTTGAAGGCTGCGGTGCGGTGGGGTTGCAGTCCGAAGGCGCGCCAGATACGGTCCGCCTTTGGCGGATGGCTCAGGCCGCAGCGTTGGGCCATGGACCGAGTGATCCAATGGGTCGTCCGCCTTTGGCGGATGGTCTCCAGCGTCAACGTGATCACACGCTCCACATCGTCATCCGCCGAAGGCGGACCGGGGCCGGCCGCTGCGAGGCTCATCCGACAACCCGTCCAGTCTCCGTTCCAGGAACCGAGACCGCCACTTGCCCACCGTTTCGTCGGACACCCCCAGGTCGGTCCGCCTCCGGCGGATTGCTCCGGCCTTCGGCACAACCCAAAATCATCCTGGCCCGCAATGCCAAGGCCGGCTTCGTATCGGCCGCTGCAGTACACCTGGTTGCGGCCATGATATTCGCCTCGGGTTCATTGCATCTCCGATGGCTTACGGCGGAGACCGCGCCGGCTGGCACGGCTTATGACGCCGAGTACCAAGCCCTGGCCCTGGCTGGCGGAATCGGTGACCTGCCGTGGGGCGTGGCGACCGATTTCCACGCCGTACGTTGGCTGCTCTTCGGTGTGGCGGCGCTTTCTCTGCCGGCAGCGGCATGGATCCGGCTGCTTGATGACCCGGGCGAAGTGGCGTTTCTATTATTGGTGGTCCGGGGCGGCTTGATCAGTCTCCTCTGGGTGCTGGTGGAGGACCTTCTGCCCAAGCAGCATTTCGCCAAGCTCGCCCGGGCCATGACCCTGCTGGGTACGTTGGGCGGATCGTTGGGTCCACTCTACTGGGGTGCAGTATTGGGCGTTTGGGGAGCCGGGTCATTCATTTGGATCGCCCTTATCGAAAGTTGCATACTCTCGGCGGTGGTCGCTTGGCTTCCGACTGATCGGGGGGCTGGCCGTTGGACACTGTGGTGGAACAAGCGGCAACAGTGCGAAGACCGGGGGCTAACGTGAAAGCGTCGAGAGCAGGAACAGATTCCGCCTGTACGGGCGATGGACAACACTGGTTGCCAAGACCGGTCTGGAATAAATCTCCAGCGGCAGCGCCCAGCGTGACGGGCGGGCGCACCAACATAACCCGTCTTTGGCCGACCGGTGTCCTGCATCGGACCGACGCTTCTACCCAGCCAACAGGATAGCTGCGGCGATGATGCTCTCTTTGTGCGCGGTCAATGAGATCAAGCTACTGGCTTTTTATTCCTTTTTCGTCATCGCGTTCCTTGCCGGGCCGGCGACCGGACTGGCATTGACCTGGTCCCACAATCGGGTCCAGAAGATCAGAGGTCTGGTGGTTGGCTTCGCTGCGGGGGCGTTGGCGGTGGTAGTTCTGGTCCATATGGTTGACACCGGGGCCCGATTCCGGTGCCCGGTGAACCCAATCGATATACTTTTACCTGCGGGCCGGACCTTTCCGGGAACGTAACCTTGGTCTGGACGATACTGCACGCGGTGAAGGCGGCGGCGATAATTCTGACTACAAGATTCGCCACGGGCTCCCTGTTGTCCCTCACCTCGATGGCGGTACGGTCAGCAATGCGGCTTGCGAGGGACCTGCGCCAGCGAAAAGCGCGGCGGGGATGATCTCTCGTTACATCGGTCAAAGGGGTTCGCGTCGGTTTCAATGCCATGGTCAACCCTCTGAATTTTCCCCTGGGCCAGCGAGGTGGTTCGTAATGATGCTCCGGATTTTGTGGGTGGCGGCGGCTGTTCTCTTATTGACATCGCTCTCCGGTTGCGGCGAACAGCGACCGGGGACCTTTTCCTCGGCGACGCCGGCGCTGACAGCGGAAAACGTGGCAACCCCGGTCCTTTCCACTCCAATGGCCGTGGAGGAACTACGTTCGGACCGGGACCGGTTGGTCACGTCCGTGGGGAGCCGACCTGGACGAGCTGGTGCGGGGCAACAATGCCTTCGCCTTCGACCTGTACCACGCCCTGAGCGATGGTGAAAGCAACCTCTTCTACTCTCCCTTCAGCATCTCCCAGGCACTGGCCATGACCTCCTCTGGGGCCAGAGGCGAGACCCAGCGCCAGATGGCAGACACGCTGCACCACCGGCTCCCGCAAAGTGGCCTTCATCCCGCATTCAACGCCCTGGAGCGGACCCTTGCTTCCAGAGGCGAAGGTCCGCCGGGAACACCCAACGACGCTGATGGAACCGGTCAGTATTTCCGCCTGAACATCGCCAACGCGGTCTGGGGTCAGGAGGGCTATCATTTTCTGCCCGACTTTCTCGATGTACTGGCCGAACACTACGGGGCCGGGATGATGGCTGTGGACTTTGTGGGCGCGCCGGACGAGTCCCGCGTCAGGATCAATGACCGGGTGGCTGAAGAAACCTCAGGGAAGGTCAAGGACCTCCTGCCGCCGGGAATCATAGACCGTTCCACCCGGTTGGTGCTCACCAACGCCGTCTATTTCAACGCCTCGTGGCTCTGGCCATTCAGTCCGAGGGATACCGAGATACGTCCCTTTCATCTGGACGGGGGCGGCATGGTGATGGTTCCGATGATGACGGAGACCTCCAAGGATTTCTACGGCCATGCCACGGGCGACGGGTACCAGGTGGTTGACTTGCCATACTCCTGGGGGGAGCTGTCCATGACCGTCCTGCTGCCCGACCACGGTGCGCTGGAAGAATTCGAAGGCTCGCTGGACTCGGAAATGCTTGACCGGATCATTGATGACATCGAGATCGACTACATCACCCTCACGATGCCGTTGTTCGAGTTTGAATCGGAGTTTGACTTGGGAGATACGCTGGCTGCAATGGGGATGCCAGACGCCTTCGGCGCCAGAGCCGATTTTTCAGGCATGACCGGCTCCAGGGACCTTTGGATTCGTGCAGTAGTACACAAGGCGTTTGTTTCGGTGGATGAAAAGGGGACCGAGGCGGCGGCGGCCACCGGCGTGGTCATGCTTGAGTCAGGTATCAGCAAAGAACCCATCGCGGTAACGGTGGACCGGCCCTTCGTGTTCCTCATCAGGGACAACGGCACAGGCACGGCGCTGTTCCTGGGCCGTGTGTCTAATCCCGCTCCAGAATAGAACAGCCGGGGCAGGCGCACCACGGAGTATCCGATCTGAACACCACTCATTCGGGGAAAGCTCACGGAGTGGAGACCGCGGTGGACTTCTCCCCGATCGCCCAATAGGGTCCGGAGCAAGCCGGCGTTATCTCCGCAAGCCCGCCATGCTCCTTGGCCTCTTGGTAAGTGAGGTTGAAGGCGTCGAACTCAACCTCATCTCCCACGCGGGCGACCACGTTTCCGGCTCCATCGACTATCCCCACAACCCCGTCTTCCGTGCTGAGCGCGAAGTCATGCGGCCAGATGATCAGCGGGGATATTCCGGCGTACACCCGGTCTTTCACTCGAATGACGTCGTCGGCCAGCTGCAGGCATTTCCTAAACAGGGTCAGGTTTCCAGAGAAAAGCTCCGTCCCCTCCTCTGGCGCAAGAGTTCCAGACTGCTTGGGAAAGTAGACCTCGACGTCCGGCAGGGTCTTCATCTTGTTGGCTCGCCAGACGGGTCCTGAACAATCCTCGCTGCTGCGGTCGAAAAAGCCGCCGCCGCCGGCTATTTGATTTCCAACCTGTGCCACGACGCGGCCAGCCCCGTTTCGGATTTCGATCACATCTTCGTTGAAGTGGGGCGTGAACCCGGCAGGCCAGATTATCGTCGGCCAATACTGTCTCGGGGAATTATCTTTCAACCGCAGACACTGGCCGTCCAGAACGAGCTCTCCCACCCCTGCCGCAGTTAGTAGAATTTGGTTCCTCGCCACTACCGTCCTTTCCCGGAGAAACACAACGTCCGGGTCTGACAAGCGCAGTTCAGTGTCCTCGGACCCGGGATTGAAGGCGGTAACCTCGTCGCCCACCAGGAAGTAGGGCTCTGTGCAATCATCTGACAGCCCCTCTATCAATCCTTGCTCCGTGGCCTGCTGGAATGTGGCAGTGGCACGACTGAGCCGAATGTGGTCTCCGACCCGCGCAACTGCGCGACCGAGGTTGTTTGCTACCCGCACCGTTTCGGCCTCGGTTTCAAACGTGAACCCTCTGGGCCAGATGAGCATCCAGGATCCTGCGCGATTGGCGCCATCGTCGGAAGGAGCCTCGGCGCGAAGGCATCCCTGCTGCAGGACCAGTCGCCCAGCGAAGTATTCTCCGCCTCGATCCGTTCCCAGCGGTGCGTCGTGCCGCGGGAAAACCACCGCAGAGGCTGGTTCGTTGCTTATTGGCGAAGTGTCAGGACCCGGGGATGGGTTCGTGATCACCCGATCCGGCGCGCGGTCGCTGCCACACCCGGCCATCACGCCCATCAGGATAATCACGGCGACAAGAGCAAAACCGCCTGGCCAGATACGGACAGGCAACCGAAACGGCGCCGGATGTTCCCCAATGTTGTACGGCGACAGGCTTCTCATGGCATTCAGCTTGCAAACCCTTCAGAGTAGTATTCTGTGACAGCACACGACGGGAGGGGCGCAGTCGATTGATGAGCTTGCGCACGATAACTATGCCCTCCGCCGGACGCACGGGCGCGATTATCCCACGTTTGCTAATCTGGGCTTTACGCAATTCAAGCGGCATAGGCGAGGGAATCCACCATTCGGTGGTACAGGGTGGCCGGGAGTTCCGGCATATCAGTGCTGACTGCGGACAGTGAAACACCCTCTGACGCCAGCCATCCGCCAAAGGCGGACCGACGCACCGGGGCGATGGCATCCACGAAGTTCGGCGATCCGCCTGAGGCGGATCGTACCAAGCGGCGGTGCGCTGGGTGATGGGATGTTGTTTTTGCAAGGCGTGGGCGGCCAGGGTGGTCCAATGGCGCTGGGTTTCCATGTCCAGGTGGGTGCGCGCTTCCTGAAAGAGCCTGCCCCGTACTTGATACGGGGTGACTTCTCCGCCAGAGGCGGACCAGCGCAGTACAAACCATTCCAGGATCTGGGTCGGGTCTGCCGTGGGGTCGGTGAAGAGGAGGGCCTGGGGGTCGAAGGCGCCCTAGTATTACAGTCGCGCTTACGGCGAAGTTTCCTGAAGACGTGTCCGGTAATGACACTGCATGGCCCGGGCTTGATGCCGCCGTCTCCATCCTGACCATTGGATGGTCAGGGCAGGGCTGCCGCGGGGCAGCCACAGCAGTCGGCATAGCAGTCGTCTGACCTCGGGCACCGTTAGAGGGATGAGTTCTCCGAGGAGCATCGCCCCCCTTTACCATCGCCACCAGCGGCGTAGGACCGAGTTACCACGAGAAAGGCATGGACCAGCAGGGAAAGGGTGATGTGTCGGTACCACCCGACCCATCGGCGCACCTCGTACTCGTCCAGACCCACTTCTTGTTTGCCCTCCTTGAAGGCATCTTCGATGATCCATCGGGTGCCAGCCACGCGCACCAATTCCGCAAGCGACACATTCCCCGCACCAAAACAGGCGTAGTAGGCCAGATCATCCGGGTCGGCGACGCTGCGGCGCGCCAGCAACCAATGCCCCTCATCCGGCTCTGACCAGGGCCGGATCGGCAACCGTCCCCAATCGTAGTAGCGCGGCCCTTTGCTACCCTCACCGGCGCTGCGACGTTGCCACTGGTCATCGGGTATCTGCTGGGCCAGTTCACGCGCCCCCACCTGCCTCGAGCCACGCCCCGTATCCGCCCACAGCGGCTCATTGCTCTTCACCGCCAGCACGTAGGGCCGGCTCTGCTCCTCCAGCCACCGTCGTAACCGGCGATCATTGCCGTACACCGTATCCCCGGTCACCCAGCCAAAGGGCACGTCAGCCGCCACCGCCCGAGCGATCATCTGTTGGGCCAGTTGCCCCTTGGTGCGAAAGATCACGTCCTGGGGTACTCCCGCTTCCCGCCGCCGCCGCTCCCCGTCCTCCGCCCATTCCTGAGGCAAATAGAGATCCCGATCCAGAAAGGCCGCGCCGTAACGGCTGCCATAGGCCAAAAACACCCCAATCTGACAGTTCTCCACCTTCCCCGCCGTGCCGCTGTACTGCCGCTTTACCCCCACCGACTTCTTCGTCTCATCCACCACCAGCACACCTCCGGGATCTCCCAGATGCTCCACCACGTACTCCCGCAGGTCGTCCCGCACCTGGTCCGCATCCCACTGGTACACCCCCAGCAACCGCTGCACCCCGTCAGGCGTGGCGTCCCCAGCATATTCCGCCAACTGCCACCCATTCTTGCGCTCCACCGGCCCCACCAATCCTTTCAGGTACGCCAGAACCCGCAGGCGCGACTCGCTGCGGCTAAAACGCGGCGCGATACGCCCGTGCAACGCTTGGAGCCCTGTGGTTTTTCAGGGTCTTTAGGCCGGCGATTTTCACGGACATCCGGCCACCCTGGGAGCGGCGTGGTCTGACGAATA
>JAGWBI010000052.1:591-18639 GCA_021295965.1 Dehalococcoidia bacterium | reverse complement strand
TATGAATACTACCTGGCCACCTCCGACCCACCCGATAAACTCTTCGCCATCCACCGCTATCAAACCGGGTACGCGTGAGATGAAAAGCCGCATTGTATTGGCGGACGCTCCGTGTTAGCGTTGCGCCATTTCCGAAACTGCGGAGGGAGTCATGGCAGAAACCAACGAACGGCCTGAACCGAATTACAACCCGTTTCCACCGGGACAGAACCGCCGCGCCACGGTCACCGATGTGGACGTGGAAGACATGGGCAATATGCTGCGGCGGGCCTTCGTGGGCCGGGACGTCAAGTTCACCATCTACTGCGATGAAGGGCCCAACGTCGGCGGGTTTCACACGGCGCCGGCGCCGCTGCACTACTTTGCCGCGTCCATCGCGTTTTGAGAGATGACGCAGATCGAGAGGTACTCTCGAATGATGAATGTGGACATCACTGGCGTCAAGGCTCATATCGCGGTGCATTTCGGGCTGGAGGGTTCGGTGCTGGCCGGCACCATCCAGGCCAGCGCGCCCAAGGTGGAGACCAGCTACGAGATCGAATCCCCCGACGACCCGGGACGGGTGGCGGCGGTGTTGCGCAACGCGCGCAACGGATGCTGGGTTCGGGCCGCCGTAGCCAACCCCACGCCCTTTGAGGACAGGTCAACGCTGAACGGAGAACCCATTTTCTTCGACTGACGATTGGGTTTCCAACGGCAACGATGGAACAATCAGGAGCGCATGATTTTGCGCCCCTGGGCTTGTCAGTTTGGGACGACCTTGATCCAACTTACCAGCCCAGGCTCTCGGGGATAAGGATCATGGAGATGCGGCCGGCCATCGGCTCGTGTTCCATCACCAGGAATTTGCCGATGGGCGCGGGAGCCGCGCCCCGGCCTTCCAGCCAGCGGTCGTGGCGTTCCAGCGTGAAGCCCCGGGTGCGGGCCTCGGCTTCGGCCAGGGTGGGGCAGATCTTCTGCGTGCCGGCCACGAGGATGACGCGGCGCGCTCCGTAGGAGTAGGCGCCGATCTGGCTGCCGGAACCGCTGGCGACGACGATCTCGCCGGTCTCGGCGATGGCCTGAACGCTGCCCACGAAGTAATCGGCGGTGGTGGTGGTCCGCCGGAACTCCCGCTGGGACGCCGCGTCGGGCTGGGCCAGCATCTGGTCATGCAGGTTGACGTAACGGTCGTTGCCGTGCATGTACTCCGTGTAGCCGATGGTGTCCAGCGTTTCCGACGTGCTGACGAAGACCTCGGAACCTTCGGGCACCAGTTCCTTGAGCATAGCCAGGGCCTCGGCACGACTCTCCACCAGCACGGCGTCCACGTTGCGGGACGCCAGGGCTGCGATGGTCCTGCTGATCGATTCGGCAGTCGCCGGATAGTAGGGTGTGGCCGAGGACATTGTGGTGTCTCCTGTTTGTTTATGCGGTTCCGCGCCATTCTCCCGGCGTGTCATTGCGAGTCCGCCTCTGGCGGATGGCAATCTCGTTGAGGCGAAGGACACCGCTACAGCGACGAGATCGCCGCGTCGCTACGCTCCTCGCGATGACAAATTTGGCGGGCATCAGCCACTACCCGCCGGGCCGCAGGTTGGGCATGACCTCATCGACGAACCGGCTCATGCAGCGCATCACCTGTTCGGGCGTAAGGTCGCCCCAGGCGAAGATGGGGCAGAAGTAGTTGATGCCCGTCTCGTCGATGGCCCGCTGGACCCGCTCCCTGACGGTGGAGGGCGAACCGACGATTATCACGTCCTTTTTTTCCAGCGCGTCGAAGTCCCGCATCGCTCCCAGGCGGTCCAGACCGTTCTTGGCCCACAGGTAGTCGATGTTGTGGAACCAGGTCCGGTACGCCGCCTGCGCCTCCGCCCGGGCCTGTTCGTCGGTGTCGGCGATGTACATATGGCGTACCAGTCCCAGTTTCGGGATGGCTACGTGGCTGTTCAACCCGTCGGACATCCGCTCGGCCTTCCAAACCCGCTTGTACAGGTCATAGTGTTCCCTGACGCCGGCGTTGTCGGCGAAAACGGTGCAGGTGTTGAAGCCGTGCTGGGCCATCCAGGGCACCGTTTCGATGTTGTTGCTGGCGTACCACAGCGGGGGATAGGGCTTCTGATGGGGCGCGATCCAGAGTTCGATGTCCTCGTAGTTGTAGTGTTTCCCCCGGTGGTTGAGCATTCCGGTGGTGAATCCCCTGGTGAACATGTCCAGCTGCTCGTTGAACATATCCCAGCTGATGTCCAGGTCAACGCCGAACTCGGCGGCCTCCACCGGCGACACGCCACGGCCCACGCCCAGGTCCAGCCGCCCGTTGCTGAGGTTATCCAGCATACAAATTTCGTGATACAGGCGGATGGGGTTGTAGAAGGGCAGCAGGAATACCAGCGGCCCCAGGCGCAGGTTCGTCGTGCGCTGGGCCGCCGCCGCCAGGAACACCGCCGGCGAGGGCGACACGCTCAGCGGAGTGATGTGGTGCTCCGCCAGGTGGTAGCTGTAGAACCCGTTTCGGTCGGCGTACTCCAGCATCTTGAGCCGGTTTTCGAAGATCTCGTGGGGCGCCGACTTATCCCATTCGATCCAGTCAAACAGCCCGAATTCGAGGGTATTGTTAAGCGTGGCGGCCTGCGTCATGACTCGCCTCCTGTCTGGCGCGTTTTTCAGAACCGTAAAGGTTGGGCTTTACCGCTCGTCCTGAGCCTGGGGTTAGCTTTACCGCTCGTCCTGAGCCTGTCGAAGGACGGGCCCGTGGTTCGACAGGCTCACCATGAGCGAGGGCGTTATTATCGGTACATGAACTGGGGAGGCAGCATCAGTCCGCCACCAGCGGCAGCGACGGGTCGGCGGCGTACTCCGACATGGAGGCGTCGTACACTGCGATGTTCTCGTAACCCAGCATGGCGAGGATGAAGGCGTCGTTGGACGCCGCGATGCCACCGCCGCAGTAGGTAATCACCCGTTGGGTGGGTTCCGCTCCCACTGACTCGAAGAGCGCGGCCAGTTCCTCCGCCGGGCGGAACAGGCCGGTCTCAGGGTCGGTCAGCTCGCCCGAGGGCACGTTGGTCGCGCCAGGAATATGCCCGGCCCGTCCGTAGGCGCTTCCGCCGTCTTCGCCGGAGTGCTGGTCCCGGCCCAGGGCATTGATCAGGCAACTTCCGCCGCCGGCGCCCGGCTCAATGAACGCCTTGACTTCGGTCAGGTCGGCGAAACGGGCTGGGTCGGGCGTAGGATTGAAGGTCGCCGGCGCGTAGGTCGCCGCATCCGTCGAGACGGCGCGGCCCTCATCGGTCCAGCGACGCCAGCCGCCGTCCAGCACCACCGCGCCGATGCAGCCCATGGAGCGGAACATCCACCAGAACCGCGCCGCCCATTGGGATCCCAACCGGTCGTAAAGCACCAGCTGGGTCGTTTCCGAGATACCGTGCCGTCCGGCCGCCTCGGCGAAAACCTCTGCCGAGGGCATCATGAAGCGGTAGGGCGCATCGTTGTCGGAGAAGTCGGCCTGCAGGTCGAGGAAGCCGGCGCCGGGGATGTGTCCCTTCCCATACTCGTCGCGGCCCGACTCGGCGCGAACGCCGCCCTCGCCGCGATGCAGGAAAACGGTTGTCTCGAAGACGCGGACGTCGTCATCCGCCAGGTGTTCGGCCAGCCAATCGGTGGAAACGAGGAACTCCGGATGCGCGAATGCCATGGTCAACTCCAGCCGTTGCGGGCTTGTCGTGAAGATGTCGGTTTGCGCTTCATTTGATTGCGGCCCAGCCGACACCAGATCGCTCGCATGTGTAGCCGCTTGGTGAGAACTCCGCGAGGGAGCGTTGGTGATTCGACAGATTAGCAGAAAAGAGACTGCGGTGGGGGTCGATTGCGCGCCGGCAAGCGGAGCCGCCGAGCCGAAGGGCCAGGGCCTATCGCATATGGATTGAATCACTCGCGTCATTCCCACGAAAGAACGGGCTGTCCTGTGCTTGATCCGGGGTCACCCCGCTCGTGCGTACCAACTTTGTCGTTGCAAGTCCGCCTCTGGCGGATGGCAATCTCGTCGGCATAGCAAGGGTTCTCCGCGAGCAGCCGTAAATACCTCAACGAGATTGCCACGAATGCCTGACGGCATTCTCGCAATGACAGTTGGGAGAATGCGGGTACGCGTGAGCCGACAGGTTGCATGGTTGGGCCGGCGTGCGTCGCATACGATTGCGCCCACCTGGCCCAATTTACCGTCGCCGGTTACGGGATCCCCGCATGGAGACTAAGCGTGGAGCCGTTCGTAAGCCGAAAGCCGGGTTATGCCGTGATCTTCGTCGTACTGCTGCGCGGAGACCAACTGGCCGGTCATGGTTGCCGGGGTCTGCAGGGCCAGGTACACGGCCACTTCCGCAATGTCGTCGGGCAGCCGCATGCGCTTGTGTACTTCGTTGTCGTAGTCGTCGTTGGGCCTGGTCAGGTTCCAGCCGGGGTCGAGGATGTTGACGGCGATGCCAAAGTCCTTCACCTCGTCGGCCAGCGACTCGCTGAGCCGCTCCACCGCGGCCTTGGCGGCTCCATAGGACGCCTGTCCGGCTCGACCCCGGCGGGCCACGTTCATTGACGTCAGATTTATGATGACGCCGCTGCGACGTTCCATCATGGGCGGCAGGACGGCTTTGCAGGTCATGAACGTGGTGGTCAGGTTCGACTCCATCACCCGCCGCCACTCCTCTTCGGTGATGTCCAGGACCGTAATCGCGTGGGTCAGGTCATTGGTGAAGAGACGATATCCGCCCACGTTGTTGACCAGGATATCTATCTTTCCCAGTTCGTTGATGGTCTCCCGCGCTGCCCGGTTGGCGCCTTCGCTGGTGGTCAGTTCGGCGTTGACCGTGTGAGCGCGGCGGCCCAGGGCGCGAATTTCCGAACCGACGGCGTCCAGCTCCGAAGGAGTGCGGGCTACGATGGCGACGTCCGCCCCCTCGCGAGCGTAGGCCAAAGCCATGGAGCGTCCCAACCCCCGGCCACCTCCAGTTACCAGGGCGACTTTACCTTCCAGTTGCATCTTGCTTCACCTTTCTGCGATGGCAAGGACAGCGCTCTTGGAGGGTGCCTAAAAACTCCCTCTCCCCTGGTGAGAGAGGGTTGGGGGGAGGGGGATACTCCTTCACAGTTTCATCTCCCGCCTGCGATTAAAAGCTACCTATTAGACACCCTCTTAGCTCCCTTTCCCGTGGCGTGATGTGTTTAGGATCTGAGAGGGCGTGTGACAAAGGGCCAACCGTGCACCGGTTGTTCTTGGGGTGAGGGTGGGATGGTGTTTACGCTGGTGGTATGAATAGAAAACCATACCCCAGCGATTTGACCGATGCCCGGTGGGAAGAACTGGCTCCTCTGCTGCCGCCCGACACCAGAAGAGGTCATCCCAGGACCACGGACCTGCGGGAGGTGGTCAACGGCATCCTGTACGTGTTGCGGGGCGGCATCCCCTGGCGGCTGATGCCCCACGACCTGCCGCCGTGGGGCACGGTCTGGTGGTACTTCCGCAAGTGGCGGGATGACGGTACCTGGGAACGTGCTGAGGCCGCTTTGCGGGCCCGGGTGCGGGAAGCGGCGGGACGGGAGGCCACACCCAGCGCGGCCATCATTGACAGCCAGTCGGTGAAGACCACGGAAAAAGGGGGCCCAGAGGTTACGACGCTGGCAAACGGGTAACCGGACGCAAGCGGCATATCGTGGTGGACACCATGGGATTGCTGCTGGCCGTGGTGGTGCATGCCGCCAATATTCAGGACCGGGACGGCGCCAAGTTGGTGCTGGCCAAACTGTTGGACCGGTTCGCTCGTCTGAGGGTGATCTGGGCGGATGCTGGCTATGCGGGCCGACTGGTGTCCTGGGCCTGGACCACCGGCGGGTGGCTCTTGACCGTGGTGAGGCGCAAGCCGGACAGCCACTGCTTCGAGGTACTGCCCAGACGATGGGTAGTGGAACGCACCCTGGGGTGGCTGAGCCGATGCCGACGGTTGAGCAAAGACTACGAGGAGCGCACCCACAGCAGCGAAGCGTGGGTACATATCGCCATGGTCAACCTGATGCTCAAACGGCTCCAACCTACTTGAAACCCTTTGTCACACACCCTCTAAGGGATTATATCAGTCACCACTCGGTATCATCGGGAGTCAGTAAGCGACCTTTCATGGCGCAAGGAGCAGGTCCCGTATTGCCCTGGTGTCGGATAAACCTGAATCCACCGAAGGGTTGCGGTGGCGGCGGTCAAACGAGGGATGAGGTGTCAGGAAACAGGCTGGCGAGGACCTGATGCCGCTGAAATGGACCATGCGGAGCGCGCCTGCAACGCCAGGGGGATTTTGACGGCCCGTGGTAGCGGCGCTGGGAGCGATTTTCAGTGCCGACCGAAGGCGGAGAGCGTCAAGGGTCCGGCCTGGGGGCTGATCGGCCAGGCGTGGGGCGTCATCGTGGACAGGTCAAACGCCGAGGGCGCGCAATCGGGCCAGGGCGCGGCTGAAATGGTTTTGCCAGGGCCAGCCTTGGGGAAGGTGCAGAGTAAGGCGGCGTGCCTTGCGGGTGAGCCGTCCGGCCAGGGAGAAGAAGCGTCTCCGCTCCGCCTTTGGCGGATGGTGGTTGCCACCGGCTCGCCCAGACCGATGCGCGTTGTCCAGCGTGCTCCGCCGAAGGCGGATGGGCCATGACCCCGTATCGAGTACGGGGCAGGCTCTGGACGGCCAACCAGGTCCGCCAAAGGCGGATTGGCGGGGAAGCGGCCCGAGGGGAGATGGTTGAGCCCCACGCCGTACTTGAGAGCCTGCCCCGCACTTGATGCGGGGTCACGGATGGCGTTCTCGATCTCGGCGTGGCCCGGACCCCATTGTTGGATTGGGTCGGCCTCCAGGTTCAGGGTGTCACCCTCGCGGTCGGTGATGAAAGCATGATAGCTGTAGGTGGTAAAGAGTGCCAGTTGGTAGCCGGGCGTGGGCTTCACCCGGCGGACGATGAGCCGTACCGGTACGGCATCGGGCTCACTGCCAAATGGTGTGTATTCAGTCTCTGCCATCCGCCAGAGGCGGACCTTCCACCCAGTACGGGATGGGCGTCCGGTCTGCCTCGGGTATGGCCTCGATGATGTTGCGTCCGCCTATGGCGGACTGGCGGACGGTGATGGAGAAGCGGACCTTCATCTTCCGTCAGACGGCGATCCGCCTTTGGCGGATGGCAGTAGAAGCCGCTGTCGGCGCGTCCGCCTGAGGCGGACGAGTGGTCCGGTGGCCCCGGCATAGCGCACTCGGCTCACCGTCTTTCGCAAAAAGCTTGCGGCGCCCCGGGCCGTACTGGCTCGGCCCTTGCGCAGCCGACGCATCCGCACCTCTCCGGTGCCAGCGGACACGGCCAAGATCGGGCGGATAGCCCCGTGGTCCGCCTGTGGCGGATAGTTGTGGCGCTGACCGCCCTCCTTAAAGGCGACCTGGATGCGGTCGGGGCCATTGCGTGGTAGCATCCGTTGGGCGCTCTTTGTTTCAGGGTGGTTTTCTGTTTCAAAAACCATTATCCCCGAAGCCGAGAGCGCCTTCTTATCGCTTCACCACGCTGCCACACTCACCTTATGATGGATTGGGGCAGCGGGTTGACGCCGGGCATATGTCCGTCACAAATACCTGATCGCGCCCGGAGATTCGCGAGCGCGACCAATCGGCAAATTAATGTGGGTCATGGCCCAGTGATGTAGACCGCTGAGAATATGTCCAGCAGAATGGGCCATATCGCGTGCTTACGCCGTTTATTGATATCGTTTTTGAGTTTGGAGGTCAGACTCGAACTGACACGGGATATTATCCCACCGGTTTTTGAGACCGGCGCGTCTACCATTCCGCCACTTCGGCCGGTATTCCAGTATAGCACGGTTGCGCTGAAGGGGGTCGCGTTGTAGCATTGTCCTCGTATTAAACAGCGACTCCCACGGGTATCCATAGCAGCGAACACGACGCGAAAGGCAGCAGGACGATGGCCAACATCAAGGACCGGCTGGAAGAAGACATCCGCAATACCATGCGCGCCCGGAATCAGGAACGCCTGGATACTTTGCGCTTCCTCAAAAGCCAAATCCAGCTGACGGAAAAGAACAATCTCAAAGAGTTGGACGACGCCGGCGTCACCGACGTCATCGCCAAGCAGGTCAAGGACCGCCGCGAGAGCATTGAGATGTTTGGCCAGGGCGGACGGGCTGACCTGGTGGCCAAGGAAGAAACGTCCCTCGGCATACTGCTGGAATACATGCCCGAGCAACTCAGCGATGCGGAAATCGAAGCCCTGGCCCGTCAGGCCGTCGCCGATACCGGCGCCACCGGGCCCAGCGATCGGGGCAAGGTAATGGGACGCATCATGCCGCAGGTGCGGGGCAAGGCCGACGGTAGCCAGGTGAACGCCATCGTCTCCCGCATTCTCGAAACGGGCGGCTGATCCCACCCATGCGTTTCGGCATCCTGGTCTTCCCCGGCACCTGGAGCGACACCGACTGCCACCATGCCGTCAACGGTGTCCTCGGCCAAGAGGCCGATTACGTCTGGCACAAGGAACACAGCGTAGCCGGCTACGACGCCATCATCGTCCCCGGCGGGTTCTCCTACGGCGATTACCTCCGCGCCGGCGCAATCGCCCGTTTTTCCCCGGTTATGTCTGCAGTGCGCGACTTCGCCGCCGCCGGCGGCCTGGTCATCGGCATATGCAACGGATTCCAGATACTGTGTGAAGCCGGCTTGTTGCCTGGGGCGCTGCGTCGCAATGGTCATCTGGAATACCGCTGCCAGTGGACTCACCTGCGGACTGAGCGCATCGATACGCCTTTCAGTACCCGTTGCCGGGAGGGACAGTCCCTGGCCGTTCCGGTGTCCCACGGCGAGGGAAACTACTACGCCGATGACGCCACCATCACTCAGCTGGAGGAACAGGGCCGCATCCTGTTCCGCTATTGCGAGCCCAACGGCGCGGTCACCGAGGCTGCCAATCCCAACGGCTCCGTGAGCAATATCGCCGGCATCCTCAACGAAAGGCGCAACGTGCTGGGCATGATGCCCCACCCGGAGCGCAGTTGCGAATTGTTGCTCGGCTCCGATGACGGCAACCTGATTTTCGGGTCAATGATCGACGCCGGAGCCAACAGGTAGGGATGCTGCTGTCGCTGGGGCTGGCGTGCATCGCCGTGCTTGGGTTCGGCAGCTCCGCGGTGCTGGCCCGCTTGGGCATGAGCGCCATGCGGCCCATGCCGGCATCCGTGATTTCCCTGGTGGGATCAACCCTGCTGGCGGGAACGCTGGCCCTGATCTTTGAATTTGACGCAATCATCGCCCTGCCAGCCATCGCCATGGTGTGGCTCCTGGGCAACGGCATTCTCACCTATATGGGTGGACGGTCCCAGCAGTACATCGCCATCAGCCTGATCGGCGCATCGCGAGTGACGCCCATCGTGGGCAGCGCCGCGCTGTTCTCCGCGCTGTACGCCATCACCCTCACGCGCCTCGGCGTGCCCGGCTTCAACGAGCATATGACCGTGCTGTTGGGTGTAGGAACGGTGGTGGTTGTCATCGGCCTGGCCCTGACCGGAGGCAACTTCCTGCGCCAGAGCTGGGGTCGCGACTGGAGATCGGTGGCGGGTTACGGCCTGGCGATCCTGGCGGCGGCGTGTTACGGCGCATCAACCCTGAGCGGTCGGGTGTTGAGTATACAGTTCGGATCGCCGCTGATCATGGCCGCCGGCAGCATGTTCTTCGCCACCCTGGTACTCTCGCCGGTGTTCGGACGGGAGGCGGCGCAACGGGTCGCCGGCTCCGGATGGGCGCCGCTTTTCGTGTTCCTGGCCGGGTTCGCCGCCGCCTGCGCCGTAATGTCGCTCTATTTCGCCGTAACCCGCGAAGGCTCCAACATCCTGGTCATCGCGCCCATCGTGTCATGCAGCCCGCTGATTACCCTGCTCATGGCCCGCCTGTTCCTGCGACAAACCGAAACGGTGACCAGTGAGCTGGTCATCGGCACGCTGATGGCCGTGGGCGGTGTCGCCATGGTGGTGGTTGGCGGCCTTATCAGCTCATAGGTATCTACCCGACGACCGACGCTAAATCGTTTCCTTACCGGCGATTTGAGCGTAGGATTAAGACCAAGTCTCAAGCGTTCGCGCCGACACCGTTTCTCAACACCGTCCCGAGGCCATCATGGTTACCAGACCCGCCGCTTCGCCGGCAGCATCCGCAGGACAATTCCCCGAACTTCCGCCCAGGGACGATATGCAGAACACTCGCTTCCTCAACGAACCGGCCCATATGCCCGCGTTGCGGGTGCGTCTGGGTTTCTCGGCAAGCACGGTGGTTACAAGCGAAACGCCAATCGGGTGGAACACCAGCCAACGACGTGGCCTGCTGCAGCCCGACCTCTTAATTGCCTTTGATGTGGACAGCAGCGTGGTCATTGCTGAACAGGGATACTCCATTGACTACCACGGCAAGCCTCCGGATTTCGTATTGGAAATCGCGTCAGCAACCACCAGCCGTCGGGACCAGACGGATAAACGCAGGGGCTATGCCGACTTTGGAGTGCCGGAGTATTGGCGGTTTGACGACACCGGTGGGCAGCGCTACGAAACCGGTCTGGCCGGCGACCGGTTGGTGACGGGGACGTACCAGCCGATAGACATTGTTGAAGTGGGACACGCACGGTATCGGGGCTATAGCACAGCGCTGGGCCTGTACGTGTGCTGGGAATACGGGTACCTGCGCTGGTATGATCCGGCCACGGGGTACTTGCCAACTTATTACGAGGAAGCCGCCGCCCGTGTCGCCGCCGAAACCGCCCAAGCCGCCGCCGAAGCGGAACGTGATGCCGAGCGTGCCGCGCGGCTCGAACTGGAAGCGGAAATCAGACGCCTGCGCAGCCAGTAGCCTTCAGCTGGTCAGCGTAATGGCGACTGCGCATAGGGATAGCCAATGCCGGTCAGCAAAGAAATCCTGGACGAAATCGCCCTCTCTCCCGCCGAGTACGACATGATAGTTGACCGGCTGGACCGGGAGCCCAACCCGGTTGAGCTGGGCATGTTCGGCGCGCTATGGAGCGAACATTGCGGCTACAAGCACTCCCGACCGCTGTTGGGGATGCTGCCCACTCGCTCTGCCCGCACCCTGTCCCGGGCCGGCGCGGAAAACGCCGGCGCAATCGACATCGGCAACGGCCTGGCCGTCGTGTTCAAGGTAGAGTCGCACAACCATCCCTCGGCCGTGGAGCCGTTGCAGGGCGCGGCCACCGGTGTCGGCGGAATAGTGCGCGACATCCTGGCCATGGGCGCGCGACCCATCGCCCTGCTCAATTCCCTGCGTTTTGGCCCGCCTGATACCGCCACCAACCGTCGGCTGCTGCGGGGCGTGGTGGACGGCATCGGCTGGTATGGCAACTGCATCGGCGTTCCCGATGTCGGCGGCGAAATATACTTCGACGAATGCTACTCCCAAAACCCGCTGGTCAACGCCATGTGCGTGGGCATAGCCCGCATCGACGAAATAGCCAGCGCCGCGGCGGACCACCCGGGTGACGTGCTGCTGCTGGTCGGGGCCGGCACCGGACGCGATGGGATACACGGGGCCTCCGGCCTGGCGTCCCGTACCTTCGAGGAAGAGCAGGAACTTCGCCCCACGGTGCAGGTGGGCAACCCCTTCCTGGAAAAATCCCTCATCGAAGCGTGTCTGGAGGCGCTGGGCACCGGTAAGGTTCGCGCGTTGCAGGACCTCGGCGCCGCCGGCCTGACCAGCGCGGCGGTGGAATCGGCGGCCCGTGGCCGGCGCGGAATCATCCTCGACATCAGCCGCGTCCATCGCCGGGAATCGGGCATGACCGGGTACGAGGTCATGCTATCGGAATCCCAGGAGCGGATGCTGCTGGCTGCTCCGCCGCAGCACGTGCCCGCCATCAGCGAGGTGTTCGAGAAGTGGGACATCACCTGCCGGCCCGTCGGAACCGTAACCGAAGCGCAGTTCGCCCAGGTGCAGGACGGGACGGAAACCATCGCCGCCTTGCCCGTCGAACACCTGTCGGACGCGCCGCGCTATCGTCTGTCCGGCCAAGCCTCGGCTGATGCGCGGGCCCGCCAGCGTCTCAACCTGCGAGAGGTGCCCCGGCCTGACGACGCCGGGCAAACCCTGTTGCAATTGCTGGGGTCGCCCAACATCGCCAGCCGGCTGGGGGTGTACCAGCAATACGACCACCAGGTGCAGACCAACACGGTTATCGGCCCCGGCGCCGGCGATGCGGCGGTCCTCCGCGTCAAGGGAACGGACACCGCCATCGCCGTCGCCATCGACGGGAATGGCCGGCAGTGCTACCTGGACCCCTTCCGGGGCGGCCAGTTGGCGGTGGCCGAGGTCACGCGCAACCTGTCCTGTGTCGGCGCGGAACCCCTGGCGCTCACCGATTGCCTGAATTTCGGCAATCCGGAGCGTCCCGAAATCTATTATCAGTTGGAGCAGTGCATCCGTGGCATGGCGCGGGCCTGTCGGGCATTGGGCGTCCCGGTGGTCAGCGGCAACGTCAGCCTGTACAACGAAAGCCAGGGTACTGCCATCTACCCGACCCCCATCGTAGGCGGGTTGGGACTGCTGGAGAATGTTGTCCGGTCCGCCTCGGCGGGCGGGGCGGGTTTCCCCGCTGAGGGACTGGCGGTAGTCCTGCTGGGCGCAGAGCAACTGTCCGCCCGGGCGTTCGATCTGGCCGCCAGCGAATATCTGTACACCGTACACGGCATGGTACGCGGGCGACCCCGCATCGACCTCGCCCTGGAGCGGCGGGTACAGGGGTTGTGCCGGCAGCTGATCGCCGACGGCACGCTGCGCTCCGCCCACGACTGCTCCGACGGCGGCCTGGCCGTCGCCTTGGCCGAGTGCTGCATACTGGGGGACGGACGCATCGGTGGTGGCGGGTCCATGGGTTTCGTAGCCTCCGATCATCTCTCCGCCAGCATCCCCAGGCGATGGGACGCCGCGCTATTTGGCGAAGCCCCGTCTCGCATCGTAGTGACGGTGGAATCTGACCGGCTGCCCCATCTGTTGTCGGCGGCAACCGCCAAAGATGTGCCAACGTTGACACTGGGGATCACCGGGGGCAGTCGGCTATACTTCGATAACTTAATAGATATGCGAATGGATGAACTTGCCGATGCTTGGAATGGAGGGTTGGGCGACGCCTTGAAATAAAAGAGGAGGAGTCATGAACGGAATAAAGAAACTCGTCGGCGCATATCTGGTCGTTGTGGCGGTGGTGGTGGCCGTGTTTTTCATCATCAACATTTTCCTGGTCGGAGCCATTAACGTCCTCGTCGTGTGGTACGTGTTGGATGTCCTCATGCTGATCGGCCTGGCGGTGGGGCTGGTTTTCAACTACGCCCACAAAGCCGGGTTTGGAGGACGCAACGCTGATGAACCCGTCACCAGGGGTTATCTGGAGGCCCACGTCACCTTCTATGTAACCGCCGGCGTCGCCATCATCTTCCTGCACAACTGGTTCGCCTTTTTGGTCACGGGAGACGTGAGCCAGGGCGACAACCACACCGCCTGGGTCATCTGGGCCGTGGTGGACACCATGCTCCCCATCATCCTGGGCATCACCGGCTGCCGCCTGTGGCGCGAATCCTCCCGGTAACGAGGAGGCCAGCCACACCCCGTTCCTTGTCATTGCGAGCGCAGCGGCTCTTGTCATTGCGAGTCCGCCTCTGGCGGATGGCAATCTCGTTGCCGGACGGACGCCTCCCTTCGCCATCCGCATTAGCGCAATCATTGCGCCTCCCAAGATGGAACCCACAAAGCAAAAAACCATCTACCTCGCCAACCCCTACGGCTTTTCGGCCCAGCAGAAGGCGTTGCTGCTGCCGGAAATCTCGGCCGCCCTCGCCGCGCTGGGCCTGGAGGTTTGGGAACCCTTCGAGCGCAACAACCAGATCGACTTTTCCCAAACCGGCTGGGCCTACCGCGTCGCCCAGGCCGACGTCCGGGACGTGGTCGAGGCCGATGCCGTTTTCGCGGTGGTCAACGGCGCGCCCCCCGACGAGGGCGTGATGGTGGAACTGGGCATCGCCATCGCCCTGGGCAAGCCCACCTTCCTGTTCCGCGACGACTTCCGCCGCGTCACCGATAGCGAGGAGTATCCCTTGAACCTGATGCTGTTCGCAGGTATGCCGCAAGAAGGCTGGCGGGACTACTACTTCACATCCGTAGCCGAAATCGCGTCGCCGGAAAAAGCGCTGGCCCGCTGGGCGCGGGACGAGGTTATCGCAGATGCGCGTAGGGGCGAATAATCATTCGCCCCTACATACCTGGACCACCTGAATCGCGGCGTCGCCTCAGCTGATGGCAACCACTTCGGCCTCTTCCACCACGGCGGGGTTTTCGGCTTCGGCAGAGCCATGGTCGGGCAGCGGCGGCGTCGCAATGGCGTCGTTGGTGGCCCCAATCTCTTCGGATGGCGGCGGATAGGGCAAACCCAGCCGCAACGCCAGCGCGATGCCGGTCAGGGGATGCTCGCGGTTCAGCCCGAATACCCGTCGCCGGCGCAGCCGGTTGGTTTCGGGGTCCCGCGAATTCACGTTGCGATACTGGAAAACTCCGTTGGACATCAGCCCGCGCACGTGCCGCGTGATCAGGTTCCGTGTTACCAGGTCCGTAGAATCGCCCCAATGCTCCAGTATGGTCGGGTCTTTGGCCTCCATTCCCTCGGTCAGGGCTGTGCTGATTTCGTTGCACAATGCCTGGAACATCACCTCGTCGGCCCCGTCCCGTTCTTCGACGAAATGACTCATGGCAACCAGGTCGGCAATGCGGGCTATGTCGTCCGCCGCAGGCGGATCCTCCGATTCGGGCAGATCCAAATCGGCCACGGCGTCCCCCAGCGCGCGGTTCAGCTCTTCAAGGTCCGGTCGAACCGGTTCGGGAGCGCTTGGCTCCTCTGCCGGCGCGGACCTTGCCCGCGCCATTTCGCCTTCAGGCATTTGCGGTAAATCGTCCGGAAATTCCTCGGGTTCGTCAGGCTCCGGTTCTGCGACTACGTCGTCAATGTCGTCATCGACCTCGTCATAGGTATCGATGGTTTCCAGTTCCGCGTCATCGTCGTCCTGCGCCACCGGAACCGGGTCGGGCTCGTCGGCCATCAGGATCCAGTCCACCAGGTCAACGCTGCGGATCTTGATGTTGCCTTCCTCGGCGACCCGCAGCATCAGTTTCTTGAAGCCCGAAAACCCCAGCTTCCTCTCGTCGAAGCCGGAAATCCGCCGCACCAGGCGCTGTTTGAGCGACGTGAGCAGCAGCGTGTGTCCGGCGGCCCGCTCCGTGCGGATCACGTCTTCGATGGCTCGGATCACCTCGGGCAGTTGGTGGCGGCCCGGATTGGCCAAAGCAGCCGGGGCCGGCGGACGGTTCCGCTGGAACGGTTCCCGGTGCTGGACGGGTTCCACGTCGATGGGGTCAACGTCGGCGTCGTAGAAGATCAGTCCGTCAACGTGGTCGGCCATGCGCCGCGAAGTCGCCCAGGATACGCCCACCACCAGCACCCGCTTGCCCACCGCGCGCAGGGAGTTGATGACGTGAATGAAATCCGAATCACCGGATACCAGCACAAAGGTATTGATGTTGGGGAAGTTATGCGCCGTGTCGATGCAGTCGGCGGTCATCTTCACGTCAACGCTGTTCTTTACGCTCACGGTGCGACCCGATTGGTACGATCCCCGCAGCGGCAGCCGGGTGGGTACGTAAACCGGCTCAATGCCGGCAGCATACAGGGAAGGGGGATCGAGGATGAACTGGCTGGCTCCCTTGAGCTCGGGAGCGCGGCTTACCCAGTCGGCGTAGGCTTTGCCGACAACGACGCGACCGTGGTTGGAAACTTCCTCTTTGAGGGCAGATACATTGGGAGTCCGGCCCCGCACCGCCAGACTGATCTTGAAGTTTTCCCAGTCGATAAATAAGGCTACGTCTTCACTGAATGCGGTGTTGCCATTAACTTGCTGGATAGCGATGATGATACCTCAACTTGCTCACCGCGCGTGCGGCATGGTCATAGGTCTTACGCAGTTGGAGCAATTACTCTTCGTCATGCCCACTTCCGTGAGCATCTGAATGACCAAATCCGTCAACTACGGCTGTCGTGCCGGTGGCGTTGCAATTTAGGTGGTTTAATTTCTCGTCATTCCCGCGAAAGCGGGAATCCAGTAGCGTTTTCTGTACTCCGGCGAAAGCCCGAGTGAGGGATTATCAATCAAGCCACCTACATCAGAACGCTACCTGTAGTTCTCTTGCCGTACCTTCTCTCGACTGCTGCCTTTCAGGGAGTTACTTAGTTTACGATGTCAAGAACGTAACTCCTGTAACGCAAAGTTTAATGGCGACAGCAGAAAAGCGTCAAGTTTGTTACCTTCCGTCCGAAAGGCGAAATGCCAGTGACTCGGGCAGTCCAGCATCAAGTATCCGTTTCTGGGCTGCCGCTACGTCATATTCTACACGGCAATGCTGGAGAGTCCCATCCCCGTTCCCCTCGTCGTTGTAGAGCAGGTACGAAGCCCGCCAGTCGCCGTCCCGGGGCTGTCCCACGCTGCCGGGATTGACAATCACCCGTTGCCGACGGTCCAGCGGCACCGGTTCCGAAGTATCCAGAAGGAAAACTTCGGCGCGGCCGTCCTGCTCCGTCCAGACCAGCGGATAGTGCGAGTGCCCTACCAGGCAGAAGGGCGTCTCCAGCAGGGCAAAGGTCGCCAGCGCCGCCGGCTCGCTGATCAGGTATTCCATCACCGGATCGCGCAGGCTCCCGTGTACGTGGGTGAAAGATCCCTCCCACCGCACTTCCGGCAACGCGATCAGATATTCCCGTTCGTCGTCGGCCAGCCGTTGCGCGGTCCACAGGGCAGCGGCCCGAGCCGCCCCGTTGAAAAGGTCGGGGTTCAGCTTCCCAATCACGGCATGATCGTGATTCCCGGCAATACCCACGTGCGGCAACTCGCGTAGCCGCGCAATGCAGGGCCCAGGATCCGCTCCATAACCCACCAGATCCCCCAGGAACCACACCACATCATACCCGCCGCGCCCCTCGGCATCGGCCAGCACAGCATCAAAGGCCGGCAGGTTGGAATGAATGTCCGACAGAATCAGGGCGCGCATGGGTGTTATGGTACCATGCCAAAGCACTGTGCGTGATGCGGTAGGGGCGGGTTTCAAACCCGCCCCTGTGGGTGTACTCAACCATGAATGTGCGATATAACCCCGACGCTCACCGCCGCCGTTCCATACGTCTGCGGAATTTTGATTACACGACAGTCGGCGCATATTTTGTTACCGTTTGCACACATAATCGGGTGCCTTTGTTCGGTGAAATCCAGGGCGATGAGATGTGGTTGAATGATGCGGGCCAAATTGTTCAGGATATATGGAATGGATCACCTGACCAATATTCCCACGTGCAATTGGACGCATGGGTCGTCATGCCCAATCATGTTCACGGTATCATTACATTGGTTGACCCTAACGACGTAGGGGCGGGTTTCAAACCCGCCCCTACACCGCCGAATGAAAAACGGCGCCCCTTGTCGGAGATTGTTAGGGCATTCAAAACTTTCTCCGCCCGTCGTATCAATGAATATCGCGGAACCTCCGGCACGACCGTTTGGCAACGCCACTATTACGAACACGTAATCAGAAGCGAAACCTCGTTGCACGATATCCGTCATTACATCGTCCATAACCCCGCGAAATGGGCGGAATATAACCCAACGTCGCAAGCGTTAGGTTCGTAGGGGCGAGTTTCAAACCCTCCCCTAGATCGGCGAAGGCATCAAATCATTTTGGAGACCCCCATGACCACCCGCCCGACCGTCCACATCATCGCCACCGGCGGTAGCATTGCCGGCGTCGGCCCCGACCGGATGGACTACATCCGCTATCCCGAAATCGGCGACCACCTGACCATCGAACAGAACCTGGAGCGGGTTCCTGAGATTGGCGACAACTTCAATATCATCGCCGAGGATATGGTCAGCGTCGGCAGCACTGCCATCGGTCCGGCCAACTGGATCGCCCTGGC
>JAGWBI010000052.1:0-408 GCA_021295965.1 Dehalococcoidia bacterium | reverse complement strand
GCCGCCACGCCCGAGTCCGCCGGCATGGGCGTCCTCACCGTACTCAACAACGAAATCCACTGCGCCCGCGAGGTCTATAAAGCCAACACCCTCCGGGTCGAGACCTTCAAGCCCAACGAGCTGGGTTTCCTGGGCTACGCCGACTCCGACCACCGCGTGGTCTTCTATCGTCGCCCGGTCCGCAAGCACACCACGGAAACCCCCTTCCGGGTGGATGGCATGACCGACCTCCCCCGCGTGGACATCGTCCATTCCTACGCCGGCGCCGACGGAATGCTCATCGACGCGGTGCGCGCCCACGCCGCCCAAACGGGGCAACGCACCGGCCTGGTCCTGGCCGGTTTCGGCGCCGGCACCTTCCCGCCCGCCGTCATCTCCGCCGCCGAGTCCGCCGTAGCCGGTGGTATG
>JAGWBI010000051.1 GCA_021295965.1 Dehalococcoidia bacterium | reverse complement strand
GGCAGGTTGCCCGGTTGCAGCGGGGTGTCGGTGAAGGTGGCCGGCGGGCCGGCCATGCGGACGGTGCCCAGGTCGCGGTGCTGCACGTCGATGGCCAGGTTGTTGGCTTCCACCTGCGCGTGCTCGAAAAGCTCTTCAACAAAGCGCACTGGCCCGGCAGGAACGCCGGCGGCGTCCAGCAGGGTGAGCCATTCCGCGTTGGTTTTACCCAGGAAGATGGCCTCCGCATCGGCGGTAAGCTGCGCCCCGAATTCGGCGGCTTCTTGGGAATATTGGTCGTAACCTTCGCCGAAACGTATGTCGTGAAGGCCGATGACCGCCAGAAGCTTCTGGCGGAGGGCCGCGTTTAGACACCCGACAACCAGCATCCCGTCGGCGGTCTGAAAGAACCGGTAGTAGATGTTGCCCGGCGCCTGGAAATGTTGCGATTCGTACACTTCCAGCAGATCGGGATAGGGCGTGCCCGCGGCCCGCATCGCGTCCACCGATGCGCGAACCTGCTCGTGGGGTTCCTTGTCCAGGTCGTCGATACGGACAAAACGCATGCCCAGCATCAACAGGCTGACGCCGAGGAGCGACGCTTCCAGCTTCTGTCCCCTGCCGCCGTTGCGCTCCCGGGCGAACAACGCGCCACAGACGGCCCACGCCTGGGCAAGACCGCAGGCAGTGTCCACCAGGGGGCTGGAAACGATGTGCATTGGGACGCCGTTGGTTACCTTACCCTCGGCGGTGGCGATACCCGACATGGCTTGGATAATGATGTCGTAGCCGGGTCGGTAGGCGTCCGGGCCATCGTGTCCGAAGGCTGAACCTTCGCAGTAGATGATGCGCGGGTTGATGGCGGAAAGGGTCTCGTAGTCGATGCCCAGGCGTCCGGCCACGTCGGGTCGGTTGTTGGCCAACACCACGTCGGCTTGCTCGGTGAGGCGGCGCACCACGTTGGCCGCCTCCGGTTTGGTCAGGTTCAACGTCATGGAGCGCTTGCCCCGGTTGTAGGCCATGAAGGGTCTGCCGTCGGTGGGGATGACAGCCTGGGCATACCGCCAGAGGTCGCCCCAGGGTGGTTCGACTTTGACGACGTTTGCGCCCATGTCGGCCAGCAGCATTCCGGCGGTGGGTGTGGCGATCATCGTGGAAAACTCCACGACGTTGATCCCTTCAAGAGGGCCAGGCATGGCGTTACTCCGAGCCAGTTGAGTGCTGGCAGATTATAGCATCGCCGATTAGCCGAACCGGAAATGCTCTGGCCCCAACCGCAGCACACAAGCGGGAATCATTGCGGCCAATTCCGCCGGGGAATAACCGTGGCTCGCAGGTTGGCCATCCAGCCAGTGCAGGGCGGCGGTCGCTGGCTCCGTTGGTACACCTTTCGCCTGAACCAGGACACGAAAATCTCCCAGTCCGCCCGGACGGGCCAGATGTGTCAACCCGGTCAACCAGTCGCGCCCGTCGTCGCTGCTGGGGATGACCGGTTCTGGTAAGGAGTCGGGCGGCAGGCCATTGGGCCCGACGGGCAGCGTGATCCAACCGCTGGCGGGTTGGTCTGGCGGAGAGTGGTTGCGCCGAAGCGCCTGGAGTCCCAGGCGCGAGAGGTACGCCCCCTGGGCAACGTTGCCCACCGTGATCAGGCCGGCCCTTTCGCCGGCGGACTGTGCCGAGGTGAAATCGACCTGGGCTGTGATGTCCTGCCGGCCGGTTTCCTCCAGGGGCGAATCGGTCTGCCGGTGTGCGCGGTAGGTGACCAATGTTCCGTGAGGGCGCTGCCCTGGATCGTACAGGTCGACGGCGCTGCGTCCGTAGTCGATAGTCAGCGCGAAACCCCGGTCCAACACCGACGCTACCGACAACGCCCAGTCCTCCAGCAACAGGCAGATTTCCGCGGTCTGACCCTCGGACAGTTCTATGCCGAGTTCCACGAGCCGGCGCTCCAGCAGCGGTGTGGACGGTTCGCGGACCCGCTCCACCAACTGCCCCTCGTATCCGTCGGCAACGTCGGACTCGACATCCACGTATAGCTCGCGCAAATTACTGCTCTCCATCCGCACCCGGTGGACGGGCAGGGCGTCCAGCAATTCGTTGGAAATGACGCAGCCGATGCCGCCCCGGAGGGGCAAACGCAGGGCGTCGGCCACGATGCGATGCGTTTGCGCTTCGCCCCGCTCCCGCCCGCTCATTGCGCGTAAATCGCAGGCGATGTACCGGACGGCCTCGTGAAAACCGTCGGGCAGGTAGGCGGCCGTGGCCAGTATGTCGCCGCACAGCAGGCCGTTTCCGGCGCCGGGCTCGAGAATGGTGAAGGGCCGTGGTCGGTCCAGCAGCGTCCAAAGGTGAAACAGGTGTACCGTCAGCAACGCGCCGAAGGCCGGATGCACTTGTGGGCTGGTGTAGTAGTCGGCGCCGGCGTTATGGCGGGAATAATACCCGCCGGGGCCATACAGCGCGCGGGCCATGTATTCCGAGAAGGTGATGGCTCCGTGTCGCGCAATTTGGCGGCGAATCGCTCGCTCCGCCGCCGTGGGAATGCTCATGCCGGCCGATACCTAACCGCTGCCACGTACGGGCGAATATTTATTCGGCCCTACCCACGCCGCTGGCTACCGATACATCGGCTTGAAGAAGCTGTGCAGGAAGTTGTTGCGGTGGGCCCAGGAATGAGCGCGCTTGAGGACGGCGTCGGGAATCGGCTCGGCGCGCCGGTGGGTGATCCGCAAGGTCTCGTAATCGGCCAACTCCGGCGGGGCTTCGGCGGTGTAGAGCAACTCGCAGCCCTCGCCTTCGGCGTAGAGTTTCAAGCTGTCGAATCCCTTCACTCGGCGTCCTGGGGTCTGATAGACGTAAAACTCGGTGCTGCCGACCAATTCGTCGAAGTGGTCGTTGCCGTTGCCGCGGCCTCCGCCCTGGCGGATCTGGTCGCGTCCAATGCCGTAGTTTCTCAGGCTTCTACGCTGCATGATGGCACCGCCACGTTTATCGGGATATTGGTGTTGATCAGAGAGGATTGGGGTCAGTTTTCGCGTAACAAACCTGGCCTGATGGTGCTGTTCCAGTCGCTGTCAGTATCACGGGTCCTGATGGTATTGACCAAGTCCGCTAGGTCCGACCCGTGCAGAAGTGTCAAGTCCTCATGGGTTTGCCGCCCGGCGAGGATACGGATCGCGTCATGGAGGTTATCCACGTAAGCGGCGGCGGCACGCCCCGCGGCCAGAGTGTCATGGCGAACCCTGATGTTTTCCAGCTGCTCTATCCAGTCAATTTGTCGCTCGACCTGCTCAAACGGCTCGTCCGGCTCCGGGTGCTCCGTCGCTGTGGTCATCGTAGGGGACCTCCATATTGGGGGTTGGCAGTCGACGTTGTGGTCAGGGGTAAATGGCCCAACCCACCCGGTCGGTTTTGGCTGCAAAGAAGTGGCCGTCGGTTGAGGTTACATAAACGTCGGTAAGGTCTGGGCCGCCGAAGCAAACGTTGGTCGGACGGGTGGCCGCCACGGGATGTGTCTCGATTACCCGCCCCGTGGGGGAAAAGACGTAGAGCATTGGGCCGGGGCCTCCGGTGGGCCAGCCGGCAGTGGCGATGATGTTGCCGTCGGCGTCCAGGCACATACCGTCTATGCCTCGGTGGACCCGGTTGGCGTCACGTCCGAAGGTGTGAAGGGTAGTGTAGGCGCCCAAGGAGCCATCGGCGTTGATGGGATAAGCGCGCAACTCCCGGTCAATGTCGATACGGTCGCTGTTGCTCTCCGCCACGTAAAGAGTGTTGCCATCAGGGGATACCAGGATCCCATTGGGCATGGTGGTGTCGTAGGTGGAGCGTACGGCCCGATACGAACCATCCTCCTGCGGCACGGCGCAGAGTACCGAGCGGTGGTCGAGCTGTTCCACCTCGTGGGGATCAATGTTGCCGGTGTTCCAGGGGTTCGTGAACCAGATACGGCCCTGAACGTCGATGGCAAGGTCATTGGGCGTGTTCAGCGGCACGCCGTCCAGGTTGTCAACGACGGTCACCATGTTGCCATCGGAGTCGAACCGGACGATGGCGCGGCCGTTCTGGCAGCATCCGAAAAGCCGCCCTTGCGCGTCGAAGGCCAGGCCGTTGGTGCGGTTGGTATTTTCCCGGTAAACCGCAAACTCGCCGGACTTGGGGTCGTAGGAGTAGATGCGACTGGCGTGGATGTGCGTGAACACGACCACCTCGCCGTTCCAGGCCGGGCCTTCGGTGATGCCGCCCGGGGGGTCTTCAAAACGGTTGAGCAGGCTGAAACGCCACGACATATCGGCAATCTCCTGTTACGCAAGGGCAAGCAGTGTTTCCCCACAGGTGTTGCGCCCACAGGCGCACGCCGGCGATTGTAGCAGGGGGCGATGCACAGCGGCAACGCCGCAAAAGAGCCACGCTGACCCATCTGCCCAAGCCGTGACTGCGGGCGAGGCTTGGTAATCTCGATGACGGACGGACGGTCGCTCGGTCATCGAGACCAGCACGTCGCTACGCTTTTGGCGAGGACAAAGGGCTAAGCGTGAGGGTTCGTTTCCGATGTTGGGTTTTGGTTTCGGTGGCGGTGTCTCCTTTCGGGTGTGTCCTTCGACAGGCTCAGGATGAGCGGAGTTTATTGTTTGGGAAGGCAGGATTTTCCGCCAGAGGCGGACTTTGCAGCACTTCGTTGTCAGCGCACGGCCGGGGTACGCAACTATTTTTCCCTACTTTTTCGTGTACTCAGCACGCCAGAGGCGCACCTGTGCGCGGGCACGGACAGTCCGCGTGCCGGTATGAGCGGGAGGCTGAAAAGGCGCGCACCTGCGCGCGGGCACGGACAGTCCCGGTGGTCGAGGCGGTCCGCCGCAGGCGGAAGGTGGTCGGGTCTAACTGGGCCTTGCCGAGTGCGACCGGTTGCGATTTTTGCTGACGGGTTGGCCGTCGAAGTGAAATCCTGCCTTTTGGATGAGATTGGATAGAAACAGCTGTTTTGCCTTGGCTGTATTTAGTATATATGTTCTTGCGCGGTGTGGTCAAGGAGTAGGGTGTCAGTTGCAGGGCCTTTTCAAAGTCATTGCGAGGAGCGTAGCGACGCGGCAATCTCGGGGGAGGTAGGATGGTTTCGTCTGTACGAACCCTGCTTCCGGCGCGAGATTGCCATCCGCCAGAGGCGGACTCGCAATGACAGGTTGCAGAAGATGGGCGCGCGTGAGGCTCTGCGTGGTTTTGACATTCAGTTTGCCGCCCGCTAGCATCCGAATTACCATGCCGGAGTTTTTCAACGTCTTGCCTCCCGCCGACGCGTTGGCGCTGCTGCTGGATCGCCTCCCGCCGGAACCCGGGGTGGGCTCTTCGCTGGCGCCGACCCCGGATTCACTGGGTCGCGTCACCGCCGAGGCGGTCCTGGCTCCCGAATCGTTGCCACCGTTTCCTCGTTCCGTTATGGATGGTTATAGCATCCGGGCGTCTGATACCTACGGCGCCAGCGACGGTTTGCCGGCCTGGTTCACCGTAACCGGAGAGGTGCCAATGGGCCGCAGGCCAGAGGTTGCCCTGGGCGTGGGAGAAGCGGCCGTCGCCTATACGGGCGGGATGTTGGCCGGGAACGCAGACGCCGTCGTGATGGTTGAGAACACCCAGCACATCGATGCCGACACCATTGAAGTAATGCGCCCGGTGGCGCCCGGCGAAAACGTGGCTCAACCCGGTGAGGATGTCGAAGCCGGAAGCGTCGTACTTCCTGCCGGCCATGTGATACGCTCGCAGGACGTCGGCGCATTGCTGGCGTTGGGGCTTACGCAAGTTTTTGTGGCAGACCGACCTCATGTGGGTATCCTGTCGATGGGCGATGAAATCGTCCAGCCGCACGTGATCCCCGGCCCAGGACAGGTACGGGACATAAACACCTACACGGTCGCTGCGCAGGTGGCCGCGTGGGGCGGAATTCCGGTCCCGCTGGGCCTGGTGGGTGATGACTACGAAGAACAACTGGACGCGGCCCGGCGAGGTTTAGCCCATTCCGATGTCCTGGTACTGTCTGCCGGCAGTTCGGTCAGCGCCCGCGACCGCACGGTGGACATAGTGTCCGCTCTGGGCCGACCCGGGCCGTTGGTTCATGGCCTGGCCCTGCGACCCGGAAAGCCGGCGATATTGGGTCTATGTGGTACCAAGCCGGTAATTGGATTGCCCGGGAATCCGGTTTCCGCAATGGTGGTCAGCGACCTGATCGTCAGACCTACGCTATACCGGCTCATGGGTTGTGCTGGCGCACCACTGCATCCGGAACGCACCGCAAAGTTGGCGCAGGACATACCGTCCGCTCCGGGCAGAGAGGACTACGTGCCCGTCCAGTTGACCGAGGACGCGGACGGGACGCCGACGGCTCATCCGGTATGGGGGAAAAGCGGCCTGATATTCACGTTGGTGAAGGCGGGCGGGATCGTGCGAGTGCCTCCGGACGCCAGCGGGATATATGCCGGGGAACAGGTGTCGGTGTGGAGTTTTTAGAGCATGACCACTTCCGGCGCTCAACACGCCCGTCACCGCCGCTATTTTCTGATGGATATTCCACTGGAAGAGGCGACGGCGCACTGGTTTGGCGCCATGGAAGAAGGGGGCGTTTTAGAGCCTACTTCCGCTGAACTGGCGCCGCTGGAAGCGACGGATATCACGGGCCGCATCACCGCCGGACCGGTGTGGGCGGCGGTATCTTCGCCCCATTACGATGCGGCGGCGATGGACGGAATCGCGGTGCGGGCGGCGGATACCGTCGGAGCCACAGAAACACGTCCGGTTCCGCTGACGGTGGGCCCGCAGGCGGTGTGGGTGGACACGGGCGACCCCATGCCGGCTGGCATGGATGCCGTGGTAATGATTGAACACGTGCGGCGGGACGATGACGACCCTGATCTATTGCGCGTGTCCGATCCGGTGGCCCCGTGGCAGCACGTGCGCCCGCTGGGCGAAGACATCGTTGCCACCGAGTTGGTGCTGCCCGAAAACCACCGTGTGACCCCGGCGGATTTGGGGGCGTGCGCGGCGGCGGGACTGCCCAGCATACCGGTGCGGCGTCGTCCTGTCGTAACCATCATTCCCACGGGGAACGAGTTGACGCCGTTCAACGCACCAAGGAGAGCCGGAGATATTCCGGAGTTCAACTCCTTGATCCTGTCCGGAATGGTGCGGGAGTGGGGCGGTGAGCCGGTGGTTTCAGCGCCCGTACCCGATGACTTCAGCGCGATACGGCGGGCCGTATCCGACGCCCTGGACTCCAGCGACGTGGTGGCAATCAACGCCGGTTCCTCCGCGGGGGACGCTGACTACACGGCATCGGTGATCGAGTCTCTGGGCACGCTGCAGGTGCACGGCATTGCCATCCGCCCGGGGCATCCGGTGGCGTTGGGAATAGCGTCCGGCAAGCCCTTGCTGGGGTTGCCCGGCTATCCGGTGTCGGCGGCGTTGACCGCGGATTTGCTGCTGCGACCGTTGCTGGAACGCCTGCTGGGTGCGGAGACGCCGGTGCGCCCACGGATCAAGGCTCGGATCACCCGCAAAGTGCTGTCGCCCATCGGAGAGGACGAGTTCCTGAGAGTCAAGCTTGGCCGAGTGGGCGAACAGATGACGGCCACCCCGACGCAACGCGGCGCCGGCGTGGTGATGTCCCTGGTGCGTTCCGACGGGATTGTGCGCATCCCCCGCCACACTGAGGGACTGGATGCCGGAACCGAGGTTGAAGTGGAATTGCTCCGTCCCGAAGCGGACGTGGAAAATACGGTGGTCGCCATCGGCAGCCACGATCTGGCCCTGGACCTGATGCAGAGTTTCCTGCGCCGTCAGCGTCCGGTGGTCAACCTGGCGTCGGCCCATGTGGGCAGCCTGGGCGGACTGGCCGCATTGCGACGTGGCGAGGCACACCTGGCCGGCTGCCATCTACTTGACGCCGCGACGGGCGAGTATAACGTTGCCTATGTCCGGCGGTATCTGCCGGACACCCCGGTCGCAGTAGTGCGGCTGGTGGGGCGCACACAGGGGTTGATAACCGCGCCGGGCAATCCGTTGGGCGTTGTCTCGCTTGACGATCTGCTGCGGCCTGGGGTGCGTTTTGTGAACCGACAGCGGGGTTCGGGAACCCGGGTACTGCTCGATTATCAACTGGAGCGCATGGGGGCGAATCCGGAAGCGATCAATGGCTACCAGCGCGAGGAGTACAGCCATTTGGCGGTAGCCGCGGCGGTATCGGGCGGGTCGGCGGACGCGGGTCTGGGCATCCTGTCGGCGGCGCGGGCCCTGGAGTTGGATTTCATCCCCCTGCTTTCTGAGGAATACGATCTGGTTATCCCGATGGAACATTACAGGAGCGAGCGGATCCAACCGGTGCTGACATTGCTGAACGATAACGAGAAGATGGGTCAGGAGTTTCGGGAGGCGGTAAACGCAATGGGCGGTTATGACGTTTCACGCATGGGCGAAATGCGGGCAATTCTGCCATGAGTTCCGATACCGAATCGCGCATCGTGGCCCGGTTGGCCGGGTGGCGCGAAGCCCGTGCCGCTTACGGCGACGCCCATCCCGAGACGCTGCGCGCCCAGCACCGGTTGGCCCACGCCTACCGAGCGGCCCGACGGTTTGAGGATGCGCTGTTCTGGTTCCAGTGCGCGACGCAAGGGAGTGCGCGGCGGTACGGCGACCGGCATCCTGAAACGCTGCGCTATCGCAGCAGCCTGGCCAATTGCCACTACGCTGCCGGGAACGTCGCTGTCGCCATCGAGTTGTTTGCTGAGCTGTTCGCGGCGCGCCGGGCCGCGATGGGGGAGAACCATCCCGATACCCTGCGCAGCCGGGGCAGCCTCGCCAACGCGCTGGATTCCGTGGGCCGTTATGCGGAGGCCGCGGCCCTGCACCGTCGCAACGTAGCGGACCGCGAAGACGCGCTAGGCCCGGAACATCCGTCAACCGAGGCGAGCCGCCGAAACCTGGTGCGAACCATCTCTAACCTTGGCGGAGATCAGGAGCCGGGGCCCGGCTGATCAAGCCCTTGCGATGGGCGAAGAAACTGAACGCCGGATGACGACGTACAGCAGGACGATGGCGACCGAACAGCTGCAATTGCTCCGCGAACGGATGGCGGCCGGGATCAAGAGGCTCAACGGGCCGCGTTTCCGTTTCGGCAGGTTGGAATGGATCTTCCTGGTCGTCGTTCTCATCGCGGCGGCGATGCGGCTGTGGGATTTGGATGGCCGCACCATGCACTACGACGAGGCCATCCACCTGCATTTTTCCTGGAAATTGGCCCAAGGGATGGAGTTTGCCCATTCGCCATGGATGCACGGCCCGTTTCAGATTGAGCTGGTTGCCCTGGTGCTCAAATTCATCGGCGATACCGACTTTTTGGCACGGTTGCCCTATGCGTTGTTCGGCGTCGTATTGGTGTTGTTGCCTTACTTCCTCAGGGAGGTGATCGGCGAAAAAGGCGCGGTCTGCGCGGCCATCATATTGGCTTTCTCCCCGTCCCTGCTCTACTTCAGCCGGTTCGGGCGCAACGACATATTGATGGCGGTGTGGGCGGTGTCGTTGCTGATTATGCTGTGGCGGTACAACGTCACTGAACGCCGTCGCTACCTGTTCGGCGCGGCGGCGATCACTGCTCTGATGCTGGCCACCAAGGAAACTGCCTATTTCGTCATACTCTTCATGGGTCTGGCGGCTTTGGGTTTGGGCTGGCGTCAAATTCTCGGCTTCCTTCGAGGGAGCCAAAGGCTCGCCGCCTGCGGGAGCGCGGCCGGGTTCTTCATCCTGCTGGCGACGTTGACGCTGCCACAGGCGGCGGCGCTGATCTCCATAGCGCAATCGCCTTTCGGTTTGACTTTGGCGGCTCATGACACGGGCTCAACCGGGGATACCGGTGCGCCCGTTTGGGAAGCCCCCTTTGTGACGCTTCCCGTTTTGGCCGCTCCGATGTGGGTCCATATAGTGGCGGCAGTGGTCCTGGTTGTTTTGGCGGGTGGAGTCGCGCGCGCGTTGTGGAGGGTGCGGAGCGTCGTAGATTTGGCGGCGGTGGCGGTTGCGGCGCTGTCCACCGTGGCGGCGGTGGCGGTGGTGGTCGCGAGTCCGTTCCAACGTTTGTTGTCCGAACGGGGCATACTCACCACAAGCGTGGCCGGAGATTTCGTGGACTTCGGCGTCGGCTTGGCGTTGATGCTGCTGGCTGTGGCGCTTTTACGCATGAATCTGTCGGTGGG
>JAGWBI010000050.1:10788-11110 GCA_021295965.1 Dehalococcoidia bacterium | reverse complement strand
ATATCCAACGGGGCGCTGTTGGGTTTGTTAATTGACCCGTACCAACGGCAAGTGCACATCTATCGTCCCGGTGTTGAGCCGGAAGTGTTGGATGACCCGGAGACCATGAGTGGTGAACCGGAGCAACCGGGGTTTGTGTTTGAGGCGAGGCGGCGGATCTTTGACAAAGGCGGATCTTTGACAAAGAAGGCGCGGAACGGTAGGCGGCAGAGCGGTCGCGGCGGGGCGTGGTAATATGGCGAACAGGTTTTAATCAGCAGGAGGTTGTCAAGATGGCGTCACATTCCATGGGCCTGTCGCTCCACGACGCGGCGCGGCAGAT
>JAGWBI010000050.1:0-10521 GCA_021295965.1 Dehalococcoidia bacterium | reverse complement strand
TGAAAAACTTTCACCTGATGGGCCACTCAATGGGCGGACGCAACAGCCTGGCCTGGGCGTCGGGACACCAGGGGACCCTCAAATCGCTGACCATCGTGGACACCGGCCCGGAAACGCAGCGCCGGGGCTCCAACCGCATCCAGCAGTTCCGGGAGCTTCCGGATGAACTGGACACGCTGGAGGAGTTCGCCCAGCGCGTCATGGAATACACCGGACGGAGCCGGGAGCAGACACTGGGGGCTTTGAAGTACAGCATTCGGCAGCGCGATGACGGGAAATGGACCTGGAAGTACGACAAGGTGATACGCACCCGTGGATTCCGGGCCCCGGCCTGGACGCCGGAACAACTTTGGGAAGGCTGGCGGAAGATCGACTGCCCGGCCTTAGTGGTGCGCGGCGAACGGAGCGACATCTTCGCCGACGAAACGATGCAGCGCATGGCGAAAGAGCATTCTGACTGCACCACGGTAACGGTCGCCAACGCCGGCCACCTGGTGCAAGGGGACAACCCGCCGGACTTCCTGGCAGCGGTGAAGGGATTGCTGGGGCGGTTCGAATAAGCCCCGCCGTACTACAAGGTGCGGCGTACCGTGAAGCGGAGCATGTCGTTGGTCGGGTCGCATTCGGTGTACCAGCAGCTGAGTACGTCCATGCCGAGGAGGGAGGGAAAGTCGTTGTTGTAGGCGTCGGGACTGGCGATGTAGATGTCCAGCCGGTAGGAGTACTCGGTAATGCTGTCAACGTCAGTGAAATATAGAATAGCCGGTTCGCGGAAGGCGTCGGTGGCTCCGCCGATGCCAGCCGTACCAGAGGCGCCCCGAAGTTGCTCTACCCTGATGTCGGTTTGCCTCAGGTCGGGCGGATGGAGCAGGGTAATATCGGAGCCGGTATCGACTTGGAAATTCACGGTTGTTCTAACCTGCAACCGAGGGAGGGCCAGCCTGCCTCTTACGTGGGGGCGCCAGCGTTCTCGAAACGTGCCAATGATCAAAAAGTCCACCTCCTAGATTTGGTATTCAGAAACTCGAAAGGAAAATCACCGCTATGGAGGCCCTTGGCTTTGATGGCCGAGATGAGCTCTTCGTGGGAATCAGCTACGGTCAAGGTCCCGACCTCGTCCATTGATACCCACTTGTCCGGGTACGTCTCCCGCAAGGCGGGGCGTGCCTCGTCTAGGAGCTTGGCCGCCCGCTGGTAGCCGGCGAACTTGGCTCGCAGAACCTCAACGCCGCCGAAAGGTTCGGATATTTCTTTGGTGTAGGCTTCCAATTCACTGATGTACTCCTCGTCGGTGGGCGGGTACGGGCTGCCGGGATGTATCCACCTCTCCTTGTCATCCTTGCTGAATACCATTTCTAGACTCCTTTGATTTTCTCCGGTGTGCTTTGGATGGTGTGCCAAGTAGATCTTGGGCAGCTCAGAATCCCAGCAGCCTCGGCAGCAACTCGCCTAAAGCGTAGCCCAGCGCGGCGGAAGCGGCCCCGATGCCCAGTATTTCCAGCCCCTGCAGGATGGGCGACTTGCGTACCAGGCGTCCCTTGGCCAGCCCCAGTACGAAAAGACCGGTCAAAGACAGGCCAACCGACAGGCCGATGGCGGCCGGGCCGATGGTCAGGAAGAGGAACGGAATGATCGGGATTATTGCGGAAGAGCCGAAGGAAACGCACATCACGGCGGCGTCTTTCAGGGGGTTGCCGCCGAAGTCGGGGCTGATGCCCAGCTTCTTTTCCAGCAGGGTATTCAACCACAGGGATTCGTTGCTGGCTATATCGTTGGCCAGGTGGACCGCGTCGTCGTAGGTATTGCCCTCGCGCTGGAAGAGGATGACCAATTCGGCCAGTTCCTCGGCGGGTTTTTCTTCCAGGGCACGTATTTCCCGCGCAATGGCGGCCTCGCGCACGTCTTCCTCGGCGCGGGACCCAAGGTAGGCGCCGGCGGCCATGCTGATCATGCCAGCGGCGGCGGCGGCCAGTCCGGCCACCAGAACGGTGCCGGTATTGCCAACGGCAATGGCAACCGACGTGGTCAGGGCAACGGTACTGATGATGCCGTCCTGGGCACCAAAGACCACCTCGCGCAAGCGGCCCAAATTCGCGACGTGGAAGGGCTCGCGGTCCAGGGCGCGGGCCGCGTCGATGTAGGTTTCCAGGTCCAGGGGCAGCGCGGGAGCCTCGCCCGAGGTGGTGGCGAGGAGATCTTGCTGCGGCGAGACGGCAAGTTCGTAAGGGGAAACGATCACCGTCGTCGCGTCACGGTCGGGATAACCTATCTGCATACGTGACAGGGCATCCGAGAAGGCTATCTGGTGTTCTTTTTCCTGCGCCATCGCCTGGGTGAACGCGGCTACCGCGTCGTCCCGCCCATCCAACATGGCGTCGTTGATCATACGGGGATAGGTCCGCGTGTACTCCCGGGTCTCGCCGGCAATGACGCTGCTCAGGTTCGCTGCGGTACTTTCCACCGCGCCGGAAACGGCCAGGTAGCTCATGCCGTGCGTGGTTTCGGCTCTGGCTACCTCTTCGAAAACCTCCGCAACTTCCGGGTGTCCCTCCTCCCGGGCTTTTTGCGCATAGGCGGTGTAGGTGAGATGGGCGATCGCTTCGGCGACGATGGCCTGCCAGAGATTGCGGTCGGTCGCTGAAATATCGCCGACTGTAGTTGGTGCATAAGACATGGCGTTTCCCTCTTTCGGGTATCGAAATAAATGGGCGCAGCACGCATGAATATGCCGCAGTCCGGGGCGGCTATGTGCCACTCCGTACCAGGAAGCAAGCCGGCGAACTAGAGGCGGGGCGACGCGTGATGGGCGATGCACAGCCACCGCGGATCGGAGTCCGGGCCGGATCGCACGAAGATATTGGTGGCCAGGACGCCGAAGCCCTGGGCCTGCCCCTCAACGACGCTGGTAATGCTCTCGACGCAGGTCACGAAACCGCAGTTGCCTTCCACGGCGATGTTGACGTAGTGGATGTTGAAGTGCATCAAGGCGGCGCCGTTGAAGATGCCCTGCCACGAGCGGCGTATATCGCCCCAGCCGACGATGGGCTGCCAGCCGGGGTGTACGCACAGGGCCCGGTCGGACTGCTCCCAGACGGCGTCCATCTGGGCCATGTCCAGCGAACCGAAGGCGTCATAGAAACGCTGGTTGGCGTCTCTCAGGGAGAGTATGTCGGCGTTTTCGGAAAGCATAGCGTAATCCAGGTCCGGTTCGAGATTGCCGCGTCGCTTTGCTCCTCGCAATGCCAACCGAGTTTACGCCAGCAGCTTGGCGGCGTAATCGTCCAATTGGCGGAGGGCGTGGTCACGGGGCGCGCTGTCGGCGAAGACCATGGCGCGGGTTGCGCCGGCATCCTCGTAGGCTTTGAGGATCTCGGGATCGGCTGGCAGACCGAAGACGGATACCTCGATTTCGTGGGGGTCGCGTCCGGCCTCCAGGGCCAGTCTGACGATTTCCTCGCGGGTTTCGTTCAGTCGTTCCGGAGTGACGCGGTTGGGCATCCAACCGTCGCCCCAACTCACGACGCGGCGCGCCACATTGGGCGCCGTGCCGCCGATCAAAACGGGCGGATGGGGTTTCTGAACCGGCTTGGGGGAAGAATATATGGGCGGGAAGTCGATGTGCCGGCCGTGGAACTCGCCGGCTTCATTGGTCCACAGCTCCTTCATCGCCGCGATGGACTCCCGAGTGTAGCCGATGCGCTGGGAAAACTCGATGCCGAATAGCTCGGTTTCCTCCCTCAGCCAACCGGTGCCGATGCCGAAGAGGAATCGTCCATTGCTGAAATAGTCGAGAGTCGCGATCTCCTTGGCCAGCAAAATGGGGTTGCGCTCCGGAACCAGGCAGATGCCGGTACCGAGTTTCAGGGTCGAGGTCACTGCCGAGGCGCGACCTAAAGCAACGAAGGGGTCAACGCACTCGTAGTACATCTGCGGTATTACGCCGTCCGGCGAACCTGGCCAGGGGGTTTTGGGGCCGGCGGGTATGGCGGGATGCTCGGGAACCCACAATGATTCGAAACCGTGGGCTTCGCAGGCTTGCGCCAGCTCAGCGATGTCGATGGACGACTGGGTGACAAACATTGCGATTCCGATATTCATTGGCTAAACCTCGCGACTGGGAGCAAATAATCAGGATGGCGTTGGCTCAATTATAACGTAGGGGCGAATGATTATTCGCCCCTACAACGATTGCCGGTTCCTCTGGCGCTATGCCTGCGGGGAGAAGCTGGCGGGAACCAGAATCTTGGTCTCCTGACCCACGAGAAACTCACGAGTAGGTGGTGGCCAGTGGGGACTGGAAGATGCCTCGGCGCGGATGCGGTCCCGGGCTGCCAGGTCTTCATACGGCCAGATGTGTACCCACTTGTTCAAACCGCCAAATTCGCTGTACAGGCCGGCGGCTAGGGGCGAATACACTTCGCGGTGCTCGATGGCGGCGGACCAAATGTCCAGAACCTTGGGCATGGCGCCGTTCTGGTATTCGTAAATCCGCATTTCATAGACGTTGCCGAGCTTCTGACCGCCGCCCATGGGCCGCATGAAGGGGGCCGGGTGGTACACCTCGGACTCCATGTGCATGATGGTGCCCTGGCTGTCCGGGGGCCAGTTGGGGTCTTTGCTGGCGGCGGCGCGGATCTCCTCGCGTTCGTCCAGGCTCTCGTAGGGCCAGATGTGGATGACCTGGTTCAGCGGGCCGATTTCGGTGTGGAAGAAAGCGGCCAACTTGGAGTACTTCTCCCGGTGGGGCAGCGCCTTTTCGAAGGCTTCCTCGAAGATGGGCACGCCGCCGGGTTTGAGGTCGTAAGTGCGAACTTCATAAATCATTGGGCCGTACCTCCTGGCAGGCAGGATTTTGCGTGGTTCGGATTACCCGGAAAGGTAATCCGTGCAACGGCGGCAGTCTAGCAGACGGGTAGAATCGGGGCAACCGAGCCGGGTATTATGTCCGCGCCGCTGCTATTCAAGCGGCGTGACGAAGATACTGCAAGGAGGTTTCGCTACGATGGGCGCAACTGAAATGGTAGCAAAGTGGGTTGTGGAGACAACCTATGAGGACATTCCCCCCGACGCAATCCGGGTTGCCAACGAGTCCTGCTTTGACCTGCTGGGCGTAATCCTGGCCGGCTCCACCCAGAAGGTGGGCGAGATCATCCGTGGCTATGCCGGCGATCTGGGCGGCAACGAGGAGGCCACGATCCTGGCAACTGGCGAGCGCACGTCGGTCCAGAACGCCGCACTGGTCAACGGCACCATGGGCCACGCTCTCGATTACGACGACTTTGGCGGCTTCGGTCATCCCACGGTAGCAATCTTCCCGGCGCTGCTGGCGTTGGGCGAGAGCATCGGCGCCACTGGCCGCGACTTGATGGAAGCCTACATCGTCGGCTGCGAGGTGGGCCTGGCCGTCGATTACGCCACGCACTACCACACCCAGCAGATGCACCGTGGGTTCCACAGCACGGCCATCCTGGGCCGCCTCGCCGCGGCGGCGGCCTGCGCCAAGCTGCTCAAGCTGAACGAGGAGCAGACCACCATGGCCCTTGGCATGGCCGGATCCATGGCCGGCGGCGTCATCCACAACTTCGGCACCATGACCAAGCCGCTGCACGCCGGAATGACCTGCCGCGACGGAGTGATGGCGGCGCAGCTGGCCCAGCGCGGTTTCACCGCCGGCGACCAGATCCTGGAACACCCGGTGGGCTTCACCGCTACCGTCATCGGAGACGAGCATACGGACCTGGCGGCGGCGGCGGAACAGCTGGGCAAGCCCTTCCGCGTGCAGGACGCCCTCATCATCAAGAAGTACCCGTCCTGCGGGGGCAACCATGCCATGCTGGACAGCGTGTTCGGCCTGATGCGCGAGCACGAATTCGGGTACGCCGACGTGGCCAACGCCGAGGTAGTGCAGTCCTACGCCTCGACGGTGATGCTCTACGAGGAGCCGGAAAGCGACCTGAAGGGCAAGTTCAGCGCCAAGTACAACATGGCGGCGGCCCTGGTGGACGGCGAAATAGCCATCGACACCTTCACCGATGAAAAAGTCGCTGATCCGGACGTGGTGGACATGATGGAACGGGTCCGCATCCGCGTCCAATCCAAGTTCGAGCGAGGCGGCGGCACGGTATCCAAGGGCGTGCCCATCCGCATCACTCTGAAGGACGGCAGGGTCCTGGAGCACGAAACGCCGCGCGGGGAGATCCTGGGCACCCAGGCGGTGCCGTGGGGAATGGAGAACATCGCCGGGAAGTTCCGCGACAACGTCGGCCTGGTGCTGTCGGAAGATCGCGTCGAGGACGCGGTGAGCCAGTGGCAGGATGTGACACAGGTGGGCGACGTGGGGGAGGCGATACGGGGGACGTTGGTGCAGTAAAGGAAGGTACGGCTACTCCGGAGCCGTATCCCGGAGTAGCCTATCCAAAGCAGCCCGGCAACCGGCATCGGAGGATGATGCCATGGTATGGGGTTTCATAGGTTTTGGCGCGGCGTTCATCCTGGGCGCCATCTTGACGGTAGTCGGTGGCGCCGGGGTGGGATTAATGGACTGCCCGGCGATTATCAGTGAATTCCCGACGGAAAAATCCGGCTGCAACTCGTTCTCGGTGCTGGTTTTCGCAGGCGGGGGGATGACGATAATAGGTGGTGCGGTGGCATCGGGGATCCTCGTCTTCGGCAAATTTCCGAGCTGAACGACGACATGAACGCAACGATCACCAAGGCGATTTACGTCGCACACTGGGCACTGTTCTTCCTGTTTCTGGCGACCGCAATAGGACCCGTATCAGTTTTCTGGTTTGGTGATGACTTGAGGACGGCCGGTTTCATAGCCGCATCTGCGGCATTCTTTGCCACTGCAAGCACGTTTCTGGAGCGGCTGTTTCCAAGGGACGCAGGATGACGACCTCACGGCCAGCGGCGGCGCAGGCCAATTCCGGGAGGCCAATCGGCCTCCCGTTCGTTTTGATTCCCACGCAATCCTCAGCATCCGGCTGAGCGCGATTAATCGTCGTCCATCTCGGGCATTAGCACGAACTCGGGGTAGGACTCCATGCCCAGTTCGGCGGCGTCCTGGCCGATGCGTTCGGTGGCCTCGGAGACGCGGACGCCGATGGTCTTCTCGATGGCGAACCAGACGACCCAGGACAAAATGAAGACGAACGCGCCGATGGACAGGATGCCGATGATCTGCGTGACGAAGTTGCCGCCGGCGGCGATGCACACGGCGATGGTGCCCCAAACCCCGGCGAAGAGGTGAACCGGCACCGCGCCAACCACGTCGTCAACCTTGACGATCTCCAGCAGCTTGATACCGCCGGTACAGATCGCGCCGCCGATAATGCCGATTATCACGGACCAGAAGTGGGGCACGATGTCGGGTCCGGCCGTTATGGAAACTAAACCGGCCAAGCCGCCGTTGAGGCCAACCAACAGGTCTATGCGACCAAACACCAGCCGGGACAGAGCGATGGCGGTGATCACGCCGGCCGCTGCGGCCAGATTGGTGTTCACGAGGACGTTGCTCATACCCACCGCGTCGCCGGCCGAGCCCAAGGCCAATTGGGAACCGCCGTTGAAACCGAACCAGCCGAACCACAGGACGAATACGCCCAAGGTGACCAGTACCACGTTGGACGGAGGAGTGGCTCGAACCTGCCCGTTGGCACGGAATTTGCCGAGCCGTGGGCCGACCACCAACGCGCCGGCCAGGGCAGCCCAGCCGCCGGTGCTGTGGACGATGGTGGAGCCGGCGAAGTCCTGGAAACCCATCTCAGCGAGCCATCCGCCGCCCCAGGTCCACGCGCCGATGATGGGATACAGCAATGCGGTGAGGATCAGGGTGAACAGGAAGAAACTCCACATCTTCACGCGCTCGGCCAACGCGCCGGAGATGATGGAAGCGGTGGTGGCGACGAAGACCATCTGGAAGAACCAGTCGGACATCACCGAGTAGCCGTTGCTCAGGACGCCTTCCAGAGCGGAATCATCTCCGCCGATCAGGGCGATCTCGTCGGCGGATGGGCCGTACAGCGGCCAAACCACGGTGCCGATGACCGACTGGACGTTGTTGTACATCAGGTTGTACCCGATGAAGTAGAAGGCCAAACCGGCGATGGAGTAGAGGCCGACGTTCTTCAAGCAGATCATGGAAGCGTTTTTGGTTCGGACAGAACCAGCCTCCAGCATGGTGAAACCGGCGCACATCCACATTACCAGCGCGCCCCAGATGAGAAAGGCGAATGTGTTGAGTATGAATTGGGTTTCGTCACCGACGCCGGCAGCGTGGGCGGCGTGAGGCCAGGCGACGAAGGCTAGCGCCGGCAAGATCAAGGCTGCCGCAATGGCGATAAGACGGTAACGGGAAGCGGGAAGGTCTAGCAGCTTTTGCATCTTCAATCTCCGGTCATATGATTCGCGTCAAATAAACTCTCCAAAGCATATTGCTATGCGCCTTACGCATAGCAAAGGCCGTGCTCGACCGTTCGCCGGCCGGCACACCGACCAACACGCCGGGCCCGCCAACTATGGGGCGGGTGGGACTGTCCGCGTGCGATCCCCTCCGTTCCCCTTGGGGAACGGGTTTTACGGTTCCAGTCGGATGGTATCTCCGACGTTGATGTCTCCGCCCTGGAGCACCACGGTGAGGATGCCACGCCTGCCGAATATCTCTTTTTGCAGGCCGGGTATCAGGGCATCCATCTTCTGGCAGGGTTCGCAGTCGCCAGTCACCTCGAGGGTGACATGGTTATCCGGGTCGCCGATGAAAAAGACGTGCCCTTGGCGGGCCTCCGACAGGTCCATCCCGGTGACTGTGATGTTTTCTTTAATCTGGCCGGGTTCAAGCCCGTAATGGTCCAGCGTCTCCTTGTCCATAACGAGGACCTGCCGGAGGTTGCGCGGGTTGCGGCTGCGGTCACCTTCCAGCCCTTCGGCCGAAATCGCCCGGGCCGCTTCCACTGGGTCAGGGGGAGTGCCCTTGACGCGGGCGATGTGCAGATTGACTATCGTGCCGGATTGCATGATGTGGCTCCTGGTGGTGGGGCCGGCCCGGCCCCGGAAGGTCTGCCTACGATAGCGGGATTTTAGGGTATGGCCGGTAAGTTGGCAAACGGCACATTTTTGCCGTAGGCCGGGACGATTGGGTAGAATGCGGAGCAATCCGTTGACCCGGCCTTTCGCCGGGGTTTTGTGAGGCTATCGTTATGGCTTACGAGTTTATCAAGACTGACGTGGTGGACGGGGTGCTGGTGATGACCATGCACGACCCGCCGACCCGGAACGCCTTAGGGCCCGACATGGCCGCCGAGATGTTCGAGCGGCTGGACGAGTTCGAGAACAACCCGGAAGAACGCGTGCTGGTGCTCACGGGCACCGAGCCGTCCTTCTGCTCCGGGGCAAACGTGCGCGGCTTTCGCCAGCGCATCGAGGAACGGGAGAGCGAAGCGGAGCCGGAACCGCTGACCTGGGGCAAGATGGAGTACATGAAGGGGCGGCAGCCCAGCAGGGAAAGCGGCCCGCGCGTGAACTTCGTCCCCCTTCGGATCCACGACCTGCAGAAGCCCTCCATCGCGGTGGTGAACGGCCCGGCCGCCGGGGTGGGCTGCGGCCTGGCGTTGTCGTGCGACATCCGCGTCGTTGGGGACAGCGGGCGTCTGTCCGAGCGTTTCGTGCTGAACGGGCTGATTCCGGGGGACGGCAGCTGCTGGCAGTTACCCAAGCTGATCGGCACGAGCAACACGTTGCTGCTGCAGTACACCGGAGACTGGATGGGCGGCGAGGACGCGGTGCGCATCGGCCTGGCCAGCAAGTGCTTCCCCGACGACCAGCTGATGGAAGGAGCGATGGAACTGGCGACTCGCATCGGCAAGGGGCCCACCATCGCGCACTCGCTGACGAAGTACCTGGTGCAGGAGAGCATGGATCTGACTTTCCGCGAGGCGCTGGAGCTGGCGTCGGCGGCCCAGGAACACGTGCGCCGCACCGAGGACCACAAGATCGCCGTGCAATGGTTCCTGGACAAGAACCGGGGGATGCCGCCCTTCGTGGGCCGGTAAATGACATTTTCCTGGCCGGGTGGATCAGGAAGAAAAAACCGGCCTTTGGCCCTTGACGGCAAGGGGCGATGCCCCTATACTCCCTTGTTACCGACTTACCTCAAGCTGTGTCTGGGATGCGGCAAGCCACCGGCGGAAACGCCGTTGAGGCGGGAGGGTCGGGCAGCTTAAAAACTGAATAGGATTTTTGAACTGTAAGAACCGAGTCTAAGGAATTTGGAATTCTTAGCGTGGGTCAAATTATAAAGGGCTTACGGTGGATGCCTTGGGACCAAGGGCCGAAGAAGGACGCGGTAAGGCTGCGATAAGCCTCGATGAGCCGTCTAACAGGCGTAATCGGGGGTCTCCGAATTGGGTAACCTGTTCCGGCGTTGAGTCGGTCCATCCGCCACCGGCGGAAGGTAAGTGGGGGAACTGAAACATCTAAGTACCCCGAGGAAAAGAAATCAACCGAGATTCCCTTAGTAGTGGC
>JAGWBI010000049.1 GCA_021295965.1 Dehalococcoidia bacterium | reverse complement strand
TCGTGGCGCCAAGATCAGGGCCCGAGGCATCTACCGGGACGCGGTGCGGTCCAGTCGCCACCAGTTGGTCAAGGCCAGTCCGCCAGAGGCGGACGCTGGATTTCCCTGATGTGGCTGGGCCACATCCCGTGGGCCGGACGACATTGGGCGCTGCCGGTGCTCACAGTGTTGGCGCCTTCCTCCCGCTTCCACCAGCAGCAGGGACGCCGGGACAATCCGCCATAGGCGGAACCGACTGGGCTCGGCAGATGGTCATGTCCGCCTTTGGCGGACGCCGCTGGCTGCCCCATCGCCCCCGGGTGCTGGTGGGGGACAACGGCTACGCCGTGCTGGATCTGCTCCACCGCTGCCAGTCCCTGCGCGAGCCGGTTACCCTCATCGCCAGACTGCGCCTGGACGCCGCCCTGTATGCGCCAGCGCCAGCCCGTCAGCCGGGTCAGAACGGCCGGACACCACTGAAAGGCCCGCGACGACCATCGCTGAAAACCGTCCTGGATCAGACCGACGTGCCGTGGACCGTCGCCGCGGTGTCTTGGTACGACGGCGCCACCCGTACCGTGGAACTCACCTCCCAGACCGCCATCTGATACCGCTCGAGCAAACCGGCGGGACCATCCGCTGGGTATTGGTCCGGGACCCCGAAGGTGCCTTCGATCTTCAGGCCCTGCTCTGCACCGATCCGTCGGCGGACCCAACCCAGATCCTGGAGTGGTTTGTGCTGCGCTGGTCCGCCTCTGGCGGAGAGGTCACCCCGTATCAAGTACGGGGCAGGCTCTTTCAGGAGGTGCGCACCCACCTGGGCGTGGAAACTCAGCGCCAGTGGTCCGACCTGGCCATCGCCCGCACCACGCCCATCCGGCTGGGTCTTTTCTCCTGGACCGCCCTGGCCGCTCACGCCTTGCAAAAACAACATCCCATCACCCAGCGTACCGCCGCCTGGTACGATCCGCCACAGGCGGATCGCCGACCTTCGTGGACACCATCGCCCTGGTGCGTCGGTCCGCCTGTGGCGGATGGCTGGCGTCAGAGGGTTTTTCACTGTCCGCAGTCAACACCGACATTCAGGAACTCCCCGCCGGCTTGTACCACCGAATGGTGGATCCCCCCGCCTATGCCGCTTGAATTGCGTAAAGCCCAGCTTGGTGACCGTAACTGCAATGGCAACGATGCCAACCGGCGTCGGGAATCTCCCCCGATATCGGCTACTGGGCGATTTCGAACCGGTCCTGAGACTGGAATCGCCCAACGAAGTGGGGTTCGACCGATTCGGCGAGGTCGCCAACTGGCGGTTGATGGCGTTGGAAACGGGTAGCGTCTCGGTAAAGATCCTCGTTGGTTATGAAAAGACCGTCGCCGGCGAGGACGGCGCAGCCGTCCGTCAAGGCGCCAACGACCAGTCCGAACCGATCGAGATCAGGATCAGTCCCCGCTAGCTGCGTTCGGTCGGCTGAAAGAGGGCTACTGGACGTTATTTGCTACGATCCCAACAAGAAAGCTGAGCGTCGCCGGGTGGCGGGTTGGTTCGCCTTGGCAGCGCCACGCCGGCGATCCCGACTGAGCGAAATACGTGAAATGTCCACGCCCCTGCATCGTTATGCCCGTCTTGTGCCGTTGGCCGCCATCCTTGCGCTGCTGATTCTGTACGGATGGCTGGCGTTCAATCCGTACCCCAGCAAGGCGACGCCGTTTAGTTCGCAGGTGTTGGCTTTCACTGCCGGCAGTTTTCTAATGGTTGCAGCTGGTATGGCCGCACGCCGTTTCTGGCGTCCCCATTGGACGGCTCGGCCGGTGGCGTCATCGCTGGCAATGGGTGTCGTTGTCGGGGTGGCCGCGGTCGCTGGCCTCACAGCTTTCGAGGTTGTCGATACAGCCACCCATGACTTGCCGCGCAACTATCGGAAAGCGTTGACGGAAGGATTGACGGAGCAACTGACGATAGCCCGGTATTGGGTGATGGCGCTGGCTTTCACGGTCGGATCCGCTGCGGTCCTCCTGGCGGTTTCGTTTGTGGCGGGCCGCGCCGGCAATATGCGAGAGTCTGCGTTGATCGCTGGAATCGCTGCCGGAGCTATCATCGCAGCGAGCGCCGGCGCCTCCATCATCGGCGACCTGGGTAATGTCAACAATCATCACTGGATCGCCCGGGTCAGCGTCCGCTATGTCGACACGTGTACGCCCTTGCCGGGCCGAACTGTCCTGAGCAACGAGCGTTACTGCGCTCGTGGTAGTCCCCCGCTGTCCGACTACCTCATCCCTTACGGCGAGTTAACCGCTTTGTTCGCCGGCTTTTTGGTGGCGATGATCGCCGTATCAATGGCGGTTGGTGTGGCGTCCATAGGAGTAACTTCAGGGTGGCGGAACGTCCCGCGCCGCGCTCCGCTGGCGATAGGGACGATACTCGGCGCCTTCGTGATGGCGTCGCTGGCGCTGTACGTCACCAACGCTTTCAGTCCCTTCGTGTTCAGCTACGACTATCATCCGCCGCCCAGCGTGGCCAGGTTTGTGGGTTACTGCCTGGCTTTGCTGGGGATGATTCCCGCTTTCACCGCGGTGATTCCGGCGCTCCTGGCGGTTGTGGCGGCGCGAGCGTCCGGTAGCCGACCGGCAGATGCAGGGCAGTGCCTTGACACTGATCCGCAGAGTGGGGTCGGTTGACCTGGCCACATCGTTCAAAACGGCGTGACCGGTTCACGCCGAGGCAAGCCGATGTCACACTGCGGTTAGAACCGAGGCGGCGGATGCAGGCTCAGGATATCGCCGGTTGCACCGCCGCCCCCGGCCAAGTAGTTGCCGCCGGTTTCGCCCCCGCTCCACAGGTCCCGCGCTCCTCACTGCGCTTGCTTTAGGCCGTAGGGTGGGGCGACGCATGGGCCGACAAACCCGTGAGTGTAGTTCATTCATCACGCTTCACATCGGCCGAACACCGCCTGACCGGCTATGTTTTCGATGGTATCGAAGTCGCCGTTGAACTCTATGCCAACTCTGCCGTTGGTCCACAGACCGTTGATCTGGCCGTCTCCGTGAAAGGGCGTATCCCGAATGTTGTCGTCCATCACGGATATCCCGTCCAGGTCCAAATCCCCGGGCTGCACCGTGTAGCGAAAGACCAGCGTGTCCGTCCCGGATCCCTCCAGATAGTGGGCATTGCGCCGGTTTCCGAAGGAACTGCCTTGGGCCAAGGATAGTTCGATCCAAAGGTCATCGCCGTCAGTGACCCGAGCCCGTCCGTTGAACTTGAACGCCATATCTATGTGCTCGCCCGGCCGATAGGCTTCTCCGTCAGCCGGGGCGGTAAGGACCCATGCCCTGACCACATCGAACGGGTCGTCCTCTGCGATGATGACCCAGCAGTAGCGGGTTCCCGAGGTGGATACGAACTCGCTCTCGGCGCCGTCGAAGCCAGCCCAGAAATACTCATAGCCTTCGTACCGGTCGTCCTCCCTGGTGTGGAAGGTGTGGTTCATGGTGGTCTTCGACGTTGAGTGGCGTTCTGAAAATTCGGGCGCGAAGTCGGCGTGCTGGGTGGCGGTCCACTCAATCGTGTCCCACCTCACGACCCATTGGATAGTGGACTTCTTGTGCCACTTGGCCTGCAAGGTGAAATCGTCGCCTTCCTCCGCCACCACCTGCTTGCCCTCGCCGCCACCCTCCATGCCGGGGATGCAGCGGAGCTCCCACTGGGACCGGTCGTCCAATGTGCTGGGGTTCGTGGTTGATCCGCTTGCATCGACCCACGTTGATGGAAGCCCCAACCAGAGCAGTCCTATGGCGGCGAACACCGCCGTAACGGTCAATATGGGCGCCAACTTGAGTTTCATCGTAATCTTTTTCATCTCGTATCATCCGACACTGGTTCAGTTATCAATTGAGGGGTCTTGGGGCCGGGACAGTACCTCTTGCAGTGGGGATCCTGCGCCGTTGCATCAAGTCCAAAGGTTTCCTTTCTCGGCCTATCCCGGAACCTGGGTATCATTATCCAGGCCCCGGGATGGGTGATGTTGCTTTTTGCTACTTGGCCGTATCGACGGAGGCCCGGACGCTATCGTTGTTATCCCTGATGACCACGCTCATCTCGGTACACTCAAGATGGTAGCCGCCGCCGTGTGCGGTGTGGGTCAGGAAAATCAGATGATCGTCGGTGTCATCGTCGGGTTCGGCCACAATGGTGACCTCCTGCGGCACATTCCAGTTCTCCGGAGTGAATGACATGGAGAGGAAGGGCAACGCCAGGGGCGCGTGAGGGCCGCGGTCGATGGGGGTACGGGTGATATAGACTTTGACGTCGTCGGAAGGCTGGGACGACAGAGCGACGGTATAGGTCGCGCTTTCCCCTTCCTCCATTTCCAACAGCGCATGGCTCAGCACCACGTCGGTGGTGAACAGCTCATTTGCAGTCGGGTCAGGGGCGATCTCTGCCTTCTCGACGATGAGGCGCCCGGCCACCTTGTGCCCGGACAGGTCCCGCTGTTCCGGGTAACTCTGGTCGGCCTTGAAGTTCGTTCCCAGCGCAGTGATCGTACCCAGACCCAGACCGTCCGGTTCCCTGACCCCGATGGTCAAACCGTTGGCGTCATTGATGGTGGCCGGGACCTTGAGGCCGAACCGGAGCGTACGGGTCCCGCTCCCGCTCCGGTATAGTGCGGCGTGGGCAGATTTGGAATGGTCGCCGGTATCGATCCATAGGGTAATGGCCGGTTCACCGGACACCTCCACCGGGCTGCTGAAGGCCACGTCTATTTCGATGCTCTCGTCCAAAAGGTAGGTATCGCCTTCCGCCGGCATGGAAGCGACGCTGACGTCAGTGACCGTTGGGGGCTGGCCGTCAACCTTGTAGCCGAGATACCACTCGTTGTACGTATGGATCGCGTCTATTTCGTGATCCGCCGCCTTGATCTTGCCCTCTCCCAGGCCCTGGGCGTCCTTGGCGCCAACGAGAAATCCGTCGTTGTCCAGGTCGCCCGGCTGCACCTCGTAAACGAACCTGAGAATGTCAGTGCCGCTCCCAGCGGTGTACTTGGCGCCGCGCCACTGCGATTCTCCGGTACCGTCGAACCAGAGGCTGGCGTGCGGCGTGTGGAGTGCCCGGACCGGGGCGCTGAACGTCAACTCGAGCACAATCTCCTCGCCAATCCGGTAGGTTTCCCCATCAACAGGACTGCCCACAAGAGATTTTTCGATGGCCCTGGGTACCTGGCTGCCGTCCACCTTGTGGCCCGGCTGGTCGGGTATGCCCTTGTACAGCTTGTTCACCGGGAAACCGTCCACACCTTGAACCTGCGGCATACCGTGAATGTAGATGTCGCCGCTGCCGCCGAAGCCGTGCCGCCGGCCATCCTGGTCGATGTACCCGTCGTGCACCTTGATGCCGTCGTCATCCAAGTCCTCGGGCTGTACGGTGTAGGCGAACACCAGGGTGTCGGTGCCGGAGCCCCGCTGGTACAACCCACCCCTCCACTGACCGCCCATCCAGAAACCCATGACGACATAGCCTTCCACGTCCACCGGGTTGTTGAAGGTGGCAGCGAATTCGATGGTCTCGCCCAAGCCGTAGGTGTCGCCCCTGGCCGGCAGAGATACCATCTCGATTTTGGTCACGTGCGGGTCGTCGTCCCTAATGCTGATCGAGCACTTTGCGTCCCGGCTGGGGTGGTTGGGATTCGCTACGCTGTCCGTCGGGGTGAATCGGACCCAGAAGTGTTCATCGCCTTCCACTTTGTCATCGTCGATGGTGTGAACGGTGCGGGCCTGACGATTGGCCTGGCGTTCGGCTTCGGTGGTCCACTGTATGTACTCGCTTTCCCCGGGCAGCGCCACGTAGTCGCTTTCGTCAGCGTAGCCCGCATCGGTATGCCACCAGGCGCCGAACATCGTGTGCTTGTAGGCCGGATCCGGCTCGCGTATCAGGTAAACCTCGAAGGATTCTCCCTCCAGCACCGTTTCGGTGGGGCACTCCAGATAGAAGGTGGATTTGGACCCGTTCAAATCCAACGCGGCCACCGGAGGCGGCCCGTGCAGGCCCACCGATCCGGCCAGTCCGGCGCCCATCAGGGCCGCCAGTACCGTCACCATGAGAGCGAACATTCTCGCCTTGGTCTTGATAAGTTCCACGATTTTCCTCCTTGGTCGCCGATTGCGGCGACGCTTTCGTTATGGTTGCCCAAGCTCTCGTATGGGAGTTCACCGGGGATGAGGATCGGCGGATCGTCGCGACGGCGATGCCGTGTCGTACTCGCCGCCCGCCCAGTACATCGCGCTCCGTGCCGCGGCTGCGGATGGATCCGGGGGGCGGGGTTGTGACCGGTCTCGACCGCGCGCCGGCGGTCATTCCGCCAGGCTTCAACCGCACACCTTCGCGCGCCGCCCTGAATCGAAGGCCGATCTCTACGCGGGCGTGTCCCAGTCCGCCAGGAACGACGTGGGCGCCGCCGTCCTGAACCACACGTCGCGTTCGTTCAACCGCACCGGTTCACGCGCCTGCGCTGAAGGTCCGGGGAAGTCCGAACGCTGTCGTATCCGACGGTTCTGCATGTTCATGGCATCATTTCAGTTTGATTTATTCCAACGGGTTATGATTGACCTGTATATCACTATGAGATATATTATTTATCGATAATACGAATATAGCAAACCAACAGCAAGGCGTCAAACGGCCTGGTTCAGCCCCGGCAGCAGACTGCAAACAAACTCCCTCATCGGAAGCTGTACCGCCGGCGACGCCCATATAACAAACCGGTCGCGTGCGTCCCTGGGCACGCATAACTCACACCAGCAGGCGATCCTGCAAGGAGGTTAGCGCCATGTTGCTACCCAATCGCAAACCCACCGGAGAAACCGGCAATCTCAACAACGGCTCCCACAACCCGAACTACCGCAAGTGGTCGGCGGTTCCGATCATCACCCCGCTTTTCATCTTGCTGGCGCTGATCGTCGTCATGTCTGCCAAAGCGGATCCCGCCCTGGCATATAACGAAATTACCGTGGCCGGGACCGGCGGGGTCGGTGTTGCAGCGATGCTCCCGGCAATGGTTCCGGCAGGTGAGGACGGACAAACCCAGCCGGCGCCCAGCGACTTCCTCGATGATGTCACCATCTGGTCGGCGACGATGACTGTCCGCGAGTTTCCGCGAGCAGCGGACTTCTACGGGTACTCGTCCCACGATTCGGTCGGTGCGCTGGACACGGACACCTTCGTTGCCGACGGGCAGACCTACACCATAAACGTCATGGCCCTCTCGCCGTTTGGCAACGCCCTGGGGATCAGGTTGTCCCCTGATCTGGACACATTGGACACCTCGCAATTGATATTGCTGGTTGACGGTTTGGACTTCTCCTTTGCGGACGCCGGCATCGCCCTGGGCTATGAGGAAAATGAAACCTTGGTCGTGTGGGATGAGAGCGGCCTTTCCTGGGCAGACGGCCAGCAGGTCTCCCTGCGACTGATCGAATGGGAGCTCGGCACCTGCCCGGTTGGAGAGGAAGTTTCAGCCGACATCCAATCCGTCGAGGATCCGACCTAAACCAAATCCGCATCTGGGAAGCTTCGGACCGCATCTGCGGGAAGCGTCTGAAAGCTGCGATGACGCACCTGGTGGAATCCATGGAGCGCCACGGCCATCTCGATCTGGATCCGGAGGTGAAAACGCGGGTGCGATTAGCCAGCGCCGCCACGCTGGACCGATTGCTGAAACCGGTGCGGGTCGCGGTAGTTGATCGTCGCAAACGCCAGCGGCGGTTATCTCCCGGTCGGAACATTCCGGTGCGCACCTTCGCCGACCGGAACCGGCCGCCGCCGGGGTTCCTGGAGATTGACCTGGTGGCGCACTGCGGCGACAGCCGGCTACGCCCTGCGACCGGGTGATCCGCCACCGGGCGGTGAGCGCCGAATCGAAGATGGAGCTCACTGAACACCGGGGCGCCTTGGACGCAGTGGAGTTGTTGCACACCATCAGGGAAGCCCAGTCGGCCCTGACGGCTATCGTGTCCCCTGAACTCAGGCCCACCCCTCGGGGCGAGAGCCTGGAACGGTTCCTGACCAGGCTGCGCGATCGATGGCGCGAGGAGCAGGATCCGGCCGGTAAAGAGCCCAGGGTGAAACCACCGCGCCACTGGCGAACGCGGAAGGCCCCATTCAAGGGCGTGTGGTGCGACGTGTTGGAGTGGCTGCAGGAAGACCCTGATCCGCCAAAGGCGGACTGCGCTGGGCCGGCTCCAGGCCAATCAGGCGAACCGGTTCAGCCGGGCCAACCTGCGCACGTTGCAGCGGCGGGCGCAGCAGTGGCGCGGCATCATGGCAAACAAGCTGGTTTACGCCGCGTCCGAATCTCCGCCGCCCGAACTCAGTGGACTGCCGGAAATGGCGCTGGCGACGGGCGATCCAAAGTGCTAACTTTTCGGTAACATTCTTCGGTGAGACAATGCGCACGCCGTAAGGGGTCGTCACGCGTCAAGGATGTCGAGGGTTGGCACACTTCGTGGCTTGTTAGTCAACAGTCAATTCGGAGGAGTTCCGGCAATGAGTCAGAACCTGGATTATTCTGAGACCTTTTATCGGCAGCACGCCCGGCGTTACGCCGAGGTAAGCCATAATTTCATCCAATCCGTGTACATCGAAACCTCTCACCCCGCGCTCAGGGGCGATGAGGACCTGATGGATCGGCTGCAGGAGCTGATCCCTGCCGGATCGCGGGGGTTGGACGCAGGCTGTGGCGCGGGCGCCCGTGATGTCTTCCATTACTGGCGGCAGGGCTACGATATCCTGGGGGTCGATGCGGTGGAAGAGAACATCCTGGAAGCCCGGCGGCTGCATCCGGAGATCGCACAGAGGGTATCGGTGGCCGACCTGCGCCGGCCTCTCGACTATCCGGACGGCTCGTTCGATTTCATCCTTTGCAACGCGGTGATCCAGCACATCGCGCCCGATATCGCCTTGGGCATCACGCTGCCGGAGTTTACGAGGCTTTTGAAACCCAGTGGGATACTCCAGCTTATGTTCAAGACCGGCGAAGGGGTCGCAACCGTGTACGACCGGGACTACGCCGCGGACCGAACCTTTCAGCTCTACGATCCGGAGGAGATTCTGGACCTGCTGGTGGGCCGGGGGTTCAGGATTGTCCCGGCAGAAGGCGACAAACTCGGAGGCGTCATGAACTTCAAGGACCCCAAGCCGATGGACCATTGCGTCTTCTTCGCCCGCAAAAGCGCATAAGACGTGAGTCGTGGCAATGCCGCGGTTCAATGCAGCGCGCGGACGGATGAGAAGGTGAATCCGACAATACCCGGAGACCTTGGAGACATCACGCCGGACTGGCTGACCGTAGCGCTGGAGAGCGGCGGCGTCTCCGGCGGCGCTATCGTCAGCGGATATACGGCCGAAACCATTGCCGAGGGTGCCGGTTTCATGAACCGGTTGTTTCGGCTGAGGCTGGACTACGACCCGGGGGCGCCGGATCTGCCCGGCACTATCATCGTCAAGCTGCCAGGCTCTGATCCTGGGCTGAGGGAGGTTTCCGACAGATTGGGGCAGCATCGGCGCGAGGTCAGGGCTTACCAGGTGTTGGCACCCAACCCTCACCTGCCGGCGCCCCGTTGTTACTACTCGGGTATCGATCCGATTACCGGCGATACCGTTCTGCTGCTGGAGGACATGAACCACGCGCGCCAGGGCGATAGCGTTATCGGCTGCGGCCTCGACGAAGCTCGCCGGGCCCTCGTCCAATTGGCGAGATTCCAGGCGGGCTGGTGGGATAGCCCGGCGCTCGAAGGACTGGAATGGCTGCCGTCAAAGGCAGCGGAAGCTGGACTCTATCAGGCAATATACCCTGGGGCATGGCAGTCTCTGATAGAGAGTGCCGGCGACGGTATGCCTCCGGGTTTGCGCCGGTTGGGGGATCGGCTGAGGTCAGAGGTTCCCAGGATAAAATCGGAACTCAGCACGTCTCCCCGAACGATTGTCCACGGCGACTATCGCCTGGACAACTGCTTCTTCACCGACGATGCCCTGCCACGTCCGTCGGTGGTGGTGGTTGACTGGGAATTTTGCGTCCGGGGCCGGGGCGCCTGCGACGTGGCCACCTTCATCTCCGAAGCCTTTCCCGCCCAACGACGCCGAGAGGCGGAGTTGGCTCTGGTCCGCACGTATCACTCCGCGTTGATGGACAACGGCGTGGCCGATTACTCGTTTGAGGAATGCTGGCGCGATTACCGGTTGGCGATGCTGGAGATCTTTATTTTTTGGATTGTAACGGGAGGTTACTGCAATTACGAAGGCGAGCGTGCCACGTCGTACCTGCACAACACTCTTGAGCGGCTCGATGTTGCCATATCCGACCTTGCATCGGTCGGATTGCTCGCCCGCTGAACCGGAGCGCAACCGAAATCGCCATGTGATCACGGAGGGGGTGATTGACCGGCAAACCGCAAACTGACAATCATCAGATCACCACGTATTGGGAGGCCGGACGCCTAAGAATATCGCCGGCGCAACCACCTGAAAACACGGAGGTCAGCATGAACGTCATCTGGATAGTCTCCGACTCGT
>JAGWBI010000015.1:18663-57940 GCA_021295965.1 Dehalococcoidia bacterium | reverse complement strand
AACCGACCCAGCGACCGTTGCCCGTACTGGTCGGCGGCCACGGCCCGCGCTACGTGCTGCCGATGATCGGGCGCATTGCCGACATCAGCAACGCCGGCTCCAACGACACCCTGGAGCAGCACCGGCAATACACCCAGATCATACATCAGGCCGCCGAATCCGCTGGCCGCGACCCGGCCAGCATAGAATTGACGCACAACGCCAATTGCGTAATTGCGCCCACCCAGCGGGAGTACGATCTATTGGTAGCCCGGTTGGCGGAGCGGGCCGGGATGACCGCCGAAGCGTACCGTGGCGAGCGTCTCCGCAACACGCTATCGGGAACGCCGGAGCAGATCTGCGACCGCATCGCGGAGTACGTGGATTACGGCATTCGCTACTTTTTCATTGTCTTTCCGGATCCGGCGCCGACGGAGACGTTGCGATTGTTCGCCGGTGAGGTTATGGCCCGGTTCGATGAGCGGACCGCTTCTACCGGTGCCGTTTCTACGGTTGAGCCGCCGGTGTAATGGGAACCTGCGATGGCGCCGGACTCGGCGGTCTGATCCACCGATATGCGGCCATGCCGATGCCCGCGAAAACCGACGCCGCCATCACCGGCAGAATGCCGATATGATTTATGTTGAAGTAACTGAGCCAAGGCATAACCGAATACCCCACTCCCGATAGTATCTGCGAGACGATGAGGTAAATCCCCAAAATGGTCGCGAACCTGGATCGGCCGAAGTATGCCCCCAGCGCCGCGATGGACAGGGGCCGCACTCCGCCAGCTCCCATTCCCAAAAGCGCAGCAGCAAGGAAGAAAAACCCGATGCCGTTGGCCACCAGCATGGCCACCGCCGCCGCCAGGTGCAATGACGCGAACCAAAACAGGGCCCGGCGCAACGGAAACCGGCTGCCCACATATCCTCCGACGAGTATAAACAGTATGTGGACCACCGTATGTATGTTGTCTATCGCATCCAGATGGAGCGGATAGATATTCCTGCTCTGGACCAGATGAGGAGCGGTTACGGTAACGATTGAACCGGAAGCGCCCAGGCAGACCGTTGCCAGGGTCAACATCCAGAACTCCCGCGTGCGGATGGTTTCCCTCAAGGTATAATCGGGTACTGTTTCATCGTCTGACGTTTCCATCCCGTCCGGATGTTCGCCATACTGCTCGGGGCGGTTCCGCACGACGAATGCCAGTGGCACGCCGATGGCAAGGACCAGCACGGCAGTCACCAGAAGCGCCGGCTGGCCGACCGGACCGGGCAATTGTTTTGCCAACGTCCCGGCGACCGCCACGCCGAACAGCATTACGGCCATTGCCATCGCCCGTTGTCGCCGGAACCAGTGGTTGACGGCGGTGACCGCCGGCAGGTACCCGCCCAGGGTTGATCCCAGAGTGAGCAGGGGAGAGACAACGCTTACGACCGGCAAACGAGGCAACAACCCGGCAACCAACAGCCCAATGCCCACAAGCGGTAAACCGATGAGCATCGGTTTTTTGGAACCCCACCGGTCAACCACCATTCCCACGACGGGAGACAACAAACCGCCAACCGCGCCAAACACGGCGAAAAAATAATAGGGCCAGTCAGGGAAAGGGTAATCGGAATCAGTCCGGAGCAACTCCAAGGTATATTGCTGGAAGAAAGGCGTCGCGACCCCGCCACCCGCAACCGCAACCGCAATAATGAACGTAAAATATGGCGCCGAACGATGGGATACGGGCGATCATGGTGCGGAATACTTGCCGGTGTCGTCTCAAACCAGGCAGGATCAAAGGGTGAACCAAAAAAGTCCAATATGGTAGCGCGGGGCCAGGGCGCCGGGCCTGCCAGGCTGCGATTGGCCCAACATCGTTAGGACGGCGCCGCCGCCGTTTCGACGGCCCAAGTGAACATGCGGGGAAGAACGGTTACAAAAACGGGTTCGGGCGGGTCGGGCTACATCCCGCGCCATGCCGTGCCGTCCGTCATCTTCAGGAATTGGGCCACCAGCGTGGGGTTGGAGACGATCAGGCCCGATGAGAAGAGTGTAGCCTTCTCCAGCGTCGCTCGGTCCACGACCTGCCCGCCGGCCTCTCGGGCCAGCAGGATACCCGAGGCGATATCCCACGCCGACAGGCTGTGGTGAAAATATAGATCGATACGCCCGCAGGCCGCGTAGGCCAGACTCAAGGCGCTGGAACCCATCAGGCGGTAGGCCTGCACCTGTGGCCAGAGATCACCGGCCATCTCCAGCAGCAGCTTGGCCTGATCGAAGTTGTAGCCCAGGTCGAACCCCAGCACGGCTTCGTCAATTTGCTGTCGATCCGATACTCGGATGGGTTCACCGTTGAGGGTGGCGCCGTGCCCACGCTGGGCCGCAAACATCTCGTCACGCACCGGATCGTAGGTGACGCCGGCCACCACATCGCTGCCCTCCGCGACGGCGACCACCACGCAGAAATGGGGGATGCCCTCGGCGAAGTTCCGGGTTCCGTCGATAGGGTCCACCACCCACGTGTACGGTGAAGATCCGGCGACCGGCGCCGATTCTTCGGACAGTATTCCGAACTGCGGATACTCCGCACCCACGTATTCCAGGATCAACCGTTCCGAAGCCAGGTCAGCATCCGTGACCACGTTGGCCCGACCTTTCAGACTCACCTCAATGTCGCTGCGAAACCGCTCCATCACCAGCTCGCCGGCCCGGCGGGCGGCAGTCTCGCAGACTGCCAACGCAGTGTGACCGGAGTTGGACCTGGGCAACTCGTCAACGGAGGGTTGATTGGGCATGGGGACGCCTCCTGGGCGGCTCGGGATTATGGAACGGCGCAGTCTAGCACCGGGCGCCGGTCAGCTACAAGCGAGGGGACGGCGTCCCAGGGCTTGTGCAAAGTCCCTTTAGCCGCTCATGGTGAGCAACGGTGGCATCCTTCGACAGGCTCAGGATGAGCGGAAACCGCGGAAACCAAAGAGGCCGATTACTTTGCACAGGCCCCGACGGCGTCCGAAGTCGCACGGCGGTGCTATACTGCTGAGCGTGACCGAGCAGCAAAATCGACCATTGGTGGGTGTGGGTGTGGTGTTCATCCGCGACGGGCGCGTTTTTCTGGCACAGCGCCGCGGTTCCCACGGCGAAGCAACCTGGGCGTCGGCCGGGGGCCACCTGGAGTACAGCGAATCGTTGGAGGATTGCGCGCGCCGGGAAGCCCGAGAGGAGCTCGGAGTGGAGGTGGGCGAACTGCGGGTATTGTGCCTCAGCAACATCATCGCCTACGACCGTCACTACGTCGATGTGGAGTTCCTCGGCGATATAGGCGACCAGGAGCCGGTTCCCAATGAGGCCGACGGCACCTTGGAAGCGTACGGCTGGTTCCCTCTGCGGGAGCCGCCGGAACCCCTGTTTGAACCCATGAGACTGGCCATTGCCAGTTTGCTGTCCGGGCACTGGTACCACGGCTCCGATCAGGAAGACCAGACCGTGGCTCATCCAGATTGAGGCATTGGTTTCCTGGCAATAACTGCGGCAGATGGACCTTGGTTGGTATTTCATTTTTGAAAATTCACCGAATTAGTGACGCCGGCAGGATGGCACGATGATATAAAATATGCTATAATCAAGATGGCATGAAATGTTATATTTTTATGCCGGAAACGTTTGCTGAACATTTATTGTTCTTGAGTTAGACCCTTTGGAGTGTGGAGCATTGTCGTAGCATGACTCAACAAATAGTTTTATCTGAGGCAGAACAATCCTCTGAATACACTTCAGACAATATCCAGGTGCTAAAGGGACTGGAGGCGGTCAGGGTCAGGCCGGGAATGTATATCGGCAGTACCGGGGTTGATGGCCTCCATCATCTCATCAAGGAGTTGCTGGACAATGCCGTTGACGAGGCGTTGGCGGGGCACTGTGATCGTATCGACGTGCATATCGCATCCGACGGGGCGGTGAGCGTGGCGGACAACGGCCGGGGCATTCCGGTGGACCTCCACCAGGACACCGGCGTGTCCGGCCTGGAGACGGTGATGACCACACTCCACGCCGGGGGCAAGTTTGACGGCGCGGCTTACAAGGTATCCGGCGGCCTGCACGGCGTTGGGGCGTCCGTCGTAAACGCCCTGGCGTCGAAACTCCACGCCGAGATCTGTCGCGGTGGGGTGCGCTACACCCAAGACTACTCAAAGGGGATCCCAACCACCGAACTGGAACGCCACCAGCGGGTGAAAAAGCAGGGCACCAAGGTCACCTACTACGCCGATCCGGAAATCTTTCCCGAGATCACCTATGACTTCGGTCGGCTGGTGGCTCAGCTGCGGCAGACCGCTTACCTGAACAAGGGCCTGGAAATTCGCCTCATCAGCGAGTTCCACGAGGAGGCTCGGAGCGGCGATATCGAGCGATGCTTCTTCTTCGACACCGGCGTCGCCAGCATGGTGCGCAACATCAACCGCAAGCGCAACGTGGTCATGCCGGATCCTTTTTATTACCAGCGCATCGCCGATGACGCGGACGTAGAGGTGTCCTTCCAGTACCATCATACCGACGGTCACGACAATCTGGCTGCCGACGAACGCACCTTCGCCAACTGCATCCTCACGCCGGAAGGCGGGACGCATCTGGCCGGTTTCAGATCGGCGCTCACGCGGGTGCTGAACGACTACGCGCGAAAGCAAAACGTCCTGAAGGACCCCAAGGACTCCTTCAGCGGCGAGGATACCCGGGGCGGTTTGGTCGCGGTGGTCAGCGTGAAGCTGGGCGACCCGCAATTTGAAGGGCAGACCAAGAACAAGCTCAGCAATCCTGAAATTCGCAGCCGTGTTGAGGCCGCGACGTCGGAAGGACTGACCCGTTTCCTGGAGGAGAATCCCACGTCGGCGAAGGGCATCATTGAAAAGGTCCAGACCAATCACGCGGCCCGCGAGGCCGCCCGCCGGGCCCGGGATCTGGTGCTGCGCAAGAACGCCCTGGACGGAACCTCTTTGCCGGGCAAACTGGCCGACTGTTCCGAGCGCGACCCGGCCAAGTCCGAGTTGTACATCGTGGAGGGCGAATCCGCCGGCGGTTCCGCCAAAATGGGTCGAGACCGCCAGTTCCAGGCCATCCTGCCCCTCAAGGGGAAGATCCTGAACGTGGAGCGGTTCCTGGACAAGGTGGAGCGCATCCTGGGCCACGAGGAAATCCGCGCCATCATCTCCGCCGTTGGGACCGGCGAAGGCGAAGCATTTGACATCGCCAAGCTGCGCTATCACCACATCATCATAATGACCGACGCCGACGTGGATGGCTCGCATATCCGCACCCTGATCCTGACCTACTTCTACCGACGGATGCGAAAGTTGATCGAGGATGGGTACCTCTACATCGCGCAACCGCCCCTATATCGCGTGCAGCGCGGGCGCAGCATCGCCTACGCCTACAGCGAAGACGAAAAGGAAGCGCTCATCAAGCGCATGTCAACGGCGCGGTCCGAACCCACCGTGCAGCGATACAAGGGCCTGGGCGAGATGAACGCGGACCAGCTTTGGGAAACCACCATGGATCCGGCGGCCCGCAAAATGCTACGGGTCACCATTGACGGGCTGGACGACGTGGACACCATCGCCGACACCGACGGCGTGTTCGCCATGCTGATGGGCGAGCAGGTCGGGCCGCGCAAGAGTTTCATCCAGACCCACGCCACCCAAGTTCAGAACCTGGACGTTTGATGCTCCGCGATGGGCTTGCCCTGCTGATCTCCGAGGCGGAGCTACGCTCGGGAGTTGCCAGGCTGGCCCGTCAAATAGACCAGGATTACGCTACTACCGGGTTGGTCCTGGTCTGCTTGCTGAAAGGGGCCACGGTATTCACGGCCGACCTGCTGCGCGCCCTCCGCGCGGAAGTGCATCGCATCGAATTTGTCAGGGCCAGCAGCTACGGGAGCGGAACCACGTCGTCGGGCCGGGTCAGCATAACCGGCGCGCTGCCGGCTGAACACATCGCCGGTCAACACGTGCTGGCCGTGGACGATATTGCCGACACCGGCCACACCTGCGTCGCCGTTGCCGAATACATCAATAGTCTCGCTCCGGCATCCCTGCGCTACTGCACGTTGTTGGACAAACCGGAACGTCGTCAGGCGGACGTGCGTTACGACTACGTCGGATTTACGATCCCGAACCACTTCGTAGTCGGATATGGCATGGATTTTGACGAGCGGTATCGGGGTTTGCCGGCGGTTTACTACTTTCCTGACCGCTGACCGACTGAACACACTGGCTGGTCCTCCGCCAGCGGCGTCAATGCGTAATGAATGGGTTGCTCGCCGGCAGTTTCTCGACGCACTGGACCAGAGACTCCAGGGAGGCGTTTCGCGCTTCGGTTAATTCCTCCGGGTTGGCGGTCGCGGCGACCGCGGGCAAACCAGCCTCGAAGTCCGGCCAGCATTGGTCATAGGGCTTTCCCTGCCCTATCGCAAGGACGTGCCCGATCAAAGTTATCTGCAACGTGATGAGCGTGCTTCGGTCCTCGGCCGACAACGTGTACAAGTGCGCATCACCCAGATCCGAAAGCTCATTCGCCTCCCTCAATGACCGGAACTGGCATTGGAACCGTTCATTCAGGGCCTTGCTCCATATAGCCGAAAGCTGCTCAGGATTGGTGGCTGCCACGGCGTCGGGCAAATGGGCGTCAAAAATATCGCCGCAATTGTGGGAGGAAACCGTGAGCGCATCTTCGTCGTCAACCCAGCTCGCGGACAGCCACCTGGTAATCCGTTCAACACGGACGGGCGTGGGGTTGGAGAAGAACTGTCGCGTATCCACCAGGGGCAGTTGCTCATCCAGGCAAGGAGATAATTCGGCGTTGATGTAGTTCAGGTACTGGCGGTACGCCACGGGCGGGAACTGATTGTTCTGGCCCAGAACGTCAATTTCCGCCTCCAACCTCGAGTAGCACACGTTTCCAGGATGCCACATCTCCAGCAATTTGATCTGGGTTTCCGCAGCCTCCGTAACGACCGGGCCGCCCGGCAAAGTCCTGTCGGTGATGAAAAACGCCCACATGCGGTCAACGCTGACGCTGCGGGGCCGTATGATCGCCTCGATCATCTGCGTCAGCCCGGCAGCAGCATCGTGCGGCGGCGGCGGCGTAGCGGCCGGAAGCAGCGATCTTTGCGTACTGGCAGGTGTTGGCGGCGGAGTAGGCCTCTTAGTTGACGGTAAGGCGGTCGGAGCAGGGGGCAGCGTCGCATCCGACTGCACCGCCGTGGGTGTTGCAGTCGGGAGTATGGGTACGGTGGACGGGGCAGCCGAGCCGGACCTAGTTGCTGCTGCTGCCGGCGGTGCGGTGGCCGGCGGCGGCGCAGTCAACGGTGGCTCGTTGGGGATTGCGGGCGGTGTCGGCTGGCATGCCGCGGCGGTCAACACCAAAATGCACGCCAGGGATGTCAGCAAGGAAACGCTATTTCGGTTGGCATGACCGATGCGCGGCAGGCGGCGGCCCATCAGTAGGCTGCCGCCTGTCCGTCACCGCGTGGGTCGGAAGCGCCGGCCAACACTCCGCGTTGCCGGTCCCTGACGATGAGCTGTACCGAGCCGTAGTATGATCCCAGCGGGTTTTGGACGACGTTGTGACCCATGCGCTGCAGATCCCGCACCGTGTCGTCGGGCATACCAACTTCGACCCGCAGTTCGCCGGACCGGCTCAGGGTGGCCGGGTCGGTACCGGGGAAACTGAACCACCGGGGAGACTCCACAGCGTCCTGGGGCTGCAAGCCGCCGTCAATCAACTTGGTGAGCATCTGGATGCCGCACTGAGGCTGGAAGTCGCCGCCGGGGGTGCCGCCGATGATAGCCGCCTGGCCATCAACGGTGGTCAGGTAGCAATTCAGCGTGTGCATGGTGCGCTTGCCCGGTTCGATCACGTTGGGATGGTCCGGCTCCAGGGTGAACCCACGCCCGGCCCGGTTGTTGAAAAGCACGCCGGTGCCGGGCGCGACGACGCCGGACCCAAAGCCGTTGGACAGGCTATGAATCCAGCTGACCGCGTTGCCGGCGCCGTCCGCCACGCAGAAGTAGGTGGTGTCACCGCGACCGTCCACCGGCATCAGCGGGCGGACTTCGCTGCCGGCCTGGAAAGGATGGATCTGGTCTCGACGCATATCGGCGTACTCCATGGACAGGAGGCCGCCGAGAGGCCAATCGACAAAGTTGGGGTCGCCGGCCATTCGGTTCCGGTCGGAATAGGCGATCTTCTTGGCTTCCACCAACAGGTGGATAGAGTCCGCCGAGTTGGGCGTCATGGATGACAGGTCGTGGCCGCTGACGATATTCAGCATCTCCAGCAGGATGAAACCCTGGGAGGGCGGACGGGTCTGATATACGGTGTGGCCCCGATAGGACGTGCTGATGGGCTGTACCACCTCGGCTTGGTGTCCGGCGAAGTCGGCTTCGGTGAACAGGCCACCGGCGTTGTTGAGGCCGTCCACCAGTTTGGTCGTCAGGTCGCTGCGGTAGAAGGCGTCGGCGCCACCCTCGGCCACGCTGCGGATGGTGTTGGCCAGGTCGCGGTTGACCAGCACCTCACCGACCCGGGGCGGCCGGCCTCCGTTGGCCAGGTAGATGTCGGCGGTGGCGGAGAAACGTGCCAGCAGTTCCGCGTTGCCGGCGAAGGCCCGGGCGATGCGCGGCGGCACCGGGAACCCCTGCTCGGCATACCGGATGGCCGGCGCCAGCAGGTCGGCAAAGGGCATGGTGCAGAAGTCACGGTGCATGACCTCCCAAGCGGCGGCTTCGCCGGGAACCGAAACGGAGTGGGGGCCCTGGATGGGCATGAGGGCCAAACCCTGGCTGCGGTAATATTCGGCCTCGGCGCCGGAGGCGGCAGCGCCACTGCTGTTGATGTTGGTCACTTTCCCGGTAGCGGCCTCATAGGTGAGGATGAACGAGTCGCCGCCCAACCCGTTTGACGGCACGATGGTCACGGCTTCCACAGCGGCCACGGCAAGGGCAGCGTCGAATGCCGTCCCTCCTTCCTGCAAAACCCGCAGACCGGCGGACGCCGCCAGCGGCGAATTGGAACAAATCATACCGTTCTGGCCGTACACGGCGCTGCGGGTGAGGTTGGTGATGGACATGGCGCGTACTCCTGGGTAGCGGATTGACCACCTGATTATAATGGGTTGCCGGCGTTTGGATACTCGTCGTTGAGGGTTTTGTTCACAAGGGGGCTAACATGGCGAGGTCGATACGCATCAGCATTATCGTCATCGCATGTCTAGTTGGCGCAATGATCGGGGCGTTGTCGCTCCCGGTCAACGACGCAAGGGCAGCCGACCCGGCGTGTCCCGGCACCTGGCCGGAGCAGGGCTACGACGGGCCGCTGGCGGATGCGGACCACGGCCGGGTGGCTTACCAGGATCTCTTTACCGACTCGGACGGTGAGCGATGGTACGTCATCCGCAGTTCGGACAGCAACGGCTACACCACGATCCGGGCGTACACCGCAGCCGACAACGGTAACGGTTACGTCGCCAATTCGCCTGACGAGGTTTGCTACCTGGTGGTGCGAAGGCCCGGCGATACCGAAGACGCTGCCGAGCCGCAGCAGGTGATATTTCCCAGGGAGCGAGAGGAGCCAACAACCACCCCGCGGCGTCCGGCTCCCGTCACTCAGACCATAAGCGTTGAACAACTGCAAAAAAATGCCGAGGATTTTGAGTACGCCATCGGAACACCCGGCGGCACCCTGACTTTCGCGACCATCGGTGATCCGCTTACCTTCAACCTGGCCATTTCCACCGATGGCTCGTCATCAGGCGTCCTGGGATACCTCTTCGAAGGTTTGACCGAGACTTCCTGGCTGACCAACCAAGTGGAGCCGGCGCTGGCAGAGTCCTGGGAGCGCTCGGAGGACGGGCTGACCTGGACGTTCCGGCTCCGGCAGGACGTGCGGTGGCATGACGGGCAGCCCTTCACCGCCCGCGACGTGGACTTCACGTTCAACCGGATTATCTACAACGACGATATTCCGGCCAGCAGCCGCCCGACGTTCAACTTCCGGTATCGGGATGAGGCAAGCGGCCAATGGCGGACAGCGCCGATGACGGTAACGGCGCTGGATGACCATACGGTGGAATGTGTCCTGCCGGCGCCATTCGCCCCGTTCCTGCGTTCCATGGGAACCGCAATTTATCCGAAGCATATTCTGGAGCCGCGCGTTGATGACGGCACCTTCGTCGAGACCTGGGACATCAACACCGACCCGACCGAGGTGATCGGCACCGGCCCCTTTACCATCGAACGTTACCTACCCGACGAGCGCATAGTCTTCCGGCGCAACCCGGATTACTGGCTCAAGGACTCCTCCGGCAACAGCCTGCCTTACCTGGACGAAATCGTTCGGCTCACCGTTCCGGACCTAGCCGCCGACCTTGCCCGGTTCCGGGCCGGCGCGACGGATACCCATGGGGTGCGGGGAGAAGAATTCACCGAGCTCGACCCGCTCCAGGCGCAGGAGAATTTCACCATCCACCGGCGGGGCCCCGCTTACGGGACGACGTTCCTGGCGTTCAACATGAACCCCGGCAGCAACCCGGACACCGGCGAGCTTTACCTGGCGCCCGAGCGGCTGGAGTGGTTCCGCAACAAGCAGTTCCGGCAGGCCGTTGCCCACAGCGTTGACAAGGACCGGATCATCAACGACGTACAGCATGGCATCGGATTCCCGCAATGGTCCTCCATAAGCCCCGCCGCCGGAGATTTTCACAACCCCGACGTCCGACGGTATGAGTACGACATAGATCGAGCCAACCTAATTCTGGACGGCATCGGCTGGACCGATGGCGACGGGGACGGCACGCGGGAAGACGGCGCGGGCAACGAGATAGAGTTCCTGCTGGTGACCAACGAAGGCAACACCGAGCGTCAGCAGGTCAGCGAAATAATCCGCCGTGGCCTGCAAGACATCGGCATCAGGGCGAACTTCGAGATAATCCCGTTTGGCGACCTGGTCTCCCAGCTGGTTACATCCTATGACTGGGAGTCCATGGTTATCGGCTTCGGCGGCGGGAGCGAACCTCACTTCAGCATCAACTTTTGGCACAGCAGCGGTAACCTGCACCTGTGGCACCCCAACCAGCCCCAACCCGCCACCGAGTGGGAAGCTGAGATAGACGATCTTTATGTCAAGGCGAGCCAGGAGCTGGAACATGACCAGCGCGTGGCCTACTATCACCGGGCGCAGGCGATTGCCGCCGAGAACGTTCCGGTCATCTATACGACGCTTGGCGAGCGTATAAGCGCAGTCCGCGACGTCTTCGGCAACACTACGCCCACCCTGTACGGACTTTGGGACACCCGCTACCTGTACCGGACCGACCAATAGGGCGTCTCCCCCGACCGTACCACGCCGTCCTTCCCGTCCACCGCGTCCAGCAGCCGCCGGACTGACACACCATCCGGCGGCACAATTGCATCCGGCGCAATCTCCGCCAACGGAACCAGCACAAAAGCCCGTTGGGTCAGACGCGGGTGTGGTATCTGCAAGTCGGGCGTTGCCAGGCTCACCACCTCGCCGCCGTAGAGCAGGATGTCAACGTCAATCAGGCGCGGGCCCCAGCGGTAAGATTGGGTGCGTCCTACCTGTTGCTCTACCGACTGGCAGGCCGACAGCAATGCGTCCGGCGGCAGCGTCGTCTCGAACCCGGCGACGAGGTTGAGGAAACGGGGTTGGTCGATCACGCCCCAGGGTTCAGTCTCGTACACGGACGAACACGAGACCCATCGCATTCCGGGCGTGGCGTCCAGAGACGCCAAGGCTTCCTTCAGAGCGGCCAGCCGGTCGCCCAGATTGCCGCCCAGACCGAGGTAGGCGATTACCGGTTCGGCCATCCTTCCGGCCTCCAGTCGCGCACGATGGCGTCGGTCATGCGGGCGACGCGCGCCATCGCTCTAACGTCGTGGACACGGACGATGTCGGCGCCGCCGGCGATGCTCATGGCGACGGCGGCGGCGGTGCCCTCCAGACGTTCATTTTCGGGCAGGCCCAGCACCCGTCCGATGGTGGACTTGCGCGACACGCCCAGCAGCAGCGGATATTCCAATGACCGAAGCTCGGGCAGACGGCGCAGCAGTTCCAGGTTGTGATCGGCGGTTTTGCCGAAGCCGATGCCGGGGTCGAGGATGATGTTGCGCTCAAGGATCCCGGCGGCGCGGGCGTGATCTGCGATGCGGCGCAGGCCCACGATGACGTCGGGAACCAGGTCGTCGTATCGCGCCTCGCGCCGGTTGTGCATCAGGATGGCCGGGACGCCGGCGTCTGCAACCACCCACGCCATATCGGGGTCGGCCAACGTGCCCCAAACATCGTTGATCATGGCCGCGCCAGCGGCAATGGCCCGGCGGGCCACTTCTGCCTTGTAGGTATCGACGCTGACTGGGATGCTCACGGCCTCGCAGATGGCGGTCAACGCCGGCAGGAGACGGGCGATTTCTTCGTCTTCAGTAACGGGCGCGCTGCCCGGGCGGGTTGATTCGGCGCCCACGTCAATGATGTCCGCACCTTCCATCTCCATGCGCTGCGCCAGGGCGACGGCGGTTGCCACATCGCCGTTCAACCCGTCTCCGGAAAAGGAGTCCGGCGTCAGGTTGACGATGCCCATGACGTAGGTGCGCCGTCCCCAGACCAGTGGAGCACCGCCGGCGACGGTCAACTGCGGGTGGCCATGCGCTGAGATTTCGTCGGACGGCATCAAAAGAATGGCGTTATTCAGTGGAGCGTTTATTGGTTACGACCATTATACTTGCCGCAGTTCATCCTCAATTGCTCCAAAACGGGCCGTTTTGATAGCATTGCCGCCGGAGGCTCAATTTGTCCACGCAACGCGAAACGATCAGCGACCAGAACCTGGAGAACCTGCTCCGGCTGGCGGAACAAGCTGAGTTGGGTGGCGGCCAGCGCCGCATCGACCAACAGCACCAACGGGGCAAGATGACGGCCCTGGAGCGGCTGACCGCGTTGATGGATGACGGGACCTTCCAGGAAATCGACCGTTTTGTCACCCACCGGACTACGGACTTTGGCCTGGCCGACCGCACCTTTCTGGGCGATGCCGTGGTGACCGGATACGGCAACATCGACGGCCGGCAGGTGTTCGCCTACGCCCAGGACTTCACGGTGTTCGGCGGGTCGCTGTCGGAGGTGGTCGGACAGAAGATATGCAAGGTGATGGACCTGGCGGCCAAGACCGGCTGCCCAATGATTGGCATCTGTGATTCCGGTGGAGCGCGCATCCAGGAAGGGGCGCTCAGCCTGGCCGCCTACGGCGACATTTTCCTGCGGAACACAATGTATTCCGGCGTGGTTCCGCAGATATCGGTGATCATGGGGCCGTCCGCCGGCGGCGCGGTCTATTCACCGGCCATCACCGATTTCATCTTCATGGTGCGCGGCACCGGGCAAATGTACATCACCGGCCCGGACGTGGTACGCGCGGTGACCGGTGAGGACGTCACCCACGAGCAACTGGGTGGAGCCGACGCCCATGCCTCGCGCAGCGGAGTGGCGCACTTCGTTTACGACTCAGAAGAGGAATGCCTGGAGGAACTGCGGCGGCTTATATCCTTCCTGCCCCTGAATAACCTGGACGACCCGCCCGGATACCGATCCGCGGATCCGATTGACCGCGCCGACGAGGTCCTTCGAGGTATCGTACCGCCGGAACCGAACCGGCCCTATGACATACGGGAAATCATCTACCACATGATCGACGACGAGGACTTCATGGAAGTGCATGCCGGCTACGCGCCCAACGTCGTGGTGGGTTTCGGGCGTATGGCGGGCCGAACCGTCGGCCTGGTGGGCAATCAGCCGGCGTATCTGGCCGGCGTGCTGGACATCAACGCATCGGCCAAGGCTGCGCGTTTCGTGCGCTTCTGCGACTGTTTCAACGTGCCCCTGGTGACGCTGGTGGATGTGCCGGGGTTCATGCCGGGCACGGAGCAGGAGTACGGCGGCATCATCCGACACGGGGCCAAGCTCATCTACGCCTATGCCGAGGCGACGGTGCCCAAGGTGGCGATCATCACGCGCAAGGCATACGGCGGCGCCTACATCGTGATGAGCAGCAAGCATCTGCGCTCGGACGTGAACCTGGCGTGGCCTTCCGCAGAAATCGCCGTGATGGGACCGGACGGCGCGGTCAACATCATCTACCGGGAGGAGATCAGCAACGCGGAGGACCCCGATACCCGGCGTGCCGAACTCATTGCCGACTATCAGGAACGCTTCACCAACCCTTACGTCGCCGCCAACCGGGGCTACCTGGACGACGTGATTGACCCGGCGGCCACACGCCCGACGGTGATAAGGGCCCTGGATATGCTGCAGAACAAGCGGGATACGTTGCCGGCCAAAAAGCACGGCAACATACCGCTATAATGATGGCACAGGAACAGAATGACCGGACGGGGTGGATTGCCATACCTAGTGTCCCGCCGGAGCGGGCCGCACAAGCCTTTGCTTCGTTTTACGTTGCGATTGCGGCGGCTATCACAATTGACGTACTGCTGATTACCCACAATCACCGGCCGGCGACGTGGCAACTGACCGCGGAGATGGTCTTTGACGACGGCGGCCAAATCGTGGCCTGGGCGCTGGCAGCAACCTGGCCGATTATGGAGGGGATGAGAATGGTACTGGCATCAATTTGGGAAAACAGGATACGCCGCCGGGCGATTGAACAAGGCAGGGAACAAGGCCGGGAGGAAGGCAAGGAGGAAGGAATCGCAATTGGCGAAGAGCGCAGCAATCGGCGGTGGAGGGAATGGGTCCAGCGTCGTGACCAAGCCGAAGCCAGGGGAGAACCTTTCACCGAACCGATGCCGGATGACGCCGGAGACGGCGCCGCATAGAGATACGTACCAACCCGCCAGGGAGTAGCAAATCATGCAGTTCGGCGTCTTTTACCAAATCCCCTGCGGCGAGAACCAGACTCCAGCCGACCGTTATGCCGACGCGATGGCGCAGGTTCAGTTGGCCGATCAGTTGGGTTATGACATGGCCTGGCTGGCGGAGTTGCACTTTGCCCGCCGCTTTTCGGTGATGCCGGCGCCGTTGCTGATGGCGTCGGCGCTGTCGCAGACCACCGAGCGCATCATGCTGGGCACCGCCGTCAACCTGCTGCCGCTGCATCATCCCCTGCGCATCGCGGAGGAAGTGGCGACGCTGGACGTACTCTCCGGCGGGCGCGCGGTATTTGGCATCGGGCGCGGCTCCAACCCCAACCACTACCGGGGCTACGGCATCCCCATCGAGGAACGCAACGACCGGTTCGTGGAGGGACTGGACCTGGCGCTGAGAGCCTGGACCGAGGACGAGTTGGACTATCACGGCCAGTTTTATCAGGCTGAGGGCATCCGTCTCGAACCGAAACCGATCCAGCAGCCCTACCCGCCGGTGTACATCGCATCCAACGGCGCCGATACCTTCCCGTTGGTGGGCAGCCTGGGGCACAGTATCCTGGTAACCCCTCTCATCATCACGGTGCAGGGCGTCAGCGACGGATTGGCCAATTACCGCGAAACACTGGTGAAGCATGGCCACGATCCTTCCGCGGTGAAGGTGGTGGTAAACGTGCCGGTGTACGTGGGCGAAACCGCCGAATCGGCCAAAGCGGATTTCGCTCCCACCGTCAACAACTACCTTGGCACGCTGCGCAGTATGCAGAACAACTCCCGGGGTTCCGGACGCGCCTTCCAGATTGGCTACGACGACTTATACGACGAATTGGGAGCGATTGGGACGCCGGACCAAGTGGCGGAGCGGCTGGCCCGGTTCCGCGAGTTGTACCAGCCTCAAGAGATTATGTGCTGGTTCAACATCGGCGGCATTCTCACCAATGAGCAAGTGGGACGTTCCATGCGGCTTTTCGCCGAAGAGGTGATGCCGCGTTTCCGTAGCGCCTAGCCGGGTCGGTTCCGCGCGCCGTAGTAAAATGGTTTAACTGCTGCGAGGATCTTCCATGACCACAGCCGACACGCCCCCGCAGTCATTGCCCGAAGTCGTACAGTTGGCGATGCAAAATCGTCGCGACATCGCCGCGCTCATCGAGACGGTCAACACGATGGCTGAACGCCTCACCGCCGCTCACGAGCGTATGGTGCAAACACTCACAAGCCTGATTCAAGAGGACCGGGGGCATATTGCTGTCCTTACGACAGGGCTCAGCGAACTGCCCCTGAAGATAGAAAGCATGGCCACCAACGTAGAAAGCCTGACCGGCAAAGTGGGACGCCTAACCGGCGCTCAGCAGCAGACCAACGACCGACTGACGGAGATGAATGGTCACCTGACTACCCGGTCTGGCCGAGTGGCCAATTTGTCCGGAGACCGATTCGAAAAGGAAGTCACTCGGCTGGCGACTCGTATCAGCCGGAGGCAACTCAACTTGGCAGATGCTACCGTCACGCACATCGGCTGGGATTTTACGACCATTGCCGTCTCAGACATTGCTGACCTGGATGGCATCACCGACTCGGAAGCTGAGGACCTGAACCGCGCCGACTTGATCATAACCGGACATGACGACGCCGGCCACACTGTTCATGTAGTGGCGGAAATATCCGGCACCATCGAGTCCACCGACATAACCCGTTCGGACAGGCGGGCTGCCATCCTTCAGAAAGCTACCGGGCAAACCGTCCGTGCCGTCGCCATCGGCAACGAGGCGGCGCCGGAAGCAATCGCCTTAGCCGGGAGTCAGCAGGTCAACATCCTGACGATGCCCACGCCAGCCAACGATGACTAACTCTCCGGTCAGCAAAAGATTGTCCCACGAAAGCTAATTTCCAATTATGACCACCAGGCACAACCCTCCCGGGCTGTTCGAGCACGGGCGGGAGCAACATATCCTTGATAATGCTCCGCTGGCCGAGCGGATGCGCCCGGTCAACTTTGACGAGTTCGTGGGGCAAAGGCACATTCTTGCCGAGGACCGGGTGCTCCGCAGGGCCATAAATGCTGACCGCGTTCCGTCGATTTTGTTCTGGGGACCGCCCGGTTCGGGGAAGACCACCCTGGCCCGGTTGATCGCCACCGTCACCAGCGCTTATTTTGAGCCGGTCAGCGCGGTGTCGGCCGGCGTAGCCGACCTGCGCCGGGCGGTGTCCGAGGCGCGGGAGCGACAGTCGTTGCACCTCCAGCCCACCATATTGTTTGTGGACGAGATTCACCGCTTCAACAAAGCTCAGCAGGACGTGATCCTTCCGCACGTTGAGGACGGCACCATCACTTTCATCGGGGCCACCACGGAAAACCCATCCTTTGAGGTCAACGCGCCGTTGTTGTCCCGCTGCCGCGTGTTCACGCTTCTTGCGCTGGACGAGGAAGCCGTAACGGACATCGTAATGCGCGCGATCACCGACGAGCATCGCGGCCTGGGGAACCTGTCGCCGGCGCTGGAACCGGACGCCCTGGCCCATCTGGTAAACATCGCAAACGGCGACGCCCGGGTCGCGCTGAACGCCCTGGAAATGGCGGCGGTCAGCGTGGAACCCGAACCCGACGGAACGCGGCGCATCGGGATCGCGGAAATTTCCGACGCACTGCAACGACGGACACCTCAGTACGACCGTGCCGGCGACAGCCACTACGACACCATTTCGGCGTTCATCAAGTCGGTGCGAGGCTCCTCGCCGGACGGAGCGTTGTATTGGCTAGCCCGGATGCTGGAGGCTGGAGAGGACCCGCTTTTCATAGCCCGACGTCTGGTCATCCTCGCCGCCGAGGACATCGGCTTGGCTAATCCCGGCGCCCTCCCGGTAGCGGTGGCGGCCCAGCAAGCCGTTCATTTCATAGGATTGCCGGAAGGACGGATTCCGCTGGCTGAGGCCACGGTGTACCTGGCAACGTCGCCCAAGAGCAACGCAGCCTACATGGCCCTGGAACGAGCCCTTGATGACGTACGCAGTCATCCCCAGGATCCGGTGCCCTTGCATCTCCGCAACGCCGTTACCGGCCTGATGCGAGGCATGGGTTACGGCGCCGGCTACAAGTACAGCCACGACTACGAAGGCCATTTCGAGCCGCAGGAGTATCTGCCGCCCAACCTGTTCGGTCGGCGCTACTATGAGCCCTCGGACCAGGGTTCCGAAGCGGCTATAGCGGAGCGGCTCCGCCGTTGGTGGGGCAACGGCTCCGGTTCAGAAGCCTGAAGCCGCCGTCACCGGGGAAGTATAAACCTGCACCGGCTGGGAAACCGTAAAGTTCGGCAGGAAACCCCGGGCTATCACTGCCCTCACCTGCCATCCGACGAAGGTATGATGCCCCAAGACCGAAGGCATGAGCCTATCGGGCACCGGCAGTTGAAAGGCCCAGTTGGTTTCCTCACCCGCGGTGAGAACGGCAGGCCGCTGCAACACCTGGGAACTCTCAACTACCCGTGCCTGTTTGCTGCCGGAGCGCTCCCACCGCATCAGCTCCACGCGCAACTCGCGGGCCGCGAAGGAGCGTTGCGGTTTAATCGACAGACTCCCCTCCAGCGCGCCGCCGTTGGCGACCTTGCTGGACGCCAACATCAGGTCCAAGATAACCCTCCGGTGCTCCCGGGTCGCCTGGGGTTCGTCCGGTAAGCGTTCGCCGCCGAAGATAGTTCCGTCCGGGCGCGCGAACACGACGATTTCCTGGGTACATTCTCCGGCCCGTCCGCGGGCCAGATTCGACAGAACGCTGTTTCCGGAAGGCATCCAGTCGGCGTCAGTCAGCACCGATGCGGATATTTCCCAGGTTATGCGAGCGTGCTTGCCCTTGACGGTGGGCATAGCTTGCACGGGGAGACGCACGCTGACGGGGTATCGTTGTACGACGCCATTCTCCATAGGCATGTTTTCGGCGAAAACATGGTCCACAAATACCGGACCGATACCGCGCCTTCCCCCGCGCCGGCCGGGTACCATCATCTGGGGAACAGCGTCCCGGGCCGAGTCGATCCGCAGCACCTCCGTCTGCAACAACCGCACCAAGCCCAGGGCTGCAACAAAGGAATCTCGCGGCGTCACCACCACCTCGCCATCGACCGCGTCACCCGGATACAGCGGTTGACCGGCGACGGACAAGGCCACATCGGCGGAGGGGGTTGCAACGCGGCGCAACATCTGGTCAGAATACGGTGGTCAAAAATCCGGTGGTCAAAAATCCGGTGGTCAAAAATCTGGGGAAAATTACCTGCGGCGGCTACCGGTCAATTTGGCGGTCGGCCTCTCCGTGGAGCGTCAACCCGAGCGGATGGCCGCCATGGCTTCCTCGGCCGTTACGATGTCGGCCTGGCGGTTCAGGATTCGGCCAATGAGGAAGTCGTGCACGTCAGCCTCGCTGTCAGCGCAACAGTCTGCCACGATGTACAGGCGGTAGTCGCGGTCGGCAGCGTAGCGGGTGGTGGACAGGACCACCCCGCTGGTGGCATACCCCAGCAGGATGATGGTGTCGATGTTGTTGCCCGTCAACGCCACGTCGAGGCCGGTGCCGAACAGCGCGTTGACCCGATGCTTGCCCACGACAACCTCCCCTTCCCTTGGACGAACATCGGGATGGATCAGCGATACCGGGTCGAACACCGCCGGTTGGCCTGAGGCTTTGCGGGCGCTGAAGGTCTTGTTGCGCTCGCTGATTTCGGGATACCCGGGACGGAACACGGTGGCGCAATAGCAGACCATCAAGCCGGCCTCGCGCGCTGCCGCCTGGAGGCCGGCGGTTCTGGCGACAACTCCGCGCTCCACGGCGTGGGGCAGGTTGCCCATTGCGTCGGCGTAGAAGTCGGCGATGAGCAGCGCGGTGGTGTCGCGGTTGATGCTTAATTCGGCCATAGCAGCCTCCTATACCGACGCCGCCAGCCTCTGGACGGTTCCGTTCACCCGGGACAACGCTTCGTCCACGTCGGCCGATGTGATGTGACGGTGGGTGACCATCCGCAGGGACTGGTCCCGGCTGTGGCTGACGAGGACGCCGTCTTCACGCAGGGCGGCGATGACCTCCCTGGCCTCGCCTACCTTGTTCCGATCAACCTCGAATATGACGATGTTGGTGTGGATGCTGTCGGGATCCACGGTGAGGCCGTCAACGTCGGCCAGCCCGGCGGCCAAGCGTCGCGCGTTGGCGTGGTCATCGGCCAGGCGTTCAATCATCGAGTCCAGAGCGACCAGTCCGGCAGCCGCCAGTACGCCAGCCTGTCGCATACCGCCGCCGACCATCTTGCGCCACTTGCGGGCGCGGGCGATGAACTCCTCAGAGCCGCAGAGCACCGAGCCCACCGGGCAAGACAGCGCTTTGGACAGGCAGAAGCTCACGTCATCCACATCCTTGGTCAACTCGGAAGCAGGCACTTCCAGAGCCACGGCGGCGTTGAAGATACGCGCGCCATCCAGATGCACGGCAGCGCCGGCGGCGTGGGCGACCTCGACCACCTCCTGGGTGTCCTGGGGGGTCATCACCCCGCCGCTGCAACGGTTGTGGGTGTTCTCGAGGCAGACCAACGTGGTGGCCGGGACATGGATGTTGGAGCTGTCGCGGATCGCGGCGGCCACGCTCTGCGCCGAGATGCGGCCGTTCTCTTCGTTGGGCACCAGGCGGACCTGCGCGCCGGACAGCGCCGTCGGACCGCCTGATTCGTTCCAGAACATGTGGGCTTCCTGGCCCATGATCATCTCGTCGCCACGGCTGCACCACGTCAGAGCGGCGATGAGGTTGCTCATGGTGCCGCTGGCCGTCAGCAGACCCGCATCCTGGCCCATCAGTTCGGCGGCGCGCTCCTGCAAGGCGTTGATGGTGGGGTCTTCGCCGAAAACATCGTCGCCAACTTCGGCTGCTGCCATTGCCCGGCGCATCTCTTCGGTGGGGTGGGTAATGGTATCGCTGCGCAGGTCAATCGAAGCCATGGAGCCTCCAAAGTGGGCATTAACATCTGCCGCCGCTTTGGGCGCGACGGCCGGCGCCATTCTAGCACAACTCCCGCAGCACGCCGACAGCCCTCGGATGCGAAACCTGTTATGATAACCGGGCATATCGAACCACGACACGGCTGCTGGGAGACGGAATCATGCGGCAGAGCGCGGTAAGTTTTTTGACCAAAGGAATGACCTTCGAGGGCATCATCGCCCTGCCCGATGGCGAGGGGCCTTTCCCTGGCGTGGTGATGTGTCACCCCCATCCGCTCCATGGCGGCAGCATGGATAACAACGTGGTGGTGGCGGTGACCTTCGGCCTGGCTGACGCGGGTATCGCATCACTGCGTTTCAACTACCGGGGCGTCGGCAACAGCACCGGCGAGCACGCCCATGGCGAAAAGGAGCACGAAGAGACCCTGATGGCCATGGAGTTCCTGGGGGCGCTGCCCGACGTGGACGAAGACCGCATCGCCCTGGGCGGATACTCTTTCAGCACGCGCGTCATCTGCTCGCACAAACAGCTCTACAAGAAGCCGCTGGCCATCGCGCTGGTGGCGCCATCCCTGGAGGCAATCACAGACTGCCCGTTGCAGTCCGACAAAACGCCGCGCCTGATCATCACCGGCGACCGCGACCGCCTGGCCAACTCTGACGGCGTGGATGCGCAGCTTGCCAAGTTCAACCCGCCGGCCAAGTACCACGTGATCCCGGGCGCCGATCATTTCTGGGTTGGGCAGGAACACCAGATGGCCGAGAAGGTAGTCGCGTTTTTCCGGGACCACTTGACCAAGTAAGGGTTCTCACGAGATTGCCGCGCTGCGCTCGCAATGACAATGGGTGTTGAGAATACCAAAGGGCGCACGCCGCTGTATCGGGACTGGACCCTGCTACAAATGGCGGCGTTGGTGCTGGCTCTGGACCAACTGACCAAGTTCGTCGTCCGCCAAACCCTGGAGTGGCATTACTCCTGGCCATACCATGGTTTTTTTCGCTTTACCCACGTGCAGAACACGGGCAGCGCCTTTGGGTTATTCCAGGGACACAACCTGCCCCTGTTGTTCGTTTCGTTGGTCGGCGTTGTTGTACTGGCTTACATTTATCGGAGCCAGGATCAGCCCAGCCTGCTGATGCGCGTCAGCATCGCGCTGATGCTGGGCGGAGCGGTGGGGAACCTGCTTGACCGGATCCTGCAGGGTCACGTAACGGACTTCATCGATATTGGGCCCTGGCCGGTGTTCAATCTGGCCGATTCGGCCATCGTGGTCGGTCTGATCGTGATGGCCTGGCTGCTGGTGATGCGCCAGAACGATGCCGGAGAAATCGTCGCCACAGACGTTGCCGATCCCGTGCGCTATTCGGCCTGCCCCCTGTGTGAAGGGCCGATGATTGGATTGCCCAACGGCGCGCGCTGCGCCGATTGCGGAGTCCGGGAGCGGATTGTAATTCGTCAGAATCAGGATTCACCGGATTAGGGGTTTTCAGGATTGGAAGCCGGTGACAGGTACGAATTCGTCGTGGCGGGCGATCCCGATCCGGCCCGACTTGACGCCTGGTTGGCCGCTCAACCTCGACTATCCGAAACAGGGTTGTCACGCAGCCGGCTCCGCGATCTGGCCGTGGCGGGATTCATCGCGGTCAACGGCGCCCCGGCTCGTCCAGCGCAACGCATCCGTACTGGCGACGCTATCACCGTCGATGTTCCTCCCCTTTCGGCGCCGGCCGACCTGGTTCCACAGGACATCCCGTTAACGGTGGTATATGAGGACAGCCACGTCGCGGTAGTTGACAAGCCCGCCGGCCTGCCGGTGCATCCCGGTCCCGGCCATCCGGACGGAACGCTGGTCAACGCCTTACTCGCGCGCTGCCCGGAGATTGGTGAGAAGTCCGGCGGAGGCATCGGCGGCGAGTTGCGCCCCGGCATCGTTCATCGCCTGGACCGCGACACCTCCGGCTTGATGGTGGTCGCCAAGACGCAGCTGGCCCATATTCGGTTGACCGAGCAACTGAAAGACCGCACGATGCTGAAGGAGTATTTGGGCGTCGCGGTGGGATTGGTTACTCCGGCATCGGGCGTCATTGACGCCCCTATCGCTAGGGACCCACGCCATCGGCAACGGATGGCGGTGGGCGCCGGCGGACGGGTCGCCCGCACCCACTACGAAACCGCGGCCGAACTGCCGGGCCACACGCTCCTGCGGTTGCGACTGGAAACGGGCCGGACTCACCAGATCAGGGTACACTTGGCGTATCTGGGCTACCCGCTGTTGGGCGACCCGGTTTACGGCAAGGCCAGCGACCGCATCGGGCGTCAATTTCTGCACGCCGCTCGCCTGGGTTTCCGACACCCGGAGACCGGTGAATGGTCCGAACACGAGGCTGGCCTGCCCGCCGACTTGGACCGGTTGCTGGCGAAACTGCGCTCTAACGCCGGAACGTCTCAACAAACAGGCGATTTCGTTGCGAGCAAGATATAATCAATAGATAAACCGCTCTGCGGCAACGAATCTTGGAAACCGGGCAACGTAAGATGAGTACGAATCAAACACCGGCAACTACCGAAATCCCCTCCGACTTCATCCGCACCATAATCACTGAAGACCAGGCCGCCGGCGCCTATGATGGCCGCGTGGTGACTCGCTTCCCTCCCGAGCCCAACGGCTATCTGCACATCGGGCACGCCAAGTCCATCTGCCTCAACTTCGGCGTGGGAGAGCAGTACGATGGCGCCCGCTGCCACATGCGCTTCGACGACACCAACCCCACGCGCGAGGACACCGAGTACGTGGAGTCCATCCTTGCCGACATCAAATGGCTGGGTTTCGACTGGGGCGAGCACCTGTACTACGCCTCGGACTATTTCGAGGAACTCTACCAATACGCGGAGCAGATGATACGGGATGGCAACGCCTACGTGGACAGCCTCACCGCCGACGAAATGCGGGAGTATCGGGGTACCCTCACCGAGCCGGGCCAGGAGAGCCCCCATCGCAACCGCCCGGTGGAAGAGAGCCTTGACCTTTTCCGTCGGATGCGGTCCGGTGAGTTTCCCGATGGCGCGTACGTGCTGCGGGCGAAGATCGACATGGCGTCGCCCAACCTGAATATGCGCGACCCGGCGCTCTATCGCATCCGTCATGCCGAGCACCACCGCACCGGCGACGCCTGGTGCATCTACCCCATGTACGATTACGCTCACTCCTTGTCCGACTCCATCGAGGCGATCACGCATTCCCTCTGCACGCTGGAGTTTGAGGACCACCGGCCGTTGTACGACTGGTGTCAGGAAGTGTTGGGCATTTACCGCAGCCGGCAGATCGAGTTCGCCCGCCTGAACCTGACCCACACGGTGATGAGCAAGCGGAGACTGAGGCAGCTGGTGGAGGAGGGCCACGTGAGCGGGTGGGACGATCCCCGGATGCCGACCCTGAGCGCCCTTCGCCGCCGGGGTTACACCCCCGAATCGATCCGCGACATGTGCGAACGAGTTGGCGTAGCCCGCCGCGACAGCGTGACCGAATTGGCCTTGCTGGAACATTGCCTGAGGGAGGACCTCAACATCCGCGCTCAGCGTCGCATGGCCGTTTTGCGACCCCTGAAAGTCGTTATCACCAACTACCCGGAGGGTGAGGCTGAGGAGTTTTCCGCCGTCAACAACCCGGAGGACGAGTCCATGGGCGCTCGCAAGGTGCCCTTCAGCCGAGAGCTGTACATCGAGCGAGACGACTTCATGGAAGACCCGCCCCGGCGGTTCTACCGCCTGGCCCCCGGCCGGGAGGTACGCCTGCGCTACGCGTGCCTGATCACCTGCACGGACGTGGTGAAGGATGCCGATGGCAACGTCATAGAGGTCCACTGCACCTTTGACCCGGATAGTCGGGGCGGCAACGCGCCCGACGGACGGCGGGTCCAGGGGACCATCCACTGGGTATCCGCGGCCCACGCGGCGCCGGCGGAGGTACGCCTGTACGACAACCTTTTCACCGACCCCTACCCGGCCAGCAGCGACGCCGACTTCCTCGACCTGATCAACCACGATTCGCTGGAAGTGGTGAAGGCACTGGCCGAACCTGCCCTGGCCGATGCCAATCCCGGCGACCGTTACCAGTTCGAGCGTCTGGGTTATTTCTGCGCCGATCCTGATTCCAAACCCGGCGCGCCCGTGTTTAATCGCACGACCACCCTGCGCGACACCTGGGCCCGCATCAGCCAACGGCAGGGGTAACAAGCTTGAACCCGTTCCTACCGTGGCGCCGTTAATGCACAGCGTGCCCTTGACGACATCCAATTGCCCGCTCCGCCGCTTACCACCGGGCAACGTGATCCGAGGAGGCCACCCGACATGTCCACCACCGTCCGCGTCCGCTACGCGCCCAGCCCCACAGGCAACCCGCACATCGGGAACATCCGCACCGCCATGTTCAACTGGCTCTTCGCTCGGCGCAACGGCGGGCGGTTCGTCGTGCGGGTTGAGGATACCGACCAGGGGCGCATTACCGAAGGAGCGGTGGACCACATCCTGGACGGGCTGGAATGGTTGGGCATTGACTGGGACGAAGGCCCTCGGGTCGGCGGACCATACGGACCATATTTCCAGTCCGAGCGGCTACAGCGTTATCACGACGCCGCTGAGCGTCTCATAGCCTCTGGAGACGCCTACCGGTGCTACTGCCCGCCGGAACGGGTGGCCGAACTGCGGAAGGAGCAGGCCCGCAACAAGCAACGGCAGGGTTATGACAGCCATTGCCGTTATCTTACGGATGCTGAGCGACGGGCCAACGAGGCAGCGGGAATGTCGTCTGTGCTGCGCTTCGCCATGCCCCAGTCGGGTACGACGTCCGTGGACGACGCCATACGCGGGCACGTGGAATGGCAGAACGAACTCACTGACGATTTTGTGCTGGTCAAGACCGACGGTTTCCCCACCTACCACATGGCCGTGGTGGTTGACGACCACGCCATGGAAATCAGCCACGTGTTGCGGGCGGAGGAGTGGCTGCCAAGCACACCACGCCACGTGCAACTATTCCGCGCCCTCGATTTGCCCATGCCGATTTTCGGCCACCTGCCCATGATCCTCGGGTCCGACCGGGCCAAGCTATCCAAGCGACACGGGGCGACGTCCCTGATGGAGTACCGGGACGATGGGTTTTTGCCGGAGGCACTGATCAACTTCATGGCCCTGTTGGGCTGGTCCCTGGACGGCGAAACCGATGTGATGGCTGAGGACATCATCCGGGAGAACTTCACCCTGGAGCGCGTGGGCAAGCCGGCCGCCATTTTCGACCTGGACAAGCTCCAGTGGATGAACGGGGTGTACATCAGGCAACTGGAACGCGATGACCTGGCCGACCGTATCCTGGTGTTTCTGGAACGGGACTACCCGGACGCCCTGCTGCCCATCGACCGGGCCTATCTGCTGCGCATCGTTCCCCTGTTCCACGAGCGGCTCAAGACCCTGGCCGACGCGCCCGATATGCTGTCCTACTTCTTTCAGGACACGCTGAAGTATGACCCGGCGACGCTGGTTCAACGCGGCATGGACAACGACGGCACGGTGGTTGCGATCCGCCGCGCCACATCCGAATTGTCCGCCGCGGACGATTTCGGCCACGAGAACCTGGAAGCGCTCCTGCGGGCTGTGGGGGAGGAGTTGGGCCTGTCGGGTCGGCAGTTTTTCGGCACTCTCCGGACCGCCATCACCGGGCGCACGGCGACCCCACCGCTGTTCGAGATGATGGAGGTAATGGGCCGGGACCGGGTTCTCGAGCGGTTGTCCAGAGCGGCGGAGGACCTCGCCGCGCTCTGACCGGGATACAGACCTTCGGGCAAAGACCGCCCGCAGCGCGGACAGACCTCCCTGCGGATTAGCGGGAAGGCATGGTTGCGATCTTCCGCCTCTCCCGCGTCGAGCGCCAGCAACCCGGCGCTCAGTATGCCGGCCGGCACGGCGAAGAGGGCAATGCCCAGGACGGCGTTTACTGCGGCCGGAAATCGGCCGACGGGGGTTATTGCCACGAAATTACCGCAACCCACGGTCGTCAATGTGGCCACGCTCCACCGTATAGCGGCGGGTATGGTGGATCAACGCCAACCGTGAGGTATAGATCACCACTGGCGCCACCCCGGAACTGACGGGTCTGTTTCCAGAGTCACCCATACCCGGAAAACGCACTCCACCAGGAAAACCGAAACGGTCACGTATTCGATGAAGTGGAACCAAATGTCGTGGTCCGCCCGCAGGTCGGTACCACGTCCGCAAGATGAGGGACCCGGAGTTGACCGGGATGACCACTACCGGGGCAGTTTCCGCAAGAACCGAACCCACCCCTCAAACCGCATAGCGCTGACCAATCCGGCAGCGATTTGGGGTCCCTACGGAACCCAGGCTGGCCTCCGGGGCCCGGTGGGATCGCCGGGGTCGGCGACGGGGACTCGTTCACGAGCATCAAGCCATCGCATGGCCCAGCAACGGGGCAGCGCAATTTGGGTGCATGGATTGATAGCCGGGCATACCCTTATTCCACGCCGTCTTTTTGCCCGGACCGGAATCTACCCGGCTGGGTCCCGCCGAATGCTGCTGCGTGGGCTCTCGCTGCCGCGGTAATAAGTTGGTGTCATTTTAGAAAATTAATCATAATTGGCAGATTTTTTGGCTTGACGCGCGGCGAATTGAGGGTTGTAAAGTAGGCGGCAGGATTTCCTATGGCTGGACCACTTTGGACGGCTGACAGCGACGCCACATAAGGCAAGCGCGCCCGGTCCATATCATCTCAAATCATACAAAACTGGGGGGTGGTGGCTGCTAGGGAACGGATACCAAAGCCTATCGTTTCGGCAAGGAGAAACCGGATATGACACCAAGTGGTGCGACGATTATCAGCGACGGAGTGTTCAAAGTTGACGCGGGGGCCTGTTTTGGCAGCTTTCCCAAGATGATGTGGGAAAACCTGGTTTCAACGGACCGCAAGAATCGACTGACCATGGGCCAGAATTGCCCATTATTTGAAATCGGTGGCCGCAGGATCCTGGTGGATACCGGGATCGGCCCCAAGACCAACCACCGGGACAAGGAACTGTACGGCCTAGTACCCAGCCGCCTGATGCGCAGCCTCAAGAGCGCGGGACTGGGCCCCCGAGACATCGACGCCGTAGTCCTTTCCCATCTCCATTTCAGCCACGCTGGCGGCGCGACCCGGATGGACCGATTGGGCGATATGGTGCCTTCATTTCCAAAAGCTACGTACTACGTCCAGCGGGCCAGCTGGGAAGATGCTCAGCGGCCTTCACTGCGAAACGCCGGCTCCTTCCGCTTCGAAGACCTGGCGCCTCTCGCCGAACGGGGGCAACTGGAGGTGCTGGATGGGGACACCGAGTTGTTCCCGGGCTTGAGCCTCATCGTCACCGCAGGACATTGCCCCGGGCACCAAATTGCGATCTTCACCCACGGCGGCGAGCGCATTGTGTATTTGGGAGATTTGGTCCCCACACCCCACCACCTTGGGCTGACCGTCATTTCTTCCTTTGACTACGAACCGGAAACCACGCTCTGTCAGAAGAAAGAAATTCTCGCCCAGGCCGAAAACCAGGGGTGGCTGTTGGTGTTCGCTCACGGCCACGAAACCAGGGCCGGGTACCTGGAACGCCGGCAGAACGTGAGCTACCTGCGGCCGGTGGATTTCTGACCGGCCGTTCGCGGTTGCATCAAGCCGGCAACCGCTCGGCACGCATTACCTTGCCTTCCAACCCGGCCAAACGGGCCGGCGTGATCCGATTCGCTAAATCGTCGTCGGTCTGAGTGGATACCCGGACGTAGTTGTCGGTCAAACCGCTCCAGGCGAGCAGCCCCTCGTCAGTAGGCCGCGAGGTTTCCCAAAGTACGCGGCGCGTCTGGCCTACAATCCCTTTACGGTACGCCAGAAACCCCTTCTCGGCCGCTTCAGCCATTTCAGCGGCCCGGCGACGCTTCTCCCTGGGGTCCACTTGTCCGGGCAGGTAATGGGCGGTAGTGCCCGGGCGCTGCGAATAGGGAAACACGTGGCAGTCGGAGAAGCTCACCTCCTCGACCAGGCTCAGGCTGGCGTCGTGATCGGCCCGGTTTTCGCCGGGGAAACCGACGATAACGTCGGTGGTAATGGATGACCCGACAACCGTGTTTCGGATGGTGTTGACCGCCTTGCGGTACGTATCCGTATCGTATCGACGCCGCATCGCTGTGAGCGTGGCGTCGGACCCGCTTTGCAGTGGCATGTGGAAGTGGGGGCAAAGGCGGGGATCTTCCCACCGCTCCATAAGATCCGGGGTAATCTCGTGCGCCTGGAGTGAGGAAACCCGCAGTCGCGGCACGTCCGTCTCCGCCAGGAGACGTCCCAGGAGCAGCGGCAGGTCCACCTCTTCCAGATCAAAGCCGTAAGTTCCCAATTGGGTGCCCGTCAATGCGACTTCCTGGAACCCATTGGCGACGTGGCGACGCACTGCGGCTACCAGTTCGTCGGGCGGAATGCTCCGCTCTCGGCCGCGGACTTTGGGAACGATGCAGTAGGCGCAAACCTGATCGCAGCCCTCCTGTATCTTCACCATCACCCGGCTGCGTCGCAAAATGCCGGGAACGATTTCGGCTTGGGGCATGGCGGTCGAGCGCCTTGGGCCACCCCGCAGCCGGATGTGTTCCGCGATAGCCAGATCCGCCAGTTCCGGTTTCTCTCGATTGCCCACCACCAGCGTAACCTGGGGCATCCGGCGCAATGCGTCGGCGGCGCGTTGCGGATAGCAACCGGCGGCGACCACCACGGCGTCCGGATTGGCCCGGCGGGCGGCCCGCAACGCCTGGCGCGCCTTTGAGTCAGCGGTGGCAGTGACGGTGCACGTGTTAACGACGATGATGTCGGCATCGCGTTTGAGGTCCACCAGGTGATAGCCGGCATGGGCGAATTGCCGGGCCAGCAGGGCGCTGTCGGCCTGGTTCAGTTTGCAACCGTGCGTTTCGATGGCAACCGTACCCTTGGCCGGGCCGGCATACGTGGGTTGGGCGGCGGCCGACGCCGGCCTGAGCTGCACAGGGATGAAGGTCTCGGTCGCCATGCTTTACCCGCCAGTATCGGCTACTTCGGCATCGGCTACTTCGGCATCGGGGTCTGGGGACGGTACCGGGTGATCGCCGCCCGGAATCCGGGCCACGAGACGCTCGACTGCCTCCGTCAAATCATCCATTGCCATGAAGAGGTAGTCCACGCGACTGCGGCGTTCGCGGACGCGCTCGGCAGCGTCGGACAGCGCCGACAGGTGGTCAAAGGCGTCCCGGATGTAGCGATCCCGCTCCTGTTGTCCCAGACGGCGCACGAAATCCCGCAGGTGGGCATCGTTGTCCGTTGGCTCGCCATGCCACAGCGCCACTCCGCGAACCGCCGCCACCAGGCTCCCCCACAACAATTCCTCTGCCTGGTTCCACTGACCGCGCTGCATGGAAACTTGGGCTGATTCCAACAACCGCAACGCCTGGCCGCGATAACGGGCCAAACGGCTTGGCAAGGAGGAACTGGGCGTTGAACGGTCGGCTGTCATAATCGCACCATAATTTTACCAAACTCGCGTGGCAGGCCACACAACCAGATAGTACACTGCTTCAGGCGCCCAGCCGAATCCCAACCTTCAAGGTGCGTATATGCCTGCCGTCAGCCCATTTCGCCATACCGCCTATCCGGTCCGCGTCTTTGCCGGGGACGACGCTCTATCCAACCTGAGAGCCGCCGTGCAGCGTACCGGCGCGACGCGGCCCTTTGTGGTCTGTGGACAATCGATATCCAAGCGCACCAATCTGCTGGATCGGGTCACGGAGGCGTTGGGAGAACCGCCGGCAGGAATATTTGACGGGGCTCGAACCGGCTCGCCCGTGCCGGCGGTGCTGGACGGGTTCCGCATGGCGCGCGAGGCTAAAGCGGACCTTATCATAGCGGTGGGCGGCGGCAGCGCGGTGGTGACGGCGCGGGCCATCATCATCCTGCTGGCCGAAGGAGGCGATCCCCATGACCACGCTACCAAATACCCACCCGGGCAGCCTCCCATCAGTCCTCGCTTGATGGCGCCCAAAATCCCCAACGTTCTGGTATTGACGACTCCCACGACCGCCGCGACCCGCGCCGGCACCGCCGTCATCGACGGTGAAACCGGTCACCGGCTGGAGATGTTCGATCCCAAAACGCGGCCTTCAGCAGTGATCTGGGACACCGAAGCCCTGCTCACCGCCCCAAGCGACCTGTGCCTCAGCGCATCGGGTTCGCTGTTCAGCGGCGTGATCAGCGCCCTGCAAGCCCCCAGGCTAAATGCGATGGCGACCGCCGATCTGCTCGGCGCGCTGGGTCTGCTGGTGGAAAACCTGCCGGCGGTGCGCAAGTCGCCGGACGACGGCGCGGCGCGGGTCAACTTATGCGCCGCATCGTTCATGTACAACCGAGCCTGGGACACGGGAGCCAGCGGTTCCGCCCTGGGGGTCGTCAGCGCCCTGGCCCACAGCCTGGACACGCGCTACGCCGATTGCAGTCACGGCGCCGCGTATTCCATCACCACCGGGCCGGGTATGCGATTCAATCGGGATCACAACGCCGCCGGGCAAGCCCGTGTCGCCGAGGCCCTTGGGGTCCGCGAACCCGGCGCATCCGATACCGAGGCGGCCGATGCCGCCGCCGACGCGGTGACCGCCTTTTTCGAGGCCATCGGCCTACCGGTCAGGCTGCGAGACGTTGGAGTGCCCGGAGAAGGCATACCTGCCATCGCCGAGGACGCCCTCACCGATTTCGGCCTGCACCGCAACGTCAGGCCCGTGAATGGGGTAGAGGAGCTGGAAGCGGTGCTGCGGTCGGCGTGGTGATCGTAGGGCCGAATAACCGTTCGCCCGATTTGTCAAAAGGATTGCATACAAGGTACATTAGACTTACCTGCTGCGCTCGGCGGAGCAGGGTTGGAAGAGGGATCCGGGATTATGGCTACGCTCGACAGGCAGAAAGAGCGCATTTCCGGGATGGCAAAAGGCGCCCGGAACGAACCGCGCTGGCTACGCAGCGCCATAACCGTCAGCAGCATCATTATGCTGGTCGGTCTGGCAATGATGGTTACAGCCGGCAAAACCGGACACGTCAACCTGGCTTGGGCTGGGGTGTCGTCTTTCTGCGTAGGCACGGTGGGATGGCTTATTTCCTTCGGCTGGCTGACGGTTCTGGCCGTTGGAGACGTTTGGGCATCGCGTGACAGCTACCGAATTTCGTTCAGAAAAATCTTCAGCCGTGGCGGAAATCACGATATAAACACCAAGACAGAGTAGTATTCCGAAGGCAATGTACACAGCTATGATCACTATGGCGCGAACAAGTTGCATATAGCCTGGTTCTTCACCCGAGCGGAACGGCCTGAAAGTGGACACAAGCACAGATGCGATCACGATCAGAGCCACACCGGAGGCCAAGTCGACCGGCAGGACGGTGAACAATTCCGACAGGCTCATTTGACCGTTTCGACGGCTATGCGATGCTAGCTTTGCCGATAATGTCCCTAATGGCCCCCACTTCCCACGCCGTCAGCAATTCTTCCAACTCTCGTAGGATGCGGAAGGGGGCGTTCAGATCCGCCAGGTTCGCGCTGCCGATCTGAACCGCCGTCGCACCCGCCATGAGGAACTCGGCGGCGTCGCGCCCGGTCATCACGCCCCCGACGCCGATGATGGGGACGTCAACGGCCTGGGCGGCCTTATGCACCAGGGCGACGGCGATGGGCCGCAAGGCCGGCCCGGAAAGGCCGCCGTAGCCCGTGCCCAGGACGGCCCGTCCGGTGTCCACGTCGATGTGCATCGCCGGGACGGTGTTGGATATAGTCAGGGCGTCGGCTCCGGCGGCAACTGCGGCGTGGGCTATCTCCGTTATGTCGGGTACGTTGGGCGACAGCTTGGCCCAGACAGGCAGGTCGGTCTGGCGTCGGACGCCGGCGACGGCGGCTTCGGTGAGGCGTGGATGGTGGCTGAACATCGCCCCATCGTCAACATTGGGGCAACTCAGGTTCAGCTCAATGGCGGCGAATCCTTCCACACCGGATGTCATGGCGGCCATCTCTTCCCATTGCTCAGGACTGTCCCCGGCCATGCTCATGACGATGTTGGCATCCATTGTCGCCCAACGCGGGGCCAGGTCGGCCATGGCGGCCTCGATCCCCGGGTTGGTCAGTCCAATGGAGTTCAGCAAGGTGGTTTCTCCAACGACCAATCCTTCCCGAAACGAAGCGGGGAACCAACGGGGTTCCGGGTTGCCGCACCTGGGGTAGCGGGTGAACGTTTTGGGCAGCACCGCGCCCAACGCGGCCAGGGGAGCATCCACGTCGATCCCCCTTCCATAGCCGTCGTAGCCAAAGGTGCCCGACGCGATCATAACCGGATTGGTCAACAGCAACCCTGGTTTCCTTCCGGGCGCCAGGTCCACCGACAGGTCCATAGTCGTGTCCATCTCCGTTGCAAGCGTTAATTTAGGGGCGAATGATTATTCGCCCCTACGGTTGAAGACGGTTTGTCGCGAGCGACATCACAATTGCGGGATATCCTCGTCCTCCTCTTCGAAGGGCAGGAAGACCCGCGACACCGTCAACTCGACTTCCCGGTCTATTTCGGAATCGTTGTCGGTGAGGGACTGGGCCCGCTTCAACAACTCGTCCTCTTCCTCAGCAGTGCGGATCTGGAAACCCGCGTCGCCGAAGCCGCCGCCCTCGCCCAGAGGCGTTGCCGGCGTACCGGAGATGATCTCCTCGTCAACGACGCCTTGCGCCAGATCCAACGGGCCGCCCAAACCTTCCGGCAGTTCTTCACCGGAGAGCCACTGGGGCATCATCTCCTGTTCGTAGTCTTCCAGGGCTTCCCGCAGCGCGAAGGCGTTCTCCGCCTCTATCAGCGATTCCAACCGGGCGGGAATCAGACGCCCGATTATGACGTTTTCCTTAAGGCCCCTCAACCAGTCACGATCGCTGGCCACGGCAGCCATGGTCAGGACTTTGGTGGTTTCCTGGAAAGAGGCTTTGGATAGGAAGCTGTCAGTGGTCAACGCCGCTTTGGATACTCCCAGAAGCAGGGTCTTTGCGGTGGCAGGTTCCCCACCTTCGGCGAGCACCTGGGCGTTCTGATCCTGGAAACGGAACTTGTCCACCACGTCTCCGGGAATGAACTCGGTATCGCCGGCCGTTTCCACCTGGACGCGACGCAACATTTGCCGCAGGATCACCTCGATGTGCTTGTCGTGGATGCTGACGCCCTGGGAGCGGTACACCTCCTGCACTTCGTCAACCAGGTAATGCTGGAGGCCCTCCAGGCCCCGCACGTCCAGCAACTCCCGCAGATCCAGAGGGCCATCCACAAGGGCGTCGCCCGCCATCACCTGCTGGCCATCGCTGACCCGGAGCGTCATCTGCGCGTTGACGTCGTACGCCCGGGATTCCTCCTCGCGCCAGACGACCGTTATGCCATCAGAGGAAACTTCCGCCTCACCCAGGAAATCTGAGCGTATCTCATGCACAATATTGCTGTTGACCAGGGCAGCGCCCGGGTCGGCCTCGCCGCCAATGGAGGCATCGGTATTGAGAATGACTGCCAGCAGTTTGCCTTCCGAAACGGGCTCGCCCGGCTCCACCAGGCGGATTGCGCCCGGGGGAAGAGTGTAATCGTGACGCTCTTCCTCATCGTAGATAACGCGGATGCGGCGCGAGCCGTTGGGGTCCTCTTCTACCGAAACGATGCCGTCGATGTGGGTCAGCACGCCCACGCCCTTGGGCGGGCGCACCTCGAACAGTTCCTGCACTCGGGGCAAACCCGTGGTGATGTCAGATCCGGCGATGCCTCCAGTGTGGAAGGTGCGCATGGTGAGCTGGGTGCCGGGCTCGCCGATGCTTTGCGCCGCGATCACGCCGACGGCCTGGCCGATCTCCACCACTTGACCGGTGGCCGGCAGCCTTCCGTAGCACATCTGGCAGATGCCCCGCCGGGTCTGGCAGGTCAGCGGCGAACGGACCGGTACGCGGTCGATCCCAGCGTCCCTGATGGCATCGGCGATCTCCTCGTCAATCATCTCGTTGCGGTCAACAATGATTTCACCGCTCTCCGGGTGCGCGATCACGTCGCCGGCCATACGCCCCAAGATGCGCTCAGGGAGGTTGGTCAAGGTCTCGTCGTTGGGCCGCGGCTCAACGTAGAAGGGCTCGGCGAATTCGCAGTCGTTCTCCTGGACGATGACTTCCTGAGAAACATCCACCAAGCGCCGCGTCAGGTAGCCGCTGTCGGCGGTTCGCAGCGCCGTGTCGGTAAGGCCCTTGCGGGCGCCGTGGGTGGAGATGAAGTATTCCAGGGCGGTGAGACCCTCACGGAAGCTGGATTTGACCGGACGCTCGATGATGCGGCCTTCGGGGTCGCTCATCAGGCCGCGCATACCGGCCATCTGCTTGATCTGCGAGATATTTCCTTTTGCACCGGACTTCGCCATGACGGCCACGCCGCCGTAATTAGCCATTTCCGATTCGACGACGTGCTGCATATCGTCCGACGCCTGGGTCCAGGTGTCGATGATGCGCTCGTACTTCTCTTCTTCCGTCATCATCCCCATCATGAAGTTGTCTTCGTGCTCGGCCACCTTCTGGCCGGCCGATTCAAGGATGTCCTGCTTGCGCTCGGACACCTGGATATCGTTGATGGCAATGGTGATGCCGGACTTGGTGGCATAGTAGAAGCCGATCTCTTTAATCCGGTCAAGGGCCCGGGCCGTATCCTCATTGCTGAGGTTCCGGTAAAGCTCAGAGGTGAGATCCTTGATCGCTCCCCGGTCCATCAGTTCGTTTTTGAACCCCAGGGAATCGGGGATGGCTTCGTTGAAGATGAGACGGCCCATGGTCGTCTCGATCTTGCCGTCAACTCCGGGTACGCTCAGCACGGTGACCGGAGCGCGCAGGTTAATTTGACCGTCGGAGTAGGCGATGCGAGCCTCGTGGATGTCGTAGAACACCCCACCGGCGCCTTTGGCATCGGTAGCCTCTTCAGTGAGGTAATAGCAACCCATGACCATATCGAGGGTCGGCGCCACCAGCGGGTCGCCTGACGCCGGGGACAGCATATTGTTGATACTCAACATCACCGAGCCGGTTTCGTTCACCGCCATGGCGGACAGAGGCACATGAACCGCCATCTGGTCGCCGTCGAAGTCGGCGTTGAACGCAGAGCACACCAGCGGGTGCAACTGAATGGCGCTGTCCTCGACCAGCACGGGCCAGAACGCCTGGATACCCAGCCGGTGCAAGGTGGGCGCTCGGTTGAGCATTACCGGGCGTTCCTTGATGACGCTTTCCAGAATGGGCCAGACTTCGGGCGAGGAACGTTCGACCATGCGTTTGGCCGCCTTGATGTTGGGCGCCAGGGCATTCAGCACCAACCGGTGCATCACGAAGGGCTTGAACAGTTCCAGCGCCATGCGCTTGGGCAGTCCGCACTGGTCCATCTTCAACTCGGGACCAACCACGATCACCGACCGGCCCGAGTAGTCCACGCGCTTGCCCAACAGGTTCTGGCGGAAACGGCCTTGCTTGCCCTTGAGCAGATCGCTGAGAGACTTCAGCGCGTGGTCGCGCTTGCCCTTGACCGCCTTGCCCTGCCGTCCGTTGTCAATGAGCGAGTCCACGGCCTCCTGCAACATCCGCTTTTCATTACGGATCATCAGGCCCGGCGCCCGCATGCTGGCAAAGCGCTTGAGCCGGTGGTTACGCGACAGGACCCGGCGATACAGGTCGTTCAAGTCGCTGGTGGCGAACCGCCCGCCATCCAACTGAACCATGGGGCGCAACTCGGGCGGCAGCACCGGCAGGACGGTCATGATCATGTCCTGCATCCGGTTTTCACTCCGCCGGAAGGTCTCCAGCAGACGCATCCGCTTGCCGGCTTTGGTGCGAATTTGAGAGGACGTGGCCCGCATCTCAAGTTCGGTGTAGTACCGTTCCTGGTCCAAATCCAGGTCCAGCAGCTTGAGGAACTCCAGAACCGGCTCCGCTCCCATGTCGGCGTCAAAAGCCTCTCCCCAGAACGGCTTGAGCCGGTCGTAGCGATTGGTGGACAGGGTGGTCAGGTGGAGACCGGCGGACCCACTGCGGGCGATGTAGAACTCATCCGGAAGTTCTTCATCGTCTCGCGCCGACGCCGGGAGTTTCAAGTCTTCCCAGAGCCAATCGAGGTCGGCCACCCGCGGACGCTGGCTGGGGTCCCACCGCAGCCACCGCATCGCCTGGATAAGGTCCACGGCCTCGCGGCGCCGCTCGGCGACGGCGCGAAGCAGGTAACTGTCAACGCTGGCGATCAGATCACGGATGACCTGCAGCTGCTGTCGGCAACTGTTGATGGTCTCCTGACGTTCCTCCGGAGTGGTAATACCGGCGATGGCTTCGGTGCGAGACGCCAGATTGGAGACGGCTTTTATTTCATCGCTGTCGGCCTGCAACCGCTCCAGCAAGGCGGTGAACGCCGGGACATTCCAGCCCCGGCCTTCCGGGTTGTCTTCGGAACGACGGTAGTTCCAACTGCGCACCGCCTGCTCCACTGAGGCCAGGGAGTGGTGTATTGCCACCAGGTCATCGGACAGTCGTCGTTGCACCGCGGAATCAAAGGATTGTGGCGCAATGCGCCCAATGGCCTCGGCCAAAGCGCCCAGCGCCGGCGTGATCAACTCATCATGAACCGCGCTAATCTCGGCCTGCAATCGTTCGACGGCGTCCGCCAGATCATCCTCGCGCTCTTCGCTGGGATCATTGCGCCAGGCGTTGAACGCGGCGACCACCGCCTGGGCATGGCGCTGCTGTTCGTCCAAGGCGTCAACGATGGGCAGACTACCGTGATGGAGCCTGGAAATCGCGGCGGCTACCGGATCGCCTTCAATGGCGGCGAGGGCCAGGTTGTCTGCGGAATCCACGACGCCATCGGCCAACAGCAATCGGCCCACCTCACGGGCGGCGTGTTCCGCGGCGGCAGCGGCAGGCGCCAGGGCGATCAGGCTCTCGAGTTCTCCGGCGAAATCCCCGTCGTCGGCCGCCTGGGCGTTGACGAGGCGAGCCAGCGACTCGTGAGCCTCACTGAGCGCCCGGGAATACGCAGCCGGAGACTCGGCGATGATGAAAGAGGCCTCGTGCACGCGGCTCCCCAGCTCCCAGCCGCCCACGCAGTCGGCAATGCGCTGCAAAGCGGCTTCGGCGGACGCTATCGGCGCGCCCCGGAGTTCGTCCACTTCGTGGGTGTGGCGCTCCAATTGCTCGCGCATCAGGTCGATGTCAACCTGGTTGATGACGTAAGCGGAGTAATAAAGCACTCGGGTAAGGTCCGACAACTTGAGGTCCAACACCAGGCTCATCACGCTGGGGGTATTCTTGACGAACCAGATGTTCGCCACCGGGGCCGCCAGCGCGATGTGACCCAGCCGCTGCCGGCGCACGTTGGCTCTGGTCACCTCAACTCCGCACCGATCGCACACTACGCCCTTGTACTTTTGGCGCTTGTACTTTCCGCACTGGCACTCCCAGTCTTTGGTGGGTCCGAAGATCTTCTCGCAGAACAGGCCGTCCTTTTCGGGCCGCTGCGTGCGATAGTTGATAGTCTCGCCCTTCTGCACCTCCCCGGAGGACCAACCGATGATCTGCTCCGGTGAGGCGATGGAAATGCGGATGGCGTTGAAATCGGAGGAGGTGGATTCCCGGTTGTCCAGCATCCTGACCATGTTTAGTTGACCTCCGCGGTAAAGAGAAAATCGTCTTCGCCGGGCAGACCCAGGCTAGCGTCATCCTGCTCTTCCTCGTCCTCCAGTCTCACGTTCAGTCCAAGGCTCTGCAGTTCTTTGAGCAAAACGTTGAAGGATTCCGGAATGCCTGGTTGGCTGATGGGATTACCCTTGACGATGGATTCGTAGGTGTTGACCCGACCCGTCACGTCGTCGGACTTGATGGTTAGCACCTCCTGAAGGTTGTGGGCAGCGGAGTAGGCTTCCAGGGCCCAGACTTCCATCTCCCCAAACCGTTGGCCGCCGAACTGGGCTTTACCGCCCAGCGGCTGTTGAGTAATCATCGAGTAGGGACCGGTTGACCGGGCGTGGATTTTGTCCTCCACCAAGTGGATCAGTTTGAGCATATAGATACTGCCCACGGCCACCGGTTGGTCGAAGGGTTCCCCGGAGCGTCCGTCGTAGAGCTGGAACTTGGCGAAAGTGGGCGGAGAGATCAACTTTTGGCGATGGACATCCAGCGCAAGCTGGTGCATTTCCGCGAGGGCAATATCGCCAAATTCCCCGACGTCTTCACCGGCTACGTCGCGCAGCCACAGGTACAGACAGGCCTCTCGAGCCTTGCCTTGC
>JAGWBI010000015.1:652-18532 GCA_021295965.1 Dehalococcoidia bacterium | reverse complement strand
TCGATATTGTCGTCGTCGGCGCCTTCAAACACCGGGGTCAGCGCCTGGAAGTTCAGATTTCGCGCGGCCCATCCCAGGTGGCTCTCCAAAACCTGACCCAGGTTCATTCGGGACGGCACGCCGATGGGGTTGAGGATGATGTCCACCGGAGTCCCGTCGGACAGGAAAGGCATGTCTTCTTCCGGGAGTATCCGGGAGACCACACCCTTGTTGCCGTGCCGTCCGGCCATCTTGTCGCCAACGGAAATCTTACGAGTTTGGGCGACCCACACCCTGATGGCTTCGTTCACGTCAGGGGGCAGGTCATCTTTGTTGTCCCGGCTCAAAGCCTTGACGCCGATGACTTTGCCGCGTTGGCCATGGGGAACCCGGAGGGAGGTATCGCGGACGTCCTTGGACTTCTCGCCAAAGATAGCCCGCAACAGGCGTTCCTCAGCGGTCATTTCGGTTTCGCCCTTGGGGGTAACTTTGCCCACCAGGATATCTCCCGGCCCCACGTCGGCGCCGATACGGATGATGCCGCGCTCGTCCAGGTCCCGCAGGTTGCCCTCGCCGACATTGGGGATGTCACGGGTAATTTCTTCGTCGCCCAGCTTGGTGGAGCGACTTTCGACCTCATATTTCTCGATGTGTACGGACGTGAATTGGTCATCCTTCACCAGACGTTCGCTGATGATAATAGCGTCCTCGTAGTTGTAGCCTTCCCAGGACATGAACGCCACCAGGACATTCTGGCCCAGGGCCAGTTCGCCGCCGTCGGTGGAGGAACTGTCGGCCAGGGTGTCGCCCACGTTGACGTAGTCACCCTTCTGCACCACCGGGCGCTGGTTCAGACACGTACCCTGATTGGTACGGGCAAACTTGGTCAGGCGGTGGAAGTGTTCCGTGCCCGCGTCGTCCACGACGATGATGTTGTTACCGTCCACGGATGCCACCGAACCCTGGACACGGGCCAATAGCACCTGACCGCTGTCCCGGGCCACTCGACTCTCGATGCCGGTGCCGACAATGGGAGCCTGGGGTTGCAGCAGCGGCACTGCCTGTCGCTGCATATTGCAGCCCATAAGGGCGCGGTTGGCGTCGTCGTGTTCGAGGAAGGGGATCAACGCGGCCGACACGCTCATGATCTGGAGTGGCGACACGTCGGCGTATTCGACGAACTCGGGGGAAGCCAGACGATAGTTATCGCCTTCTCTCACTTCCACCAGCTCGTCCATGAATTGGTAAAGTTCGTCGAAGCCGGAGTTAGCCTGAGCGATGCGGTACTTTTCCTCCAGATCTGCGGTCAAGTATTGGACGCTTTCCTGACGAGTGTCCACAAAGGGCGCCACGCCGATCATAAGGTCGGCGGACAACCGGCGCAGGCGACGCCAATGGTCTTCGGTGATGGTCTCCCCGTCGGCGATTATCACCTCGCCCTTGCGCGTCTTCACGTCGTTGGTCACCTGGTGTCCAATGGGGTCGAAATAGCCCGGCAGACCGGGGGTCCGACAGTCACCCAGCCAAAGCTCCTTGATGACCGGCCAGTAAGGGGTCTCAATAAAGCCCAGCCGGTCGATACGGGCGTAGGCCGCCAGGCTGCTGAGCAACCCGATGTTCGCACCTTCCGGGGTTTCTATCGGGCAGATGCGTCCGTAGTGCGAGGCGTGAACGTCGCGCACGTCGAAACCGGCCCGCTCACGGGTGAGACCGCCCCGACCCAAGGCTGAAAGTCTCCGCTTGTGAGTCAGTTCCGCCAACGGGTTGGTCTGATCCATGAATTGGGACAACTTGTCGCCGCCAAAGAACTCGCGGATCGCGCCGGTAACCGGACGTACGTTGACCAGTTTGGCCGGAACCGCGTCTTCGGGTTTTTCCAGGCGTCCCACGCGATCCTGGAACATGCGGTGCATACGCAGCAATCCGATGCGCACCTGGTCGCGCATCAACTCTCCGGCGACACGCACGCGCCGGTTGCCCAGGTGGTCAATGTTGTCCCGGGGTTCCGTGTTGCTGGCGTGCTGCTGGATCAGCCCCTGCAGGGTATCAATTATGTCGTTCAGATCCAGGACTCGGCGCTCGTCCAACTCAATACCCGGAAGATTGAACCGCACCTGGTGCATATTGCCGTTGGGGCCGCAGTTGACATCGGTCACCACGCCCACAATGCGAGATGCGCGAGCCCTGACGGGGGTCAGGTGCCAGCTTTGCAGCGGCCCCTGGCTGACCCTTTCCGCGTAGATCAGCTGTCCCGCCTCGACGATGCTATCGCCCACCAGAAAACGGTTGTTCAGGATGGCGATTTCGCCGCACGAAATCGCATCAGCAGATTCCGTGTCGCCGAATATTGGCTGGGCGGAGATTGCCACCGGTTCGCCCAGGGTGTCGGTAACCTGTCGTTGGACGCTGACGATCCGGGTACCGTCCTCGCGTGTGTCAACGAGGGACAGCAATGTTCCGGTATTCGCGGCATCCAGGCTCACTACCGGGACTCCCGCGTCTTCGTCCGGAGCGGCGGCAAAAATGTCCACCGGCTCAATTCGGCGGTCCACCTGACGCGCCAGATAACCAAAGTTGATGAGGGCCTCGACATCGCGTTCCGCCAAGACTCTCTGCTCCCGCCCGGAGGCGTTGAAAATCTCGGTGGCGGTGACCCCCTGGCCCGTAAGCTCATGCTGTTCTTTGACGAACGCCAATACGGTCTTTTGAGGTCCGGTCAGAATTTGCCCTCCAGCACGACCAAGGCGCTGGTCAACCTTAATGCGACCGACTTCGCCGAGATCGAAGCGCCGCCCGTCAAAGAAGTGGTTGATCACAAAGGTACACGCCGCGTCCACCTGCACCGCCGGTTCGCCCGGGCGCAACCACTTGTACAGGTTCCGTTGGGCCAAGCCAATGCGGTGAGCCTGTTCGTAGTTGAAATCGCGGTCGGGGTGGATCCGGTCCCAGAGCGACCTGAGTTCCTCTTCGCGCGGGTTGTAGTCCCGGTCCTCCGCCGGAGCGACGCCGGCCACGAAGGGACGGCAATCGTTGGAGTCTGCCTCGGCAAACAGCGCCCGCATTTCCTCGGCGCTGACGATGCCCAGGGCATGCAGGAATGTGGAAACACCCATCCGGCGACGGCGGTCCACGCTGACGGTAATGGTTTCGGGCAGATTGCGCCGACGGGCGTAGTAATGGGTCCAGGTGGACAGTTCGATGCGCGCGCCCCGGCTGGCCGAAATACGAGCCTTGTAGTACCAGTTCTCCGGTTTGCCGCACTCAGGGCACGCCGGATCCTGGGAGGGTTCGCGTTCGTAATACACGCTGGGGGCGCGTTGCAACTGGCTCACGAGCACGCGCTCGGCGCCGTTGATGACGAACGTACCGGTATCGGTCATCATCGGCACATCGCCGAAGAAGATGTCGGACTCGGTGACCTCTCCGGTTTCCTGGTCCCGCAGCTGCGCTTTTACGTAAAGGGGCTGCGAGTAGGTAATCTCCCGCTCCCGGCACTCTTCCGGGGTGAACTGGGGGTCATCAAACCAGTGGTCGAGGAAATACAACTCGAACCGCTCGGCCCGGCGGGCCGCCTCTCCATTGGCGAAGCGCCTGGTGATGCCGGCGACGATAGGGGAGCAATCCCGGAAAGTTTCGGCGAGTCCCCTGGTCTTAAACCAGTCGAAGGACTCGATTTGGCTGCGTATCAGGTTGGGTACGTCGAGGACATTCGCGATGCTGGATTCGGAGTAGGTTTTCACATCACGGGCGGCCAAGCCACGGTTGTTTCGGCCGGAACGTTTGCGGGTCAGAACCATAAATCGACCCTCCTGGCGGGTGCGCGGCGGTTCATTAACGGCAGTTGACCTGCCCCAGAGCGATGCACCAATAGACACACCGATTCGGCCCGCCAGACGTCGGCAAGCCGAATCGTGAGATTAGTTAGAGCTGAGGGAGCAGGTGAAACTTCGGGAAAGTCGTAGCCACTGTATTTCTGTACATTATGAACGCATTCAGCCTACACAGAATACAGCCGTTTTGTCAACTGACACGCCGTCACGAATACGCGTTTTTGCGCTTAACCGCCGCCTCCGCGAACCTCCAGGCTTGGCTTGGTCATGTCCTCAGGATTGAGAAGGGGAGGTATCGCTGCGCGCTATTTCGCGGATGGTCAACCCGGTTTCCGCCGCCTTCTTTGCGATCCCGGCAGCGGCGTCATACCCGATGGACGGCGCCAATGCCGTGCCCAGCATCAAGCCCTTTTCCACCATCGCCGGACCAGTGGAGGTGGCGGTGATGCCGACCACGCACTGGTCGGCGAAGTTCTGCGCCGACGTGGCCAGCAGGGATACCGACTGTAGCAGGTTATAGGCGGCCAGCGGCATCATGGTGTTCAGCTCAAAGTAGCCTCCGGCGCCGGCCAGGGCCACCGCCGCATCATTGCCCACCACGTGGGCCGCCACCTGGATTACCGACTCCGAAATGACCGGGTTCACCTTGCCCGGCATGATGCTGCTGCCCGGCTGTACCTCGGGCACGTTGATCTCTCCCAGTCCGGCTCTGGGCCCGCACCCCAGGAAGCGGATGTCATTGGCGATCTTGTGCAGGCTGATGGCCACGGTCTTCAGCTGCCCGCTGGCTTCCACGATGCCGTCCAGGGCAGCCTGGGCCTGGAAATGGTTGCCCGTTTCCCGTATGGTCACGCCGGTCATTTCCTGTAACCGGTCGCAGGTCCGTTGGGAAGACTCAGGATGCGTGTTGACCCCGGTGCCGACCGCCGTGCCGCCCAAGGCAACTTCCGCCAACGCGTCCTGGGCACGGCGTACCCGGGTGATGCTGTATTCGGCCTGCCCGGCATAGCCGCTGAACTCCTGGCCCAAGCGGACCGGAGTAGCGTCCTGGAGATGGGCCAGAACTCGTCGGCCTTGTCCTGCAGGGCCGCCCGCAGGGACTCCAGGGCGGGTATCAGATCCTCTTTCAGGCCCAGCAAGGCGGCCAGGTGAATGGCGGTGGGTATAACGTCGTTGGACGACTGCCCCAGATTCACGTTGTCGTTGGGATGCACCAGGCGGGATCCCAGGTCGCCGCCCAAAATCTGCGAGGCCCGGTTGGCGATGACCTCGTTGGCGTTGGTGTTGGTGGATGTTCCGGAACCGGTCTGGAAGATGTCCAGCACGAAGTGGGCGTCGTGCTTGCCGTCCGCGACTTCTTGGGCCGCCTGCACGATGGCTTCGCCCACCGTTGGGTCGAGGACTCCCAGGTCCATGTTGGTCCGGGCCGCCGCCAGCTTGATGAGGCCCAGGGCCCGGATGAACTGCCGCGGAAAGCGGAGGTCGCTGATGGGAAAGTTGAGCACCGCCCGCATGGTGGACGCGCCATAGAGCGCGTCGGCGGGCACCTCCATTTCGCCCATGGAGTCGCGTTCGATACGTGTTGCAGAAGTAGTCATGGTCTGGTGCCATCCTGTGTCTAGATTGGTCGTGCTCAGTTTTCTGGTGGCTAGTTGCCGGATCGCAACCGGCGCAACTCTGCTTCCAGCTGGCGAATGCGGGCTTGGTCAACAGACCTGGCATCCCGTTCGATCCGCAGGGCTTCCTGAGTTTCCTCGTGCGCCGCTCGTACCGCTTCGTGCGCCGCTCGCTCGGCTTCGCGTGAGGCCCACACCTCCCGCCATCCCTCTACGTAGTCGCCCGTCGCCGGGTCGTAGAACCGCGGCCATCCTTCGTCCCACGCAAGGCTTAATCGCAGTGCCGGACTGTGCCCTTTCAGGATTCCGTCCGGCTCCGTGGTCAAATCCACCGCCCGGTATTCCCCGTCCGCCAGCAACCCACCGTACAATGGGTCTCCGTGATACCTGCCGCCGGTGGGGTCAAACCGCCAGTATTCGGGGACGCCGATGCGGGCGTAGATACCGGGTTTGCGGTTGACGTCTTCCCGGCCCGTCGCGTGGGAGGCAACTTCGATCGCTATATCGGGCGGTTTGCCAACCTCCCAGGGCAAATAGAGCCGGCGTGGACGTATCGCCTGCGCCTCAACGCCAAAAGCCAGATAGATGTCCGGCGATATGCGCACGTTCAGGTTGCTGGGGTCATAGCAGATGTTGGTATCGCGGTCCAGAAAAACGTCGGGGCGCCGGCCAAAATCGGTAAACCTGGCCCGCATCACGCCAAGAATTTCATCCTGCTCCAGGTTCTGCTCCATTGCGTCGGGTTTCCTCACCGGCACGTCCGCGTCGAACTCCAGGCTGTCATAGTCAATCTCGCCCATCCGACGGTAGGGCAGCATCTTGATTCCGGTCGTGTGTATAGCCATGGTAATGCCTTGCCGTCGAACCGGGTTAGTTGCCTTCCTTGATGAAATCCGCCACCCGCTCGGCAATCATGATCGTGGTGGCGTTGGTGTTGGCGCGGATTACGTCGGGCATCACCGAAGCATCCACCACCCTGATGTTGCGCATCCCGTAGATCCGGCAATATTGGTCCACCACCGCGTCCAGGTCCGAACCGGGTCCCATCTTGCAGGTGCCGGAGGAATGGTGCTGGGTGTAGGCGTTCCGCAGCATCCACTGGTCCAATGCCGAATCCGAAGCAAGGTCCTCATCGGTGGGGGACAATCGTTCGGCCACAAACTGCCGCAACGCTGGCTGCTCCGCAATCTGCAAGCCCAAGCGAACCGCCGAGCGCATCCGCTGCCGGTCCACCGGGTCAGAAAGGTAGTCGTAGAAAAGGTCGGGCTGCACGTGGGGGTCGGTGGAAACCAGCCGCAACCGGCCGGCGGTAGCCGCGTTCTGCAACGCTGCGCTGAAGCCGAAGTGGAAATCGTCGGACTCAATGTTGACGCTGGCCGGGCGGTGCTCGCTGGTCATCAGGATCGGCGACAGCTGAATGTCCCCTCTGGTTCCCGTTCCCTCGGGGCTGTAGCGGAGGCCGACCTGGATGCTCGGGGCGTCGAGTTCCGGAGGGTCCCCGATGCCGCGAAACAGGCTGAACACCGCCGGGTGGTCGCGCAGGTTCTCGCCGACGCCGGTAAGCTCGTGGATAACCGGAATGCCCATTTCCCGGAGGTGATCGGCAGGCCCGACGCCCGACAGCATCAGGATCTGCGGCGAGGCGATGGCGCCGGCGCTGAGGATAATCTGGTCGCCGTACGCCTCGAATATCTCGCCGCCGCTCTCCGCCTCGACGCCGATGGCCGTCTTATCGTCAAAGAGCACTCGGCGGGTCACCACGTTGCCCCGCACGGTCAGGTTGAGCCGATGCCGGGACATGGACAGGTACGTCAACGACGTGCTCATCCGTACCCCGTCGATGTTGTTCAGGGGCCGCGCCGCGATGCCATTGGAATCGGGATGGTTCTGGTCGGGGTCTTCGGGGAAGCCCAGGGCACGGCAGGAGTCATAGAAAGCCTCGGCAACCGGCAGCCATTCCTCGCGTTTGTACCGCCGGACCGGAATGGGGCCGGAGTTGCCGTGGAAGTCATCGCCGCCAAAGTCCAGGTCATTCTCCAACCGGCGAAAATACGGCAAGACCTTGGTGAAGGACCACTCGTCGTTGCCCCACACGGCCCAGTTGTCATAGTCTTCCGGCACCCCGCGGAATAGCACCTGTCCGTTAATGCTGCTGGAGCCGCCCATGGCCTTGCCCCGAGGGATGATGATGGGTTCCTCCTGTTGCGGAGTACCCTTGGCCGTGTATCCCCAGCTGTGTGGGCCGTAAGCGGAACGCCAAACGTTGTTGCCGTTTTTCAGGTCAATGGGCAGGTGTTCAAAATCGGGATAGTCCGGCCCGGCCTCCAGCAGCAGCACTGATACATCGGGATCTTCGGTGAGCCGCGCCGCCAGAGTACAGCCGGCGGAGCCGCCGCCGACGATTATGTAGTCGTAATTCAACGTATCATCCCCTTTTCGGTGCGTTGCGATGCGTCGACGTCAGGTCCGCTACAAGCCAACGCTATCAAGCAAGCAATTGAAAAAGTCCATGTCGTCCATGTCGTTCAGTCTTTCTTCATGGACGTCAGCCAGGTGCTTCATGATGCGGGGGGTGTTCATCGGCACCAGCAACGCGGTGGCGTTGATGCTGACAATCCCGATCATCGGGTGGGCCATAAACCGGCCAAAGGCCTGGGACTGCTCCTCGCACCTCAGGCAACGCACCGTAATCTCATCGTCCCTCTGGTCGAAGATCAGCTGTACCAGGAGCTCACCGCCCACCCGGGCGTCAAAGACCTCCCCGTTGCCGAATCGGTCCGGCCCGACGTACTCGGCGGTCAGTGAATTGGTCCACCCCTCCGGCGGGTACACGACCCGATTGCTCTCCCTGGGCATATCCCGCACCTCATATTCCAATCAGAGTGTTGCCCGATTTTACCCCATCGCCAATCGGGTTCGCCACGCCGCAGGTACGCTTTGGTCGCAACCACGAAGCGGGCACTCGTGGGCGAGCGGTGACGGTTGCCCAACCCACTGCGATGTGGCACCATTATCGGCACAGGTCAACGGCGGAGGCCATTCCGCAGGAGCGTAGCAATGAGCTTGGACATATTTGACGTTTCCGGCCAGAAAGTCCTGTTGGTTGGCGCGGGGCGCGGCATCGGCAAAGGGATTGCCCTGGCGTTCGCGCAGGGTGGCGCCGACGTGGCCGTCACCGGTCTCACCTCCACAGGCGTCAACAGGGTTGCCGAGGAAGTCCGTGCCTTGGGCCAACAGTGCCTACCCCTGACCGGCGACGCCACCACCGCTGCCGATACCGACGCCATCGTTGCCCAAACCATCGCCGAGTTCGGCCATATCGACACGCTGGTCAACTGCGTTGGGGACGCTATCCGCAAGCCCGTGGTACAACTGCCCGGCAGCGACATTCCCGGCATGACTGAAACGGAATGGCACAGCATCGTGGACATCAACCTGACCGAGGCTTTCCAGGGCTGCCGCGCCGTGGGTCCGCATCTGCTGGAACGGGGCCAGGGCAACGTCATCAACATCAGCGGCTGGGCGTCTTTCCGTGGCCGCCCGATGTCCGCCGCCTACGACGCCGCCAAAGCCGGCCTGATGCGCTTCACCGAGGTAGTGGCGCAGGAGTGGGCTCCGTTCGGGATCCGGTGCAACGCAATTGCTCCAGGCTCGTTCCCCGACCCCGAGCAGATGTCGGAAGAAGCCTTCGCGGCCCGCGATGCCGGCGCCGGGGAGACCGTTCCCCTGGCGCGTGTTGGTCGCCTGATTGAAGTCGGCTATCTGGCGGTGTACCTGGCGTCCCCGGCCGCTTCCTACGTGACCGGGCAGACCTGGGCGATTGACGGCGGCGTGAGCATCAAGCACCCGTAAGAGCATGTTGATAGATGCCGTCGTTCCTGCGAAAGCAGGAACCCAGAGAAATGACTGCGATCGGAACGTTGGCCGTATGTTGTGCTCACTGGATTCCCGCTTTCGCGGGAATGACGAGTTCAGGTGGGGGAATGACGGGTTGGGTGCGGGAATGACGTCGGCATAAATGCAGGGAGTATTGCAATGACGATGCACTACGATTTGTTGGCTCACCGCATCCTGGAACGAGCGGCGACCCAGTTTCCCAACAAACGCATCATCACCCGCGTGGGCGAAGGCACGCACCGCTACACCTACGCCGATATGTTTGCCCGCACCGCCCGGTTAGGCAACGCGTTGCGGGAATTGGGAGTTGAACCGGGTGACCGGGTAGGAACTTTTGCGTGGAATAACTACCGCCACCTGGAAGCCTATTTCGCGCCGCCCACCATTGGCGCCGTCGTGCACACCATCAACATCCGGTTGGCTCCCGACGACATGGCCTATATCATCAACCATGCCGGCGACAAGGTGCTGCTGATTGACCCCGACCTTACGCCCGTGATTGAAACCATCGCCGACCGACTGACGACGGTGCGGCATTTCGTCATCCTGGGCGAGCCGGAGGAAGTATCCACGACGCTGCCCGACGCCATCGCCTATGAAACGGTGCTGGCGGCGGCTTCCGCCGAATACAGTCCGGCAGACGTGGACGAATACGCCACCATGGGACTGTGCTATACGTCGGCCACCACCGGGCTGCCCAAAGGTGTCGCGTACTCTCATCGCGCCGTGTACCTGCATTCCATGGCCTCATCAGCCGTGGACGTGCTGGCGCTGTCGGAGCGGGACCGGGTCATGGCAATCGTACCCATGTTTCACGCGAACTGTTGGGGGCTGCCCTACAGCTCCACCATGGTCGGAGCCGACCAGATTTTCCCCGGCCTTCGTCCGGATCCGCGCATCATATGCGAACTGGTGGAGAGGGAAGGCGTGACCTTCAGTGCCGGCGTTCCCACCATCTGGATTGGCGTCCTGGACTACATCCAGCGTTCCGGCGTTGAATACGATCTGTCTTCCCTGAAACAGATCATCAGCGGTGGTTCGGCCGTCCCGCTGGCGATACTGCAGGCGTATCGGGATCAATTGGGCGTCGAGATCGTGCACGCTTACGGTATGACCGAGGCGGCGCCCCTGATCTCGGTGAACCGCCGCCGCTCCCGGCTGGACGGCCTTACGGAATCGGAGCAGTTGGCCTTATCCGCCAAGCAGGGCGTGACCGCCGCCGGCGTGGAGATGAAACTGGTGGACGAGAACGGCGACACCGCCGAATGGGACGGCGAACAAAGGGGTGAACTGTGGTTCCGGGGGCCCTGGATAGCCGACGAGTACGTCAACGACGAGCGCAGTTCCGAAACCTTCGTTGACGGGTGGTATCACAGCGGCGACATTGCCTCCATCGACCGAGACGGTTACATCCAGATTGTGGACCGGGTCAAGGACATGGTAAAGAGCGGCGGCGAGTGGATCTCCTCCGTGGATCTGGAGTCCGCGATCATGGCCCACCCGGACGTGCTGGAAGCCGCCGTCATCGCCATCCCGCACCCGCAGTGGCAGGAACGTCCGCTGGCGTGCGTGGTGCCGCGCGCCGGGACGTCGGGGCAGTTGACCAAAGACGCCGTTCTCGATTTCATCCGGCCGGACTTCGCACGCTGGTGGCTGCCCGACGACGTGGTGTTCATCGACGAGATCCCCAAGACCAGCGTGGGCAAGTTCGACAAAAAAGTGCTGCGCGAGCGGTTTGAAGACCACCGCTGACCCGCCCGCATGAACGCCGCGCCCCCCGGTGCTGCCGCAATTTCCGCCACCGACGTTCGCAAGGACTACGGTGACCGCGCAGTCCTGCGGGGGATAGACCTCTCCGTCGGTTGGGGTGAGGTTGCCGTTCTCTTCGGAGCCAACGGCGCCGGCAAGACCACCCTGCTGCGCGTCTTCGCCGGCCTGGCGCGCCCGGACTCGGGATCGGTCCACATCGCCGGCCGTCGGATGGGGCGGACCGGTGGCGCGGCGCGGCGCGCGGTTGGTTTCGCTGGGCATCAGACCCTGCTCTATAACGACCTGACCTGCCGCGAAAACCTGGCCTTCTACTGCAAACTGTACGACGTGTCCGACGCCAAACACCGGATCGCCCAGGTGCTGGAACAGCTTGATCTGTCCGACCGGGCCGACCGGAGGGTTCGCACGCTGTCTCATGGAATGCAGAAAAGGCTGTCGATGGCCCGGGCCGTCCTGCACGAACCGGCCGTGCTGCTGCTGGATGAACCGGAATCGGGTCTGGACACCGCGTCGCTGGAAGCGCTGGGCAACCTGCTGCGGCATTGGGCGGAGTCGGGCCGTTCGGTCCTGCTGACCACCCACAACACCGAGATCGGCCTCACCTGGGCCGGGCGGGCGCTGGCACTGTCCGACGGTCGGCTCACCAATGATTTCCCGGTGACGGTTTCGCCAGGGGAGGATTGCGTTAACGTCCTCGCCGGCAGCGTTGATTCCTGAACATCCTGCCGCAGTGTTGTGAGCATGGGGCTGCTGCGAACCACGCTGGCCATCGCCTGGAAAGACATCCGACTGGAACTACGGTCCCGCGACACCATCGTCTCGGCCCTGGTGTTCGGCCTGATCGTGGTGGTCGTGTTCAATTTCGGCCTGAATCGGACGCCCGGGAGCCTGGAACCCGTTGCGCCCGGCCTGTTGTGGGTGGCCTATGCCTTCATCGGAGTGCTCGCCATGAACCGGGCTTTCGCCCGGGAGATGGAGCAGGGCGGCCTGGACGGACTGCTGGCAGCGCCGGTCAGTCGGGATGCCATTTTTCTCGGCAAGGTGCTGAGCAGCCTGATTTTCATGCTGGTAATCGAAGCCATTCTGTTGCCGATATTCGCCGTAATGCTGGGGCTGCCGACGCTGTCGCCCGTTCTGGGCGTTGTCATCCTGCTGGCCACGCTAGGGTTCGCCACCGTGGGGACGTTTTTCGCCGGCATTGCCGTGCAGACACGTTCCCGGGAAATCCTGCTGCCGGTACTCTTCTTCCCCGTGGTCGTCCCGGTGATCATCGCCGCCGTGGAGGCATCGGCGCTGGCGCTGCAGGGCGGCCCCATGGAGGCCGTGTGGACCCGCTGGGCCCCGTTGCTAGTGGTTTTCGATGCCCTGTTTTTGGTAATATGTTCGTGGATATTCGGGTTTATCTTTGAGGGATAAAGCATCTTGGCGGCGATAGCGAGCCAGCCAAAAAGCAGAACACCCTGGCGCGCGGCGGTACGAGACGCGCGCCTTTGGCTGTTGCTCCTCACCGCTGTATTGACGTTGGTGGACGGCTACCTCATTTTCGTCGTCGCCCCCACCGACGAGGTGCTGGGACACATCCAGCGCATTTTCTACGTCCATGTACCAATCTCGATTTTGTCCTTCCTCGGTTTCCTGATCTGCGCCGTGGCCGGCGTCGGCTACCTGATACGGCGCACCGAGGTCTGGGACCGGGTGGCCCACGCCTCCGCGGAGGTGGGCGTGGTATTCGTCACGCTGGCATTGATTACCGGCGTGATCTGGGCCAGACCGGTTTGGGGAGTTTGGTGGACCTGGGAACCGCGACTGACCACGACGTTGATTCTCTGGTTGATCTACGTCGCCTACCTGATGATCCGCCATTACGCTCCCACGCCGCAGCAGGGCCGGTCGTGGTCGGCGGTGGTGGGCATCATCGGTTTCGTGGACGTGCCCATCGTGTACTACTCGGTGCAGTGGTGGCGCTCGATTCATCCGGTGCAGGTGATAGGCCCGGAGGCGGCGGACGACGCCCTGGAACCCATCATGGCCCGCATCCTCGTTTTCTCGATGCTGGCGATGGTGGCGCTGTTCTGTTATCTGCTACTGGAACGCGCGGCGTTGCGCCAGGTTGAGGACACGCTGGGCCAACTGCGCCGCAACAGAAATCGGGACTGACATGACTGAACTTACTCCCAACCTGCCCTTTTTGTTCGCGGCCTTCGCGGTGGTGTGGGCAGTCTTCTTCGTTTACGCCGCCTATATGTCCTGGCGACGCCAGTCGATGCAGCGGGAACTTCAGGATCTACGGGAGCCGCTCGGTTCGGACCAGTCTTCGACCGCCGATGCGAGAGACGATGGCCCGGTATAATGGAAGGCTGAAACAGATTGGAAGCTGAAACAGGTCGAACGAGGTCATTTTCCAAGCAATGCAATCCGAATATCCCGCCAACCAACCGGGCGAAACGGTCACCTATGTCCCCGAAACGGAAACGGAGCGCACCGGGTGGCGCAGTCACCGGACGCGGCTCATTATCCTGGCCGGCGTGATCGCGCTGGCCGTCGCCTACATGGTGTACGCTGCCTTCCCGGGCAATACCCTGTACTTCGTGACCGTTAGCGAGTTCATGGACGACCCCAAGCTCCAGGACGGACAGACCCTGCGCGTGGCCGGCGCTCTGGCCCCGGACACTTTCCGGCGCGACGATGGCTCAACGCTGTCCCATTTCGCCCTGGGGGACAAACTGCCTGACGTGCCCGGCATCTCTCCCGGCAGTCCCCAATTGCAGGCCAACTACGTGGGCGTCCTGCCCGACCTGTTCTTCAACCCCCACTCGGAGATCATCCTGGAGGGGCGGTACGAGGCTCAGGAGCAGGTGTTCGCCACCGACAACATCCTGGTGAAGTGCCCATCCAAGTACCAGTCCGTGCAGGCTGAAAACCCCGACCTGGCTCCAGGAGCTTTGGCGCCAGGCGCCGGATACTGAACCGACCCCCAGACCGCGAAAAAAGGAGCTCCCCCGACGGTCCAGCCGGGGGAGCTCCTCATGCGGCTTAGTTGGACGGATCAGAACGAGTAAGCGTCCATCAATTGTTCCATGGTCCGCTCTCGCGCCTTGGACCTGATGTTGTTCATGTTGGTTTCCAGAGAACCCCTGGATTCGTCCTTGTAGATGATGCCCACCGGCAGACCACCCTGCTGCACCAGGTCGTAAGCGGCCTGCTTGCTGGCGTAGTCATGGTCTTCCGGTATGTCCCACAGGGCCGGCGCGATACCTTCCCTGGCGTTGCCCTTGATCAACTGGAAGGTGTCGTTGTAGGTAACGCACGGGGACTGGACGTGGATCATCGACATTCCGTCGTGATTCATCCCTTCGTTGATGAGCCGCGCCAAAACCCGGGGCTGACCGGAGAAACCGGAAGCGATGAACGATACTCCCAGTGTGAGGTACAGTTCCAGCGGATCCAGATCCTCTTCAATCTTGCCGAAGGGCGTGCTGCTCGTAACCGCGCCCATCTCGGTGGTCGGTGAACTCTGGCCCTTGGTCAGCCCGTACACGCCGTTGTCCATGATGACGGCGGTGACGTTCACGTTGCGGGCCGCCTGGGGGGCGATGTGCTCACCGCCGATGCTGAGGAAGTCGCCGTCGCCGGCCACTATGATCACGTTCAACTCCGGCCGGGCCATCTTGACGCCCATCGCTACTGGCAGAGTGCGGCCATGGATCCCGTGGATGCCGTAGGGCTGCTCACCCTCCAGAAGGTGGACAAGGTTTCCGCTGCAGCCGATGCCGGCCACGACAACGTTGTTTTCAATGGGCAGGCCGGTTTCTTCCAACCGGTTGATCATCGCGTACTCCAGCGCGCGGCGCACGCCGAAATCGCCGCAACCGGGGCACCATTTGAAGTCGTATTCCGGGTTCTTTTTGCTCATACCCGTGCTGCCTCCCTGTGATTGATCGTGATTTCGGTGATGCGGGACACCAGGTCGCTCACCTTGAACGGGAGTCCGGTGTACTGCGTAATGGCTTTAGCCTTGACCCCTTCGGAGCGAAGAATACCGGCCCACTGACCCTGATAGTTCAACTCCGGCACGATCACCAACTCTTTGGACCGCAGTTCTTCAAGAAGGGCGGGCGGCAACGGGTTGAGGAACATGGTGTAGTACCATGCCACGTCCACCCCCGCTTCTCGAAGCTCATTGTAGGCTTCTCGGGTCGGCCCCTTGGAACCGCCCCAGGTCATCACGGCGATGCTTGCATCGGAATTTTCCGCTTCGTATTTGTCCTCTTCCAGCAGCTTGACCTTGCTGAATCGGCGCTCCGTCATCTGGATGTGGCGGCTTGGCAGGTGGGTGGTATCGCCCATCTCGTCATGCTCGCTGCCGTTGGCTACATACGCGCCTGGGGCGCCCGGCAGGGGCATCGGCGAGAGCTCGGACCCGGAGTAACGGTGATACTCATTCCCGCCCTCGTGGGTGAGCCGGTCTTCCACCGCTATCTTGCTGAGGTCCGGCTTGGGGATGTTCTGTACCCGCTCGGCCATGGACATCTCGCTCATCAGGATCACGGGACCCTGGTAACGCTCCGCCCAGTTGAACGCGTGGGTAGCGGCGTAGAGGCATTCCTCCACCGATCCGGGGGCAATAACCGGCATACGCACGTCTCCGTGGGCCGGATACATACACGCCATCAGGTCCGATTGTTCCGTCTTGGTCGGCAGGCCCGTGGCCGGACCGCCGCGCTGAACGTCCACCACCACCAGGGGAATCTCGGCCATCCAGGCCAGACCCAACCCTTCGCTCATCAAGGATATCCCTGGGCCGGCCGTGGCCGTCATGGCCTTCTTGCCGGCATACCCCGCTCCCAGGATAGCGGTAATGGCTTCGATCTCCGAAGAAACCTGGTACGCGAACTTGCCATCGCCGACGAGGTTACGCTCCATCCAGAGCAGGATGGTGGTGGCCGGAGAGATCGGGTAACCGGCATAGAAACCCACGCCGGCGTGGATCGCTCCCAGCGCGATGGCCTCGTTGCCTTTCAGCATGAGCTGTTGGTAATCCGGCGGATGCGGCGGCGCCAGGTCGCCCAGGACGAAACCGCTTTCGGCGGCGTTCTGGCGACCCAGCCGCATGGCCTGGATATTGGATTCGATAATTTCGTCGTCGTTGGCGCGGCCACGTCGGAAACGCGCTTCGACGAAATCCTCAAGGTAGTCCTGGGGCATGTGGACCAGTTGAGCCAGGGCGCCGATGACCACCATGTTGGCGGCCCGGTTGTTTCCGGTGGAACGTGCCAAGGTGTCAACTGCCAGCCCGAAGGATCTCGGGTCAGTCATCGTGAAGTCGTCGGCGTTGTAGATGATTACGCCGCCTTCTCTAACTTCTTCAGCATGGGTTTCGTAAGCTTCTTCGTTAAATGCGACCAGAACATCCACCTGGTCGCCGGAGCTCAAGATCGGCTCAGTACAAATTCGGGCCTGGGTCCAAGTGGGTCCACCGAGAATCTGAGAAGGAAAGGTTGCGTAGGTCAGCGCGTGATAACCTACCTGGGTGGAAGCTTGGGCCAGTCCTTCGGCTGAAGTAACGACGCCCTGCCCGCCTTCACCGGCAAACCGGACGACGAAGTCGTTCATCTGCATCTGGGGGTTCCTCCGAACCGGCAGTAATCTGCGAATTACCCGCTGACGCTGGCCAAATACCGACCGACGATGGGAGCGGCCCGGTTACAAAAAAACACCTCCCCCGTTCCGGAGGGATGGTGTCGCCGTTAGCCGTCCAATATATCGCGGGTTGAAACACCTTTCGCGTCGCAATCAGATTAAAGACCACGAACGTGTTTGCGCCAAGTGTTTAGCAGAGCGAATATAGCATCGCACTCTTCAGTTTGTCAATTTCATAAACTTGGCGCACCCTGATCCATCCATGATTCTCGCGCCTGTGGACACGGTGGATGAGCTTGAGCAAGCGATTTCGCACCTTTGCGCTGGCACGAAATTGCGTCTTTGCGAACATTTCCGATTTCCACCGCCAAGACAACCAAGGACGCTGGTTCATACGCCTCCGCCATTGCCCTGATATAATCCCACGCCATGTCACCAACCCTTGACGTAGTAATACCGTGCCTCAACGAGGAACGCGCTCTGCCGGTGAGCGTTCGTCGCCTCCACGGCTTTATGTCATGCAATCTGTCCGAGTACGATTGGGGCATCGTGGTGGCCGACAACGGTTCCACCGACGGCACGCTGGACGCCGCGGAGGCTCTGTCCAATGAGTTTCCAGAGGTACGTTACATCCGCCTTGAGCAACGGGGACGGGGGCGGGCTTTGCGCCGAGCCTGGACCGACAGTGCCGCGGACATCGTGGCGTATATGGACGTTGACCTATCCACCGATCTGGCCCACCTGCTGCCCATGGTGTCCGCCATCGCCCAGGGACGTTGCGACGTAGCCATCGGCTCCAGATTGCTTCCTGATTCCGAGGTGGTCGGGCGCACGCTGAAACGGGAGATCACCTCGCGCGGCTACAGCCTGCTGTTCCGGACCATGTTCTTCACGTCGTTCCGCGATGCCCAGTGCGGTTTCAAAGCGGTGAGCCGTCGTGCCGCCGACGACCTGGCTCCGTTGGTGGAAGACAACGGGTGGTTCTTCGATTCGGAGCTGCTGATCCTGGCGCAAAAATGCGGCTATCCAATACTGGAGCTACCGGTTCATTGGACCGATGATCCCGACTCCCGGGTGCGGATCATTCGCACCGCCTGGGAGGACGTGAAGGGGTTGCTGCGGCTGAAATTCGGGGGCGTCGGGAAAGT
>JAGWBI010000015.1:0-619 GCA_021295965.1 Dehalococcoidia bacterium | reverse complement strand
ATGGCTGGGGATACAGGATTCGAACCTGTGATACCTGATCCAGAGTCAGGCGTCTTACCACTAGACTAATCCCCAGCGTTAGTCCATTCTATCAGTGAAAGCGTGAAAATTTCAACGCGATGGAACCGCGACTAACTAACTGAAGGAGACACGACCATGCAACTGGGAGCCATCTTTCCCCAAACCGAAATCGGCGCCGACCCCATCGCCGTGAAGGACTTCGCCCAGGCCGCTGAATCACTGGGTTACGAGCACCTGCTGGTGTTTGACCACGTGCTTGGCGCCGACCATACCAAACGCGCCGAGTGGAACCGCCCGTACAACAAGGACGATATGTTCCATGAACCGTTCGTGATGTTCGGCTACCTGGCCGCCCTCACCGAAAAGATCGAGTTCTGCACCGGGATTATCATCCTGCCCCAGCGTCAGACCGCCCTGGTGGCCAAGCAGACCGCCGAGGTGGACGTGCTGACCAACGGACGGCTGCGGCTGGGCATCGGCGTGGGCTGGAACGAGGTTGAGTTCGAGGCGCTGGGAGAGAACTGGGAGAACCGGGGACGCCGCTCCGCAGAGCAGGTCGAGGTGATGCGGATGCTGTGGACGCAGGAAGTGGTGAACT
>JAGWBI010000080.1:2793-4538 GCA_021295965.1 Dehalococcoidia bacterium | reverse complement strand
TCAGGGCGTCCGAGCGGCTGGCCACGGCGCTGGGCGAATGATCTGCGGATGTCGTCACTAACCGGCGGACGGAAGATAGGGAGCTATGGCTGAGACCTCGCAGGTGGATGCACGGCTGAACGCCCTGTTCGAACCCGGTTTCGTGGCCGAAGAACGCGTCTTGATCGACGCGATGGGGGGAGCGCCCACGCCGGGCGTAGGCGCTGATCCTTCCGCCGTGAAGATCCACGACGCCCGTGAAATGCAGTCGGCATCCGAAGCCGGAGGCACGTTCAGCGAAGCGGCTTTTTTCCAGGAGCACAGCTTCGTCGTCCTCGACCATCGCTCGGGTTTCCAGGACTGGGACGCCGACCCGTCGGACGCGGTCGACGCTGGTTTGACGCGGACGTATTTCCCCGAGATCGAGTCGATCATCCGCGACAGATTGCTGCCGGGCCGTCGCCTGGAGATCCCGCCGGTCGCGTCCCTGCTGCGCCGGGGACCGGATACGCCGAATCCGTTCTACGGCACCGTCGTGCACCAGGACTACGGGCTCAGTGCCGACGACTACGAGGAGAACGTCGCGGCGTACGGGACCGATGCCGCTGCCCAGGCCTGGCGCAGCCAATACGACCGTGCCGAGGTGGCGGGCTTCCTGGTGATCAACTTCTGGCGGACGCTCCACATGGACGGACCTCTGCGCCACCTGCCGCTCGCGGTGTGCGACCCCTACAGCGTAGCGCCGGACGACGTCGTCTCGACGGGCTTGTTGAACTTCACGCCGACCGGTCGCCCGTCGAACCAACTGGGGTTGCGCCACAACCCGGAGCAGCGCTGGTACTACTACCCGGGCATGACCACTGACGAGGTGCTGGCCTTCAAGAACTTCCAGTGCTTCAAGGACGACGCACGGCCAACACTTCGAACCTGCTTTCATTCGGCCTTCGACGAGCCGGATGCGCCTGCGCATGCCGTTCCTCGGCAGAGCTGCGAATACCGGGTCGGTGTCTTCCTGCTGAAGTAAGTGAGCGCCGCCTTGGCGTTCACTCGTCGATCGAGGCTGCCTCGCCGCGCCCTTTGCGCAGCTGTTCGAGTTCGGACTGTTCCGTCTGGACCTTCTCCCAGATCTTGCGGCTGGCGCTCGGCGGCATCAACAGGGCGCGCTGCCGTTCGCTCAAGTCGCCGTAGTGGTCGGCGTTGTAGTAGCAAGGGCTCCAAGCCACCGCGTGCGGGCAGTACTTGTAGAAGATGGTTCGTCGCTCGCCGTCCCCCTCCCACGGCACCGTGCCGTGCGCGCACGCCTCGGTGAAGATGATCGCATCGCCGGCTTCGGCTTCGACGCGAGCGACGCATTCGGGCAACTCGTCCTGTGTTTCGCTGACCTTCCAGTCCGACGGCAGTTCGAAGTTCACCTTGTGGCTACCGGGCACGCACGCGAACCCGCCGGCTCCCGGTGGCACGGTGTCTAGCTCGAAGCCCACCGCGACCAAGCCGTTGTAGAACTTGCCGTTGTTGTAGCGGTAGTAGCACTGGCCGCCGTCGGTGGGGCCGACGAGGTCGGTTGCCCCGCCCGCGCCCTGGCCGCCGCCATGCAGGTAGAGCTTGTTGGCATGGGCGGCGTTGTCGATCTTGATGTAGTCGTGGTCCAGCCGGTAGTTCGAACCGAGCAGCGCCTGGAGGTAGGGTGCGATGCTCGGCAGGTCGATCAAGTCGATGTAGCCGCCGCCCCACTCGATCAGCGACTTGGCCGAGAACGCGGCGCTTTC
>JAGWBI010000080.1:744-2642 GCA_021295965.1 Dehalococcoidia bacterium | reverse complement strand
CGACGGAGTGTTCGTTGATGCCCGATCTATCCACGATGCTGTGTCCTCAGGTGTCGTCCGCCCATCCCGATCTCCACTATGAGTCGGTCCTCAGCACATAATCTAACCCGAGGAATGGTCGATCCTGGAAAGCGGGAGAATCCGATGACCATACCAATCGGCGCGTCCTCTTCGCCAGCAAGGGGGCACTCACGACGTAGCGTTCGTCGTAACGCTGGTAAAGCGTTCGGAAGAAGTGATCGAAATGGATAGGACTGTCAGCGGCTGGGAAAGCCGATGAGATTTCGCCAACCCTGGGTGGCGCCATTTCGATGAGTGCCATGGCGATCGCCTCGTAACGGCTGGCATCGTTCCGGAGCCCAAGCCGCCCCGTCATGGCGCTCAAAGCTTGATGGAAGCGGATCAACCCCTCAACGGGCGTGCCATTGCGGTCGACGACGACATCGGTTCGACCGACACCACCCTCTTGATTTGCGCGGATCAAGAAGAGGTAGCCGAAGACAAGCGTGGGGTAGGCGATGTGAATGTTCGTGCACTCGCCGATGGTCTCCTCCAAGCGGTTGGTCAGGTTTCGGACGGCGCCCGTCATGCCCTTGCACGACACGGCCAACACCGGCCCGATCCCCTCCTTGTTGGCGACGATGTCAACATCCTTGGTCTTCAGACCGCCTAGGATCGTTGCTTCCGTGGTTGACGATGCGTGCGGATCGTAGTGGAGCGTGTAGCGATGACCGGCTTGCGCGACGCGCAAGGGTGGCCGCGGACTGAGTTCGTCAGGGTGGAAGCCGCCCTCCAGCACCAGACGGCACGTGACGTAGTCGTGCAGCGGTCTGATGTGTTGCTGGCTTTGTGTCCGACCTTCGAACTGTGCGAAATGTGTGAACGCTCCCTTTCTGGTGAGCTTGGGTGTATGGACGTTGTCGGGATCAGACATAGTGTCTCCAGCGCCGAAGCGTGCCCACCGCGTCGCGCAAGTCCGTTTCATTCAATTCATCTAGCGCGCTTGCCGACGGGATGACAACTCGGGAGGCTTCGCGCGGCTCCAGCTTCAGCATGCCGCCCCCTAAGGCATGCCCCTCGAGCTCACAACTCAGCTCTACAAAGGCCGAGTGCCAGGCGTCCATGAGCCGTTCACCATCGATGCCATTACGCAGATGTACGGCGTGCAGTGCATTCGTGCACGTCGCTGCCGCCGCGTTCCTAACCAGAGATGGCGACACGCCTGACATGTACGTCAGAAAGAACGCCGGCACGCGCACGTCGGGGATCGAATACCAAGGACGCCGGTTGCGGCACTTATAGGACTGGCGTGCGAGTTGTCCTTTTTCCGAACTGAGGTACGCGGCTACAGAGGCGGGGAGCTGCTTGACGGATTTCGGCAGTCTGAGGAGGAGCATCGGTTCGTCGGCTTGGCGCCACTCCTCGACAGTCTGATGGGACAACGTCCGGCTCGGCAGGATGCGGGCGTTGCGAACGGTTGGGTGAAGGAACTGATCGGGGATCGCCCAGCGAGCCGCTTCCGATGGTCGCAGGTGAAAGAAGTCGTTGTCCCCGCTGACGTAGCCGATGCCAACGGACGCGGCAAAGCCGAGGCGAGACGAATCGGACCTGCGAACAGTGTTTTGATAGGTCGAACGCTGAGCATCGTTCAGCAGATAGGGGCGCAATCGCCGATTCCACATGCGACGCCACTCGTGGACCGGGACGGCTTCGGCCGGCATGTCTTCCCGGTACTCCCCGAAGTTCTCGATGGGTGCGAATTCGATTGAGCTGGCCGAACCGCCAAAGCCGGTGGCGAACAACAGCCAGCAGTCTTCGGACAGGTGCGGGAAGAGCTTTTGGCGAATGGCGACGATCCGCAGTCTGTCGAACCGGGCGACAAGGTACTCGAGTAGCGG
>JAGWBI010000080.1:0-369 GCA_021295965.1 Dehalococcoidia bacterium | reverse complement strand
TCACGAACGGCCCAACGCACCAATGCTGATGCTATAGCGCCCGGCGTGTAGAACGCGCCGTTCTCCTTCGCGGTTTTTTTGGCGTTGCTGGGCACACGGGGCATGGCTGCGACCCAAGTGGATAGGCGCGTTAAGCGCTGCCTTCGATTATACGGAATTGGCTCGGTTGATCGGGATTGACATGCATACCCTCGCTGCTCGCAACCGAGTGTGCGAACGACTCAGCACCGCTGGTAAACGAGTGCGTTCCCCTGCTTGTCGCAGATCTCAGCCACCCCCGCTTCGCGCAAACAGAACGCCGCCTGCTGCCCCAGCCGCCGGGACGAACCCATCGCGTCGGCCAGGTCGCGGGTCGTGAACTGCGCCGGC
>JAGWBI010000014.1 GCA_021295965.1 Dehalococcoidia bacterium | reverse complement strand
AACTGCATCACCGTGTGCAACATGGAGAACCTGGATCCCATGGGAGCGCACACCGGGGACAGCATCGTGGTTGCGCCCAGCCAGACGCTGACGGACAAAGAGTACCAGTTGCTCCGCACCGCGAGCCTGAACATCATTCGCGGTCTGGGCATCGAGGGGGGCTGCAATATCCAGCTCGCGCTGCGGCCCCATCCCGACGCCATGAGGAACCGACCCAGTCCGTCTTGGGCGGAGCAGGCCGAGTCGGAATACTACGTGATCGAGGTGAACCCCAGGGTCAGCCGGTCGTCCGCTCTGGCCAGCAAGGCCACCGGCTATCCCATCGCCCGCGTCTCCGCCAAGATGCCTCGACGAAATCCCCAACGCGGTCACCGGCACGACCGGCGCCGCCTTCGAGCCGGCCCTGGACTATTGCGTGGTGAAAATCCCTCGGTGGCCCTTCGACAAGTTCCCCGACGGCGACCGGCAAGTTACGACGCAGATGAAGGCCACCGGCGAGGTCATGGCCATTGACCGCAGCTTCGAGGCTGCCCTGCAAAAAGCCATCCGCGCGCTGGAGCAGCCCAACTCCTCGCTGCTTTGGGAAGGCCAGGAATGGCGCGGGTTCAACTTCGGGAGAGATCATCAGGCTCTGCTGGACGCGCTGCCCCTTCATCCCAACGACCTTCGGCTCTGGGCGCTGTCGGCCGCCCTGCGCCGAGGAGTAACCCGCGACCAACTGGTGGCGCGCACCAGCATCGATCCCTGGTTCATCGCCGCGCTAGAGCGCATCGTTGACCAGGAACGCCGCTTGCTGGGCAATCCGCTGACGCCGGCGGTGCTGCTGGCATCCAAGCGGCTGGGATTTTCCGATGTGGAAATCGCCACCCTGTCCGGCCTTTTGCCCGAGCAGGTGCGCCAGTTGCGGTTGCGCCACGACATCAAGCCCGTGTTCAAGATGGTGGACACCTGCGCCGCCGAGTTTGAGGCCGCGACACCCTACTACTACAGTGCCTACGACACGGAGAACGAAGCGCCGCCGTTGCCCGGCCCCAAGGCCATCGTCATCGGCAGCGGTCCCATTCGCATTGGGCAGGGCATCGAGTTCGATTATTGCAGCGTACACGCCGCCTGGGCGCTCTCCCAGGCCGGCGTGGCCAGCATCATGATCAACTCCAATCCCGAAACCGTATCCACCGACTTTGACACCAGCGACCGCCTGTATTTCGAGGCGTTGGACGAGGAGGCCGTCCGCGACATCATCGACAACGAGACGGTGGACGACAACCCGCCGCCCAGCCTGGTGCAGTTCGGCGGCCAGACTGCGATCAACCTGTCCCAGTCCCTGGCCGCTGTCGGGCTGCCCATCCTGGGTTCCAGCGCCGAGGCCATCGACATCGCCAGCGACCGGCAGAAGTTCGAGCGGTTCCTGGTGGATTTGGGCATCCCGCAGCCGCCCGGGGGTACGGTGCAGTCGGTGGACCAGGCCCTGACCGTGGCCCAGCGCATCGGCTACCCGGTGGTCGTTCGTCCCAGCTACGTGCTGGGCGGGCGGGCCATGGAAATCGTGCGCAATGCCACGGAACTGATCCGCTATCTGACCATCGCCACCGAGGTCACGCCGGAGCGCGAGGTGCTGGTGGACCACTACATGGAGGGGCGCGAGTGCGAGGTGGACGCCATCTGCGACGGCGAACGGGTGCTGATCCCCGGCATCATGGAGCACGTGGAGCGCGCCGGCGTGCACAGCGGCGACTCCATGGCCATCTATCCGGGCTTGAACCTGACCGAAGCCGAGGTCGATACGCTGGTGGATTACACCACCCGCATCGGTCTGGCCCTGGGAGTGCGTGGGTTAATGAACATTCAGTTCGTGCTGCAGGGGGGCAGCGCGTATCGAAGCCCAAGCGTACGCCCTATCGATGGGGATGAAGAGACCACCGTGTACGTGCTGGAGGTGAACCCACGGGGCAGCCGCACCATACCCTTCATCTCCAAGGTAACCGGAGTCCCGGTAGCCAACTTGGCCACCCGGGTGATGCTGGAGACCAAGTTGAAGGATATGGGTTACGAGGGCGGTCTGTGGCCTCGTCAGAAGCTGGTCGGCATCAAAGCGCCGGTGTTCTCCATGTCCAAACTGGTTGGAGTGGACTGGTACATGGGGCCGGAGATGAAATCCACCGGCGAGGTTATGGGCATTGACCGGGACTTCACCGGGGCGTTGACCAAGGCGCTGCAGGCGGCCAGCATCAACCTGTCCCCCGGGATGGGCGTGCTGTTGAGCATCTCGGACCAGAACAAGGCCGACTCGCTCCCGCTGGTCCGAGGGTTGGCCGCCGCCGGCTGTCGGCTCTACGCCACCGAGGGCACGGCGGCGATGATCACGGCCATGGACCTGCCCGTCACCACCATCACCAAACGCATCGGCGAGGGATCTCCGGACGTTTTGGACGTCATCAACGACGGCACGGTGGGCGCCGTGGTCAACACCCTGTCCGGCGATTCGTCGGTGATGCGGGACGGCTTCTACATCCGCCGGGCTGCGGTGGAACGCCGGATACCGTGCTTCACGTCGCTGGACACGGCCCGCGCCGCCATGGAGAGCATGCTCACCGGCCTGGACAATTTCAGCGTGCTGACCACGGACGAGTATCTTGCGATGACCAGCAGCGGCGAATAATCATTCGCCCCTAAAAATCCATTTCTACGCCGATGCCCAATTCCTCGGCTCGCTCCCACACCAGCCTCGCCGCCGCCACGTCGGCAACGCCGGTTCCCATCAGCTTGCAATAGACTACTTCATCAGGGTCGGTTCGACCTGGCACGGCTCCGGCCACCACGTGACGCAGTTCCAGGAACTGGCTCCACTGAACCAGACCTTGATCCACGGCGGCGGCGATGTCGCCACATTCCAGGGGAGCCTGATCCAGCGAATCGACGAACTTCCGGTCGGCCCGGGTCAGGACGCCGGCGTCCACCTCCTGGTGGCGTGGGCTGGTCGGCCCGGCTCCGATAACCGTCGCTCCGCTGTCCAGCCATTCGCCCATGACGACGGGCGTCTGGGCGGACGCGATACCGATGACAATGGAGCAGCCGGCTACGGCGTCTCGATTGCTGGCCGCCGCGATGACCGGACGCCCCAGCTCGGCGGCCATACGGTCGGCGAAGGCGCGTCGGTTGTCGGCGTTCCTGCTGTACGCGCATATCTCACCAACCTCGCGCACGGCGCAGGCGGCTCGCAATTGGTCGCCGGCCTGATTACCCGTGCCAATTACGCCCAAACGAGGAACGTCGGGATTGGACAGGTGCTTGATGGCGACGGCGGTGGTGGCGCCGGTCCGGAGTTGACCCAATCGATTGGCCTGGGTGTAGAGCAGGAGGCGTCCCGATGCGGCGTCGTACAGGCTAACCTGGAAGGAATAGCCGTTCTCGGTATGGGTGAAGGTCTTTACCCCAAGGACGTCGCCGTAGAGCAAGGCGCCGCCCATCACGGCCAGGTATCCGCCGGGCGTGGCAACTTTACGTCGGGTCAGGTTAATCGCATTGCCGCGACCATAGTTGGTCAGCATCTCTTCGATGGCCGGCGCCATATCCGGCAAACCGACGCATCGGTTAACATCGGCGTCGGTGAGGAAACGGGCCATCTTGGCAGAGGACGCGAGTGCGGAATCTAACGGGACGAGAAGTAGAGCCGATTGATGCGGACGTATTCGCGCTGGTTGGCCGGCACGGTGAACTCGTCAAATATCGCCGAAACAGGGCAGACGGCGACGCAATAGGCGCAGTCAATGCAATCGTCGGGATTGATGTAGTACATCGGCGCGTCGTCGTCGGAATGGATGCAATCCACGGGGCAAACTTCAACGCACGAGGCGTCCTTCACTCCCTCACAGGGTTGTGTAATCACGAATGCCATCAGATTACCTCGGCCACGGGCGAAATCGCGGTCATTAGTACGTCGGCGCAGAGACCAGCATGGCCCGGAAAGTGCCCGTTAATAGCGCGTATTCTGCGGTTTGTGCCGATATTTTGTCAAGGGATACCGACGCCATTCTGCTATCGCCGCCGGCGATACGTTGTCGCCACGAAACTTCGTCCGCATCAGCGTAATTCAGGTTGCGCGGCACACACGGTTTGCGGGTCCCGGACGACCCGTTGCCGGCGGGTGCTGACGGAACCACCAAAAAGAGCCTCCGCTGGCCATCATTGCAAATGCGGGAGCAGTTCTTCGGAAATGAGCTGTAGGTAGTCCAGCCTGGCGGAAAACTCGCTGGGCAAATTCAGGCTGGCCAGCCCAACATAGTCCAGGCCGTCCTCTTCTTGGCAGCGGTTGATGATTTCAGCGCAGTCCTGGGGGCTGCCGGCCACTGCCCAGTCTTGCAATTCACGCTGCCCTCCCAGTCCGAAATCAACGGTGGTGCGTTCCTGCATGTTGAAAGCGCCGTACATTCCGGCTTTTTTGGCGGCCATTTCGCGCGCCTCGGAAAATGCCGTTTCACGGTCTTGGGCTATGGCGATGGAGCGGTGGGCGCCGATGCGACCGGCAGGGTCCTTACCCAGTTCGTCGAGGGCTTCCTTGTACTGCCGGGTCAGGACGGCGATGTCCTTCCATCCCGGTTGCGGGCCGAGGATCACCCGGTCGCCCAACGCTGTAGCCCGGCGGACCGCGCCCCGACTCTGGGCCGCAATCCAGATCGGGGGATGCGGCTTCTGCGCGGGTGTCAGGGCCAACCGGGCGTCATGCACCTGCCAGTGCTGTCCATCGAAATTCACCTCCTCTCCACTCCACAGCAGCTTCATCAGCTCAATCGACTCTTCGAACCGGCTCACCCGGTCTCTCCGATTGGTTCCGAACGCCGCAAGCTCCGCCACCCGGTAGCCCAATCCCACCCCGAGAACGAACCGCCCGTTGCTGATGTGGTCCAGCGTGACCGCTTGCTCAGCCATGTCCACCGGGTTGTGGTACGGGAGCAACAGGATGCCCGTCAGAAGCTGCAAGCCCTCGGCATCGGGCGCCAGCCGGGCCAGAGTCTGCATGGGCTGCATCCAGACCGTGGGATGGGCTATGTAATGTTGGGGCATGTAGATGACCGAAAACCCCAGCGATTCGGCGCGCCGGCATACCTCGGCGGCTTCTTCCACCTGCTGGTACATGGGTCGGTCCGGGTCGTCCATGTAGTCCCGTATGTAAAGTCCTACTTCCATGGCTCTCCAACTCGATTTACGGCGACGCGCCCTAATCGGTGATGTAGGTGTGGGTGATGACCTCCCAGACGTGTCCGTTTTCACACTCGAAATAGAACCCGCGACCCTGGTGAAGGTGGTTGATCTGCCCATCCGTCCGGGAGCGCGGTCCGCTGCCGAATATGACACCCTCATCCTTGATGCGTTGCAGGATCGCGTCGAACTCTTCGTCCGAAGCCAGGAAGGCGTAGTGATTGGATCGCGGATTGTCCGAGTCGTCGAAGTCCAGCGTCAGAATGTCGTTGACCTTGACGGGAGCGAAGTGGCCCCACGGCCCTTCGTACTTCAGTCCAAAGAGGCGGGCGATGAATTCCGCAGACTTCACCTTGTCGTAGGCGGGTACGATTGTGTGGTCCAACTGCAAAGGCATGATGATCCTCCTCGAGGGTCTATAAATTCTCTCCTTACGGCAATGGAGATGGGAGGTTGTCTAATCCTCGTGGTCTTTACCTGTATATCTTGCCCGGAGTCTTACTCCGAAACCGGCTACCGCTCCTGTTGCCACGCTCGCTACAAGCAAAGCGCTTGCGTCGTCGGGTGTAGCAGCCTGGTAGATGGGTACGAATATGGCAAGAGCAATTACTACGGCCGTTGCCAGGGCACCACTGTTAACTTTTTGGGCCGATGTCAGGTACTTACCTGCCTTAAAATTTCTGTAGCTCGCTGCGTCCGCCGTGTCTCTGGTGGCACGGCGGAATTGTGACTGCGTTATGCGACGGGTTGGCATCCTGCCTTGTTGCTGGGGCAATAGGCTGCGGTAGCGGTGCCGAAACTCGACGTCGTTCCGGTCGGACTTTCTGAGATTGCACGGTGCACAGAGCAGTTGCAGGTTTCCCCGATCGTTGGTCCCGCCTTGATTCACAGGGATTTTGTGGTCAATGTGAGATAGTGGCCGAATGACATCTACATGAGATGTATGTGACAATTTCGCTCGACAGTACATACAGAGTCCCTGCTGCTCCCGATAGAGCCTTTCTCGCAGTCCCTTTGGCCACTGAGTCCTTGTCCCTGGCTTGGGTCTTGATCCATTTCTCATCAAGGAAAGAGCAACAATCCCGTCCGCTGCAGCCAGCGACCCGGTCTTAAGGAAACGCCAAGCAGTCATGGAGACTTCAACGGCCTTACTCACCCGATTCTGCGTTTTGACGCCCCGCATTGCGCAACCTTCATATCGACTTCCTAGTCAAATTCAGCACTCTCCATCGTTTCCGGCCCAGTAGTCGTACTTCTTTCCGGCCAGGTCCACCACCTCAGCCACGTCCTCCTCCAGAAGATACCTCTCCGCCACCAGGTCCATCGCGGCGCGGTTCACCTGCTCCAGGTAGTCTTCACGGTTGGCGTAGCGTTCCTCGATGGACGACCGCGGATCGGCGGCTGCCTCACGTTCGTCCCGCGTGGCGGGTAGTGGCAGCGTCCAGCCGGCCAGGCCACCGGTGATGCCTATGAATAGATTGGGATTGCCGATGCTTTCGTCACGCAGGTTCCAGCCGGTGTAGGTTGCCACCGGAACGGTCAAATCCGGCAGACGGATGCCGCCGCGTTCGTTGAATGACTCGTCCAGGTCGGCTACCAACGCCGGGAACTCCTCGCCTTCGTCGGCGGGCAGCTTGGCGGTGCGGCCCAGGTGCGACTCCGGGCCATAGTCCAGCCTTATCGCCCTGGTGGTGTGGGTCGGGATCCGAACGTTTGGGAGTTGGGCAAACCGTTCCAGCAGCGTATGGGATTCCACCGCCGTGCCGTCGTTCAGGCTGGGATGGCGACTGGCCGGCGGCTCCTCGCCCGTGGTGACCCAAAGGTCCAGGTTGTCCAGCGCGGCCCGCAACAGGGGAGCGTAGTCCACGCTGTTGAATGGGAGCTGCCCTTTTATCCCGTCATTGGTGCGGATTTCCAATGGAGGGAACTCGCCTGAACCGTGCTGGCAGCCGGCGAAGTGGTAGCGGCGCACCGACGGCGATTCCGGAGCATCGGTGAGGTATTCCAAATCGGTGTGGATCAGGGCGGCGTCCCCGCGCCAGTACTCGGCGGAGGTGTTGGTGAACATAATCTTGGGAACCCTGCTGCGGCGTTCCAGCGTATCCAGCAGCCCACCCTGGGCGCCGGTCACCGGGTCCGTCTGGGGAGTATCGGTGAAGGGGAACATCTCCGGAATGATGTAGCAGACGTCCTTGGAGGGCTGCCCGAAGCGCAGGTTGAACTCGCCGCGCATCCCGCCAGCGACGTGAGGGATGATGCCGTCGAGGGCCGGCCGGTCCTCTTCATCCTCGTTGATGCCGACGTGGATGTACTGGCGCAGGAAGCGGCCGCTTTGGGAACGGCCCATGGCGTAGGCATTGTCGATGGCGCCGGCGCAGGGATTGCCCCGTCTCCCGTCAAATGGGGCCGGCGCGTGTTTTAGGAAGGAAACTGCGTCCCGCATGGCGGCGAACCCAAGGCCCACGATGCGGCTGCCGGTGGTGGTGTACACCAACTGGTAAATCTTGCCCGGCTCGAAACCGGAAGGCATGTAGATGTGGCTGTGCTGAGGTTCCAGGTCCTCGTCCTCCACCCGAACGAAGGACCACTGACTGCGGTCAACGGAGGTGGCGGGACTGTTGGGCAGGTCTCGCACCGTCAGGATGGCCTCTGCCTCTTCCGGGTCAGCGGCGGGATTGGGCAGATGCTGCCGGTCCGCCAGCAGGAATACCTGGGTGGGTTCGTTGCACTGGAACTGGCACATGATCTTTCCAGTCAACTGACCCTGAGGGCCGATGGCTTCCGGCCCGTGAAGCCCGATGAGGCCGGGAGTGGGCGGCACGTCGGCCTGCCAACCGCCCCAGACCACCGTGTAACCCCGGCGCATCAGGTAGCCGTTGCCGGCCTCCAGGGGAGCGGTGGGGTCATTGGGCGTGGGGACGCTGTTCAGGCTCAGGGCAGTCTTGCGGCCGCGGTTAACCACGTCGAACAGAATGCGGCGGTTGCCCCGGTCGATATTGACCGGCTGGAGCATGGCGAAGTCCGCTGAGAACTCGACCATTCCGACGGAATTACGGGGCGCCAGGTCCAGGTCAGTGATCCCCTGGTTGCGTGCGTGCAGCGGGTCCACGGCGTAGTGGGCCGTGCCCTCCAGGAGTTCGTAGGGGCCGACGTCGCCGAAGCTCTCGCCCGACGCGAACCTGGTGCGTTTGGTGATTTCCAGTTCTGTGATTGCCAAGATGCCTCCGGTTGCAGTCGGCCGATTGCCAGTTCCTGGTTGCCAATATTTGAGGGGATTTTAGCACCTGTGGACGGGCCACGGCGCCGGCATTCGTTCGGTAGCGTTCCGTTTCAGGCGGTTTCCCTTTGTAGGGGCGAATAATTATTCGCCCCTACTTCCGCTGGCATCATCGTCAGTGCGAGTTAACCCGCCTAACTTGGAACGCTGTGGCAACGAATAATCGGGTTGCAGAACCATCACGTCATCGGGTACTTTGGCTCCAGCACATGCTTCGGAAGCAAGGAGGAAAACTGCCATGCCGTTCTACGAAAGAGGCTCCACCCGCATTTACTACGAAGAGGTCGGCTCAGGATTTCCCCTGCTGATCATCCCGGGCGGCGGACTCAATTCCACTATCGAAGGCCTGAGAACGTCACATCCTTTCAATCCCCTGGAGACCTTCAGTGGCGACTTTCGCTGCATCGCCGCCGACCTGCGCAATGCCCCGCCGGGCCAATCCACCGGCCCGCTGGAGATTGACCGGCCCTGGGACGCCTACACCGATGACCACCTGGGTCTGATGGATCATCTCGGCATCGAGAGGTTCGGGGTGATCGGTTTCTGCATCGCCGGGCCGATGATCCTGAATCTGCTCAGCCGTGCCGCCCCGGGCCGTGTTGTGGCGGCTGCGTTGATGCAACCCAGCGGGTTCAGGCCGGAATTGCCGGACATTTTCTACCAGAACAACATCGCCGGATGGGGGCCGCCCCTGTGCGAGAAACGTCCCGAATTCACCATGGATCTGGTCCATGACTTCTTGACGAACATGTACACCAATCGGGCGGATTTCGTGTTCACCGTTTCCCGGGAGTTCGTCAGTAGCCTGGAGGTGCCGCTGCTGATCGCGCCCGACGACGTGCCGGCGCACCCGTACGAACGGGCGATGGAGGTTGCGAACCTTGCCCCGAACTCCGAGGTGACCATCTATCCCTGGAAGGACACGCCGGAGCATATCGACGAAGCGGTTGCGCACGCCCGGCGCTTCCTGAAGAGCCATGTACCGGCGGTCGCGCCAGTCTAGGGCGTGTCGTCAAAAGGGTCCCGTCATTCCGGTGAAAGCCGGAATCCAGGCGTTTCAATAACCATATCGTTCTGCGACAGCAGGCCATTCTGGATTCCCGCTTTCGCGGGAATGACGGTGCTTGAATAGGAGGGCAAACGTTTGGCTGAAACTGCGGACGTAGTGGTCATCGGCGCCGGCGTGGTCGGCTGCTCGGTCGCTTATTACCTAGCCCGGGAAGATGTCAACGTGATCCTCCTGGAGCGGGAGGCCATTGGCAGCGGTGCGTCGGCACACGCCACCGGCTCCCTGAGCCTGCTGGGAGCTGAGTTCACCGCCGGCGCGTCATTCCACATGGCCCGGGCGTCATACGCCGAGTTTGTGCAACTTGTACCCGAATTGGAAACCGCCACCGGCATGGATCTGCTCTACCAGCGGCGGCCTTCGCTCCGGTTGGCGCTGGATGACGAAGAGGCCGATCTGATCAAGAGCCTGATGGTTTGGCAGGAACCTCACGTCGAGATGCACTGGATTGACGCGCAGGAGGTACGCTCCATCGAACCCAGGCTCTCGCTGAACATCATTGGCGCAATGTACGAGGACGAGTCCGCCCAATTGGATAGCTACCGCTTCAACCTGGCGCTGGCCAGGGGTGCAGAGCTGAAGGGCGCCAGCGTCCTTTACCGGGAAGTAACCGGCCTGGTCACCGACGGCCCCACGGTGCGCGGCGTCAAGACTGCCGGGGAAGACATCCATTGTGACGCGGTGGTGGTGGCCGCCGGTACCTGGAGCCGCGCCTTCTCGTCGTGGCTGGACTTCCCCGTACCGGTGCGGCCCATGAAGGGAGAGCGCCTTTTGCTCAACTATCCCGGAGAACCCCTCCCGGTGCTGATCAGTTCACCCAAGCGGGGTCATATGATCAGCCGAAAGGACGGCCTCACCAGCGTCGGCAGCACCGGCGGACGGGACTATGACGAGAAGGAGCTATTCCTGGGCGAGGAATTTGACCGACAGCCCACCGAAACTGCCCGGTTGGAACTGCTGCAGCGGGCCATAGACGTCCTACCCGACCTGGAGCGTGCTGAGTTGGTCCAGCAACTCGCCGGTTCCCGGCCGCTCAGTCCCGACAGCAAACCCATCATCGGCCCGGCGCCCGGTTGGAAAGGTGTCCACCTGGCAACCGGCCACACCACCAAGGGGATCCATCTGGGACCAGTCACCGGGCGGATAATCGCCGACTACATCCGCCGGGGTTCGACGGACGTGGTCGCCGACATGAGCGAATTCCTGCCCGACCGTTTCGCGGATTTTGCCGACGGCGACTACCTCACCGCTGCCCGTTCCGTGGACGAATGATCCCTACTGGTCCGGGGCTTTTGCCAAGTCATTTGGCCGCTCATGGTGAGCCTGTCGAACCACGGAACCGTCCTTCGACAGGCTCAGGACGAGCGGGACAGTCCAAATGCTGCAACTTGGAAAATGCCCTGCTACTGCGCTGGATAATTCTCCAGCCACCAACGGGCGATGTCGATGCGGCGGGGCATCCATACGCCGGGCTTGCTCTTCACGTACTCCAGGAAACGACGCAGCGCCGCCGCCCGGGCCGGCTTGCCGATGATGCGGCAATGGAGGCCAACGGACATCATCTTGGGGTGCGTTGCTCCCTCCCGGTACAGGGTGTCGAAACAGTGGCGGGCTGACTCGAAGAAGTCCATTGGCGTTGACAGTTGCCCCCGCCAGAAACCGTAATCGTTGACCTCCAGCGAGTAGGGGACCACCAGCCACGGGTTGCCGTGGACCTGGGTGTAGTAGGGCAGATCGTCGTTGTAAGCGTTGCAGTCATAGACGAACCCGCCTTCTTCCACCACCAGCTCGCGGGTGTTGACGCTGGGCCCGTAGCGGGTGTACCAACCCAGAGGACGCTCCCCGCAAGCGCGCGTGATGGTCGCGACGGCCTCGCTGATGGCCCGCCGTTCCTCTTCGCGTTCCATCTTGTAATATTCTTCCCAACGGTTGCCGTGGCCCATAACCTCATGCCCGCGGCGGACGATCTCCGGCCCCACCTCCGGGTTGCGTTCCAGGGCCAGGGCGCAGGCGAATATCGTGGCGTCAACCCCGTACTCGTCCAGCAAATCCAGGATGCGCCAGACGCCCACTCTGCTTCCGTACTCGAAGAAAGACTCGTTGGCCAGGTCCCTCTCTCCCCTGGCTACAGGAGAAGGCGACTCGCCGGCCGTCTCACCGTGGGGATCTCCGTCCAGTATGGAGTTTTCCGACCCTTCCTCGTAGTTGACGACGAAGGATACGGCAATGCGGGCGCCGTTGGGCCATTCCACCGCCGGCGGGTTGGGGCCGTAGCCGATCAATTCGCGTGCTTGCATGGGTTATCTCCTCCGCCGCGGGTCAGCCGCCGCGCCACGGATTGATGCCGGTGGTCTTCATCCTCATGCGGTACACCGAGCTGCGGGCAGTGAAATACATGGTGCGGTAATCGTCGTCGCCCCAGGCGCAGTTGGCCGGGATCTCGGGCAGCCGGATTATTCCCAGCAGGGCGCCGTCCGGCTCGAAGACCCAGACCCCCTCCGCGCCGGTGCAATAAATCCGGCCGTCGGTGTCCACCTTCATGCCATCGGGAACGCCGTCCTCCGCCGAGTGCATTTCGGCGAACAGGCGACTGTTGCTCACCGAGCCGTCGGGAGCCACGTCATAGGCCCTGATGTACTGGTGGGTGCAGACCTCACCCCGTTCCTTCTCGGCGGCGCATTCGTCGCCGCGGCGGGTGTTGTCGGCGTACAGAATCGTCTCGTCGGGGGAGAAGGCCAGGCCGTTGGGGGACTCCAGGTCGGTGATCACGGCAGACACCGTCCCGTCCGGAGCGATGCGGTGAATACCGTGGAAGTCGATCTCACGCTCCTCCGGCGGCAGGCGCAGGCCGGGGTTGGTAAAATAAATGCTGCCGTCGGAGCGGCAGACCACGTCGTTGGGCCGGTGCAGACGCTTGCCATCCCAGCGGTCGGCGATGACGGTGATGGAGCCGTCATGTTCCCAACGGGTCATCTGTCGGTCGTCACCGTCGCACATGATGATCCGGCCCTGGAGATCGAAGGTCAGGCCGTTGGCGCCCCCGCTGTTTTCCCGCACCACCTCGGGCTCGCCGCCGGGCACGAGCTTGTAGATGACGTGGATGCGGTTGTTCACGAACAGCAGGTAGCCGTCCGGGTGCCACAGGGGTCCTTCGGTGAACGAGAAACCGGTGGCGAGGCGTTCCGCCTCATGGGATTCTACGATGTGATCCAGATTGTCTGCCATGGCTCCCTCCTGCCGTGGGTTGGTCTGAACGGTGTCGCTTCTCTGATTTACCGGCGGGCCCTCGCGTGGTTGCGCGCGGTTTGACTGATGCGTCTCGCTGCGGCCAGCGCGATTGTGATATTGGCAATTCTCCGGCGCCGGTTTGTTGCTGACTATATCACGCCAACCGGCCATGGCCCGTAAAATGTACGGCCACCCGGTTGGACATATCCTCCGGGTGGCTGGCAATCGCCTCGAGTTTTTCGTAACGCTCCTCACCGCTTATCGTCACACGGGCAACCCTCCACGGGAGCGCGCCGCGACCAGGTTCTGCCGTCCATGTCCGTCCCGTCGGCGTTGATGGCCCTGACGCGGTAGGTGTAGTCCTCGTCGAAACCGGCCTCTTCGTCCACCCAGTCCCAGTACAGTTCGCTGTGGGTTTGGAGAGCGTCGGCATCGGCGCCTATGAACGTGAAGGTCCGAACTACCCAGCCTCCGGAATCCCAGTGCCTGCGCTCGACCTTCCATCCGTCCGGAGGTTCGGCCTGGCCCCGGTTCCTGGTATGCCAGAACATCGAGACGCCCTTTTCCGTCAACCGCGGCACCGATATGCCAGGCTGATGGAGGCTCCCTCCCCTGCAGATGGCTGCGGCATACCTTGACCAGGTTCTGCCGACCAGGTCTGATCCGTCGGCGTTGATGGCCCTGACGCGGTAGTTGTAGTCCACGTACCGGTAAGCGCTGGTGTCCACCCAGTCCCAGTGTTCATTATCGATGGTGTGGAGAGCGTCGGAGTCCGCGCCGATGAAGGTGAAGATCTGGACCACCCAGGTTCCTTCTGAATCCTGGTGGCTTCGCTCCACCTTCCAGCCGTCGGGCGCTGCGGCCTGACCGGTGTTCTTGGTATGCCAAAACATCGATACCCCGATGTCCTGGCACGCGGGCACGGATATGCCGGGTTCATCGATGGGGTCCGCAGTACATTCAGCGGGAGCATTCCGCGACCAGGCTCTCCCGTCCATGTCGGATCCGTCCGCGTTGATGGCCCTGATGCGGTAGATGTATGGAACGTTCCGATCAACGCTCTTGTCCACCCAGTCCCAGTATTCCTGGTTGGACGTATGCAAGGCGTCGGCTTCATCGCCGATGAACGTGAAGGTCTGTACCACCGGGTTTCCTTCTGAATCCTGATGGCTTCGCTCCACCTTCCAGCCGTCGGGCGCTGCGGCCCGCCCATCGTTCTCGGTGCGCCAGGACATGGCGACCCCATCGCCGTTGCAATACACGATTTCCAGGTCAGTTCGGTCAAGAGTGTTTGCCGAGGCCGTCCGCGATGTTGCCGCCGCTCCGAGCAGAACGATCAGAATCGCGGCCGCGATGCCGAGCCACATCATGGCAATAGAGGCGCGTTGTTTCCGTATAGTTTGGCAGTTCCTCATTGGAAACCTCCTGTTTTCTGATTCCGCTCCTATCCAAACTTATGGGGGTCTGAATATGGTTATGAGTTCCCATGCATAGATTAATACGCACCGAGCAACCCGACGGTTCACTAACCATCGCCGGCTGCGCGACGTGCGGAGCCAGCCTCGTCAGATTGCGGGGATTTGCGTCGGAGACGCCACGAGACGCCCGACAGGGTTTCGATTAACGCGGCGGTGTCGGCTGCGTTTGCGCGACGATGCGTTCCGGCCGCGTTGCCCGGAGAGAGCGGCGGATTCGTCCCGTGGCGGTCGAGCGGGGCCGGTTTACTCCCGGAACTTGGGCATCACTTCCCTGGCGAAAAGCTCCATGGAGCGCATTACCCTGGCGTGTTCCATGCTGCCGAAGGACATGCACGCGCCAAAGTACTCGATGCCGTGTCCGTCCCGCAATTTCTCTATTCTCCGCACGCAATCGTCCGGTGTGCCGAAGTACACGGTGCCCTCCAGTTCCGACTCGTAGCTGGGCGGCTCGGTGGTGCGAATCGTCCGCCAGTGGTCCAGGTCCACGTTGATCTCGTCGCCGCGGGTCAGCGTGCGCCGGTAGGTGGCCAGGTCGCGCACCCACCTGATGGACTCACGGGGGTATTCCTGAGCCGTGTGCTCGTCCTCATCCAGATGCACGTATCGGAAGTAGGGCATCTCGCCCACGGGCAGATCCTTTCCGGCCGCGGCGCAGCGTTCCGCGTATAGCGAAAACAGTCCCAGGTTGTCCGCCTCCGGCGTCGAAAAGCTGGTCAGGATGGGCAGGTCTCGCGACACTGCGACGTCCACGCTGGCCGGCGTGCGCGACACCGCCATGTACACCGGCGGATGGGGCTTTTGCACGGGCGAGGGAGCAATGGTCAGGTCTTTCACCTGGTAGAACTCGCCCTGATAGGAGAAATCCGACTGCGTCCACAGCCCCAGAATGATGTCCAACACCTCCTGGGTGCGAACGTCGCGCGTGTCCATATCGATGTTGAAGTTGCCATACTCGTAATCAGCCGAGCCACGGCCAACCCCGAAATCCAGCCGGCCGTTGCTGAGCACGTCCAGCATGGCGCTTTCTTCAGCCAGGAAAATGGGGTTGTAGAAGGGCAGGACGCTGACGCCGGCCCCGATGCGAATCTTTTTGGTGCGGGCGGCGATGTGGGTCAGTAGCGGCATCAGCGAGGGACATATCCCGTAGCGGCTGGAGTGGTGCTCCGCAATCCAGATTGAATCGAACCCCAACTCTTCCGCGTATTCGATCTGTTCCAGCATCTCGCCAAAGATCCGGCTTTGGGCGCTGGTTTCCGGCTCCGTCCAGGAGCCCAACAAAAACAGGGCAAACTTCATGATGGATGCGGTCCTCCTTTCCTATCGCCAATCGTGGCGGGGTCTCCAGCCCAGCATCCGCTGCGCCTTTTCCGTGCTGATGACGCTGGCGGCGCCGCTCAGTCCGTCTCGTATCTCCACTCGGTCGCCGAAGTTGTTTTTTACTATGTCGATAGTGGGTTCGTTGAAGCGGCTGGATGGCTGGGCGAGCATGAATGCCTCATACTCCTCAATCTCGGCGTCCACGGCCAGAACCTGGGCCTCGGCCACGTCCCGGGCGTCGGCGTAGGCCCACATCACCAGCGTCAGGGGGTTCTCCGGCGTGGGAGCCGGCCAGGGAAACTCCGCCTGGACTTCGGGGAGGGCGACGTTGGTGAACCGCAGGCTGACCACTGTGGTGGGCGAATTGCGGGCGATCATCCGGCCGATGTCCTCTCCGACCTGCTTGGACAGACCGTAGGGTTCGAAGGGCATCATGGGATGTTCCTCGTCCAACGGCAGATACCGCGGCACGAAGGCGTTGCCGTCGTGGGCCCAACCCATGCCGAAGGCGCTGGACGAAAAAACCACCCGCCGCAGCCCCAACTCCGCCGCCGACATCATGACGTTGAAGTCGCAGGACACGTTGTTGTCGAAAATCACCCTGGGGTCTTCCCGCAACGGTCCGGGGATAGCCCCCATATGAATCACCGCTTCTGCGCCTTTGAGGATGTCCCCCACCGCCTGGGCGTCTTTGAGGTCGCAGCGCACGAACTTCGCCGGCAGATCATCGGCATCCAGTTGGTCCGTTGCCAGGACTTCCCGATCGCGGTCCACGAGCAACTGCACCACCCGGCGGCCCAGCCTGCCCGCCGCTCCGGTTACTACTATCATGATTTCCTCCGGCTACTTCTCAAACGTCTTCCGGTTTTGTCATTGCGAGGAGCGAAGCCCGATCTTTGACAAATCTGGCAATCTCGCTTCCCGAGCGACGACGCCTCCAGCAACCAGATTGCCACGTTGCGCTCGCAATGACAAAAGTGGGCGCCAATGAAACTGGAATCTCATGGCCGGTCAAGCCCGTGGATGCCGCGGTAATCGACCGTCGGGGGCGATTGCCACCCCTCCAGGAGGCCCGGTTCAGGTTGATAGATCTCCACGCCCAGGGGGTGGCAGGTGTCGATGGGGTCGCCGGCGTCTTCTCCCCACACCTGGACGGACAGGTCACCGTGGGGGCAGGTGGAAATGGCACAAAGCAGGTCGATCTCCGCAAAGAATTCGAAATAGTCACCCTGCTTGGCCGGGGACGGTTTCACGAAATAGCGGTCGTCCTGCGTCAGTCCGGTCACTTGGAAGATGTTAAGCACGTCGTGAACGTCGCTTTCGTTGAGATGGTACGGTGTGATCGCTCGAACCAGGTTTGAGTGGCAGCAGTAGTCGAAATCCTCACCGTTCAGCATCTTGTGAACGTAGGGATCGCAGCGGGTGCCAAGGAGGTCATGGCATCCGGCGCCGTCTTCGTCCAGCGGATAGTTCACCGTGTCGCCGGTGATGGTGAGCATGGGCCGGAGGTAAGGGAGACAGGACCACAGCCGGTCGTACGTGCTGACGTGGGCCCGGTGCAACTGCTTGGTGCGGGCGGCCCAGAACCGTTCCCGGGGATTGTTCAGGTTCCACGCGTTGAAGTCGGCAACCTGCGCCCCTTCCACCACGACGATGCGACAAATCTGGCCGGCCAGCACCGGCCAGGCTTTGCCGGAACGCATCGGCACCACGTACCGTTCAACCAGGCTCCGGCTTTCCGTCTCCCGGCCGAGGCGCCCGTAAAATTCGCGGTCCACGTCGATGGGGCTGCCGGGTTTGGGTTGATAAATCACTCTGGGCGCTGGCATGGGACCTCCCGTATTAATTGTGGCGTCCGTAGGCGTCCGCGGCGCGGAGGACGGTTGCATCATCGCCCGTGCGTCCCACCAGCATCATGCCGATGGGCAGGCCGTCGGATGTTCCGCAGGGCACCGAGATGGCCGGGTGGCCGGTCACGTCGAAGGGGCAGGTATTGTGGATCATTTCCAGCGCCCGGTCGGTGTACTCCTGGCGGCTGCAATCGGCGGGCGGGATCACCGTCGCCTTCATGGGCAGGGTGGGCATCACCAGCAGGTCGTACTCGCTGAGCGCCTGGTCGTAGGCGGCGGTCAGCGTCCGGGCCAGGTTCTGCGCCTTGGCGTAGTAATAGCCGTGATAACGGTCCTGCATGTACTGTCCCATCAGGACGACCAACTTGGTGGTTTCCGACAGGTCGTCGGCCCTGGTCTGCCAGCCGTGGGCATAGACGTTCTGCAATCCGGTGGTGTAGTGGCCCTTCCAGTTGGTGCCCATGCTGTTGCCGGCCACCATCAGCATGGTGGCTCCCTCCACCGCGATGGCCCGCCATACGTGGTTGCCGTCCAGGTGCCAAGGAATGGAGACCGTTCCCACCTGCGCGCCCATGCTCTCGAAGGAGCGGGCTGCGTTCTCCACTGCCGCATCAACGTCCGCTTCAGACTCGGGCAGGCCAAATCCCTCCCGAACGATGCCCAGGCGAAGACCCGACACGTCGCCGGTCAACGCCTGGCTGTAGGCTTGCCCGGCGAGGCCGGCGCCTTGGCGCGGATCCAAACCGTCAGGGCCGGCGATTGCTTCCAGCAGTTGCGCCACCTCGGCGGCAGTCCGCGCCATCGGCCCGGTGTGATCCAGGGTCAACTCGATGGGGAAGACTCCGGTGTAGGGGACCAGCCCGTAGGTCGGCTTGAGTCCGTAGATGCCGCACCAACTGGCCGGTATTCGGATGGATCCGCCCTGGTCGCCACCGATGGCCAGATCAACCTCGCCGGCCGCAACCAGCGCCGCGCTGCCGCTGGAGGAGCCGCCGGCGGTGCGGGCATGGTCGTGAGGGTTGCGCACCGGCCCGGTATCCGACGTATGGCTGCCACCGGAGAAGCACAGGCTTTCGCAAACCGCCTTGCCCCGGATGGAGCCGCCAGCGTCCAGTATCCGGGTGACAATGGTGGCGTCCACGTCGGGGACGTACCCCTCCAGCACGCTGGTGCCGTTCATCATGGGGACGCCGGCCACGCAGACGTTGTCCTTGATGGCAACGGTCTTGCCGGAGAGAATGCCGCCCGAGGGGCCGGTAATGTCGGTGCGCCAGTACCAGGCGCCTAACGGATTGTCCTCCGGTTGGGGTCGCGCTCCCGGCGATCGGGGGTGTTTGACCGGCAGGCTGGGCGCGGTAAGCTGGTCGAGCCGGGCGTAGGAGTCCAGGATGGGCTGGCTCAGATCGACGAATGACTCCACGTCGGCCGACGAGGGGTTCAGGTTGTAAGACTCGGCGATTCGGAAAAACTCCTCGACAGTGGGGCGTTTAACCACCATGATCATAACCTCCGGAATAGGTCCGCTGGAATTCACTGAAAACAGTTGCCGGAGCCTCAATCGTACGCCAACTGCATAATCGCAATTCGCGCTGTTCATCAGTCGGAGACGGCTCCATGCCCAAAGCTTGCATCGGAGAGCACTCCGTCACTTTGTCTGCGCTCGACTTTCGGGATTTCACCGGTGGCTAGAGCGAAAGATTGCGGTTCAAATCCCGAACCTGATTGCGGGCAACGGTCAGCGTAAAGTGGGTGTGGAAATTCTGGAAAGCACCGTAAAACCGCCCAAGTTCTGCCGCTTCCATCCCACACCGCCTTCAAAACCTCCGCGTTATCGCACGCTATCCTACCACGCAAACCTGCGCCGTAATGTCGGGTGCGGCGGGCAGAATTGATCGAGAGCGCCTCGGCCGGTTCTCATCCGCCCACAGATGTGCATGTGCATCCCGCATTCGCTTTAGTTTGAGTGGTGTGATACTCTTTATGTGGTGACGGTACTCTGAGTTCCCTTCGGTCGCTCCTTGGCGCCCTAGCTCACCCTTCGGTTCCTCGTCAGCTCCCCTCTGGACCTCCCAGGCTCATTGCGGCTTGTACCATGGTGGCCCAGTCTACTTGTCAACTATCCGATATCAAGGGGGCACGAATGCCTTACGAGGACCGAATCCTCTCCTGTACCGAGTGTGGCCAATCCTTCACGTTCAGCGCGGATGATCAGGCGTACCACTCCGAACGGGGCTACACCAACGAACCCAAACGCTGTCCGTCCTGCCGCGAGGCCAGGCGAAGCCAGCGCAACGACAGCGGGTTCGACCGGGGTGGCCGGGAGATGTACCCGGTAGTTTGCGCCGAATGCGGCAAGGACACCACGGTACCTTTCCGGCCCAGAGGCGACCGCCCGGTTTACTGTAGCGATTGCTTCAGAAGACAAGGCACGCCGGCTAACACGGGCCGATATTAGGATCCCGTGGGAAGAAACAGGGGAGACGCGGAATGCGCCTCCCTTTTTCGTATCAGCACGCGAAGACAGGAGAAAAGCAATGAAACTGTGGCCATTCACAAAACCAGTTCAACAGCTTTCGCAAGAGTTGCGCCGGGAGTTGCTCAACACCTTTGGCGTCGCCGCGGAGGATTCCGCTGCAATGCGATACGTATCCAAGCGAGGCCGGCTTGGAACCGGTAACGTCAACCGGGTGTACATTTTCAATCCGACCGCGCTTTCCGATCAGGAGTTGGCGTCAGCCAACTACCAAAACCTGACAGCCCTGAATAAAGGTTTGCTCTTTACGGGGCACATCATGAAGGGCCCCGAGACGTCGAAATCGAACATGGTCGTTCTCTACGACAAGCGTGCGGTGTAAGGGCGTCACGAATACTGTGGTTTCGAACTTGAACGTAACCAGGTGCCAGTCTCTGGATTGCGAAGGGTAATCGGGTTCCAAGTCCACAAGCCCATTTCTCCGGCGAAAGCCGGGGTCGAGCGATCCATGCGTTAACTGATCCACCAATTGCGGCCACTGGATCCCGCGAAGGCGGAAGTGCAGCGTACGCGCAACTGGCAATGCGATTGCCTTGCCGGATAGCGCGCCGGGGAAGTGGAATCGCGGCGAAAACGTTACAATGGGCAGCGACCAATGGAGCCTGACCCTATCACACGCCAGTCCGCAGAACCCAAGACCTTATCCGGGAGGCCGCAAAATGCCAGTCAAAGGGACTACGCTAACCAGTTATCGCCCGTTGATGCAGGGCGTCAATGGGATGGTTGTCGCCAGCCACCCCAGCGCGGCCATGGCCGGCCTGGAAGTCCTGAAAAAGGGCGGCAACGCTATCGACGCCGGAGTGGCGGTTGGCTTGGCGTTGAACGTCGTTCACGTCGATGATTGCAGCTTCCTGGGCGTGGCGCCGACGGTGATATACCTGGCCGACCGCGATGAAGTCCTCACCATTGATGGCCTCGGGGTCTGGCCAGAAGCCGCGTCAGTGGATTATTTCCACAAACACCACGGCGGCAAGATGCCGGGCGGTGTGATGTCGTCGCTGACGCCGGCCGCTGCCGATTCATGGATCACGTCGCTTTCCAAGTTTGGAACGATGACATTTGGACAGGTGGCGTCTGCGGCCATCGACCTGGCCGGCAACGGTTTCCCCATGTACCGCTATCTGGCCGGCCGGTTCATAACCGCCTTCGACCAGTACAACGCCTACCCGTCAACCGCGGAGATCTACTTGCCCGGAGGCCGCGCCCCCGAACAAGGGGAGATGTTCTACCAGAAGGACCTGGCCGCGACGTTGTCCAAAATCGCTGACGTGGAGGCGTCCAACGTCGCCAAAGGCCGGGAATCGGCTCTCAAGGCGGCCAGGGACTACATCTACACCGGCGAACTTGCGCAGAAGATCGTTGCATTCAACCAGGAAATGGGCGGTCTGCTCACCGAAGATGACCTCGCCCGTTATCGCGTCCAGGTGACTCCGCCCGTGACGGTGAACTACAAGGGCTACGACGTGTACAGCACCGGGCCGTGGGGCCAGGGGCCGACTTTCCCACAGGCCCTCAAGATCCTGGAGGGTTTCGATCTGGCGTCCATGGGCCACAATTCACCCGAGTACATCCATACGGTGAGTCAGGCGCTGAACCTGGCCTTCGCTGACCGGGAGCAGTACGTGGGCGACCCGGATTTCGTGGATGTGCCGATAGACGAGATGATGGCAGAGGAATATGTGGCCAAGCGCCGCTCCCTGATCGACCCCGACCTGGCCTGGCCGGGCACCCCGCCGGCGGGAGACCCGCGGAACGGGAAGGCGACAATTGACGGCGCGCCCCAGTCTCCCCGGGAGGCGGCAACTCCGGTAGCAACAGCCGGAGTCAGCGGCGGCGGGACTTCGTACTTCGCCGTGATCGACCGGGACGGCAACATCTTCTCGTGTACCCCCAGCGAGGGCACCAAGAACGGAGGGCCGATAATTCCGGGCACCGGGCTGGCGTTCTCCCTGCGCGGAACCCAGTCGAAGCTGGTCGAAGGTCATCCGGCGGCAGTGGCCGGCGGCAAGCGGCCCCGGCTCACCCCCGCCCCCGCCCTGGTGCTGCGTGACGGCGAGTCGGTGATGGCCCTGGGCGCGCACGGCGGCGACCATATCCCGCAAGGCACGTTGCAACTGCTGCTGAACGTCCTGGAATTTGGCCGCGACCCGCAGGAAGCGGTGGAGGAACCTCGCTTCTACAGCTACAACTTCCCCAGCTCCAATTGGGCGTCCAGGTATGATCCGGGAATGTTGCGGATGGAGGGCCGTATTTCGGACGAGGTGGCCGAGGCGCTGCGGAGCAAGGGCCATACCATCGAGCAGTATCCGGCGTGGTGGGAGGGTTCGGCCCTCTACTGCGTCATCACACGCAACCCGCAGACCGGAGTGTTACAGGGCGGCGCAGACCCGCGTTGCGAGGCCTACGCCATCGGTTACTAATCCCGGCGCGTCAGCCCACCGTGAGCTCGCGGCCTCCATCGGACGCCTGTTTGACAATGTCCAGGAAACGATGAAGGCCAACGGCCGTATCGAAGGTCGGGGCACGGTTCTGCCCGGTCCTGATCGCCTCAGCGAACAGGGCGTACAACTGCCCCACGTTGAACGGGTCGCCCTTGGGGAAGTCGTCTGGGACGTAAACGAAACGGTCGGGGATTGCTAGGTCCTCCAGCTGGTGGTTGCCCTGTGCGCCCTGCACCCGCAGCATCTCGCCCCGCTGGGATGAGACGTTTCCGGTGACCACCAGGGTGCCTTCCCGCCCGAAAATCTCCATGCGATAACCGGTGCCGGCCCAGGGTACGGCTCCGACGTGGACCGAAGCCGCCGCGCCGCGTTGCAGCTGTCCGGATACCCGCACGTTGTCCGGCGAGGTGGTTTCCACGTAACGCTGGGTATCGGTCTCGTACCATTGCGGCACCTGGGTCGATGCCATGCACGCCACCCGTTTGAAGTCGCCGGCCACGAAGCGCAGGGCGTCGATGACGTGGCCGGTGGCGATGGTGAGAGTGTTAGCGCCCATGCCCGGGTCGCGCTGCCAGGTGCCGCCGGAAGTGCGGTTCAGAGGCCCGTCGCGGAAGGTATTGACGGTACAGGACAGCATCTCGCCCACGTAGCCGGTGTCGATCAGATCCTTGACGTACAGCAGCGCGGGACTGACACGGGATTGCAGACCGACCGCGGTCTGCACGCCCTTGGCGCGCTCCAGGGCCGTTAGTTCCTCCGCTTCGGCGGTGTTGCGGCCCAACGGCCACTCCGTGAGGACGTGTTTGCCGGCTTCGATGGCGGCCTTAGTCGGCTCATAGTGGGACGGCACCCGCACCACCACGGCTACGGCGTCAATCTCGGGCGACGACGCCATGTCGTTGAAATCGTGGAAGGCGAGCTTCGCGCCGAAAGCCTGCCTCGCCTCTTCTGCGCTCTCGGGCCGGGTGGTGCAAACGGCGGTCATCTCGACGTCCGGGCTGGCCAGCAGCGCCGGGAAATGCGACTGGCCTGACCAGGTCGAGTTTACGTTGGCTCCGACGAATCCCAAGCGAATTTTGTCTGCCATGATGAGGACTCCTATTCCAGGGACGCGGGATTGATTGGCGTGGGCATTTCCTGCACCGCCGGCAGTACCTTTTCGGCGAAGAGTTTCAGGCTTTTCTCGGCCTTGTCCCGGGGCATCCCGCCGTAGAACATGTGGATCACCACCTTTTCCAGGCTGATGGTCCATTGCAACGACCGGATTTTCTCTATGATCTCGTCGGGCGTGCCGATAGGTTGGGTAGCGCGCCGGGCGGCGAAACCGGCGTCCGCGGTGCCGACGTCGGCCTGCTGGCGGATCAGGTATTCCTCGTAGCCGCTGATCCCCTCGTACCCCGGATTGTTCCACTCGAAGTAGTGATGCTGGGCCGCCATGAGCTGGTTGTGGAAGTAGGTCCACCCCTCTTCGGCTTCGTCTTCGGTCTCGGCGCAGTACATCCACAATAGTGTGGTGGGCTGGTCCGGCGGGAGGCCCAGTTCTTTGCGGATCCGGTTGAACCGCCGCACCTTGTCGGTCATCTCGTCCACGTCGTCGCCGGCGACGAACATCTGGCCGAGGCCGTTTTCGGCGGCCATTCTCGCCGATGCCTCGGTGGTGAATGCCACCTTGATGTCGCGAGTCAACTCGCCCTTGTGGCGGGCCTGGGGCCGGATGGTGGTCGGAGGGATGTCGTACACGTCGCCTCGGAACTCGAAGCGTTCCGCGCCGTCGGCGGCCCTGATGGCGTTGATCACGTCGTAGAAATACTTGTGCGATTCGCCTATCGGGTAGCCCAGCGAAGCATACTCGTGGGGCGCAATGCCCCTCCCGATGCCAAGGTGGAGGCGACGGCCTCGCAGGAGGATGTCGAGCATGGAGAGTTCGGAAGCCAGCCGGACCGGATTCCACCAGGGGGCGACAACCACCGCCGTACCCACGTCAACCCGGCGGGTGCGGCCCGCCCAGTACGCCAGGTATTGCAGCGGGTTGGGCTGCATGGAGTAGGCGGAGCCGTAGTGCTCGGTCGCCCAGATCGAGTCAAACCCCAGTGGCTCAACCAGTTCACCCATATACAGGGTGTTATCCATGTTTTCGGCGTCGGTCATGGCCGGCGGGCGGTCATATTCTTCCTTCAACAGGCGTTCCCAGTCGCCCTGATTGTAGCCGGTGACCATCACTCCACAGTGCATACGTGTATTCCTCCTGCGGTCGCGCTGAAGGGCACAGGCGATTTTCGCCCTCCCCAAGGATAGACCATGCGCGGCATTAGTATAACCCTTTGGCCGGACCCGGCATCGGCGCGCGCCCCGGGTTCTCTCACAAGGCAATCCGCATCAGCTCTTCCGAAAATACTATCTCACCATCATAGATCCGGCTGATGTCGCCGATACCCTGCTCCATGGGACCGTGGGCGGAGAGGTGCGGGCCGATGTGGACCAGCACCAGTTTCTTCACTCCGGCGGCCTGGGCCATGCGCGCGGCTCCGGTAGTGCCGCACTGGCCGGTGTACTCGCCGTTGGCGTCCATCACCGCCTGGTCATCCCAGCACATGCAGAGCATCATGTCGGCGCCGCGAGACAGCTCGATCACCGAGTCGCAGGGTTGCGTGTCGCCGGTGAATACGACGCTGCCATCGGCGGAATCCACCCGGTAAGCCAGGGAGTCAAGATAAGGCTGCACGTGTTCGGCGGGGGCGGCGGTGACCGCCCAATCCGGGCCGCTGAACACTTTGCCTGGCCCAACGTCCTGCGCCGATACCGACGGAGCCGGCCGGGGCAGCGTGCCGCCGCGATTGACGAAAACCTGCTGGCTGAGGGGGTGATTCACCCGCGCCTTCCAATCGTGCGCAAACAGCCCGTTTTCACCCAGGATGCCCTCGGTTATCTTCTCCGTCAGGTCGGGGCCGAAAACCTGGAGTTGGTTCTCCTTGCCGATGCTCTGGTCCCAGCGGCAGAGGAGGAAGCAGGGGTAATCGATGTCATGGTCGAAATGGTGGTGGGTGAAAAACAGGTAATCGACCTGGGTGGGGAACAACCCCGCCTTTACCAGCTTGTGCGTAGCGGCCGGCCCGCAGTCAAACATCACAAGTTGGTCGCCGAGTTTGAGAACGTGGGAACTTCCGAAGCGAGTTGGCGTGGGAGTGGGGGTTCCGGCTCCCAGGGTGTAAATTTCAGCCATTATTCTCCTCGTTTTTGCCGGGTCGGTGTGCTTGGCCGCGGAATTTTGCCCGTATTTCCGGCGCCGCGATTGTAAAGGATGTCCGGCTAACCGGGTGTGCTAGACTGCCGCTGTATGTATCAGATAAACGAAGCAGGAGTTGCGCTCATGATCATCGACACCCACACCCACGTGGTCAGCAGCGACAAGAATCAGCATCCGCTCCATCCCGACGCCACGGGATGGTCCACGCAGGTCAGCAACGATGTTGAAGACTTGATCCGGGAGATGGATCAAGCCGGCGTGGAGTGCGCCACCCTCGTGCAGCCCAACGGGACCTACGGCCTCGACAACTCCTACCAATGCGACAGCGCGTTGCGGTATGCCCCTCGCACCGTGTCGGTCGGCATCCTGGATCCGGCCGCCTCCGACGCTGCGGACAAGCTATCGTACTGGGTGAACGAGCGCGCGATGAAGGGCGTGCGGCTGCAGAGCCAGGCCGAACCCGACGACCCGCGCTGCGACGCCCTGTGGCAGCGGGCCGAAGCGTTGGGCATTCCCATCTCCATCGGCGGCGGCGGCCAGCCGGACAAGGTCAACCGGATGCGCGCCATTGGCGGTCGTCATCCCAACGTGCTATTCGCTCCCGACCATTTCGCCGGCTGGAGCGGCGCCGATGACAAGGCGGCGATGACCGTCGCGTTGGAAGAACTGGCTGCTTTGCCCAACGCCTACCTTCGCATATCCAGCACCAGCCTCGGCCCCTACGCCGGTTTGAACGACGCCGAGAAGGACATGTTCCGGAGGGTTATCGAGGCGTTCACGCCGCGCCGCGTGATGTGGGGTTCCAACTTCCCGTCATCCCGCGAGGGCGGCTACATCGGGCAGGTCACACTGGGGAAGACGGCGTTGCCATGGCTGTCCGGCGAGGACGTTGACTGGATCATGGGCGGAAGCGCCGCCACCCTTTGGCCGATGTTGCAGGCGCCGTCACAGGGGTAGGTCAGCGCCGGTATGCCGGTAACGGATTATTAACGCAAAGGCGCGAAGACGCAGAGGCGCAAAGGGCACGAAGATATGGCGATAACCGTCGGTATGGGCGACTATGTGTACGAGTATCAACCGGAGTGGCCAAGCCTGCCGGTTGGACAGGTTTTCCGCGGCATCAGTGGCGTTGCCGTGGATGGGCAGGACCGGGTGTACGTGTTCCAGAGGCAGGGGCCGCCGGTGCTGGTATTCGACCGGGACGGCAACCTGTTGGCGGCATGGGAGCGACGGGATGGGGTGCCGGCGGATGCCCACCACATTCACATCGGGCCAGACGATTCGGTGTATCTCGTTGACCGGGACGCGCACCAGATCCTGAAATACTCGTCCACCGGCGCGTTGCTGGGGACGATAGGGACACGGGACCGGGCAGCGCTGCAGGCTCCGTTCAACCACCCGGCGGACGTGTGCGTCGCGCCATCGGGCGAGCTGTTCGTTGCCGACGGTTACGGCAACTCCAGCGTCCACCGGTTCGCTGCTGACGGTACGCATATCGCGTCGTTCGGCAGACCGGGGCGAGGGCCGGGCGAGTTCATCGTACCGCACAGCATTCGGGTGTCAGCCGACGGCCGGGTCTATGTGGCCGACCGGGAAAACAATCGGGTGCAGGTGTTCACCGGCGACGGCGAGTTCGTGGAACAGTGGACGGATTTCAAGTGCCCGATGGGGATACACATAGACGCTGATCAGACGGTTTATGTGACTGACCAGGTGCCACGGCTAAGCATACTCACCCTGGATGGCGAATTGTTGGCGCGAGGCCGTACTTTCGAGTACGCGCATCAGGTCTACACCGATTCCCAAGGCAACATCTACGGCGCGGATACGTCGAACCAACGGGTGCAGAAACTTGCGCGGGTGCGGTGATTTGGAAATACCGGCAGCCGGCATTACTCGTCGCGTGTGGAGAACTCGGACGTAATCATGCGCAAAGGGTCGGTGAAACGCGAAAAAAACTACGGATTTCGTTGCGAAATTGACATGGTAGTCCGGTACACCTAAACTCTGCGGCACCAGAATGCTCTTGTCGCTGCCGAGAGCATCATCGCACGCAACAAAACCGCCGCAGGAGGTGATTTTATGCCGGAATTTGATTTGGTAATTCGCGGTGGAACCGTAATCGACGGCACCGGGCTGCCCCGCGTCCGCGCCGACATTGGCATCAAGGACGGGCGGGTGGCCATGGTCAGCGGGCGCATCAACCCCGCCGGCGCCAAGGTGCTGGACGCCAGCGACTGCATCGTCGCTCCCGGGGCAGTTGATCTGCACACCCACTATGATGCGCAGTTGAATTGGGACCCCTACGCATCCCTGTCGGGATGGTTCGGCGTAACGTCCCTGACCGTCGGGCAATGCGGTTTCGGATTTGCCCCGACTCGCCCCGAAGACCGGGACCTCAACATGCGGATGATGAACCGTATCGAGGCGATCCCGCTGGAATCGATGCGCTTGGGGATGCGCTGGGACTGGGAGACCTTCCCCGAATACATGGACAGCCTGGACCGCCAGGGCCTCGGCGTCAACGTCGGTGCGCTGGTGCCTTTCTCGCCGCTGCGCGGCTACGTCCTCGGCATGATACCAGCCCGCGAGCGCACGTCGGTGACCGAGGCCGAGCTGAACCAGATGCGGCAAATCCTGCACGACTCCATGAAAGCGGGGGCGTTCGGACTGTCGGCCGACAAGAACCTGGAGGACCGCCCCGAAGACGGCAGTTGGCTGCCCAGCCACGTGGCGTCGCCGGAGGAGTTCTATGCTCTATCGGAAGTCCTCAGCGAGTTCGGCGTGGGCCACCTGGGCTGGACCATTGGCATCTCCGACGACCGGCCGGGGCAGCGCGAGATGCTGGAGAGGATGGTCCGCATGAGCGGGCGACCGCTGCACGTGGCTCTGGGCGACGAAGAAGGTTACGACTGGCTTGAAGAAGTCAGGAGAGAAGGCCTCCCCGTTCTGGCGCAGCAGGGTTCGGTGCCGACCATAGCCGAGTTCAAGCTGTCTGAGTACAACCTGTTCGACTATATGCCCAACTGGGTTCAGCCGCTGGTGGGCTCGAAGGAGGAGCGGATCGCCAAACTGTCCGAGGACGGCATCCGTGACGGCATGAAGCGCGATGTGATTGACCGTCCCCACGCCCGGACCGACTGGACGCAGGTGCAGGTGGTAGAAGTAGCCCTGGAGCGCAACCTCAAGTACGAGGGACTGTCCATCGCCGATATCGCGCAGGCCGAGGGCAAGCACCCGCTGGACGTGTTCTTGGACATCGCGCTGGACGAGGACCTGGAAACCGAGTTCGCCCACCCGGCCGGCGGACAGGGTGATGACGCCCGCGCCGAGCGGTTGGTCAATCCCTACGTCCATATCTCGGTATCCGACGGCGGCGCGCACACCAGGTTCCTGGTCAACAGCGTGTGGCCCGTGTACTTCCTGGGCCATTGGATCCGGGACAACGAGCTGATGACGCTGGAGCAAGCCCACCAGAAGATGAGCGCCTTGCCGGCAGCGTTCTCCGACATGAAGGGTCGCGGGACCCTGCGCGTCGGCGACTATGCCGACATCATGATCTACAACATGGACGAGTTGGGGTTGCTGTACGACAAGCCGCAGTTCGAGACCGATTTCCCGGGCGGCGAGAAGCGGCTGGTGCAAAAGCCCACCGGCATACGCTACATCCTGGTCAACGGCACCGTTACCTTCGTGGAAAACGAATGCACCGGAGCCCTGCCCGGCAAGTTGCTGCGGAGCTATGACATGGTTGGTTAGTCGTGCCGGGAAAGTAGGGGCGAATGATTATTCGCCCCTACGCGGGGATCACCACCGTGGCGGGGGCGGGTTTCAAACCCGCCCCTACGCATCGGTTTGGAACCTGGCCCAGCTACTCGTCGGGCACCAAGGCCACAAGCTGGTCGTTTTGCAGGGTGACCAAAAACGCCTTCATGCGAAAATTGGGCTGGTTGACACAAGTGCCCTCGCCCTTTTCGTACTGCCAGCCGTGGCCGTCGCAGACGAAAACCTCGTCACCTTCGTCCTCAATCTCGCCGCCCTGGTGGGGGCAGATGGTGGACAAAAGCTTGTACCCGTCCCGACCCTTCACCAGAAAATACGCAGCGTCGCCCACCTTCACGGGAGCCGGCAGTTCGGCGAAAGCGGATTCCGGCCCCAACTCAACCCGTACTTTTTTTGAACGGGCCGAACCGCTGACCTGGCGCAGCGTCACGGTGCCTCTTCTGCGTTCGGTAGTCATTGCGTTTTCCTCTCTGCTGTCGGATCCGCCTGCTGTATCGGCAACAAGCGCGCCAAGTATAGCAAAAACCCACCGATTTCAAACCGTCGGTGGCGCAGCGATGCGGCTAATGCTACACTCACGGACATCAGGTAACGTAAAGCGTAGGGAGGTCGTTATGGTTGAGCTTGGAACCGCGACGAATCTGGAGAGCCTGGGACTGACGGTGGGCACGCCGGCGATCAAGTCGGTGGGGCCGTTGGCGTTCGGCCCTGGCGGTGTGTTGTTCATCGCAGACAATGTTGGGGCGTCGATCTTCGCCGTGGATGCCGGCGAAGACGGCGGCCAGACGGAAGCCGTGAACCTGGAGAACTTCGATGCGTCTCTGGCAGGATATTTAGGCTGCGCGCGGGAGGACGTAGCGATACGGGATATGGCGGTGCATCCCGCCTCTGGAAACACCTACCTGTCGGTCATGCGGGGAAGCGGCGACGCCGCGGTTCCGGTGATTGTCAGGGTGTCCGGCGACGGAAGCATCAGCGACGTGTCGCTGGAAAACGTAGCGTTTTCCCAGTATGACATCACGGATGCAGCCGACGAGGACGACCCGAGGTTGGTGACCCGCATGAAGTTGCGGACGGTGACCGTAACCGATATGTCCTACGTGGACGGGCTGCTCATAGTGGCGGGAACGTCCAATGAGGAGTTCACGTCAACCCTGCGGCGCATTCCTTTCCCCTTCACCGGCGAGGCCCAATCCAACTCGCTGGAGATATTCCACGTGTCCCACGGGCAGTACGAGACAGCGGCGCCGATCCGAGCCTTCGTGCCGTACCAGGGCAACACGAGCATTCTCGCCAGCTACACCTGCACCCCGGTGGTGCAGTTCACCCTTTCCGAATTGGATGCCGGCAAGCATGTGATGGGCAAAACTGTGGCCGAACTGGGCTCGCACAACCACCCGCTGGACCTGATTTCTTACGAGCGTGACGGCGGGGAATACCTGCTGGTGTGCAACGACCGTCACCCGCTGTTCAAGGTCGCGTGCAAGGACATCGACGGCCAGGGGCCGCTGACGGAGCCGGACGATTCGCTGGACGCATCGCCAGCCGACCCGGTTACGCCGGGCGTGGGCATACCCCGCGAGCTGCTGCCCCATCCGGGCGTAAAGCGGATGGCTAATCTCAACGGCAACGGCGTGCTGATGCTGCAGCAGGATGAGGACGGCAGCACCCACCTGCGCACCTACGCCACCGATACACTGTGACCCGTTCCCGTCGTCTGCAACTGGGATGGGCAGAGCGCGAGGGGCGCGACTGCCTGGAAATCCAGGGGTGGACTGACACTGAGCTGCGGGAACTGGATGGGCTGGACGCCGGCGAATTGGGTCGGCGTCTGGCCGTCTATACGAGAGAAGCCCTGGCGGAGAACGTTGACGCTCGCGCCGTTCCAGGCGTAGCCGGCCGGTTCGAGTTGGGGGATGAGTTGGTTTGCTTCGTGCCCCGTTTTCCGTTCGCGGACGGTATTGGCTATTCGCTGCTGGTTGGAAGCGAGGGCGGCGACACGGAGGTCTGGGAAATCGAGCGGGATTCCACCCGCACTGCATCCACGGCGGAAGTGCTGGAGATATATCCCACCGTCGCCGAATTGCCGGTCAACCTGCTGCGGATCTACGTTCTTTTCTCCGAGCCGATGAGCGAGGGCTGGGCTGCTAGGGCGATACGGGTCTGTCGGGATGACACCGGCGAACCGTTGGAGGATGTTTTTCTCCCGCCGGAGCCGGAGCTATGGGACCCGGAGCGGCGGCGGGTGACCATGCTGCTGGATCCGGGACGAATCAAGCGCGGCCTAGTTCCCAACCTGGAGATGGGCTATCCGCTGGTGGAGGGCGTTCCGATCAAGGTGTCGGTCGATGCAGATTTTCGGGACGCCGGGGGCCGGCCGCTGAAACACGGCGCGGAACGACGCTATGGCATCGGGCCGGCTCAGCGGTCTCATATCAACGTTCAGGATTGGCGGCTGATTGCTCCACATGCCAGAACGCGAACGGCGCTGGTCGTCGAGTTCGGGAAGCCCCTGGATCACGGGCTGCTGCAACACTGCCTGCGCGTCTGCGATGCCGCCGGCGCAATGGTATCCGGTCAGGCAGAGTTGGGCGATGAGGAGGGGAGTTGGCGGTTTACGCCGGCCCTGCCCTGGCGAGAGGGCGGTTACCGGCTGGTGGTCGAACCCAGGCTGGAGGACGTGGCCGGGAATTCGCCGGTTCGGGTCTTTGATCGGGATATTTCCAGGCCGGAGGATGATCCGTTGGTGGACCGCAAGCTGTGGGTAGATTTTGCTTGTGCCTGACCCGGGCGTCTAACATTCGCGCTCCCGCCCCAGCCGTATCGGTATGACCCAAATCAACGTAATCCCCGACCGGTACACTGGAAATACGTTCAAACCGTCGCAGTACGCGGGGCTAAGGGCGCCATCCACTCCGGGTACCGTCATCGAGGTATGCACGGACGGTATCGTGTTGGACCTCGCCGGCTCGGTGCTGGACGGTGAAGGAAAGGGGAGCGCCGGCATCTGGGTCCATGACTGCAGCAGTGTGACGATCCTCAACGGAATTGTTTTTGGTTTTCACTACGGCATCCGCGCCGAGAATGTCAGCAACCTGACCATTCGGGGCTGCGTGGTGTCCGACAACACGAACCCCCGGGACGCGGGTTGGCTCCCCGATACGGATGCGCCGGTAGAAGAAGGATTCGGCGGTGGTATTTATCTGCGTGAGGTTCGGCACGGCACGATAACGGGCAATCAAGTCAACAACAATTTCAACGGTATCAGCCTCGTCAGGTCTGAATACAACGCCATCCGAGCCAACAACGCCTCTTACTCTGGCAACGTCGGGATCTACCTGCTGCGGTCCAGCCACAACGAGATTCTGGACAACCGGGCGGAGCACTGTATCCGCTACACTGACCGTTTCTGGTGCGACACGGCTGACTCGGCCGGGATACTCCTGGAGGATGGCTCCAACCACAACCGGATCGCCGGCAACAACCTGCTCTACAGCGGCGACGGGTTCTTCATCCGGGCCCACAATCGAGAACCCTCCAACCACAACGTCATAACCGGCAACGACGCCAGCTATTCGCCCAACAATGCCTTCGAGGCGGTTTTCTCTTCGGGCAACGTCTTTGAGGACAATGTCGCCAATTGTTCTAACTACGGTTTCTGGCTGGGCTATTCAACTGACACTGAGGTCAGGAATAACGAGATCAGGGCCAACCGATTCGATGGTATCGCCATCGAGCACGGGCGAGACAACCGCATCGAAGACAATCGTATCGAGGGCAACCGCAACGGCATCCGCCTTTGGAGTTACCTTCCGGCGCAAGGTCATGCACCCCGGGACAAGCAGACACGCAACTACGTCATTACCGGGAACCGGATCCGGGATTCCCGAGACTGCGGTTTAGCGGTAACCGGAGACCATGAGGTTAGCCTGACGGCGAACGGTTTTGAGGGCAACGGCAGGGACTACGTGCGCCAAACTGTCTAGGCTATGTTGACGTTTACAAAATCACACCGTCGTCCCTGCGAATGCAGGAACCCAGAAAATCGTTGCCTTAAGAAAATCGGCTTGTTTGTACCCTCTCTGGATTCCCGCGAAAGCGGGAATGACGGTTGGGTTATTTTGGTCAGTCCGCTTTGAGCGCAACCAGGGTTCGGTCCACGTCCTCCGCTTCCAGCGACAGCCGTTCCCACTCATCCCACAGGGATTGTTCTTCTTCCTTGAGCATCCGGTAGCGCTCGCCCGTGGCCTCCAATTGGGCCCGATCTTCAAATTGATCGGGGTTGGCGAACATGGTTTCCAACTCTGAGGAAACGGCCTCGCGTTCGGTGATGGCGACTCCGATCTCCTCGATGCGGGCCGCCAGTTGACGCGCCTGCCGGTTCAACGCGCGCTCCTGCTCCTCTTCGGGAGTCAGGGGGCGCCGGTGCCGTCGCCTGCCGTTGGTATTGCCCGAGGCGGTGGCCGTTTCGTCCGCGGGGGCGCTGACGGTGGGCTTCTCCTCCGTCTCCTGCTGTTTCCGGTAAAGATAGGCGTCATAGTCGCCGGGGAAGACCCTGGGGATGCCGCCCTCAATTTCAATTATCTTGTTGGCGACCTGCCGGATCAGGGTGCGGTCGTGGGTCACCAGGCAGATGGCGCCGCGGTAGTCGCCCAGGGCATCGGCCAGGATCTCCCGGGACGTGATGTCCAGATGGTTGGTCGGTTCGTCCATCAGCAGGAAGTTGCTGGGCTGGAGGAGCAGTTTGGCCAGAGCCACCCTCGCCTTTTCGCCGCCGGACAGCACGGATATCGGCTTGAGGACGTCCTCGCCGCTGAACAGAAAGCCGCCCAGCGTAGTGCGCAAGTTCTGCTCCGATTCGGCCGGCGCCGCCTCCTGCAATTCCTCGAAAGCGGTATTGTTCGTGTTGAGCAGATCCAGCACGTGCTGGGCGTAGTAGGCGGCGATCACATTGTGGCCGAGCCTGCGCTCCCCCTGGTCGATGGACAGCGCTCCGGCGAGGATCTTCAGCAGCGTCGTTTTGCCGGCGCCATTGGGACCGACCAGCGCGACGCGGTCGCCCCGTTCCAGGGTCAGGTTCAGGCCCTGGTACACCACGTTGTCACCGTAGGACTTTCCCACGTTGTCGAGTCTGATAATTTCGGAACCGCTGCGGGGAGGTTCCGGGAACGAATAGCTGACCTTCCTGGTCGCTCGGGGCAGTTCGATGACTTCGATTTTTTCCAGCTGTTTCAGTCGGCTCTGCACCTGCCGGGCCTTGGTCGCCTTGTAGCGGAACCGCTCGACGAAACGCATCTGCCGCTGTATCTCGCGCTCCTGGCGGGCGGCGGCGGCCTGCTTGACCTCCAGGGCGCGCTCGCGGGCGACCAGGTAATCATCGTAGTTTCCCCGATGATGGACCACTTCTCCCGGTTCAATGGCGAGTATGCGGTTGGCGACCTGGTTCAAAAAGGCGCGGTCGTGGGATGTGATCACCACTCCGCCGGCAAAGGAGGAAAGGTACTTCTCGAACCACAGGTTTGCCTCAAGGTCGAGGTGGTTGGTCGGCTCATCCAGCAGGAGCAGGTCGGGGTTCCGAAACAGCAACCGGGCCAGCTCGGCCCGCATGATCCAACCGCCGCTGAACTCCCGCATATTGCGGGAGAAGTCGCTTTCCCTGAAGCCCAGGCCCGACAGGATTGCCTTTGCTTCGTGGTCGCGGTCAGCCCCGCCCACGGCTTCCAATTCCGCGTCGAGTCGGGCCAGCAGATCGATCAAGTCGCTCTGTTTGGCCGGATCGGTAGCGGACGACAGATCGTCCCTGGCTGCGGCAATCCGGTCGGCGACCGCAATCGCTTCGTGGTGAGCGCTCAATACCTCCTGGAGCAACGACCGGCCGGCGAACGGCGCCGGTTCCTGCCTGAGGTATCCCACCGTGGTGTTGCGCCGCCCGGATATTGAACCGTCGTCCGGCAGGGTCTCGCCGGCGAGGATGTCCAGAAGCGTCGTCTTACCCGAACCGTTGGCTCCGATGAGCGCAATGCGGTCGCCGGCGGCCATCGACACGTTCAGCCCGCTGAACAGGGTCCGCTCGGAATAGGCTTTGCTGATGTTGGATGCGAACAGCATAATTTGCGGCGGTTTTTATAATCAAGGTTGAGAGGAAACAACCTTATAGAGGCTAATGGCGCGACCAGTTTTTGGCAAGATGTGAAATGCGTTTACTCGGATCCGTACTGGGAAAGCGGGGCGACCGATGGACTGCGCTATGACCAAATGTTATCTTGACGCCAACAGTGGAAATCAAGCCACATAGCGTTTGAGACAGCGGAGGGAACCATGTTGAAGGCGCAGCGCGACAGCATTATCAGCGGATTGAGCGATGCCGACCGGCAGGATCTCCGGAGAGTCGTCGCTGCGATCAAGGAGGCCAGGGGCGGAAGTCCGGATGTAGCTACCAACGGCGGAAGGATCACGGCGCGCGAGTTGGTTGATGATTGGCAGGGCGAGTTGCCCGCGGAAGTTCGCGCCGCCCTCGACGCCATCCTTTTGCGAGATGAAACCGGCCCTCAAGTTGGCGCCGGAGCCCCCGACTTCTGCCTCAAGCGTTTGGGTTCGGAGGACCGAGTGCGGCTGTCCGATTATCGCGGCCGGCGGCCGGTGGCGTTGGCTTTCGGCAGCTACACTTGACCTCCGTTCCGCGCTCAGACTGAGCGCATGACCCGGATTTACCGCCGTTTCAGGGACGATGTGGAATTCTTCGTGGTGTATGTCCAGGAAGCCCACCCCACCGACGGATGGCAGGTGGAAAGCAACGTCCAGGAAGGCGTTCTGTTCCGTCAACATCGGAGCTCCGCGGAGCGCGAGGCGGTGGCGCAATCGTGCAGCATAGACCTTCAAATTGGCCTGCCCGTGATTATCGAGGATATGGACAATGCAGTGGACGAGGCTTACGGCGCTGCGCCGGAACGCCTGTACCTGGTGGATGTTGACGGCCGCGTAGCCTACCACGGCGGCGCCGGGCCCCACTTCTTCGACCTGGATGAATGGGAGCAGGCCATCGAAACCTGCATCCTGGCCACGTTTTCGGCGACAACCCCCGGAGTGAGTAACCATGCCTGAAGACCTTTCTGCAATCGTTGAGCCGGGCGATCCCGTCCTGATCGCCGCTGGCGGGCCCACCGAGGGGCCGCTGTGGCATCCCGGCAACTATCTGACCTACGTCCGCCACCGGGAAAGCATGTTGATGCGTTGGGACGGCAGCGGCGATCCCGTCGCGATTCGCACCAATACCGGGGAAGGCAACGGCTGCACCCTCGATCGCCAGGGCCGGCTGCTGATGTGCGAAGGCGCGAACCGGCAGGTCACGCGGATGGATGCGGATGGAGCGGTAACGACGGTGGCGGACCGGTGGGAAGGGAGGCGACTCAACCGTCCCAACGACATAATCTGCCGGTCCGATGGGAGCGTCTATTTCACCGACCCGGAACGCGGCATCCCTGTAGAACAGCGGGAACTCGGTTTCGCCGGCGTTTTTCGGATTGCTCCGGACGACTCGTTGCACGTGGCTACCGATCAGTGCGAATATCCCAACGGCCTGGCGCTATCCCCGGACGAATCGGTGCTCTATGTCGCCATCAGCCGCCTCGACGAACGCTGTGTCGAGGAGGCGGAGCGCGGTGACGTGTGTACCCATCGTTTCATCAGGGCCTTCGATGTCGCCGCCGACGGTACGCTGAGCAACAACCGTATTTTCTGCGATATGTCATCGGCCGAGCCCGGGGTGCCGGACGGCATGAAAGTGGATACCGAAGGCAGAGTGTTTTGCACCGGCTCCGGAGGGATTTGGGTGATAGACCCCCAGG
>JAGWBI010000048.1 GCA_021295965.1 Dehalococcoidia bacterium | reverse complement strand
CCCGGCGGGGGCGTCATGGGTGTTTCGGTAAGGGTAGTCATAGTTTCAGCCTCCCATGCGATCTTTGATCAATGGAGTGATGCTCACTGCGCCATCGGTAACGGCGTCAATGGTAATGCGGTGGTTCCAGAGAAATTCCATGCCGAGAAGAGGGCTAGTGCCGGCCTGAATTACCCTGACGTCGCGAGGAGCGCCGTTCCAGAGCAACTGTGTGTAACCGGAGGATACGATGCGGGTTTGTCCAATCGCGGGTGTCGCTCTTTGGTTTTGATCCAGCGTCAGGGCGAGTTGGCGTATGTGGAGTTCCGGCAAAGCCAACTGTCCGTTGAAGCCAGTGTCGATTGTGATGTTCATAGTGCGCCAATTACCGTTGCCGTCTCTGATAGCGATAGCAATAACAGGCCGGCGCGAGCGGGTAACCCGACCGTGAATCACAATCGCGGTTCCTCATCGTAACCACCCATGAAGTACGCGGCGGAGTAGCCGACGCGCATTCCGTAGATGCGGGCTTCCGAAACTCGCTCCCGTAGCTTGAAGTTTCCCGTTATGTCGTCGTCGTCAATTTCGTACTCACCGCTGTTGATGTCGATGTGTACAAACTTGCCGATGTCGGCTTCCGTAAGAGTTGGCCTGATTTTCTCGCGGTAAATCTTTTCGCCGAGATCGGCGATCTGCTCCGGACTGAGGTTGGGCGGCGGCGTGGAAGTAGTCATGGTTTCAGCCTCCCATGCGATCTTTGATCATGCGATCTTTGATCAATGGAGTGATGCTCACAGCGCCGTCAGCAACGGCGTCAAAGGTGATGCGGTGATTCCAGAGAAATTCCATGCCGAGAAGGGGTTCGGAATCGAGTTGCAGGACTCGAACACTGCGACGCCTGCCGTTCCAAATGACCGTCACAGCGCCAGTGGCGATCTCGATCATCTCGCCACTGGCCAAACGCCCAGTGCTCTGTCTGTTCATGCTGATTCCCAGTCTGCGAACATACCGCTCCGGCAGAAGCAACTGACCGGTAAAACCGGTATCCAGGGTGAATGGGATCGTATGCCGATGCTCTCCGGTGTCGAGAAGTGTAACTCGTAACAGTGGTTTGCGAGTGGCTGTGACGTATCCATCGGTCACAGTTCCGGCTCCTCGTGCCAACCAATAAAATAGGCTGCGGAATATCCAACGCGCATGATGTACCCGCAAGCGTCGGGGACTCGTGCGTTCAGCCGGTGATCGGCCTTGACACTGTCCTCGTCCATTTCGTACTCGCCGCTGTACACATCCACAATTACATATTTGCCGATGTCCTTTTCGGTCATCAGCGGCCGGATCTTTAGACGATAAATGAGTTTCCCGAGCGCCGAGATTTCGACATCGGTCAGATTGGGCTGGCCCTTGCCGAGGTCCATGACCATATCCGCCTCCTGCTGATATGGGCTCGACGATGCGCGTTACACGGGCATATTCGCGCCCCGCCGCATCATGTCCACCGGGTAGTCGGCGTACACGTCCTCGTAGATTTCGTGGGGTTCGGGCAGGGGGCTGGCGTCGGCGAAGGCCACGGCTTCTTCCATAAGTTGCCGGGCTTCTTCGTCCATCTGGTCCAGCTCTTCGGCGGTGATGACGTTGCCCTGGGCGACCATGTGGTTGCGGAAGGTGAGCAGCGGGTCGCGGGCGCGCCAGTGGTCTTCCTCTTCTTTGGTGCGGTAGGTGAGGGGGTTGTCGAACACGGTGTGGCCGTAGTAGCGGTAGGTGCGGGCCTCTATCAGGGACGGCCCGTCGCCGGCCCGGGCGCGCGCCACCGCCTGCCCGGCGCCCTCGTACACCGCCAACACGTCCATCCCGTCCAGGTGGAAGCCGGGCATATCGTAGGATGCGGCGCGGTCGGCCACGTTGGCCACCGACAGGCCGTATTCCACCGGCGTGGATTCAGCGTAGCCGTTATTTTCGCAGCAGAAGATCACCGGCAGCTTCCACACGGAGGCGAGGTTCATGCACTCGTGCAGCACGCCCTGGTTGGCGCCGCCGTCGCCGAAGAAGGCCACGGCCACTCGGCCCAGCTTCTGGATCTTGGAGGTGAGCGCCGCGCCCACGGCCAGGGGCACGCTGCCGGCCACGATGCCGTTGGTGCCCAGCATCCCCTTGCTCATGTCGGCGATGTGCATCGAGCCGCCCTTGCCCTTGTTGGGGCCGTGGCTGCGTCCGAACAGCTCGGCCATCATCAGCTTGGGGTCCACGCCCTTGGCGATGCAGTGGCCGTGTCCGCGGTGGGTGCTGCCGATGTAGTCGTTGTCGGTGAGGTGGGCGCAGACACCGGTGGGCACCGCCTCCTGGCCGACCGACGAATGGACGGACGCGGACATCCCGCGCTGGCCGGTTTCGGGCACGCCGCGCTCCTCGAAATGGCGGATGGTGGTCATGGTTCGATATAGTTTCAACAGGATGTCGCGGTCGGGTTCCATGGCAACACGCTCCTTTTATGGTGTTTGGGCGATTGTGGGTTCGACTGCTCGGATGGGCCAATTATACGAAAAACCGGCGGGGAATGCGCCGGCTATCAGGATGGCCGCATGGTAGCACGGGGTTGTTTAGTGTCAAGACGCAGTGCAGGGCAACGGTTGTCCGGCGTTCTCAGCCGGCGGTATTTGCTCTCGTTCAGCAATGCAATACCGTGCACCGTGATTCGCCGTTTATCATGGTAGGACTCGCAAATGACGCTGGCAATGACACCATAGGCTTATCGTTCATGATGTACGCCCGGACGAATAAAAAGCGGGCTCATCAAAATCTGTTGCTGGACGACATGCGCAGGTTCGTCGTGCCGGATTTAACCACCATCATAGGCGACGCAGCGATAACGGAACTGGCCGCCGTCTGCGACGTCCACGCCGAGGACATACCGCCACCCTTGCCGGAGATAGACGGCGGTCCCGTTCAGCACGTTTTGGATAACGCTGTTGCGTCTGCGCCGTGACTGGGGGAGACCGTGACGGCCATCCGGCTCAGCCTGGCCATGGAGCCGTCCGTTACCGGGCGGTGGTATGGTGGGTTGGGGTAGGTGGGATAAAGACAACTCGCCACGCTGTATAATGCGCCCATCCGGCTGGACAAGGCGCGAGCTAATTGCCTATGCGCTATGATATTGGAATTCTGCTGACGGCCATCGCTGCAAGTCGGGTTGCGAAAGCAGTCGTCATCGCCTTTGTCATTTGCCTGACGTTCACCGTAGCCATCGCCATAACGCAGAACGTCTATAATTGGGTTGGTGGGGCTCCACCACTCGGGGTTGCCTCGATTGACGTTGGGAAATTGGGAACGGTGATAGGCTTGGTGGGAGTGCCAGCGTTCATGGTAACGATTTACATAGCAGACCAGAGCCGGCCTCGCTTCCCCAGCCTCACCATGGACCTTCAGGTGACCAGAGTGCCGGCAAGCCAAAGCTATGACGCCGTAGTTGTCACTTTGAACGCTACTAACACCGGAACGGGTCGATGCTATGTTACCTCAGTACGCTGGCGGCTCAAGGTGCTGTCACCATACGATGACGATAGCGTGGTAGAAATGCAACGGGACTTCGACAGCACGCCAAATAACGAGCTGGATGTCGAATTCCCTTGGCATGAAGTGCCAGATGTGCCGGATATGCATACGATAGAGGATGTTACGGTTGAACCCAATGAGACGGAGCAGATGACACACGATTTCATCATTCCGGCGGAAATTAGGGGCATCGTAGTATCTGCGTGGGTTGCCAACGCATCGGAATCCGAGCATGTCGAGGGCTGGTACAGAAGAGCGGTACACACCATTGAGGAGACCTGAAACTGATGGACGGTAAAGAATTTGATCCGCACCAGCGGACTGTTGCGCTAAAAGACCGGCGGGGTGGCGGCCGGCCTATGCCGAGGCCGGCGGGCGGCAAAGCCAAGAAGTGGCAGCCGCCCACTGGAGGAACCACGCCCGCCGACCGTAAGAACCCAAACGCCAACCAGGAGGCTTAACTTTGGCTAACCAGCAAGACGAACTTGATCCCAAACAAATTTCGGACAGCGTTCCCAGCGAAATCGACTCGAATGACGTTGTGGACATTATGTATGTGGAACTTGGGCGTACAAGCGGCCCGCCCCAAGTCCGAACCAAAAGCGCCGTCCCGAAGTAGTGGCAACCCCCTAAAAACGAAAGTACGCCAAGCAACCGAGCCAAAAACACATAGTCGTTCACCTGCGCCCCAGGATGCCCGCGCTGGGGCTGGACGAGGAGATGGTGGCGACCATACGCTGGAACTTAGCGCTGGAGCCGCCGGCCACTGGACGGCTGACGCACTCGTCACGGGCGATGCCGACCTGCTCATCATCGCAGACGAATTTGCCATACCCATCATCACGCCAGGAGAGTTGCGTTCCTGGCTCCAGGATAGGCAGCAACATTAAGGGACGATCCGGCCCGCCCAGGCTGCCTTTGGTTTCCTTGCGTCCTTTCCCTCCTGCTGGGTATGATGCTGCCCAGCGTTGCGCCGCCGGTTTTCCCTGAACTTGCTCATCATCCCGTATTCTGCCGGCGGTCGCTCTGGAGGTTTCTCAATGTCCGTGATGGTTACCGGCGGCACCGGGTTTATCGGCAACCGCATCATCCGCAAGTTGGTGGAACGCGGCGAGGAGGTGGTCTGCTTCGACCTGGCGCCGCCCCGGGCCAACCTGCAGCCACTGCTGGACCGCATATCCATCTACCGCGGCGACGTGACCCGGCTGGACCATATCCTGGAGGCGGTCAACCAACACGACGTTGACCGCATCATCCACATGGCCGCCCTGCTGCCCCCGGACACCGAGGACCGCCCCGCCACCGGCATGGCCGTCAACATCGACGGCACCAACAACATCTTCGAGGCCGCCCGTTGGGGCAACATACGTCGGGTGGTGTACGCCAGCAGCATCGCCGTGTACGGCGTCCAGGACACCTTCGGCGACCGGCCGCTGATTGAGGACGACCTGCCAGCCCCCATCAACGTGTACGGCATGACCAAGGCGGTCAACGACTTTGCCGCCGCCCGCTACCGCACCCTGCACGGCCTGGACATTCGCGGCGTGCGCATCTGCACCGTGTTCGGACACGGACGCGTCACCGGCATGACAGGTATGATCGGCGGCCTGATGATGTCGCTGCCGGCCGTGGGCCAGCCGGTGAGCATGGACTTCGACCCCATGGAAGCCTCGCCCATGATCCACACCGAGGATGCCGCCGAGATATTCGTCCGAGTGGCCCTGGCCGACCAGCTGAACCACCACATCTACATCAGCGGCGGCGAACTGGCCACCATCGCTGACGTGGCTGACATCGTGCGCTCATACATTCCCGACGCCAGCATCACCACCGGCAGCCGCCCGGTGCCCCACGTGTACCTGGTGGACAACAGCCGCATGATGGCCGACGTCGGCTACGAACTGCCGCCCCTGCGAATGCGCGTGCTGGACCACATCAACGACGCGAGGGCAGAGGCGGGACTGGAGCCGTTAAGTGGCTGAAAGCCGTTTGCTACAATACGCCGGCGGCAACCACCGCCAACTCCCAAGGAGGCCAACCATCATGAGCGTTGCCATCGGCTACGTCCCCGGCGCATTTGGACAGGGGGGCGACGACCCCAACTTTCTTCGCACCCTGGTCGAGCTGGGGGACAAATACGAATACGACTCCATCTGGCTCAGCGACCGCATCTGCAGCGACCGGTTCAGCCTGGAGCCAATGGTCGCCCTGTCCCTGGTGGCCGGCTACTCCGACCGCCTGAAGTTCGGCACCAGCGTCCTGGCGCTGCCCCTGCGGAACCCGGTCGTCCTCGCCAAGCAGGTCGCCACCCTGGACTGGCTGTCCCAGGGACGCTTCTTCCCAGCCGTCGGGTTGGGCCAGGAGGACCCCGACGAGTACGAGGCCTGCGGCGTCCCCAAGGCCGACCGCGCCCGTCGCACCGACGAGGCTATCGCCCTGATGCGCCGCCTCTGGGAAGAGGAGGGAGTCACCCACGAGGGCGAGTTCTTCACCACCCACAACGTATCCGTCACGCCGCGCACCTTCCTCAAGCCCTCGCCTCCGGTATGGATCGGTGGCCGCAGCCCGGCGGCGGCCCGGCGCGTGGGCCGCGTCGGCGATGGCTGGCTGGTGTCCAGCGCGACGCCGGACGAAGTGCGTTCCGGCCGGGAAATAGTCTTCGAGACCGCCCAGCAGTACGATCGGGAGATTGAGGAAGACCATGTGGGCGTCCTCGTCGGCTACTATATCTGCGATGACCAGAAGGAAGGCGAGGCCAGGTCGGAGCAGTTCGTGACCCGCCAGCGTCCCGACGCTCACTTCACCGAGTATTCCGCCGTCGGCACCTCCGAGCAGATCGGCGACTTCATCCAGCAGTACATCGACGCTGGCGGCTTCAAGTTCGTCATCCGCCCCCTCTGCGCCGGCACCGAGTCCATGGAACAACTGGAGCAGGCCGGCGAGGAAATCCTGCCCCGCTTCCACGGCCCGCTGGGCAAGTAGGGATGCTCGGAGGCTGCCATGACCACCTCCAAACCCAAGCTCCGCACCGGGACCCGCATGTCCCTCGACGAATTCCTGGCCCTCGGCGAAACCGACGAGCGGCTGGAACTGTTCGACGGGGTCCTTTACGTTATGAGCACACCCACCAAAGACCACCAGTTCCTGATGCGCTGGATCGCCCGTTATTTTGATGATCACATCGATGCCTTTGAAATCCCTCCAGCGGAAATACACTTGGATATAACCACTATCCTTTCCGCAGAACTCCCGCGCGCCGTAGAGCCGGACATCGTTGTCATCCTCGCCGGCCGTGACAACATTGGGGGGACCATCCATGTCGAGGGTGTGCCTGACATCGTGGTGGAAATCCTGTCCTCGGACCGCAACCATGATCTGGTGTTCAAGCGGCGCATTTACGCCGAAGCCGGCGTCCGCGAATACTGGATCTTCGATCCGGTGAATGACACAGTGCTTCCACTGGAATTGCACGACGGCGAATACGTAGAGCGTCCCACTCTCACCGCCGCTGACACCCTCGCCACGCCATTGCTGCCCGGCCTGTCCATCCCGCTGGTCGACATATTCCACCACCGCCGTCGCCCGCCCCGCGAGGAGTAACCCGCCGGGAGGCCGCCATGACCACCGCCAAACCCAAACTGCGCACGGGGATGCGCATGACCGTCGCCGAGTTCCTCGCCCTGCCGGAAATTGACGAATACCGCTGGCTGGAACTGGACGACGGAGAGCTTTACATCATGCCGAGGCCACGACGTGTTCACCAGTTTTCGAAGGACTGGCTGGTGGCATACTTTAGAAACTACCTGGACAGTTTTACGGAGCCTCCAGCTGAAGTGTACAGCGAGTTGGTGGTCATCCTATCTCGAGAGCCGCGCCGAGTACTGGTACCGGACCTTTCAGTCGTTCGGGTTGAGCACGGGAACATTTTTGTCGGCGGTTATGCAGAGGGGCCTCCGGACATCGTGATCGAAATCCTCTCTTCCGACCGCAACCGTGATCTGGTCCGCAAGCGACAGCTCTATGCCGAGGCCGGCGTTCCCGAATACTGGATTTTCGATCCTCTAAACGATACGGTTCTGCCTCTGGGATTGCGCGATGGCGAGTACGTGGAGCGCGGCGTGTTGGGCATCGGCGACACGCTCACCACGCCGCTGCTCCCCGGCCTGGCGATTCCCCTGGCCGACCTTTTCGGCCATCGTCAGCGACCGCGTGACGACGAGTAGCCTACTGCGTCCCAACTCTTGCCGCCAATCCCGGCGCATACTATGATTGCCCCGTCTTGTATCAAATGACACATTATTCGTTACCAAGGAGCGCCCCTGACATGAAAGCAGCCCAACTAGTTGCCCCCAAGCGCTGGGAGTTCACCGAAGTCGAAACCCCTGCGCCCGACGACGGCCAGGTACTGGTCAAGATGGAGTGCGTCAGCGTGTGCGGCTCCGACATACGCCACACCTACGGCCCGATACTCGACGAGTCCGAGTATCCCATGGCTCCCTGCAAAGGCGCGCACGAACTGGCCGGCGTAATCGTCGATAGCAAGACCGAGGAGTACCACGAGGGCCAGCGGGTCATCGTCATTCCCTTCCCCGGAACCGGCGGCCTCTGCGAGTACGTCCTCTCCGCACCCGGGCGCATCGCGTTGCTGCCCGAGTACGGCGGCCTGGACGAATGGGTCATGTGCCAGCCCCCGGGAACCGTGCTGTACTCCTGCCGTCAGATGGGCAGCCCGTTGCAGCAGAACATCCTCATCTTCGGTCAGGGCAGCATCGGCCTCAGCTTCACCATGATCCTCTCCCGCATGGGCGCGCGGAATGTCATAGTGGTGGACCCCCTGGACTACCGTCTGGAGAAGTCCAAGCAGATGGGTTCCACCCACCGCATCAATCCCGACAAGCAGGATGTTCACGAAGCGGTGATGGAGATAACCAGGGGCCAGGGCCCGGACACCGTGGTGGAAGCCGCCGGCTACCCCGACTCTCTGAACGAGTGCTTCCGCCACGTGCGGCAGTTCGGCCAGGTGATCATCTTCGGCATCCAGACCGACCACATGGTGCCCATCGAGCACAACCTGTGGATGGACAAACAGCCGCGCATCATCCCCACCACCGGCGCCCGCAGCGGCGACCCCATCAGCCAGATCCAGGACATGGTGGACCTGCGCGCCCGCGGTTGGGCCGATCCTGCCGAACTCATAACCCACCGCGTCGGCTTCTCGGAAATCCAGCAAGCCTACGATATGTACGAGCAGCGCGACGACAACATCATCAAGGTCGTCATGGATATCAACACCTAGACCATTTCAGGCGGCGCCGACGGCCGCCGGAAGGTAGGGGCGAAACATGTTTCGCCCCTACCTGTGTATCTGTCTGAGAATGACGACTCCCTCTGCCGAGGCAATTACTCCGGGCCAACGCGTCCGCCTGGCCAGAGAGAACCTTTGCCTGGCAATGGCCCTGTTCGTGGCGTCCCATCGTGGACTGATCTCGGTGGCCTTTTTCCCTTCCGGCGCGGAACTTCATATGCCCGACGGCGTGACCATCGACGCCGGAGTTCCTTTGGACCTGATCGACCAGCAATCGCTGCTGCGCTGCGCCGGCAACCAGATCCGCAGCGCATTCACTCTGTCCGCCCTGCAGACCCATCGAGAAATGGAGAGGGCTTACGGCGCAGGACCGTTGGACGAAACCAATTCCGACCTCCGGACCGTTCGAGCCGTCATCTTTCTGATCGCCCGCAGCGTGGATCAAAACCTGCTGGCGCCGACCTGGGACGTCCCCGCCGATTACCGGCAGGTTTTCGCCGGCCCTGAGATGCGGTTCGCCGTTGATCCGGGGCAGTGGCACGGTCAGGAAATACGATGGGAACACTTCGGCGGCCTGTCCCGGTATCTGGACCTGACCCTTTTCGCATCGTACTGCCTGGACGGGGCGCCGGCGACCACGGCGGCCCGCGCCGCTAACGGCGATTACGGAGCCCTGAGCGAGCTGGCGGAGATTCAGTCCGCCGTCGCCATGAGTCAAGGCCCAGTCGTCGCCGCACCGGGCTACGGCGCATACGAGGGTCGGCCCCATCGCAACCATTCAGGGGCAGCCGGGCCGGAGCCGGCCGCTGGCTGGGTGGCTCCAGACGCCCCGCCGCAGCCCCGTTTCAGCGTCGCCTCACAGGCCAGCGAACACGGGTCGGTGGATGATTTCGTCAACAATGCCTGCGCCACCGGCGACGAGGCAAAGGCTCTGGCCGGCGACCTCTATACCTCCTATGCCCGCTGGTGCCTGGAAAACGGGTATCTGGCCCACAGCCAGCGCAAGTTCGGCCTGGAACTCCGGGCCCGGGGTTACGAACGCAAGCGGCGCGGCAAGGGCAAGCACTGGTGGCTTGGCGTCGCCGCTGCGTAACCTCGAACGTGATTGCCGTCGGTCTCGGTGCGGTTGGAAATAACGCGGTTCACGAACCCTGTGAAAGAACTATTGGTTACACAAGCGTAACATTAGGTTACACAGGCGTAACTTTGGCGCAAAATCCGCGTAACAATCTGCTGCGATACTGCGTTCCAAGCAGATAGGGCGGTTCTCGCCCAAAACCAGTTCGGAGACAGATTGAGATGATTGCCATAGCCGCCGGTGCCGCCTTCGTTGGATTGTTCGCCCTCTGGGTCATCGTGCCGCGTTTCATCCTCCGCCGGCACGAAAAGGCAGCGCAGTCCGTGGCGGTCATGCCCCACGAAGAGATGGCGCCCCAGGCTGCGGACTAGACGGCCGCACCGCAAACCTGAGCAGATTCGACCGGGGAGCGTCGCTCCCCGGTCTTTTTGTTGCCCCGCTTGATTGACAGGAAATAACGCCGGGCGCAGAATGGCCGCAAATTGCGGGGTGTCCGTCACCCTGTCCCACGTGCGTGAGCGGGGTTTTACCCGCTGTTTCCCATTGACGGAGGAGGACCTGATATGGCGTTTCCCGAGCGAATGAAGTTTGGCATCTTCCTTGGCCCGTTCCACCGGGTCGGCGAAAACCCGACCCTGGCCATGGAGCGCGACCTGGAACTGATTGAATGGCTGGACAAGCTGGGGTTCGACGAGGCCTGGGTCGGCGAGCACCACAGCGCCGGCTGGGAGATCATCTCCTCGCCGGAGGTTTTCATCGCCGCCGCCGGCCAGCGCACGAACCGCATCAAGCTGGGCACCGGCGTGGTCAGCCTGCCGTATCACCATCCGCTGATGGTGGCCAACCGCATGGTGCAGCTGGACCACATGACCTACGGGCGCGTCCTCTTCGGCGTCGGACCCGGCGCCCTGCCCGGCGATGCCTACATGATGGGCATTCCCCACGAGCTGCAACGGGAACGCATGGACGAGTCCCTGGGTATCA
>JAGWBI010000079.1 GCA_021295965.1 Dehalococcoidia bacterium | reverse complement strand
CGCAGCAGTTGACCATGACCCTCGAGGCGCTGGCCATGTCGGCTCCTTACGTTGTGTCAATGCTTCCCAATGTGTTCCGCGCCGAGCGGGACAATCTGCCCTTGGGAGCCACGGTAATCTTTGTAACGGCAGCTTTGACCGACTCCATCCCGGAGCAACTTCTTGTTTTCTCGGAAAGCGGTTACCGGACCAGCGTATTATTTGCCGGAGACGGTGACGCGCCGAGGCAGATCGGGAATGCCCCAGTCATCAATATCGGGCCTCTTCTGGACCAGTTGCCTGAAGATGTTACTGACTGGCAAGATGATCCGCCGGCTGGACAAGCCCCTTTAATTGAGGCAAGGGGCGTTGAATGAGACCGGCCTGGCGAAATAGATCAGTGTTTGCGGTGGCTCTCTACCTGGAGAGCTGCACGTTGTACCTGATATTCGCGACTGTTTCCCCGCCCTTCTGGCTGGTGATAGTCGCCTTGGCCTGGGCATTCGGCCTGTCGCTATGGATACTGGGGCTGCGGATCACACCCGTGCTGCGCGGAATGGTTGGAATAGGGTCAGGCGTGCCCTCCATCCTGGTGCTCGTTGCATGGAACGCGGGGCTAGTCTTCCATCCATTCAGCCTGCTCATACCACCGGAAGCCGACAGCGTTGGTCTCTTTGTGGGGTCCACGATTTTCCTGCTGGTCACTTGGTGGCGGGGCGTGGAACTCTCGCGTGAGGAGGCCACCCTGGACTCGATCCGGCCCGCGTTCCAGGTTGGCATGATCACCCTGCTGGCAGCGGCGCTGATTGACGCTGCCACTGATGGCAGGATAGTCAGCGGGTTCTTCGTGATTGGCTTCTTTGCCGTGGGTCTCACCGGAATGGCGCTGGCCAGATTCTCGGCAGGCGGCGGCGAAGGCCGGGAACTGCCCAGGCAGTGGTTCTGGCCGATCATAGTCTGCGTGGCGGGAGTTTTGGTTCTGGGGCTGGTGATCAGCGGCCTTGGTCTGGGAGGTCTCGACGATGTCAGCAGGGCAGCGGCGGGACTGATTGGCGCCGTCGGACTGAAGATCCTTGAGCCGGTGATAATGCTGCTGGGACTAATTGCCGGAGGGTTGGTAAGCCTCGGCAACTGGATCTCGCAAATGATGGGAGGAGGCGACTTCGAGGGCCTGCTGGAAGCCCAGCGGCGCATCGACGCGTTTCACGAGAGTCTGCGGGAAGTTGAGACAGACTCTGATCGGAACCTGCTGGTGACGGTGATGCAGTGGTCTGCCGCTGCCTTCGGAGCCATTGCAGCGGTTGGGGTGGTCTACTGGCTTTTTCGGAATCGGCGCCGTCATGCCGGAGGCGGCGAAGTGGTGGAGGTACGCGAGTCCCTGTTCAGCCTCAGCCGTGCCGGGGAGGAGGTGGGCGATGCGTTGAGCAGCTTATTTCCCGGAAGGCGGCGAGGTTCCGGAAATCGTTCGCGTGTTTTTTCGACACCGCGCGACTACTACCATGCCCTGCTGGAGTTAGCGCGTCGGGCCGGGCGCCCTAGGGATTCGTGGGCGACGCCGAGAGAGCACCAGCGCGACCTGTCCGGATCTCTGCCGGCAGATCCTGTGTCACGGATAGTGGACGAGTTCCAGGCAACTCACTACGGCGCCATCCCGCCAAGCCCTGAACAGATGGAGAGGCTGGAGCAGGACCGCCTGGAGTTGGAGGAATTCCTGAAGCATCAGGAGGGGGGCCGCTAGCAACCAGCCGGTTAGCGGAAGGCAGGCAGTACCTCGTCGGAGATGATTGCCATTGTCCGCCTGAGTGCCGATATATCACCGGAATTGAGGGCCAGCACCATGTGCTCTACTCCGGCCTCTCGGTAGGCCTCGATCCCAGCACGCATTGCGCCTGGATCGTCTCCCGGCAACCGGGAACGAGAGGCGGCACGCTGGCTGGAGGGGCCGCCATGCACCTCTACCTCGACGCGAGTGGACATAGTAATGGCGGAAGGGTCTCGCCCCGCTGCTTCCGCCATGGCGGTCACCTCGGCCTTTCCGATGGCGAAGTCCTCGGGCGAAAGGCCTGTCGGGTGCCAGCCGTCGCCTACCCGTGCGGTCCGGCGCAAGGCACCTGGAGAGGAGCCACCAACCCATAGCGGGATGGACGGCTGCACCGGCTTGGGCGAAAAGTACAGGTCGCTAAAATCCCATCGGCGGCTGTGGTATTCCGGCCGGTTGTTGGACCAGAGCTCCTTCATGATGGCCATGGATTCGTTGGTCAGCGATCCTCGCTCCCGCATCGGAATACCGAGCGCCTCGAACTCTTCGGTCATTGCGCCCGCACCCACACCCAGTACAACTCGGCCGCCGGACATCTGGTCCAGCGTGGCGGCGTACTTGGCCAGTTCCACCGGGTTGTGGTACGGCAGCACCAGCACCGACGTGC
>JAGWBI010000047.1 GCA_021295965.1 Dehalococcoidia bacterium | reverse complement strand
GAGCCCCAGATGGTCGCCAGGCCGCCCAGGATCACGATGGACACCAGCAGCACCGACTCCAGCAGGATGAATGAGTTCGGATCAATAAAGGAGGTCCAGCTGGCGAACAGGCCCCCGGCCAGACCCGCCATCATTGCGGAAATAACCCATACCGCCAGCTTGTAGTGGCTGGACTGATAACCGAAAACCTCTATCGCCTGCTCGTCTTCCCGGATTGCGGTCAGCACGCGACCGAAGGAAGAGGTCACGATGGCCCACGAAATCAGCATTATCAATCCCAGGAACACCAGCGCCAGCAGCAGATACTCCAATTCACCGTCGAACACCCAGCTGCCGATCTGGGGGCGGGCCGTGTCGTGGATGCCGTACGCTCCGCGCGTTACGCTGCGCAGATTGAGGAATACGCTGAATGCGATGATGGCGAACCCGAAGGATACCAGTACGAATATGTCGTCACGAAAGCGATTGAAAGCCACACCCACCAACAAAGCGGTCAGGCCGGCCAAAAGGATGCAAACTGGAAGGGCGGCAAAAAACGGCCACCCGAAAACCGGAATGGGCGCCGTGCGCAACAACTCGTAGTCAGTTGTCGAGGTCAGTACGGCCATGGTGTAAGCGCCGACACCGAAGAAGCCGATATGCCCCACTGACAGCAGTCCGGTAAACCCCACTACCAGATTGAGGCTCACGGCCAGTATCGCCCAAATCGCGAACACGGTGCCCACAATGACGGCGAAGCCCACGCCCTGCCAGAGCATGAACGCCACCGCCCATCCTATGATGAACAGGTTGGCCCACAACTCCACGTTGCCCCGGGCCATGTCACGCAATCGGCGCGGTTCCCTGGCCACGGCGAGGAGGGTTTGGAAATTCACCGGCATGTCGTCACCGCCTCGGCAGCAGGCCCTGGGGCCAGAAGGAAAGGAACAGAATCAGGAGGACAAAAGCAATGGCTTCCTTCCACGCTCCGGCCAAATCCCAGATTCCAAACTGCTCCACCAGGCCCAGGACGAATCCGCCCACGATGGCGCCGTAGATGTTGCCGATCCCCCCGACCACTGAGGCGATCCATCCCTTCAGCAGCAGCAGCAGACCCATGCGCGGTTGCAGCGCCGTATCGTGTCCGGTCAGGATGCCGGCCATGGCGGCGTACATCCCGCCGATGAAGAACACGGCAGCGATAACCACCGTGGTGTTGATACCCACGACCTTGGAAACTTCCTCATCGTCGCCGATGGCTCTCACGGCCCGGCCGAATGAGGTCTGCTTCAAGATGAGCCACATGACGACGAACCCGGCCAGCGCGACTCCGATGGCGAAGACGTTGAAGCCTTTGATGCTGGCGCCAGCTAACTTGAGCGGCGCGCTGCCGAATGCGTTGGGCAGCGGCCTGGGCGCAGTTTCGAAGACGATGCCGATGAACGCAGCAATGGCGAGCAGGATCCCCAGCGAAGCAACCAGCATGATCAAAGGCGAACGGGCCCGTTGCCGCATGTAAACGTACAAACCGCGATACAACGCCAGACCGACAGCGCCGGCCAAAAGGCAGGACACCGCCCAACTGAGGTACAGTCCGGATCCGGGAGCGTCTGAAAGCAGGTACCCGCACCATGCTCCCAGGGCGGCGGCAGGAATCGCGGCTATCGCCCCGACCAGGTAAAGTCGCCGGCTGGGCAGCAGGACCTGGGCAGCACGGCACGCGAGGGCCACTACGACCACGGCGACTGCTGCGCCGATGGCCGGGCTTAGCATTATGTGGAGGATTGCCGGGTAGGATAGGACGACGCCGGTATAACCGCCGACCACGCCTCCCAACACACCGGCTACGAAACTGATCGTAGTCGGGCTCCAGCGGCCGCGAAGGCGGGGATAGAGCACGCTGCGAAGGCACCAGGTAGCCACGCCGCAAACCACGGCAGCAAACACCGCGTTGACGTAGATGCTGTTGATGTCAAACCGAGAGCCAAGAGCCGTGGCCGTCCGCAGGTAAAAGACTCCGTAGGCGCCCAGGGCCGCCGCCGCGCCGTAATACAGGTCAAAAAACCAAACGGTGCTGTAAACCAGCGTGAAGCCCATCGCCAACAGGGCGTACACTGCGCCCACCGCCAGGCCGTTGAAGGCGAACTGCAACGCCTGGGGCGGCGACTGGCCGATCTTCCACGCGATGTAGCCGAGCGCTGCTGCCGTCAATACGGCGGCCAACAGGCGGGTGCCGGGAATATCCAGCAACCGGGGCAGCCCGCGCGCACTATCCTGATTACTTGCCACAAAACACCCTGAATATGGTCAGATCATATTGTGCTACAAGTTATTGCGGAGCGAATCATAACACAACGGGGCCGGTCCCGTGGCGGCGACCGGCTCCGTCGGTTGCGTGATTGTCCGATAAATCAGGGCATGGGAGCGGGCCCCAGCACCCGGTAGCCCTGGTTGGCCTCGTTGCGCTCGCCCAGCGGCAAGACTTCAATCACCACGTTGGACAGGCCCGTGACTTCTCCGTCGGAGTCGAAGCTGTAGCCGTCCCCAATGGTTCCGGTCCAGGTGATGCCGTACATACAATCGCGGAACCCCGCGGCATCCTGGTCATCGTTGGTCTGCCCCAGGCATTCAGCCGTGATATACACGTCGTCGTAAGCGGAACCCAGATACCAGGGCAGCGTGACATAGTCATACCGGTTGCGGAAATTGGTTAGAACCTCCTGCGCCCTGGAGTTGGAGGGATCCAGTTCCGCGATGATGGCCTTCAGACCGGTGGCAGCGTCTCCCGCGACTTCCAGAGCGGTGGCGCCGACGGGCACGATCTCGGAGTACAGCGGGCCTTCGTAGCCCAGCTCACGGATCTGTTTGACTATCGTACCGCCGGAGAACTCGCCTTGAGAGGCGATGTGTATGGCATCCGGGTTGGCGCTGATGAGCTTGGTCAACTGGCTGCGGAAGTCGGTAACGTCGGTGGCGTAGCGTTCCTCCGCCACCACCTCACCGCCTAGTTCTTCAAAACGCTCCACCGTGGTGCGCCGTACACCCTCCGCATAGTCAGTGGTTTCGGTGATGGTGGCCAGGTGGTGAATGCCATCGGCGATTAGGGCGTTGCCGGTGTCTATGCCCAACTGGAGGTCGCTCATCGCCGTGCGGAAGATGTAGTCGCCGGCGTTGGCGATATCCGGGTTCGTGGCGAGACCGGAGAACAGTATCACGCCGTCCGCCTCGGCCAAAGGCGCAGCGCCCAGCATCGCGCCACTACAAGAGGTACCGAGGATGATCTTCACGCCGTCAACATCGGTAAGCTTGTTATAAGCGGTGATGGAGTCCTGGGCAGCGCACTTGGAGTCTTCAACGATGATCTCAAGCATCCGCCCATTGATGCCGCCGGCGGCGTTGATCTCGTCCACGGCCATCTGCTTGGCCTGGAGAGCCACGTTGCCGTAGGTTTCGCCCGGACCGGTGAGCGATTCCATGATGCCGATACGGAAGGGTTCGTCGGATCCCATCATCGTGGTGGCGGCCATGGCATCAGCGTCCAGCGGCGCCGGTCCCAGGACACGATAGCCCTGGTTGTCCTCGGTCCGCTCGGCCAACGGCAGTACCTCAACCACCACGTTGGACAAACCCACCACCTCACCCATGGCGTCGAAGCTGTAACCATCGCCGATGGCTCCGCTCCAAGTGACCTGGTACATACAGTCACGGAACCCGGCAGCGTCCTGGTCATCGTTGGTCATCTTGAGACATTCGGCGGCGATGTACACGTCATCGTAGGCCGAGCCCAGATACCAGGGCAGGGTGACGTAGTCGTACCGAGCGCGGAAGTTGTTGAGCACATCCTGGGCCTTGGGGTTGGCCGGGTCCAGCTCGGCGGTGATCGCCTTCAATCCGGTGGCGTCGTCGCCGGCGACTTCCAGGGCGGTCGCTCCCACCGGCACGATTTCGGAATACAGCGGCCCCTCGTATCCCAACTCGCGAATCTGCTTGACGACGGTGCCGCCGGAGAATTCCGCCTGCGCTGCAATGTGTATCGCGTCCGGGTCGGCGTTTATCAACTTGGTCAACTGGCTGCGAAAGTCAGTGACGTCGGAGGCATACCGTTCCTCGGCTACCACCTGGCCGCCCAGTTTCTCGAACTGCTCCACCGTAGTGTGACGCACGCCCTCGGCGTAGTCGGTGGTTTCGGTGATGGTAGCCAGCGTGCGGACCCCGTCGGCCCACAGGACGTTACCGGTGTCGATACCCAGCTGGAGGTCACTCATTGACGTGCGGAAAATGTAGTCTCCCGCGTTGGCGATGTCGGGGTTAGTGGCCAGGCCGGAGAAAAGAATTGCGCCGTCTGCCTCGGCCAAAGGCGCGGCGCCCAGCATCGCGCCGCTGCAGGAAGTTCCCAGGATGATTTTGACCCCATCCACCTCGGTTAGCTTGTTGTAAGCGGTGATGGCGTCCTGGGCGGCGCACTTGGAGTCCTCGACGACCAGTTCCAGCATACGCCCGTTGATGCCGCCGGCGGCGTTTATCTCATCCACGGCCATCTGCTTGGCCTGCACCGCCACGTTGCCGTAGGTTTCGCCCGGGCCGGTGAGGGATTCCATTACGCCGATGCGGAAGGGTTCGTCCGACGGGGTCATGGCAGCCGTGGGTTGTTGCTCCGCCGGCGCAGCAGTCGGCTGCGAGGCAGTACCGGAGCCAGCGGCGGCGCTAGTACCGGAGCCAGCGGCGGCGCCAGTACCGGCGTTGGGTGGCGCGGGCGGCGCAGGAGGTTCCGCCGTGCCTCCCCCGCACGCAACGGCGACCATCGCCAGAACCAGCAAAGCTGCCAGAGCTACAGTCCAATTCAATCGCAAAATACGCCTCATAAATCCTCCAAATGTATTCATCATTTCCACAATACTTTAACTCTATATTTATCACCGACGGGTGAGCGCCGGCAAGTCAACCGCCGGCAGCAACGAGTTAGAAATGTGTCTCTAGCAGAGTTTTGGAGCAGGATATAGTCCAATGGTGTTATGTGGGCCGTCCTTTGGTCCGATCAGGGAGACCCTTCGAGGAAGTCGCGTCGATAGCCCACGGGCGCTCCTAATTTCCCCGATGGCGGACCGGCGAGGGTGCCGCCATACCTTCGGCCGCCAGTTGCATGGATGCCATAGACGCAGTCGGGCAGCGCGCCGAAGAGTCACTGCGGCACGAGGGGCGCGGTCGTCCACGTTTTCGCCCGCCCGAGCGATTTTGCCGGCCACGCTGGTTGGTATCAGAGGTCGGCGCAGTTTACGGCGTGCCACAAAAACGACTGGCAACGCTCCCGGCATTTACTCAATGCTGAACACCGTGCCATCCGCTGTTCTCACGGTGAGTACTCCCCTGATCATCGTTGGCGGGATCCGAATCCTCGATCCCAGGTTGATGCTCCACGTCAATGTGCCATCGTCCCGGTTCAATGAATAGAGGTTGCCGTCATCATCGCCGAAAATCAGCTGGCCTTTCACAACCAACGGCGAGGCCCAGATATCGTTATTCGCTCCGAATGTCCATCGGAGCGAACCGTCCATAGCGTCCAGGGCATACATGACGTTATCATGGCTTCCCGCGTAAATCGTCTCCCCATTTTCGTCGCTGGCCAGCGCGGGGCTACTCTTCAACCCCTGCAAGGGATTTTCGGGAGTAAAACGCCATAGCCCGCCCTGTTGTCCCTGGGGGCGTGGGACTCCGGGGACTTGCCACCACCAGAGCTGCGCCCAGATCTGTTTGAACTGGTACAGACCCGGGATTTCCCTGACCCGAGCATCCACCGCATACAGTTGCCCGCCGGAAGTAAAATAGGCTCTCTCACCATCCGCGGAGATCGTCGGCGAGCCGGTGATGGCGCGAGGGGTTCTAAATCTGAACCATTCCTGCCCGGTTCGGGCCGAGAGGACGTAGAAAATCCCTTTGTCGTCGCCGACGTATAACCGACCATCATGGATGGCTACCGCATCACTGGCGTTGCTCTCCAACTGCGTGCGCCAGATCTCCGTGCCGGAATGGGCGTCAAGAGCGTACACCCAGCTTTCACCTGAACTGATGTAAAGGAGGCCGTCGGCAACCATGGGCGGGACCTCTACCGTATCCTCCGCCGGGAAACTCCAACGCACATGTCCGTCGTAAGCGTCCCAGGAGTTGATGGTGTGATCAGTGCTGCCAAAAAACAGATGGGACCCCACCACCGCTGCCGATGCCGTGATACGTCCCGGCGTTTCCCCTTCCCACTTTTCCACCAGGGAAAGGTCATGGGGCGCAAGGGCATAGACGCCGGCGGAGGAGCCAACATAGATATGGCCGTCTTGCGACACGGGTTCCGACGCCAGAGGATCCCCCGGGATCGCATCATTCCACGCGCTGACCATTCCCGCCGGCGGCGGGGGCCCCAATTCGACAAAGCGACTGTGGCGCAGGTTACGCCCGGCAACCGCCCAGGCGCCAGGACCGCTGTCGATGGTCATCTGGGTCAGGGTCTTCTTGAACAACACCGTCGGGTTTGGAGCGAATGGATAGTTGATCCAAATGACAAAGACGATGAACAGCGCGACGATGCACGCGGTAATAATGCGCCGCCAGGAAAAGCGGCGGGCCAGCCAGTTCTGGCGCCGATGCTGCGCCCAGGGCGGAAGCCGGACGATAACCTGGCCACACCTGGCATTGGTGCACCTGGAGCCCACCCGTTGGTCATCCAACCCGCAGTACGGGCACGTCACCAGCAAGTGGTCATCGTGCAGAACGTCGTCTCCCGCTGTGATGGGAAGCGCGTCAGAGACCGCTACGCTGGGGGCGGAGCGCAGGGCATCCGCCATTACGGTATCCGCAGTAGGGCCGGCATGAAACTCGGCCCGCTCCGGTTCCGGAGCGCCCCGGGGACCCATCGCAGAATCCCAAAGCGGAGCGTTGTCCGGACTGTCCCCTCGCCGAATTTCCTCCTCGCTCCCCGGCGGTCGGGAAGGGGCTTCGCCGGTTTCCGCATCAGGCGCGGGATACGACCGAGATTCAAACCCTTCGGGATTGGGAGTGGGATTGGGTTCCTCCGATCCAGACCTGCGGCGGGAAACCCTGCGGAACAGATCCCCTATTCCTGGCATAACTCAGTGTCACTCCAACCCGAGATCAACGGCCGGGAACGGCCCCGTTGATGAGCAATCCCCGCACCTCGGGGGTCAACGCGTGGGCCCGCTCCAGCAACCCGTCGGCGCCCGCGTTGGTGATGGGATGCGGACAAACCAGGTACGGGAAGTCGGGAACTCCCATCAGCCTGGTGTAGGCGCGGGCGGTGTTGACGAACACCGACGTGATGATGGTCGCCGCCGGGATGCCCTGCCGCTCCAAAGTAATTCCGTCGTGCAAACTGCCCGACGAGCAGCCCCCTCAATCTCCGACGCCGGCGATTACGAAATCGGCGTTGCGGTGCAGGTCGGCCAGCACCTCGGGATACGGGGGCAGCGACGCGCTGTGCTTGCGGGTGTAAAAGATGTTCGAGAACTCGAACTCGGCGTCCAGCTCCCGGGCGATGGCCCACAGGATCACATCCGAGTTGGCCTTGGAGTTGTCCAGCAGGCCCAGGCGCGCTCCGCGCAGATCGGCGGTGCGGGCCGCCATGGCCATGGCGGTTTCGCCCGGGTCAAACCCGGTGGGGTCGATCAGTTGTACGGTTGCGGTGTTTCCGGTCGTCATCTCGCTCTCCTGCGCCCGCCGTCAGTGGCCGACGTCGATTGGGGTGGTAACTGCGGGTACGCCGTAGTAGTTCATTATGATTTCGCTGTAAATGCCGCTGTCGCCCCCGGCCTTGAGTATCAGGATATCGTCCGGGCTGGCGACGGACATTCGGCGCTGATCGTCATCGCCGGGTTCCACCGCCCCGTTGACCATGCCGAGACGCTTCAATTCGCCCACGGAGCGCCAGGCCCGCTCGTACAGGTATTCCTGCATATCCCGGCGGCTCCAGCCCAGACGACTCAACAACTCCGAATGCCAGTGTCCCACCACCCAAACCCATTTGATTTCCCTCCCGAAGTACACCGCCATGCCGTGGGACGACATCCCGTCGGCGATGGAATCCAGCAGGCTTTCTGCAGTGGTGCCGTAGCGGTTGGCGTGCATCGACGGGTCCTGGATCGTCGCCACCGTCACCGTGGATTGCTCGGCAGAATATCCCAGGCTGACGTGGAGCGGCTCCCAGGGACTGTTCTCCTCGTCTTCACCGATGACCACGCCGTATTTGGTCAGGCTGCCCATGCAGCCCCGGTCCAGCAGGCCGGGCCGCTGCTCGAAAACGTTGAGCAGGATCAGCCGCAAGGCGCGACCAATGGTGGAATTCGCCCGATTCCCCGGGCTGAACAGGTTGTCGGTACAGTTCAGGCCGATCTCCCGGCGGATTGGGCCATTCACTATCACCAAAACGCCCGTGGAATTGGTGACCGCCGAAACCTCATGTATGCAGTTGGGATCGTGCTCGAATAGCACGCGGAAGACGGCCAGGACGATGGGGAAGTATTCCGGCAGACAGCCGGCCATGACCGCATTGGCCGCCGCCTGCTCCGCCGTAAGCGCCCGCCGCCGCACGGGAACATCCCCCAGCACGACATCCGGTGCCAGACCCACGGCGTCCAGCATGGCCTGGACCCGATCCGACGTTGGCGGTACAACGGGCAAGCCGTCCGTCCAGCCACGACGATAGCATTCCTCGATGGCGTCCAGGGTATCGGGGTAAGGGTGTGCGGCGGCGCGTTGGGTGAGGTCAGACAAAATTAAGCTCCCAGGAACAGGATGCTATAGATTCGATCACCATAGACTCGGATATTCTACCAACGGCAGGGCGACAATCTCAACTTGCCGATTCGCTATGATACAAATCAACGCCCGGCCATGCCGAACAAATCCAGCAGCTCGGCCAGGCCGCGGATCTCCCGTTGGGGCGCGATGCCGGTCCCGTTGGCGGCGGTGGCGCGATTCAGCCAAACGCTGAGCATACCGTGGTTGTTCGCTCCCTGGACGTCGCTTGGCAGAGAATCTCCGACGTGCGCCACGTGCTGCGGTTCATCACCGAAAATCGCAAGCGCGTATTCGAAAATGCGCGGGTCCGGTTTGGGAAATCCACAATCGTGAGCGAATACGGTGAAGTCAAAAACGTCATCGAGGCCCACCGCCTGAGGCGTGTTGTTTCCGTTTGAAATTATTCCCAACCTATAGCGGTTTTTCAAAGCGTCCAGCACATCTGGCACATCGTCGAAGGGTTTTGCGCCGGCCAGCCGCGCCTCCATGTGGATGCTGAACAGTTCGTCGGCGATCACCCGGTCGGCGGAACCGAGCAATTCCAGGGTTTTGACCATCGCCGCGTACCGGATTTCTTCCTGTCGCACCGTTCCCTCGCCCATTTCCAGCGCCACGCCGTCGCGAATGTCCATCATCCGTTGCACGGTAAGTCCCGCCGTGGGATCCCCCGGCAGGATGCTCCTGAGGCGTTGCAGCGTGATGGCCAAGGCGTATTTCATGGCCGACTGGAAATCCCACAGGGTGTCGTCCATGTCGAAAGTGATGGTTGTGATGTTTCGTAGATCGGGCATGGTTCAACGAATTCCCTTCAACCGCTCAACCGCTTCGGTGGATTGAGTTTTACCGAGGAGCCTGACGCCAGCAGGGCGGAAGAAGGAGCGCCGGACATTATGCGGCCAAACTGAGGGCCGTACACCGAAACGGCGTGGCAATCGATCTGCCACGCGCTGGCGGGTCGTATCAACCAGGGTGGGCGTTTGAGTCCATACGCCCGGGTGCTGCCGCCCGGTTTGCCGTTGTATCCCCAATAGCGGGCGGTAAGAAACTCCTCCAGGGAACCCGGTTCGGCATAAGCCGGGGCGGTGTCGCTTACCAACGAGAAACTGTGCTGGTTGTCGCCGCTGTGCCAACCGTACTCGACACGGCACTGGCCGTCCGGCGAGTCCGGGTCATCAAACCGATGGCGCATGGAGACCGCGGAGAACGGTTCCCGGTACGTTAAACGAGCCACCCACGCGGTGACCCGGTGCGGCACCAGTTGGCGTACGAAAACCACGCCGGGCGCAGCAGCGCCGGAACGTGACGCCCTGCGGACGTAGAAACGCAGGTTGACCTCTTCGTACCGCCGCAGCGGGGAAGGTATTCCGAAAACGCGGACGTCGTCGAACCATAACCCAACCAGGCTGATGTAAGGGCTGCCGCCCCACCGGTCGATTTCCAAGCCCGATGGGAGTAACGGTTCCAGCAGGTCGCCGTCAACTGCCCATGAGAGCAGAGCCACGTTGCTCCAGCGGGCGGCGAGAAAACCGGGAGCGCGGAACGGGATCAGCGTGTCCCTCACTGTCCCAGGTCAGAGAGTTTGCGTTCCAGCCGTCGTTGCTGCAACGATATGGTGAGATCGCCCCGGGTGCGTTCCAGCACGCCGCGCATGGCATCGGTGCTGTGTCGCAGGCCGCCGGTCACCGCTTCGGGAAAGTCCACGGTGACCAGTATCCCGTAGATCTCGTCCATCAGTTCCATCAGCTCTTCGCAGCGACCGGTTTCGTCCCGGCGCAGAGCGTCGAGGATGTAGCGGCGCAATTCCCCGATCACCTCGGCCATTCCGTTCAGGTACGCCGGCGGATCCATGTTCAGTGTCTCGGCGTCGGGAATATCGCCGCCGGAAATCACCGCCAAAGTTATATTGGCCTCGGCAAACTCCTTACGCGCGTCGGAGAGGAAGCCAGCATAGTAAATCTCCGGGTTGTCCGTCCGTATGGGCCGGGTTTCCGACAGTCGCTCCCCGGCCTCCGCGATGAGACGACGCGCCTCGTCGAAATCATTGCGATGCACGGCTCGGATGGCGTTGGCGGAATGGCGTATCACCTGACGGGATACCGTCAACGCCTGTTCCCGCGCCCGATGGCGGCCGGTTAGTTCTTCAACTGCCTGGGCTGACAA
>JAGWBI010000078.1 GCA_021295965.1 Dehalococcoidia bacterium | reverse complement strand
CTCCAGGTCCCGGCACAGGAAGATGGCGCGGCCGTCGTCGACGGTGGCGGTCACCGTCAGCAGCGTGTCGCGGTCCCAGACCAGCTTGGCCAGGATCTCGCGCTGCCCGGTGACGTCCAGGTCGAAGCGGCGGCGGACGGTCAGGCGGCCGGGTTGCTCCTCCATCGGATAGCCGAACTTGAGCCAGGGCGCGGTGCCGGCGTGAAGGAGGCCGGTCCCGGTGTCGAACGTCTGCTCGCCGTACGGGGAGTAGAGCAGCGGCGCCGGGCCGCCGGGATCGCTCGCGAGCGACCACTGCAACGGATGGCTGGCGATTCGGTGCCAGCCGGCCTCGATCACGGTGTCGCTCTCGTTTACCCGCCACGCCGGCGGGCGGTCGCTCAGAACGGGCGTGCCCACACCCAGCTCGGCCGGCCACCACCCCGCGGAGCGCTGCCGCAGACGCAGGTGGGTGACCGCGCCCAGCCGTTCGCGGTTCGGCGCGCCGGAGCGCGGTTCGAGCGTGTCGGGCCAGAGCTGGATGGCGTTGTCTCCCTCCCAATCGAGTGCGAAGGTGCTCTCGGCGACGACCGACCGCTCCGCGTCCAGCAACTGCAGCGCGATGCGCGCCCCGGTCTGGCGCGGGCTGCGCATCGGCAGTGTGAGGGCCGTGGCGTTGCGAAGCTCCCTGCCGTCCAGCGGCAGGCACAACTCACCCCGCTCCGGGGGCCAGGAGGTGAGCGAGGACTCGGTCAATGTCCTATCCTCTTGCTCGGATCAGGAGTGGTTGCCATGGCCGTGAAGTTTCCTGAGGACATCATCCCGTTGAGGGACCTGAAGCCAACCCCGGCTGGGTGCTCAGGCAGGTCGCCGATTCGCGCCGCCCGGTGCTGCTGACCAGTCGCGGAGCGCCGTCGACAGGTGGGCTTCCACTTGCGCTTCGTCGCACTCCGGCATCAGGGCGCAGCCGGGACTGAGATCGCCGAACAGTTCAGTGGCTTCGGAGGCGGGCAACGGCCGGCGCATCGCATCGAGGGGATTGGCCAGCAGTAGGTGGTCGACCGCCAGGGACCGCGCCACAAGCGGCAGGTCCAGGTGGCGGAGTGCGTTCGGCAGGAAGGCGGCCGCCGGCCAGCGGTACTCGGGCTCGGTCGCCAGGTCCAGGAAGCGGGCGGGGAAGTCGAGCGCCGCTACCAGGCTGACAATTGCGACCTTCGGCTCCGCGGCGGCCGGGTCGCGCAGCAACGCCGCCGCCAGCAGCGCCGCGACGCCGCCCAGGCCGCGTCCGACCAGCGCCAGCGGGGCACCGGCGCGTTCCTGCGCCACGGCGCGCGCCAGCTCCAACAGCGCCCTGGTCTGCACGGCCAGCAGGCCGTCGCCGATCGCGCACGCCAGGTAGGACAGGATCCGGTCCATGCCGCCCCAGCCGGCCGCCGCGAACGGCGTTAGCGCCGGGCGCGACTCACCCCAGCCCGGCAGATCAGCGACAACCAGCTCAGGCAGCACGGCGCCCGCCGTCCGCTCGATCATGTCCGACAGGCGCGCCGCCAGGCCGTTCCGCTCCAGCGCCGCGTGGCGGCCGCGATCGTCGGCGTACACGACCAGGGCGCCGGCACGCGCCGGCGGGCGGGGCCGCAGCACGCTGATCGGCATCGACAGCCCGTCCTCGGTGACCGCGAGCCCTTCGCGGTAGTCCTGCGACCAGAGCTGGAAGGGCTCCCCCTCCGACCAGCGGGCGGCACCGCCCGGCGTACCGATGACCGCGCGCACCGCCTCGGCCAGCGCCGCCGCGTCCTGACGCTCGCGGAGCCGTGCCGCCTGCCGGCGGGCCAGCGCGGCGTTCAGCGTGTACATGTTCTCGACCGGCGCGGGGTGGCAGCGCAGGTGTCCGTAGGGGAGCATCGGGAAGTCCGCCGGATCGAGCGCGGGCACCGGCCGTTCCGGTTCGCCGAGCAGCCAGCGGTTCATCCAGGCGGTGAACCGCCGTACCTGCGCCAGCGTGTAGTCGTGGCCGGCATCGTCCTCGAAGAAGTCGAAGCGCTCGCCGTGCTCCGCTGTCTCGAAGGCATCGGCGCACACGGCCGCC
>JAGWBI010000046.1:28679-37666 GCA_021295965.1 Dehalococcoidia bacterium | reverse complement strand
GTGGGCGGAACGATGGGCAACCCGTCCGTCCACCCGTTTTCAAAATAGGTTTCAATGGTGTCCAGAGCGCCTTGGACCGTATCCAGGCCGGTCAAGCGGCGCGTTTGTTCGTGGGTCAGCATGGGCGAATGTAAAGACAAACGCTAATTTCCCTTCTCCCCGGTGATCGCCGCGACAACTTGGGCGGCCACGTCGCGGGCACGTTCGGCGGCCTGCTCACGATTGCCCAGAGGGTGGGGGATGGACACCAGCGGGAGGTCAGCAAGTTTGTTCGCTCCCGCGATGGAACCGGCCAAGCGCAAGAAGTTGGTGGTTGCCACCACCGCTGCCGGCTTGTTGGTGTCCTCGAAGTTCACTGCGTCAAGCACACTGCCCGACGTGCAGGAGCCTCAAAGCGCCACGCCTGAAACCAGAAAATCGGCCTCCGCGCCCAACTCGGCAATGATCCCGACTTCAGCGGGGCGGGTTGAGGTGAACTTGGTTCGCAGGACGACCCGGCTTGCTCCGAATTCGCTTTGCAATATCTCCGCCAGACTGGTGAAGAAGAAACTGGAGGTGTCGTTGCCATTGTCAAGCAAGCCGGCCACTTTGCCAGAAATGCCGCCCAGTCTTGGGGTCAACACCCTACTGGTTTGCTGTACAAAACCGGTTGGGTCCAGGTAGGTTACTCGACCGATTTCTGCCGCTACGGCTACCGGAGTCTGCATGATCGCTGCCTCGGCATCAGGATTGTGCAATCATATCACGGCCGGGATTACGGTTATGGACAATTCGGCCGCTACCATTCAGAATATCGGCAGACATTTGGACGTGTAAGCATATCAATCGGAGCAAGAGCTATGACGAGCGCCAGTGCATCATTGCAAAACCTCAGCCCGCTGCTCTTCCTTGAGCGCAGCGCGGCCGTGTATCCACACCGAGCGGCCTGTATCTACAACGGCGCCGTGACCACCTACGGGCAGTTCTACGAGCGGGTCAAGCGCCAGGCTGCCGCTCTGCGCAGCGTCGGCGTTGCGCCCGGCGACCGGGTGGCCTTCCTGCTGCCCAACCTGCCGTCCATGCTGGAGGCCAACTTTGGGCCCATGGGCATCGGCGCGGTCCTGGTGGCGTTGAACATCCGGCTTTCGGCGCGGGAGATCGCGTACATCCTGAACCACTCGGGGTCCAAGGTGCTGGTGTTTGACTCCGAGTTGGCCGACACCGTGCGGCAACTGCGGGACGAATGCCCCGGTGTGGAGACCTACGTGCAGGTTCGCGATACCGCTCCGCTGGCCACCGACATACCCGGCCCAGAATATGAACAATGGCTGGCGGGTGTTGAACCGCTGGCTACATTGCCCGGGCCGGCCACGGAGAACGATACGCTGACCATCAACTACACGTCAGGCACCACCGGGATGCCCAAAGGGGTCGAATACACCCCGCGCGGAGCCTATATCAACGCCCTGGGCGAGGCCATGGAAATGGGCATGAACTGGCGCAGCGTGTACCTGTGGACGTTGCCCATGTTCCACGCCAACGGCTGGTGCTTCCCCTGGGCGGTGACGGCAGTGGGTGGCGCGCATGTGTGCCTGCGGCGGGTTGATCCCGCCGAGGTCTATCGCCTCATCCGCGAGGAATCGGTGACGCATCTGTGCGCCGCGCCCACCGTGCTTACCGGCCTGTACGCGGCGCCTGAGGCCGCTTCCGCCGATCTGACCGGCCTGACCATCATGACCGCCGGCGCGCCGCCGGCTCCGCAGGTGATCCGCACCATCGAGGGCATGGGGGCGCAGATCATCCACGTGTACGGCCTCACCGAGACCTACGGCCCCTGCACCGTCGCCGCCGGCCAGCCGGAATGGGACGCGATGAACTCGGAGGACCTGGCCCGCGTCAAGGCGCGGCAGGGCGTTCCTTTCATCGTGTACGGTTCCGGCCTGCGCGTCGTGGACGAGGAAATGACCGACGTGGCTCGCGACGCCGAGACCATGGGCGAAGTCGTCATGCAAGGCGACGCGGTTATGAAGGGATACTACGACGACCCGGAGGCTACCGCCGAGGCGTTTCGCGGCGGCTGGTTCCACTCCGGCGACCTGGCCGTGTGGCATCCGGATGGCTACATCGAATTGCAGGACCGTTCCAAGGACATCATCATCTCCGGCGGGGAGAACATATCCAGCCAGGAGGTGGAGAAAGTCATCATGGAGCATCCCGGCGTGCTGGAGGTCTGCGTCGTGGGCGTGCCCGATCAGCGCTGGGGCGAGGTCCCCAAGGCGTTCGTGGTGCCACGGTCCGGCGGCGAGTTGACCGCCGACGAGGTCATCAACTTCACCCGCGACCGCATCGCCCATTTCAAGGCGCCCAAGAGCGTCGAGTTCGGAGATCTGCCCAAGACGGCCACCGGCAAAATCCAGAAGTACATCCTGCGGGATAAGGAATGGCAGGGGCAGGAACGGCGGATACAGGGGTCTCAGGTGTAGTAAACTGCCCCACCTGTCGCCCCGCTCAATAGAGGAGGACAGTTATGGAGTTTGGACTGTTCCTGGAATTTCCCAGGCCACTGGATGGCGACCATCACGACGCTTTCACCCAGTCCTTCCGCCTGGTTCAGGAGGCGGAGGACCTTGGCGTAGCCTCGGTCTGGCTCGCCGAGTACCACTTCAACATGGAGCGCGTCCTGGCGTCTCCAGTGATGATCGCCACGGCCATCGCCGCCAAAACCAGTCATATGCGCATCGGCACCGCCGTCTATTGCCTGCCCCTGGGTCATCCCATCCGCGTCGCGGAGGAGATGGCGACGCTGGATCACATCAGCGACGGGCGCGTTGAGCTCGGCGTGGGCCGGGGCACCTTTCCCAATGTCCACGAGGGTTTCAACGTGACCTTTGAGGAAAGCCGCAGCCGCTTTGACGAGTTTCTGGAAGTCGTGGTCGCGGCCTGGACCCAGGAAACCTTCTCCTTCCACGGCGAACATTATTCGTGCGACGAGTTGACGGTGACGCCCCGCCCTTACCAGCAACCCCACCCACCCATCACGGTGGGCGTTACCTCCGCCGAGAGCTTCCCAATCATCGGCGCGATGGGGTTTCCGCTGATCGTTAACCCATCCCGGGTGTTCACGCTGGCCGAGTTGGAAGAGGCGATGGCCTCATACCGCGCAGCCTGGAAGGCCGCCGGCCATCCCGGAGAGGGCAAGGTCGGCCTGCGAGTGCCGATTTATGTCAATGAGGACGCTGAACTGGCCTACCGCAACCCCAAAGAATCGGCCATGAACTCGATCGTCCGCCTGGGCGAGCGAGTCGGTTCCTACGCCGGCCGCACCGGCACCCTGGGCGACTGGGCCGAGCAAAGCCGCCGCATTCTGGGTATGGACTACGACGACTGGCTCCGCGACAAGGTAGTGTACGGCACGCCGGACTCGGTGACGGAACGGCTGGCCGAGTTGGAGGAGACGCTGGGCCTGGACCAGTTGATTTACGAAATCAACTACGGCAACCTGATGCCGGACGAAATGCAGACGGCGTCACTCCGATTGTTCAACAAAAAGGTGCTGCCCAAACTAACGTAGTCAGTGTTCACCAAAGTGTTTTGCGTATCCGTTTCAGGATCGACGCAAACGTAGGGGCGACGCATGCGTCGCCCCCGCAAGTCTCCGAGATTGTCTCCCACATCAGTCCCAGGTGAAGCAGACCTTTCCCGTGCCGCCGGCGTCGAAAAGTTTGTAAGCCGCGTCGGCGTCGTCCAGCGAGAAGCGGTGGGTGAAGAGTTCCTTGAGCGGAACCTTTCGATCCACCACGAAGCGTGCCACTTCGGCCAGACCGTTCAGGCTGAACGTCCACGAACCTACTATCGTCAGTTGCTTGTGGATGATCTGCGGGCTGACGTCGAAGGTCGTGGTGTTTCCCTCGCCTACGAAACAGACGCGGCCCCACAGCATCGCCGAGTCCACGGCGTTGACGCGAGCCTCGGGCCGGCCGGTGCAGTCCAATGTGGCCGGCGAACCTTCGCCGTGAGTTAGTTCGCGGATGGCTTCCACCGGATTCTGGGTGGCCGCGTCGATGCAAACGTCCGCGCCCAGGCGCTGGGCCAAGTCAAGCCGTTCGGTATCAACGTCCACCGCGATCACCCGGGCGCCCATCGCCTTGGCGAACATGGTGCCGCTGGCGCCCACCGGCCCTTGTCCGAAGACGGCCAGCGTGTCATCTCCGGATAGGTTCAGACGCTTCAAGGCATGAAACGCCGTGCCCGTGCCGCAGGCGCAGGCCGCGCCTTCGTCAAAATCCAATCCGTCGGGCATCTTTACGCAGGTGTAGGCCGGACAAATCAGGTAATCCTCGTGGCCGCCGTTGGCTCCGGTCCCGTACACCACCGAACCGTTGAGGCACATCTGCGTATATCCGATGCGGCACATGGTGCAGGCGCGGCATCCGGTGTAATGGTGCATCATCACGCGGTCACCGACACCAACTTCGGTTACGCCGGAACCCACTTCGGCGATGACACCGCAGGGTTCATGGCCGGCGACTTTCAGGTTGGCGGGATCGCCTCGGTCAGCTTTGGCAGCCCGGTAGTGGCGAAGGTCGCTGCCACACAACCCGGACGCCTTCATGGCTATAACTACTTCTCCCGGCCCCGGATGCGGGTCCGGCAACGTGCGTATCTCTACTTCACGGTCTCCAGTGAAAACTGCGCCGCGCATTTTTGTCCCTCCAGTCCGCAACAAACAGCGGATGCTACTCGGTGTCCGGCGAAATGCCGTGTTGTCGCAGCAAGGCTTCCAGCTCCCGGTTCCGCTCTTGCATGGCGCGCAGAGCCGCTACTTTCTCTGCCCGGGCTGCTTCCGCTTCCACTCGGGCTGCTTCCGCCTCCACTCGGGCTGCTTCCGCCTCCGACAAATTGCGCAGCCAACTCCGGTTGATTGGGTCGTACAGCCGCAGCAAATCATCCCGAACGCAGATGTCCAGTCCCAGCCTCGCGCTGTACCCCCGCAGTATCCCTTCCGAGTCTTCACCAACGGGAATTGGCTCATACGATCCGTCTGCCAGACGCTCTCCCGCCAGCGGAGGGTCAAAGCATTCCCTCTGTGGGTCGAACCGCCAGTATTCCGTTACCCCTATCGCTGCGTATATGTCCCGCTTCTCACCAATGTCCCGGGCGTAGGTGCTGGCAGAAGTGATCTCCATCACGAAGTCGGGCGCTTTGCCTTCCCGCCACACCATATAGGATCGACGGGTACGCTTGTCCACGCCAAAGACCACGAACACGTCTGGGGCGACGTTGGCTGCGACGACGTTCATTCGGTAATAGACAAACATATCGCCGGCCACGTACACGTCCGGGCGGTCTTCATAGTGTACCCGGAGAGCATGGACCATTTCGGTGAGTGGGTTGAACTGGAACTCGGTCTCGGCCAATGGCTCATCATCCGTATCCGGATAGTGGATGCTGGGATCTTCAACTTCCGGCGGTGGATCAGAGCCGGTTGCCACGGGTTTGCTCACCATAGCTTGCTCACTCCATGGGGTCGATCAAAACGCCCGGGTTCAAGATACCACGGGGGTCCAGGACGCTCTTCATCGCCCGCAACGCCTCGGCAAAAGGATCCGGCCGCTGCTGGTCGTACCAGGGACGATGGGCGCGGCCGACGGCGTGGTGGTGGGTGATCGTGCCGCCGGCGGCCATCACCGCGTCGGAGGCGGCCTGCTTGATCTCGGCGTGGGCTTCCAGCTCCCCGCCAACTTTACCCAGGCCCTCAAACGTGTAGTAGGGCGCCGGACCGTCGGGATACACGTGGGTGAAGCGGCAGGAAACCCGTCCGCCGCCGCAGGCGCGCTGTAGGGCATCCTGCAAAGCGGACCGCACCATTTGATCCATCGCCGGCCAACGTTCCCAGGTGATCGACGTTTCCAGCGTCTCCGCGACGATGCCGAAGCCAATGGTGGCGTTGCGTTCGTAGGGTGCGTTGATGAACGAATTACGCCAACTCCCGACCGCACCCTGCCGGCCGGCCGATGATTCTGAGCGCTCTGCGGCGTCTGCCACCTGGATGTCAGATTCGTCGATGGTTCCGCCGGCGTCCCGGGCGATGGCCACCGCCTGGCGGATCTTCTCGCCCTGGGGTAGTTCTGCGGACTCGAACCCGACGATGAGCAGAGCCTGTTTACCGTCGAGACCGGCGAAATCTTCAGCTTCGGAAGGGTCAAGCATTCGAAGGTTGGCCGGCCACTGCTTGGCCTGGGCGATGAGACGCGCGCCTTCGGACGCGGCGGCCATTCCGTCGAACACCACGCCGGCCGACGCTCGGAAGCGGGGTCGGGCCTGTATCCGCATCCAGGCTTCGGTGATGATGCCCAGGATACCCTCGCTGCCCATGATCATTCGGTCCGGCGAGGGGCCGGCTCCGCTGCCCGGCAGGCGACGCGATTCCCAAATCCCAGCGGGTGTGACCATCCGCACCGACTCGACGAAATCGTCGATGTGCGTGTGGTTGGTGGCGTAGTGTCCGCCGCTGCGCGTGGCGATCCAACCGCCCAGGGTTGAGAACTCAAAACTTTGCGGGAAGTGCCGCAACGTGAACCCGTGGGGCCGCAATTGCGCTTCCAGCGCGGGTCCGAGGGCGCCGGCCTGGATGCGGGCGGCGCGAGAGGTTTCGTCTATCTCCAACACCTGACCCAGGTGGGTGAGGTCTATGGTGCAGACTTTGTCTGCTTCGGGCGGTTCGACACCGGCGACAACAGTGCTTCCGCCACCGTAGGGAATGGCAACGATGTTGGAATTGACGCACCAGTCCAGGACCCGGATGACTTCTTCTTCCGTTCGCGGGTAGGCGATTACGTCGGGCGGGTTGGGGAAGTGGAGGTTGAAGCCCCGGATGCGGTCGCGGAAACTGCGTCCGTAGGTGTGCGCCGCCCGGTCGTGGTCGTCGGTGGTGCAGAATTCGGCCACCAGGGGATGCGGCGTAAAGCGGGGCTTGCGGAGGTTGAGGTCGGCGTCGCTGGGTGGCGTGGGCGACGGCAGGGTCGCTCCATAGCGGCGGTGGATGCGTTCCGCCATGGCGGTATAGTCGGCCGGCGACGGTTCCCGATCCTCCATCCCCCAGGCCCAGAAACTGCGGCGGGGCATGGCATCCCTCCTGTCGGGGTGAGTGGATTCGAACCACCGACCTCCACGTCCCGAACGTGGCGCGCTAGCCACTGCGCTACACCCCGACTATATGTTGATTGTAGCATAATACCCGCCAGACCTCGCAATCCGTTAACCAGGCTCATCCGTAGAGTGTGCAATACAAAATTGGAGCGTAACCATGACCTTCCGCCATATGAAACTTACATTCCCGGGCATCGCGTTGGTGATTGGCTTGATGGCGATGGCGCTCAGCTGTGGCGGCTCGGCTGCCGAAGCGCCGGCGGCGGCTACCGATGCGTCAACAGCAGCGCAGATGCGGGCGGAGGTGCAGGAGGACCGAGGTTCGGCAGGTGCAATGGGGGCACAGGGTCCGGCGGGTCCGGCGGGGGCACAGGGTCCGGCGGGTCCGGCGGGGGCACAGAGTCCAGCTGACGCAGACGGCGAAAGTCTCCGAACCACCAAGCAAATGGGCCTGGGGGCGGACTCCGCGGCGCCGGCTGCGCCGGCGGCGCGGCCTGCCCCCGAACCGGCGCAACCCGCATCCGCGGCAATGGAATCGCCGGCGGATCAGCAGGCTCAATCGCAGCAACCCCAATCGGGCCGGCAACTCATCGTGGAGGCGTGGGTCGGCCTGGAAGTCAACGAGATCGACGCCACGGTGCGCCAGGTTGAAGCGTTGGCCGCCCAGCGTGGTGGTTGGATGGAGTCGGCCGAGATATTCGGCGAAGGCGGTTACCGTTCCGCTTCTCTCAGAGTTCGGGTGCCGGCTGATGACCTGGACAACGCAATGGACGCTCTGCGTGGCCTGGGAAGAGTAATCGACGAAGGAATATCGGCCACCGACGTTACGGAACGACTGATTGACAACGAGGCCCGGCTCGAGGCCTGGCACATCCAGGAAGAGCGTCTGGTTGACCTGTTGGAAGACGCCCCCACCGTGGAGGACATCATTCAGATCGAGCGTCGGATTTCCGAAGTGCGGTCGGATATCGAGCATGTGGAGGCCACCCAGCGCAACCTCACGAACCGCGTCGCCACGTCACTGATAACCGTAAATTTGCAGTTGCCGGGGCGTTTCGCCGCCGACCCTCCCCACGGGTCGCTGACGCTGTTCTCCGGCGATCCGTCCGCGACTGCTGAAACCATCACGGCGCGCGTCGAGGGACTCAACGGCTATGTCGGCCAGAAAAGCGAATACGACGAGGGCCGGGGCCGTGTCGTCGATATGGTGGTGTTCGTCAAGGCTTCCGATCTGGGCGGATTGATGGACTACGCGGCAACCCTGGGCGAGCCTTCCGGTCGGCAACTCAGCTCAGTGGGTCCCGCGCCAGCCAGCGAAGTTCCCAACGCCCGCCTCGCGCTGGACATTCGTTCCGATGTTGATTTGGGCGGTTCCCTGTCCCTGTCGGCGGCGCAGCCTCTGGAGGTCGGCGGGCATATCCGGGACCGCGCCGAATCCCTGGGCGGTTTTGTCGAGACCTGGCGCGAATCGAAGGGGGACGACTATCAGAACGTCAACATGGAGCTGGTGGTGAAGTCCGCAGATTTGCGGGACATCATGGACTTTGGCGCCGGTTTTGGTAAAACCGAACATTGGGAGTACAACGCCGCCGGGCGCGATCCGGTCGATGATGCCCCCAACGCCCGCCTCAGCGTGTCGGTGTCCACCGAACGCGACGACGAGGCGCTGCCGTGGATAATCGGGGGGGTGGCCGTCGTGATAGTCGTAGCGGTCGCGGTCATGGCAACGACGGTGGTGTTGGTCCGCCGTCGCCGGCGGCGCTCGGCCGCTGTCGTCTCCGTGGGGGGTCTGGAACCCGACAGCGGCATATAACGATTATTCAGCCGCCACGGGGAGCCGGGCCGGACGCCGCCTGCGC
>JAGWBI010000046.1:26372-28398 GCA_021295965.1 Dehalococcoidia bacterium | reverse complement strand
GGCAACGCAGGTCAGTGACGGTGAGCAAGTTTTCCACGACCTCGGGCAACGGCCCGAAACGGTCCTGCATATCGGCGCGCACCGCCGCTATCTGCGCCCGGTCCGTGACGTTAGACAGACGCTGGTAGAAGGCCAGCCGGGCGGGCAGGTGGGCGATGTATTCCGTCGGAATCGCCGCCGGGATTGGCAGGTCAATGCGAGGCGGCGGCAGAGCATCAGCGGCGGTCACCGGGGAGTCCTGGTCGCTCAGTTCCTGCACCGCCTGGTTCAACAGCTCGGAGTACAGGTTGAGGCCCACGGCATGGATCTGGCCGCTCTGGTCGGCGCCCAGCAAGTTGCCGGCTCCGCGGATTTCCAGATCGCGCATGGCGATACGAAAACCGGCGCCAAGCTCATTGGCTTCGAGGATGGCGTGGATGCGCTGGCCGGCGGCCTCGGTGATCTCGTGATTGTCGGGGAGCAGCAGATATGCGTAGGCCCGGTGGTCGCCACGTCCGACACGCCCGCGCAACTGGTAAAGTTGTGCCAAACCGAAGCGGTCCGCCCGGTCGATGATGATGGTGTTGACGTTTGGCATATCGAGGCCGGATTCGATTATGGTGGTGCAGACCAGGACGTCGGCCTCCCGGTTGGCGAAAGCCACCATCACCTCTTCCAGTTCCGACTCCGGCATCTGACCGTGGCCGACGAGGATGCGCGCCTCCGGCGCCAATTTGCCCAACTCCTCGGCGACGTTGTGGATGGTCCGCACGCGGTTGTGGAGAAAGAAAACCTGCCCGTCGCGTTCCAGTTCCCGGAGGATCGCTTCCCGTACCGGCTCTCCGCTGTCCTCGGAAACGAAGGTTTTGACCGGGAGGCGCGCTTCCGGCGGAGTATGGATCACGCTCATGTCGCGGACTCCGGCCAGGGCCATGTGCAGGGTGCGCGGGATGGGCGTCGCGCTGAGAGTGAGGACGTCCACCTCGGCCCGCATCTGCTTGAGCCGTTCCTTGTGGGCCACGCCGAAGCGGTGCTCCTCGTCAATGATGACCAGGCCAAGGTTCTTGAAGCCCATGTCCTTCTGCAGGATCCGGTGCGTCCCGATTACGATGTCCACCGTGCCGGTTTTGGCCGCCTCCACCACTTCTTCCTGCTCTTTGTGGGTTCTGAAGCGGCTCAATACTTCGACCTTCACCGGGTAAGGAGCCAACCGCTCCGCAAAGGTGGCGTAGTGCTGCTGGGCCAGAACCGTGGTAGGCACCAAAACCGCCACCTGCATTCCCTCGTTCACCGTCTTGAACGCCGCCCGCAGGGCCACCTCGGTCTTGCCGTAACCCACGTCGCCGCAGATCAGGCGGTCCATGGGCTTGGCCACTTCCATGTCGTTTTTAACTTCCTCAATGGCCTGAATTTGGTCGGGGGTTTCCTGGAAGGGGAAAGAATCTTCCAGGTCGCGCTGCCACGTAGCGTCGGGGCCGAAGCGATGCCCGCTGACGGTTTCGCGAACAGCGTAAAGGCGCAGCAGTTCTTCGGCGATCTCTCTGGCCGCCCCTTTGGCTCGATCCTTGATGCGTTGCCACTCGCTGCCGCCCAGGCGCGTGAGGGTGGGCGGTTGGTCGGTGGCCGCGACGTATGCGCCCAGCCGGTCCAGTTGTTCGGTAGGCACGTAGAGGCGGTCATCCTCGGCGTACTCCAGCACCAGGTATTCGCGGTCTTCCCCGGTGGATTCCAGATGCGTTGTGCCGACAAACCGGGCCACCCCATGATCGATGTGCACCACATAGCTGCCCGGCGTCAGGTCCGCCAGCGATACGGCGTCGCCCAGATCTCGGTGGGCTTTGGCCGGGCGAAAACTCCGCTGTTTCACCGTACCGAACAATTCGGCGTCGCTGTACACCGCGACGGCGGGGGCGCCGTCGCCCCCGGAAACTTGCCATCCCCGGCGCAACGCCCCGAACAATACGTACACCCGTCCGGCGCGTGGGCGAGCGGGCAGGTCATCCACCAACTGAGCCGATACGCCGGCTTCGTCAAGGAGCTCGGATAA
>JAGWBI010000046.1:5698-26336 GCA_021295965.1 Dehalococcoidia bacterium | reverse complement strand
AACATCGTCGGTGAAGTAACTCAAACCGGCGCTGCTGTCGGCCAGCGTTTCCACCAGCCTGGGTTGGTCTTCAACTCCCCAACGTTCCATATCGACGGTGGCGATCCCGGCGCTCTCCATCCTGCGTCGGAGGCTCTCCCAGTCGGTGGAAGGCGAAGGGAAACCATAGGGCAGTTCGCCCCGTTCCTGCCGTGTGGCGCGCTGCTGGTTGTACTTGTCGTTCTGCTCCTCCGCTTCGCCGGCGAGGCGGTTGGGACGGTCCAGGACCACGATGGAGCTCGGTGGCAGATAGTCGGCCAGGGTGTGAAAGTTGAGCAGACCGTTATAGAAAGACAAAGTTTCAGAGTTTGGCGCGGTAATGAGTTCCCCCAGCTCCTCCTGGAAACGCATGACGGTGGCGGCATTGCACGACGACAGGTCGATGCGGCCTCGCCGTTCATCAAACGAGCTGCCATCACAGAGTTCGGGCAATTGCTCGCGGGCCGCGATGATGGACACGGCGCCCGTATCTGCCACCGATCGCTGCGATTCGGGGTCAAACTGACGGATGGTATCGACTTCGTCGTCCCACAGCTCCACCCGGTAGGGCAATTCGGCGTTGGGCGGAAACACGTCCAATATCCCGCCGCGCAGGCTGAAGGCTCCGGGAGCTTCCACCTGCGGTTCCCGGCGGTATCCCAGTTCTACCCAAGCCTCCAGCAGCGCATCGACCGACGGGATACGCGCCCCCGTTTGCAGGCGATGTGCCGCCTCGATCCGCGGGTGCCGACCAAGTGTAAGGTCCGGCGAGAGGGTAAGGCGCAACGCGGATGCGACGGAGGCAATCACCAAGGGCGGGTCCGTGTCGGGTTCTCCGGCGGCGGCCAACGCCGCGAGAGCGGACAGCCGTTGATTGCCCGTTCTTGCGTCAACTGCCAAACGCTCGAAAGGCAGCACCTCCGGCTCCGGCAGCAGCCAAACGGGAGCGTCCTCACCCAGGTAGGTCAGCAACTGGTCGTAAAGCCGGCGGGCGTCCTCCAGGCGCGGGGTCAACACGATCACCGGACGGCGTTGCAGGTGCCACAGGGCCCCCACGTACAGGGGCTGATGCTCGGTGTCCACTGCCAACGCTCCGCGCACGGAGGGTCGTTCCATGTTGCGCAAGTGCTGACGCATCCAGGGCTGTGCGCCTACGAGAGAAAGCAATCCGGTTAGAGCCATATCGTATTTCGGGCCTCCGATGCGTCGTTTATACACGCCTACGCGGGGCTGACCAGCGGTCAACCCCGTGCAACGATTTTACGCCCGTTCCGGCGGTTGGTTCAAGATAGCGCCTGACTGTCCAGCAGAGTCTGATGTTAACGCGCCGGGTGCGTTGGGGACTGCGTGATATAATTCACTAAGCGTCAATCGTGATGGGTCGGTTGATTTTCCGCTACGCACCAAATCCCCCGGAACGCCTGGATGCCAAAGGATATGAGCGACGCCCACACTACAACGGCGTACCGGCGGATAGTGGTCAAAGCAGGGACCAGCGTTTTGACCGGGGGCAAGTCCGGCGTCAACCTGGATGGCGCCGTGATGGCTGACCTGGTTTCGCAGATCGCGCAGCTGGTCAACGACCACCACGCGCAGATGCTGCTGGTGACTTCCGGAGCCATTGCCGCCGGCCGTCATACCCTGGCTGAAACCGCCAGCATTCCCGACGTGCCGGACATCCCCACCCGGCAGGTTCTCGCCGCGCTGGGCCAGAGTCGCCTGATGACCGCCTATTCCGAGTTGTTTGCCGCGCACGGCCTTGCCGTCTCCCAGGTGTTGCTCACGTTGAACGACCTCGCCGAACGCCAGTCCTATCTCAACATCCGCAACACGCTGCTGTCGCTGCTCGACCTGGGGGTTGTACCGGTGGTGAACGAGAACGACGTGGTGGCCGCCGACGAGATCGGCGAGATATTCGGTGACAATGACCGACTCTCCTCGTTGATCGCCGCGCTCATCGACGCCGACCTGCTGGTGATCCTGTCCGACGTGGACGGTCTCTACACCGCTGATCCCGGTTCCGACCCCACGGCGACACGGTTGGAAACGGTGGATTTCGTGGATGACGACGTGTTCGCCATGGCGGGCGAGCACCGCAACGCCTGGGCCCGGGGCGGCATGCCCACCAAACTCCATGCCGCGCAATTGGTGACCGCTTCGGGGATTGGAATGGCAATCTGCCGGGGGCGAGATCCCGACGCGCTGCTCCGCGTCACCCGCGGTGAACCCATTGGAACCTTCTTCCGGCCGGCTCAGAGCAGGATGGAAGCCCGCAAGCGTTGGATGCTCAGCCGCGTGGGAGACAGCGGCTGGGGCCAGGTTCTCGTGGATGACGGGGCCGTGTCAGCCCTGCGCGGCAAAACCGTCAGTCTGCTTCCCGCCGGCGTCCGCAGCGTAGTGGGCGAGTTCAGCCGAGGGGACATCATCTATATTTCCGACCGGTCCGAACAACACGTCGCCTGTGGCATTGCCAACTATTCCGCCGCCGACGTGCGGCGCATCCAGGGTATGCGTTCCGACCGCATAGTGGATACCCTCGGTTATCATTACGGCCAGGAAGTGGTCCACCGGAACAACCTGGTCCTATTGTGAAAAATCCTCCCACGCTCCCGCCTGGAGATTGACCCATGACCGCCGCCGACCGACTCCGGCAACAGGGTTCCGCAGCGCAGGCTGCCTCGGCCACGCTCGCCCGCCTGCCCACCGAAACCCGCAACCACGCGCTGACGAGCATTGCCCGCGCACTGGAAACGGAACAAGGCGCCATCCTGGATGCCAACGCCGCCGATTATCGGGACGCCAAAGCCGACGGAATAGACGATGCCTTCCTGGACCGATTGTTGCTCACGCCGGAACGGTTGAACGGCATGGCCTCGGACGTAAGGAGCGTCGCCGGCCTGCCGGACCCGGTGGGCGAGCTGGTCGAGGACTTTGTGCTGGAAAATGGCCTCGACGTTGAGAAGCGTCGAGTTCCTCTGGGTGTCATCGCCAGCATCTACGAAAGCCGACCCAACGTCACCACCGACATCGTTTCCCTGGCCCTCAAATCGGGCAACGCTTGCATCCTGCGCGGCGGCAAGGAAACGCTGCGCTCCAACTCGGCGCTGGTCGCGTTGATTCACCGCGCCATCGCCGAGGCCGGGTTGCCCACCGATGCGGTGCAATTTGTGGATAACACCGACCGCTCGCTGGTTGACGTGATGCTGAGCATGAAGGAGCATATCAATCTGTTGGTGCCCCGGGGCGGCGCGGGTTTGATCAATTTCGTGGCCAAGAACGCCACGATGCCCGTCCTCACCGGAGGTGTGGGGGTTTGCCACACTTATGTTGACCGCGATGCCGAAAGCGGCATGGCCGCCAACATCGTGTACAACGCCAAGGTGCAGCGGCCGACCGTCTGTAACGCCCTGGATACGGTGCTGGTACACTCGGAAGCCGCCGCCCGTTGCCTGCCCGAGATTGCCTCACGCCTGAATCTGGCCGGCGTTGAGATGCGCTGCGACCACCGGGCATTGTCCATCCTGGGCCCAGGCGATGACCTGAACGCGGTGCCGGCGCAGGAGGAAGATTGGGGTAAGGAGTTCCTTGCTCTGATCGCCTCCGTCAAAGTGGTGGACAGCCTCGATGACGCCCTGGACCATATCCAAACCTACGGTTCGGGACACTCGGAGGCTATTGTCACTGAAGATAACGAGGCCGCCGAGCGGTTCCTGAACGAGGTGGACGCCGCCGCCGTGTACCACAACACCAGCACGCGCTTCACCGACGGCGCACAATTTGGCCTGGGCGCTGAAGTGGGGATAAGCACCCAGAAATTCCACGCCCGGGGCCCGCTGGGGCTGCGGGAACTCACGTCCTACAAGTGGGTCGTTCGCGGCAGCGGACAGATCCGGCAGTGAGCGTTTTCCGGTATGCCCTACGACTACGAACGCGAAGTCCGGACGCCCCAATCGGAAGCCTACATCATCCTGGACGGGGAGAACCCGGTCGGCCGTATTGACACCCACTTCATGCCGGGCATGGCCCACGTGGCCATCGCCGTTGATAGTAGCGTCACCCAGGCGCAGATCGAAGAGATCATCTCCGACATTGATTCCGATATGCTAAACACGGTGGGCAATGAGCAGGACACGCACCACTTCCACGTCTTCCAGGGCACGGAAATCCGCGTTTTCAGCAACGCCGGCTACGATGATTACGGGGGTGGCAGTGGGAACGGCAACGGGCGCGGGCACGGCCCGGTCCCGCCCAAGGCTACCTGACGCAAAATACAGTAGGGCTACCGTTTGGCAGCCCGGTTTTTTTGGTTCCGGTTCTCGCGTCAGCCTTTGCGTTTCAGCACACGGTGCACGGCCTGCTCCACGCCGTCCGCGGTAAGACCGTTTTTCTGCATCAACTCGTTGGCCGGTCCGGAGCTGGTGTAACCGTGCAACGCCACCATCTCCACCGGAACCGGACAATTCCGGGACGACACGCCGGCCACCACGCTGCCCAGGCCACCGTGAATATAGTGCTCCTCGGCGGTGACGATGGCTCCCGTTTCCTGGGCGGCGGCGATGATGGCATTCTCGTCGGCTGGCGACAGCGTGTGCAGATTTACCACGCGGGCATCGACACCCTGGCCGGCCAACCGGTCGGCGGCGTCCAGAGCCGGAGCGACCAACGAGCCGGCGGCGATGATGCTCACGTCGCCGCCGGTGCGCATCACGTCGGCCACGCCAATCTCGAAATCATAGCCGTTGTCGTGAACCACGGGCGTGGCAGCGCGGGAAAGGCGAACGTACACCGGGCCATCGCTTGCGGCCACGGCGCGGACGACCTGCTCGGCCTCAGGGGCATCAGCCGGTGTGATCACCGTGAATGATGGCAAGGCGCACATCAGCGAAAGGTCTTCGATGCTGTGGGCCGACATACCGTCTTCGCCGGTGAGGATGCCAGCGTGGGTACACACCAGTTTCACATTCAGCGACGGTTGTGAAATCAACACCCGAAGCTGGTCATAGGGTCGCCCGGTGCCGAAGACGCTGAAAGTGCTGACGAACGGAATCTTGCCAGCGGCAGCCAGACCGGCAGCGACGCCAACGATGTTCTGCTCTGCCGGGCCAAAGTCGAAGAAGCGGTCCGGATACTGGTCCCGCCAAAGGTGGACGAAAGTGGAGACGTTCAAATCGCCCCCAAGGACCACGATGTCCGGGAACTCGTCGGCCATGCTGAGAAGGGTGCGGCCGTAGGTTTCCCGGGTTGCCGCGGTTGCCCGTTGCGTCGTCATCAGGACAGCTCCTTCAAGGCCGCTTCGTATTCTTCGGCATTGGGCGCGCGGCCGTGGAAAGCGGGATTGTTTTCCATGAAGCTGACGCCCTTGCCTTTTATTGTGTCGGCGATTATGGCGGTGGGGCCGCCCGTGGCTGCGTCCCCCAGGGCGCGCAGCACTTCCACATGCTCGTGGCCGTCGCACGTGATCACGTTCCAGCCGAAATCGCGCCAGCGGTCGGCGAGGGGCTCCAGGGTCATGACTTCGTCGGTGAAGCGGTCGTTCTGGATGCGGTTGCGGTCGATGATGGCGGTCAGGTTGGAGGCTTTGTGATGTGCCGCCGACATGGCCGCTTCCCAGATTGCCCCCTCCTGGCATTCGCCGTCTCCCAGCAGGGCGAACACCCGGTAATCGCGCCCGTCCAGCCGTGCCGCCAGCGCGTGACCCAGGGCAAAGGACAGACCCATTCCCAGCGAGCCGGAGTTCATCTCCACGCCCGGTGTCATGGGGTGGGCGTGGCCCTGTAACAGCCCGTCGGTCTGGCGATAAGAAGGAAGCGCCTCGCGCCCGAAGTATCCGGCTCGCGAAAGGGTAGCGTAAAACCCCGGTGAGGCGTGGCCCTTGCTCAATATGAACCGGTCGCGTTCGGCCCAGCGCGGGTTCTCCGCATCGTATCGCATCACGCCGAAGTACAGCGCCACCATGATGTCAATCTCGGACAATGAGCCGCCCGGGTGTCCACTGCCGGCCCCGTAAATCATCTCAAGACTGTCGCGGCGTAGCTGCAGCGAAGTTTCCCGCATCTCTTCGACGGTCTGTAGGGGTTGAACAACTGCGGCCAAAACGTCACCTGCAACATGGGTTCGGATGATAATAACAGCCCACAAAATTATATTCCGGCCCGGTAAGGCTGTCCATAAGCAATCGGCGCACCCATCGTCTATACTTGGCGTCAAATCCGCGCCCCGACCTGCCTATAGAACTGATGATTATCGACGCGCATTGCCACATTTTGCCGCCGGATTTCGCGCGTCGCCACGACGAACTGTACCGCAGGGACGCCACCTATGCGGCGTTGTTTCCCAGCGCCGGCGCCAGAATGGCTGACGCCGAAACGTTACTTCGTCAAATGGACGCTGCCGGAATCGACCGGGCGGTGATCATGGGATTCGGTTGGACCGACCGCTTGGTTGCCGCTGAAGCGAACGACTATTTGCTGCAAGCGGCGTCGGCGCACCCAGACCGGCTCACCGCTTTGGCATCCGTGAACCCCGCATGGGGCGAACCGGCCATCGAGGAGGCAGTGCGATGTTTTGACGCCGGCGCGGACGGCATTGGCGAATTGCACGCCGACAGCCAGGGATTCGACCTCGGCAGCGCCGAAATCATGGCCCCGCTGATGGCCGCGCTGCGCCGCCGCGACCTGGTCCTCGTCGTCCATGCGTCCGAACCGGTCGGGCGCCAGTACCCCGGCAAAGGAACGTCAACCCCGGAGCGGCTGACGCAATTGGCGGCCAATTTCCCGGAAAACCGCATCGTCTTCGCTCATCTCGGCGGGGGCCTCCCCTTTTACGCGGCAATGCCCGAGGTCGCCGAAACCCTGGGCAATGTCTGGTACGACACCGCCGCCCTGCCGTTCCTGTACCGTCCCGCTGCCGTGGCCGCCGCCTCAATCACCGCCGGCCACGATTGCATCCTGTTCGGTTCCGACTACCCGCTCCTCAACCACCGTCGGGTCGCCGACCACATCCGCGACGCCGGCCTGGACGGCGATCAGCTGGATGCCATCATGGGTGGCAACGCTGCAACCTTGTTCCCGGTTCGGGCGCCGTCAATGCAAACCCTGCCGGATTACCTGCGTCCGGGATTGGATATAGTCCTGATCGGACTCAACCCGTCGGCTTATTCCATGCGCGCCGGCCATTACTTCGCCAACCCGCGCAACCGGTTCTGGTCGGCTGTTTCCGCGGCGAACCTGGTCGGCAGGGCGGTGGGGCCGGAAGATGACGCTGTACTGATGGAAGCGGGCATCGGATTTACGGACGTGGTGAAGCGTCCCACACCACAGGCTTCCGGATTATCCGCCGCCGACTATCGCCGGGACGCCCCTCTGCTGAGGGAAAAGTTGCTGGCCCACGCGCCGGCCGTCGCCTGTTTCCACGGATTGACCGCCTACCGCGCCTACCTGCGTTACGCGGAGGGCATCTCCAAGCCGGGCGCGATACCGTTGGGTCGGCAGGACGTCACCATTGGCAGCAGCCGGGTTTTCGTCCTGCCCAACCCCAGCCCGGCCAACGCCCGGTTTTCCCTGGGCGACCTGACCGAGTGGTACGTGAAACTGAATAAATGGCGCGCCGAGCTCAACCCATGACCACCGATGGGAACACCATCCGCACCTTCATTGCGCTGCCCCTTCCGCCGGATTGGACGGACGCTCTGGGTCGCGTAATTTCGGAGCTGCGTCGAGCCCTGCCCTCCGGCGTGCGATGGGTCGATCCGGAGGGGATCCACCTTACGCTGAAGTTTCTCGGTCCTACCGACCCCAATCTGACCGACCGCATCATCGACGCTTTGGTCCGCAACCTCGAGACGCCCGCTGTCCCGCGATTGGCATTGTCCGGCTTGGGAACATTCCCGGCCGGCCGCAACCCCCGGGTCATATGGGCCGGCGTGTCCGGTGATCCCGAAACCATCGAGTCGCTGCAGGAGCGCGCCGAAACGGCCGCCGTCAGCCTGGGCTGGCCACCGGAAAAACGACCGTTCCGTCCACACCTGACGCTGGGGCGCGTGCGCGACCGGGTGCCGCCCCGGCAACGACACGCGATTTCCGACGTGATTGCCCGAGCGTACCGTCCCGCCGCCTCCGTGTGGCGTCCGGACACGGTCCGGCTCTACCGCAGCGAATTGACTCCTCGCGGCGCCATCTACACCAGTCTCGGAGACATCAAAATCTGATGGAAACCACCGTAGCAACCACCATCGCGCCGATCCCTCCGTATGACTTCCTGCTGACGGCCGGCCAACCCAGCTACTCCCGGAACCAGGAATACAAAACCGAGGAGTACACGGACGACGCCTACATCCGCCTGCTGGACTTGGGCGATAAAGTCGCTCTGGCCTCGGTGAGATCCACCGGCGCCGTGGATGACCCGGAACTGTCCGTGACGCTCACCGGAGATGACCTCGACGACAGCGACGGCAAACGCGCCGCCGCGCAACTGACCTGGCTTCTCGGCTGTGACCAGGATCTGCGTCCCTTCTACGACTCCATATCAGGGGATACGGTGTTGGCCGACGTGGTGACCGATTTTTACGGATACCACAACACACGGACCGCCTCCGTGTACGAAGCCCTGGTACAGGCGGTCATGGGCCAGCAGATCGCCACTGCCGTGGCGAGGGTCGTCCGCAACCTGTTGGTGCAACATTATGGAGTTCGCGCCACCATCGCCGGACGGGAGTGGTACGCCTTTCCCCGCGCTGCGGACCTGTCCGTTGCCGAGATCGACGACCTCCGCCAGCTGAAGCTGAGCTACCGCAAATCCGAGTACATCCAGGGAATTGCGCGGGCGGCTCTGGACTCCCCCGACGGTTTTGAGGAGATGCACGACCTGCCCGACGACGAGGTGGTTCGGCAGATGGTAGCCCTTCGGGGCGTGGGCAACTGGACGGCGCAGTGGGTGCTGGTACGCGCCCTGGCCCGCCCGGACGGATTTCCGGTGGGCGACCTGGCGTTGCGCAGGACCGTGGCCGCCCTGTACTTCGACGGGGCGGAGATCACCGACCAAGAGCTGCTGGATTTCTCGGCCCGCTGGTCGCCTTGGCGTTCCTATGCCACGTCGTACTTGTTTGCCGCGCTGCGCTCCGGTAGGGTCGCTGGGTCTTAATCGTCATTCCCGCGCACGCGGGAATCCAGGACACCTTATTGGCGGGCGCCTCTGGATTCCTGCTTTCGCAGGAATGACGGATCGCAACATCCGCATCAAACCCTTGGGATTGTTGGAGAACTGTCGCATCAGCCGTTGGGTCTGCTTGAACTGGTTGAGGACCCGGTTGACGTCGGAAGGGTTGGTGCCGCTGCCCAGGGCGATGCGCCGACGCCGGCTGCCCTTGATGATTTCGGGATGTTCCCGCTCTTGCATCGTCATGGAGCGAATGATGGCCTCGGTCTTTTTCAGCTCCGATTCGTCCAGTTGCTCCTGCATCTTCTTGGTCTGCCGGCCCATCCCCGGCATCATCTCCAGGACGGAAGCCAGGCCACCCATCTTCTTGACCCCCTGGATCTGTTCCAGGAAATCGTCCAGGGTGAAACTGGCCGTGCGCATTTTGCGTTCCAGCTCTTTGGCCTTTTCCTCGTCCACCATGTCCTGGGCCCGCTCAATCAGGGTGAGCACGTCGCCCATGGCCAGTATCCGGGACGCCATGCGGTCGGGATGGAAGGGTTCCAGGGCGTCGCTGCGCTCACCGGTTCCCACGAACTTGATGGGTACGCCGGTGACTTTGGTTATGGAAAGCGCGGCCCCACCACGGGCGTCGCCGTCCATTTTTGATAGCACCAGACCATCCAGGCCGACCCGTTGGTGAAACTCCTGGGCGGCATTCACGGCGTCCTGGCCCGTCATGGCGTCCACCACCAGCAGCGTCTGGTGGGGCGACACGGCCCGCTTGACCGCTTCCAGTTCCGACATCAGCTCGTCGTCGATGTGCAGGCGTCCCCCCGTGTCAACGATGGCCCAGGTGTGTGCCAACTCGGTAGCCCGACGCACGCCGGCGGTGGCGACTTTAGCCGGTGTGGAAGACTTGGGATCTTCGGAGTACACCGGGATGTCCAGCTGTTTTCCCAGGGTTTGCAACTGGGAGATGGCCGCCGGACGGCGCAGGTCGGCGGCGATCAGCGTCGCGCTGTGCTGCTGACGTTTCATTTGCAGCGCGAGCTTGGCCGCGGTGGTGGTTTTGCCGGAACCCTGGAGGCCCACCAGCATCAGGACGGAAGGAAGCTGGCTGGCGGGGGTGAGGCGGTGGTCGCCGGCGCTGAGAATGTTGGTCAACTCTTCATGTACTACTTTCACCACCTGCTGGCCCGGCGACAGGCTCTCCATCACTTCGCCGCCCAGCGAACGCTCTTTGACCGTGGCAACGAAGTCACGGGCCACGCGGAAGTTGACGTCCGCCTCCAAAAGAGAACGTCGCACCTGTCCCAGGGCGTCGTCGATGTCTTTCTCGGTCAATCGACCCCGGCCCTGCAAGCGGTTGAATATTCCAGTCAGACGTTCCGTAAGGTTGTCAAACATTGCTAGTTCCTTGACGTGCTGGACTCCCGCTTTCGCGGGAATGACGGATGTGTCGGTAGGGATTACGGGCGTATTCTTGCTTATTCCCAACGGAAAGTGCGGTTGGCGATGACAAAGGCTACCACAAGCCAGACCGTCAGACCCAGCAGGTTGGGCCATTGCATCCAAATGGTGTCGCCCTGCACGGTTATGCCCCGTATCGCCTCGACCAGGTAGGTGAGGGGCAGAAAGTCGGTAATCCGCTGCAAAATCTGGGGCAAGACCTCTCGCGAGAAGAAAACGCCGGACAGAAACATCATGGGCAAAGACACGATGTTGGCCAGCGGCGCTGCCTGCTGCTCCGTGCGCGCCCATCCCGACACGGCGAACCCCAGGGCCAGGAACACCGCTCCACCCAGTCCGGCGGCCAACAACACCGCGAAGAAGTTGCCCGCGAATTCGGCGCCAAACAGCAGCACCGCCACGGCCGCCAGTATCACAGTCTGCAGCACCACCACGATGAGCCGGGTGATCACCTGGGCGATGAGAAGGGTATTGGGGTTAAGTGGCGTCGCCAGCAGTCGCCGCAGCACCCCCTCGCGTTTCATGGTTACGAAACTGAACGCGACGCTGAACAGGCCCAACTGCATGATCGCCATGCCGATGACGCCGGGCATCAGGAAGTCGATGTATCCCAGATTACGAGCTTCTACCGCCTGACTTTGCAGCGTGACCAGGCGGTCAGCGCCGCTGATGGCGAAGTTCATGTCGTCGATGCCGGCCTGCACTATGCTCAGCCCGACTTGAGATTCACCGGGCCGACCGCCGTGATAGAGGGCCTGGATGGTGACCGGCTCCCAGGTTGCGCCCTGTTCTCCCGTTGCCGGACCGAAATTCTCCGGGAGAATGACAACCAGATCGCGCTGCCCTTCGGATAAGGCTGCCCGCTCATCGGCTTCGTTGCCGCTGTTGACCCGGAGGGCGTCGATGGCTTCGGCTTCGGTGATAAACCGGGCCGACGCCTCGTTTTGCGCTTGGTCCACGATACCCAGATCCACCTTGCCCAGTTCGCCGAAGTTCAGCAGGCCAAAAATAACCATGATGACCAGCGGGAGGAAAAAGGTCCAGAACAACGCCGCTCGGTCCCGCGACCACATCTTGATGGTCGTCCAAGTCAAGTAGATGGTCGGTCGGGTCAGCAACCTAAAACTCGCGCAGCGACCGGCCGGTCAAATCCAAAAACACGTCCTCCAGGGTCGCCAGCCGAACTTCATGCTCTCGCTCGAAGCCTCTGGCAATCAGGTCATCGATCAACTCTCCGGGCGGAGCCATGGCGATGATGCGTCCGCCATCCATAACCGCCACGCGGTCGCACAGTTCTTCTGCCTCTTCCATGTAGTGCGTGGTCAGCACCACGGTGCGGCCTTCCGCCTTCCAACCCAGGGTCAGGTCCCAGATCCGCCGGCGCGCCTGGGGGTCGAGTCCGGTGGTCGGCTCGTCCAGGAATATCACGTCGGGATCATTGACCAGGGAGGCGGCGATGGCGAAACGCTGCTTCTGGCCGCCCGAAAGCGTGCGGAACGACGCGGACCGCCGCTGGGCCAGGTCAACCGCTTCGAGCAGGGGTTCCGGGTCCACCGAGAGACCATATATGCTGCCCAGCATTTTGAGCAGCTCCGCCAGCCGCAGGTGCTCGAAAAACGCGCTGCTCTGCAGCTGCACGCCGATATGCTGTTTCACCGCTTTGGGGTTCTTGCCCACGTCGATCCCGTCCACGGTGGCGCGCCCGCTATCGGCGGCTCGCATCCCCTCAATTATTTCGACCGTGGTGGTTTTCCCCGAGCCGTTGGGACCCAGCAGAGCGAACACCTCACCGCGCTCCACACTGAACGAAACGCCATCGACCGCCTGTATGTCGCCATAGCGTTTCCGCAGATCCTCTACGACTATAATAGGGGCGTTTCCGTCCTCTGCTGTCCGATTCCCTGCCGTTGTCATATCGTAAGATCCACGAAAATTATACCACCGGGCAACCACCCATCCCATGCGAACGCATCGCGCCGGGCGCCGAATGGTACAATCGGCCCTGCGATGATTCCCCTCAAATTGACCGTCCGCAATTTCCTCTGCTATCGGGACGACGTACCGCCGCTGGACCTGCGGGGCATACACGTCGCCTGCCTTTGCGGAGCCAACGGACACGGCAAGTCGGCGCTGCTGGACGCGATGACCTGGTGTTTATGGGGCCAGGCGCGCACTGGAGGCCAGAACTACAACGACCTGATTGCCTACGGCGAGACCGAGTGCCGCGTCGAAGTCGACTTCCTGGCGCAGGGGCAAACCTACCGGGTCATCCGCCGTCGCCGCGCCTCCGGCCAGGGACGCACCGAGGTGGACCTGTTCATCGTCGATGACAGCGATGTGGCCCGGCCGGTGACCGGCAACAGCGTCAGGGAGACCAACGCCAAGATACAGCAGTTAGTTGGCATGGACTACAACACCTTCGTCAACACGGCGTTCCTATTGCAGGGACGCTCCGACGAATTCACCCGCAAGAACCCGGCCGACCGAAAAACCGTCCTGTCATCCGTCCTGGGGTTGGAACTTTACGACATCTGGCAAACCGCCGCCCGCAGCCAACGCGACCAGTGGCAGGACAACGTAATTCGCGCCGAGGGAGCGTTGTCACAAAGTAAAAGCGCCCTGGACGCCATCCCCGACCCGACCGGTGAACTCGCCGCAGTGGCGAAAAGGCTGACCGCCTTGGCCGCCGCTCTGGACACGGCATCCGCCGATGTGGACCGTCACCGCGCCACCGTGGCCGAATTGTATCGCAAGCGGGATGAACTGGATGCCGCCGAGCAGCGGATCTCATCGTTGACCAAGGATATCGAGCAAGCCGAAGTTGTCGCAAATGCTATCGTGGAACGGATCGCCAACGCCCGAGCCCTTTTGGAAAGAAGCGAAGAAATCCGCGCCGGCGCGCTGGGGATGGAGAAGGCGCGCACGGAGCTTAATCGCCTGGAGGAAGCGCGCAGCGAGTATGACCGGCTCCGCAACCGTCGCGCCGCGCTGCACACCGCAATTGACCGCGAACGCTCTGGGCTCGTCGCCGAGACGAACCATCTGGAACGACGCATCAGCGATGAACTCGAACCCCAAGCCGGCCGAGCCGAAGAGATCGCCGGCCAAATGGCGGAACTGTCCGCCGCGGAACAATCCTTGTCGTATGACCTGAACTCGGTGCAGGCAGACACAGACACCGCCGCCGCGCTGCAAGGTGAGATCGCCCTGCGCGAGGCGGAACTCGCCCGATGCGTCAGCGAGGGCAAGGAACTCCGCGTGAAGCAAACCGAAATGCAGTCGGCAGATGCCATCTGTCCGCTCTGTCGCATCCCGCTCGGCGAGGACGCCTGCGCCAACATTACCGAGTGGTACGAATCGGAAATTCAGGCCAAGTTGGGGCTTCATGGCGAAATCAAGCAAGTCCTGGCGGACCTGACCGGCCGGCATCGCGAACTGATCGCCAGCGCAGAGCAGAGACGCGGATCGCTGGCGCAGCGGCAGAGGCAGCTCCAGCAGGCGCAGGGTCGGTTGGAGCAGGAACTTCGCCAAAGCGATGCCGCGCGAGAACAACTGCTGGCAACGAGGCCCCAACTGGAAGCGTTGCAAAAAGCGCTGGCCGCCGGTGATTTCGCCAATGACGAGCGTATCGAGGCCGCCGAAATCGAACGGAACATCGCGGCGTTGGCCTACGACGACGCTGCCCGTGACGAGGCGTACCGGCAGGTGCAATCCTTGCAGCATTGGGATGCCGAGCATCGCGAGTTGCAATCGGCCATGGCTCGCCTGCCCGACGACGAGAATGAACTGGTCAAAAACCACGACCAGGTTGCCCGTTGGCATGGCGAGCTGATCAGCATGAAGGCCGGTCAAGACGCGGCCCGCGAGGCAATGGCCGATTTGCCCAACCGGGAACGGGAACTCACCGGTGCTGAAGCGAAATTGGCGGCGCTGTCCGCCGAGCGCGACGAGCTGCTGGCCATGCAGGGGCGGTTGCAGGGCGATGCGGAACGCCGGAGCGCCCTTGTCGAGGAACTGGCCGCGTTGCAGCGTCGCCGCAATGACGCGCAGACCGAGCAATCGATTTACGCCGATCTCTTCGCCGCCTTTGGCCGCAGCGGCGTTCCAGCCATGCTCATCGACGCCGCCGTCCCACGCATCGAAGCCGAAGCCAATCACCTGTTGGGCCGAATGACCGACAATCGGCTGGCCTTGAAACTGGAGACCCAACGGGACCGACGGGACGGGGGAGTGGCGGAGACGCTGGACATCCTGATCAGCGACGAACTTGGCGCACGTAGTTACGACCTGTTCAGTGGCGGCGAAGCCTTCCGTATCAACTTGGCCCTGCGGATCGCCCTGTCCAAAGTGCTGGCGCAACGGATGGGACTACCACTACCCACCCTCTTCATCGACGAAGGGTTCGGCACCCAGGACGCGGCCGGGCGGGAGCGTATTGTTGACGCCATCGCGTCCATACAAGACGATTTTGAGAAGATCATCGTTATCACCCATCTGGAGGAACTCAAAGATCTTTTCCCGGTGCGGATCGAGGTATTAAAGACCCCCGCCGGTTCCCAATTCTGGCTCAGTTAACCCGATCCTCACCTTACCCACCCGGTACTCAGATGCAATGAGGAGAACCCAAGATGCTGACCGAATCCCAACGCCAGTTTCTATCTGCAAACCATAACGCCGCCGTGACCACTTTTCGCAGGAACGGCGCGGCCCAAATGAGCATCGTGACCTGCGGTCTGTACGGCGACGGCGTGGCTTTCACCACCACCGTCCACCGTGCCAAGCTGCGGAACCTGCGCCGGGATCCCAGATGCACCATCATGGTGGGCACGGAGAACTGGCGCGATTTTTTGGTTCTGGAGGGCGAAGCGCGTTTGGTGGGTGTTGAAAACTCCTCGGCGGACGAGTACCGGGAAACCCTGCGTGATGTGTTCCGCACCGCCGCCGGCCAGGAGCATTCCAACTGGCCCGAGTACGACCAAGCCATGTTGGACGACCGGCGTTATGCCGTGATTGTCACGCCCTCCAACGTTTACGGGCGCACCGGCTAACCGATGCGCCCGAGGCAAAGCTAGATGCCGCTGGGGATCAGTCCTTCAGAGCGGGTATCACCTCTTTGCCGAACAGCTCGATGGAGCGCATGGTGTCCTGGTGAGACAGCTGGCCACCCTGGGCTTCCAGCAGCAGTGAGCCGACGCCCAACTCATCGCGAATGTGGCGCAACTTCTCGATCACAGTATCGGGGCTGCCAACCACCAGGTGGTAACGGTTCTGCAACTCCTCGTAGGACATCTCATGCAGGGGCGTGGGACGCCGGGCCGCCACCGCCGCCGCGCCGGCCCGGGAGGTGTAGCCCGGCGGCGACCAGTATTCGCGGGGGCCACGCAGGGGATAGTTCATGCGCCAGAGGAAGGCCTTGCCTGACTCCTGCGCCTTCTCGTCGGTGTCGTTGACGTGGGCGCAGATCATGAAGGCGAACTTTTCCGGCCCGGGTTCCCACCCGTCGGCGGCGGCGTACTCCCGGTAGCGGGCGAAAAGGTTTTTCGCGACATCCAGGGGCGTCAGGAAGGCCGCGTAGGTGTAGCGGTGGCTCGCCGTCCATTGCACGGTCTCCGGGCTGCCGGTGCCGGGCACCCACACGGGCGGGTGCGGCTTCTGGACGGGCAGCATCCAGGGGTTGACGGCCCGGTAGTGGTAGTGGTTGCCCTCCCACCGGAACGGACCCGGAGTCGTCCACGTTTTCACCACGAGGTCGTGGCACTCCTCGAATCGCTCGCGGTTGTGGATTGGGTTGGTGTTGTTGGCCCAGGACTCGATGCCGATGCCACGCACGAAACCGGAGATGATCCGGCCGCCGGAAATCACATCCAGCAGCGCGATTTCCTCGGCCAGACGCACCGGGTTATCCGAAGTGGGCAGCATATTGCCCAGCATCAGGATCTTGGCCCGATTGGTAATGCGCGCCAGGATACCGCCCGTTATGTTCACCTCAACATCCATGCACGACGGCGTGTTGTGGTGCTCGTTGATCATCAGGCCGTCGAAGCCCATCTCCTCGGCGTGCTGGTACTCGTCGAGGTAACGGTTCATCAGGCCGCTGGCTGTGTTCGGGTCAAAGTAAGTGTTGGGGAAGGTCAACCGCATGGACGGAAACTTTTCGGCTTCCGACTCCGGGAACTCGGCGTAGGGCATTTCAGTGAAGTAGAAAACGTCCATGGGGTTGCCTCCGATATGGCGTGCTGTTTGCCAAGTCTGCGGTTACCAGTCCAGGATGTCCCGTACCGGACATTGGAATTCAGGCAGCACTGTGCCGCCGTCCAGGGTGTCGTCCTCCGTGTAGATAATCGCCGGGCCTTCCAGCGGATGCGCAGCGACGGTGCGGGCGACGGGATATACCGCCCAGACCAGGGGAACGCCGAAGCTGTGCCACATCGCCACCCGCTCGGCTAGGTACTGCGGACTGTCATTGGGAGAAACTACTTCCACCACCAAGTCAGGGATAACCTCATAGAAGCCGCGGACTTTCACGTCCAGCGGCAGTTTCTCGGCAGAGATGAAGGCCACGTCAGGTTCCCTGACCGTATCGGGGTCTCGCTCGAGCAGGATTCCGGCGTCGGAGCCAGCCACCCTACCCAACCTGTTGGGACGCACGTGAGCGGTCAACACTGCACCTATCGTTATCACGATCTCGCCATGTTCTCCGCCTGCCGACACGGTTTCGCGCACTACTCCTTTGACTAATTCACCCTTGATGACACGCTGTTGGCACAGGAGGAGGAATTCGTCGGCGGTCAGTAATTTTTCGCCAATCGGCGCAGTGGTCATGGTCGCTCCCATGTGTAGGTTAGCGTCCGGCGCCGGCCTACAAAAAGGACAGCGCCGTCTGCACGAAGTCGTCGGGCTTTTCGATCTGCGGCGAGTGCCCGCAGTTGGGGATGACGGTGACCTGGGAACCGGCGATGGCCTGCTGATAGAGGTCGGCGCACTCAACGGGTACCAGGTTGTCGTTCTCCCCCCAGACGATGTGGGTCGGGACGCTGACACGACTCAACTTGGCCGGCAACCTGGGATTGTGCATGTAGGGACGCCAGGTGAGGCGGATCGCCATTTCCCGGTCGCCTTCGGCCTGTTCGGCCTGTTCCGGCGTCGGGTCGGAGCCGAACATTTCGTCCCATTCCGGCACCTGGCTGGGGTCGTGATAGACCAGGTCGCGAATCTGACCGGGGTTGATGATGAAGATGTCGGTGATCTCGCCCTCGTTGGGCTTGATGCCGGCAGCGCCCACCAGCATGACCTTGCTGAAAGCGTGGCCGGTCATGGAAAGCATTTCCGCAGCCAGCCAACCGCCCATGGAGAACCCGATGGCCCGCACGTTTTCCAGCCCTTCCTGCTCCTGGTACCAGGTGTAGAAGCAGGCCAGGTCCTGCATGGACTCTACCCACCCGGGCCGATCGCTCTTACCGTAGCCGGGGTGCGAGGGCAGATAGACGGTGAACCTCTCGGCCAGAGCGTGAGCGTAGCGGCGCGGGCCGGCGTTCCCTCCGGCGCCGTGAAGCACCAGCAGCGGGTCGCCGGAGCCTCCCTTATACACCTGCAGGTTGCCACCGGCGACGGAGATTGTTTCCTCGGTAAAGTTTGCCATTGGGGATGTGCTCCTTGTATCGTTCACCGGAATTGGGGAGTAGGGGCAGGTTTGAAACCTGCCCCTACATTAGGGACGACGTGAGGTGGCCGGAAACCGTGGTTAGACAGAGGTGAGGCCCGGCATCAGGCCTTCCTTCTGGAACGGATCAGTCAGCTCCAGCTCTTCGCCGATTTCACGCAGGGCCGGCAGCACTTCCTGACCCATCAGCTCCAGGCAGCGCATGGTGTCCTCGTGGCTGATGGCCCCGTCGTTGGTCCATACGGCAAGGATGCCGGGGCGCATGAAACTCAGCACTTCCCGGAGTTGGCTGATGACGGTGTCGGGGCTGCCGATGATCCAGCGACGGGAATCCAGGATCTGGTCATACTGGGCGCCGTCGAGACCGCCCACACGGAAGGGGTCGCTGCGGATCTGCTCGCGCAAGCGCAGGAACCGGGGGTCGTTGCTGCGGCTACCGTAGCCCACCGGCGAAGCGTAGTCACGGGGCAGCGGGATGCGGCCCACGCCGATGTTGCCCACCATGTAGCCCTTGCCGACGTCGTAGGCTTTCTCGTCAGTGTCCTGGACGTGGATGCGCACCAGGTAGCCGAAGTTCTCCGGGCCGGGTTCGTAGCCGTGCTGTCGGGCAGTTTCGGCGTAGATGGACTTCATGTCCTGGGTGCCCTGGGGGTCGGTTTCCAGGAAGATGTAGGGATAGTTGCGCTCGGCGCACCAAACCAGCGTCTCCGGGCTGCCGGTGCCGGGAATCCAGATCGGCGGATGGGGTTTCTGCATCGGCACCTGGAAGGGGTTGACCACGCGGAAGTGGTAATGGTTCCCCTCCCAGCGGAAGGGGCCGGGCGTGGTCCAGGTCTTGACCACCAGGTCGTGGGCTTCCTCGAACCGCTCGCGGTTGTACAGCGGGTTGGTGTTGGTGGCCAGACTCTCGACGCCAGTGCCGCGCACGAAGCCGGACACTAGCCGCCCGCCGGAGATCATATCAATCTCAGCCAACTCTTCAGCCAACCGGATGGGGTTGTCAAAAATGGGCAGTGGGTTGCCCAACAGCACGATCTTGGTGTCCTTGGTGTTGCGCGCCAAAATGGCGGCTTCCAGGTTCATGGTCGCGCCGAGGCAAGTGGGCGTATTGTGATGCTCGTTGAGCATCAGCCCGTCGAAGCCCATTTCCTCCGAGTACTCGTACTCGTCCAGGTACATGTTGTAGAGGTAGTGGCCTTCCTGGGGGTTGAAGTTGGAGTTGGAGAAGGTCAGCCGCACCGCCTCATTGGGCGAGTTGCGCACGTCCTCCTCCGTGTAGTTCACGTAAGCCCGTTCTGTAAAACGCATCAGAAACATTGGATGGCCTCCTTTTGGGTCAGCCCAAGCCGTTCACGCTGTCATTGCGAGCGCAGCGCGTCAACCCTAGTGGATTGCTGTACGCTCCCGCCATAATACACCCGGATAGCGCGTTTCGCCCGCCGCTGGCCCGGGGTGCAGCAGACGTACCGTTATTCCGGCGACTGCCCGAGTTCCCACAGCCGTTCTTGCAGCCGCCGTACCTGCTCCTGGTACTCCGCGTTGGCGGCGAGAGCGGCATCCCGTTCCTGTGCAACAGCGTCTCGTTCTTCCATCGCGGCGTCTCGCTCATCCTCAGCTGCTATCCTGGCGAGCCGCTGCCCCCGACGGTCGGTCAGCACTTCTCCCGTAACCGGGTCTTGCAGTTCCAGCCGGCCATCCCGCCCGCGCAGGTTGAGGCGCAGCATCGGGCTGTAACCCCATTCCGCTCCGTCGGCATCGGTGCGGATAGGAACCGGACGATAAGCCCCCCCTTCCAGGTACTCCCCGGCCAGCCCCGCCCCGTACAGTTCCCCGCCCGTGCGGTCAAACCGCCAATATTCCTGGACACCCAGCCGGGCGTACAGGTCGCGCTTGTAGCCGGTATCGTTATCGGCGGTGGACTCCGACGCTACTTCCAACACGAAATCGGGTGGTTTGCCCACTTCCCAGATCACGTACCCGTTGCGGTGTCGAATAGCGTCAGCGTCCACGTCAAAGGCGAAATAGACGTCGGGCTGTACTCGCCGGTTGCGGTCGGTGGGGTCGTAATAGACGATAGAGTTCGTGTCGATAAACACATCGGTGCGGTCGCCTACTACCAAATCGTAAAGGATTTGCAGCGCATAGTGGATGTCGGGGTTTTGCAGCATGAGGTCGTCGGGTGGTTCCGCGTCCGGCAGCGGCGGCGCGTCCGGGCCGAAGAAAGGGTCCAGGTTGGGGATGCCCGCGCTGCCCGGCGGCGCGTAGGCCGGCTTGGTGGTCATCTCAGGCCTCCGCTCCGACAGTTGACGGCTTGAAATGCGGCATTACCTCCGCCGCGAACCGGCCCATCTGGTC
>JAGWBI010000046.1:917-5550 GCA_021295965.1 Dehalococcoidia bacterium | reverse complement strand
TGGCGCGCCACGCCTCCCGGGCCGGTGGCCGCGATCTGCGTGTCGTCGTAGCGCAGCATTCCCAAGGGGGCGGCGAATTTCACATGCTCCTCGAACAGGGGTTGCAACTGGCGGCGGGCGCCGGCGGTGCTGTCGTCCACCATGGCCCAGAGTCCGATGCACAGGCCCTCACCCAACGCCAAGTCGCGGCCGGCGCGCTGGTTGGCGGCCTGGTAGCGGTGCACCCACTCGTCAACGTACTGCTGCCCGGTGCCAAGGATGACGCCTTTGATGCCCCACTTGGCCATGAAGTCCAACGCCCGGTCGGACGCGCTGACGATGGGTTGCCACACGTCCACCGGCCGGGTCCTGGGCCGAGGCACCAGGGTGACTTCTTTCAGGTCGTAGCCACGATAGGGGATGTCCGGCGGGATGGTGTAGTGCTTGCCCTGGTGGGAGAAGGCGTCGCTGTTGAAGGCCTTCATCACGATCTCGAACTGCTCTTCAAACAGCTCGCGGTTCGCGTCCCCGTCGATCATGGGGGCGCCGAAGGATTCAACCTCTCGGGTGTGGTAGCCGCGACCGATGCCGAAAACCACGCGACCCTCAGTGAGGATGTCCACCATGGCGAAGTCCTCGGCCAACCGGATGGGATGCCACATGGGGAGGATGTTGAACCCGCAGCCGAACTTGATGCGCTGGGTGTGCTGGGCCAGGTACTGGCTCATGATGAGCAGGTTGGGGATGCACTCGTAGCCCTCGCGCTGGAAGTGGTGTTCCGCCATCCAGAGGACGTCGAAGCCCAGGTCGTCCAGGAAAATGGCGGCCTGGCGGGCGATGTCCATGGCCATGGACAGGCGGTCGTTGTCGTACCATCGGTCGTTGGCTGGAATCCCCTCAAACCCGATGCCGTCGCCCTCAAGGACATGTCCTGCGTAGAGGACGGAAAAGTCTTTGATCATTGATTGCCTCCGTGAGCCTGCGGGTGGGTGACGCAACCGTCGCGCGCCGACACCGGGCGACGCCAATGACAGCATTAACCCTTTGTGCTACCATCAATATGTCGTAATGCTACCATCGCCGGCGAAGTGTGTCATTGCGCGCCAGACTCACAGGTTGCGCGCAAACCCGGCGCATCGATTGCTCCACTCCGGTGCCCATTTCGCTGGCCCACACCCGGAGGCTCTCTCTCCCATGCCCAAAGTACTGATTACCGATAACGTGGCGTCCGAGGGCATTGATCTGCTCCAGAAGCGCGTTCCTGTTGACATCAAGCGCGGTCTTTCCCCCGACGAACTGATCGCAACCATTCCCGATTATGACGCCCTGGTGGTGCGCAGCGAAACCAAGGTAACCGAGCCGGTGATAGCGGCCGGCGAGAACTTGAAGGTCATCGCCCGCGCCGGCATCGGCGTGGACAACATAGATCTGGACGCGGCCACCCGCGCAGGGGTGGCGGTGGTCAACGCACCCATCGGCAATACAGTGGCCGCTGCCGAGCACACTATGGCGCTGATGCTGGCGCTGGCCCGCAACGTGCCCCAGGCTTACGCCTCGATGAAAAAAGGCCAGTGGCAGCGTTCCGCGTTCATGGGCATCGAGGTCCGCAACAAGACGCTGGGCATCATCGGGCTGGGCCGCGTGGGCTCCGAAGTGGCCCGCCGCGCCGCCAGTTTCGGAATGCGCCTGATCGCATTCGATCCCTTTGTCGCGCCCGATTTCGCGGCGCGATTGGGCGTTGCCGTGATGTCGCTGGATGAGTTGCTGCCCCAGGCCGATTTCATCACCCTGCACACCCCGCTGACGCCGGGGACGGCCAAGCTGATCTCGGCGCCGCAGTTGGCCAAAATGAAACCCGGCGCCCGCCTCATTAACGTGGCCAGAGGTGAGTTGGTTGACGAGGAAGCGGTGCTTGACGCCCTTGAAAATGAGCATTTGGGCGGCGCAGCCCTGGACGTATTCACCAACGAGCCGCCCGGTGACCTGCCGCTGCTGAAACACCCCCGGCTGGTTGCCACGCCGCATCTGGGGGCGTCCACAGAGGAGGCGCAAAGGGAGGTGGCTATTGAGGCCGCCGAGCAAGTGCTGGCGGTGTTGGACGGCCAACCTGCCCGCAACACCGTCAACGCTCCTTTCGTGCCGCCCGAAGTCCACGCAATCCTCGCCCCTTACGTGCCGGTAGCGTCGATGGTTGGGCGTCTCCTGACCAACCTGGCCGCGGAGTCCGGCGCTAGTCGCCAGATGACCGGCGTTACCCTCCGGTACCAGGGCGAGATTGCTGGGCATAGCACGGCCATCCTCAAAGCGGCCGCCCTGGTGGGCCTGCTCGGGCCGGTGAGCGGCGAAGCGGTGAACCTGATCAACGCTCCGGTGCTCGCTCAGCAGCGCGGACTGCAGATCATTGAGCAGACCTCAGCTGATAGTCGGGAATACGCCAGCCTGATTTCGGCGACGTTGCACACCGCCGGCGACGACATCACTTTGGCCGGCACCTCCCTGCGCGACGAGCCCCATCTGGTGCGCGTCAATGAGTATTGGATGGACGTTGCGCCGTCCACTCCGTACCTGCTGTTCGTGGACAACCAGGACCAGCCCGGCGTGGTGGGCGCCGTGGGTACCGTATCCGGACGGCACAACGTCAACATCAGTTTCATGGAGGTCGGGCGCATCGCGCCGCGGGGCCAGGCCATGATGGTGCTCGGGGTGGACGATCCTATACCGCATGACGTTCTGGCCGAAATAAAGGCCCTGCCGCAAGTTGACAACGCCCGCGTGGTGTCAATGAGGTAAACCGCGACCCAAGGTCCTCCAAACCAACGAGTTTTTGGTACTATCTCCTTCAAAACGCTATTAACATAAGGAGGAATGCCATGCCAATTATCAGACTTTACACCGGCGACGACGGACAATCCCACATTGAAGAGTTGGACCTGGAATCTCATCCCGAGTTGGCCGCTTTGCAGTCCACCACGGGAATCGTGTTTCGTCGGGTTGAGCCAGGGTACTTCAGCGACTGGCACTGCGCCCCACGAAGGCAGTTTGTGATCACGCTGGAGGGCGAGGTCGAAATCGGTCTGGGCGACGGCACCGTGCATCGTTTCGGCCCGGGACACGCCACGCTGGCCGAAGACCTGACCGGACAGGGACACACCACGCGGGCCGTGGGCGACCGGCCCCGGCTGACGGCTACCGTCCCTCTGGACGGCTAATCCGAAACGGAACACGACGGGCGTCGCCGCGCGTTTCGGCAACGCCCGTTTTCTCTACCTGCCTATCATGGCTACCGGCACAAAAATTTACCCGCCGCGACCGGTGGTTGATCGCCGAGACCTGCCGCCCGGACCCAGCGAATTGCCCGTAATCGGCCAGTCTCTGAGGTATCTGCGGGACCCGATCCGGTTCATGCAGGAAGCCGCCACCTACGGGGACCTGGTTACGATGTCGCTCAAGCCGGCCCTGCTGCTGCTGGTGAACCACCCGGACCTGATCCGGGACATCGTAGTCACCCATCACCAATTGGTCGGGCGCGGCCCCAACGCTGACGTGCTCAAGTACGCCATGGGCGATGGACTGGTGACCGCCGGGGCCGAGGACCACCTGCAACAGCGGCGGTTGATGCAGCCCCAGTTCCATCGCGGCCGCATTGCAGGTTACGGCGCGGTGATGCACGAATACGCCACCCACCATCAGCTTTCGTGGGCCGACGGGCAACGGGTGGACATGGCCCGGGAAATGGGCGGATTGACGCTGCGAATCGTGGTTAAAACCCTGTTCGGCCTGGAGTTGCCGGATGACGTGCGGCGCATCGGCGAGGCATTCGAGTTCATCAACAACTACCTGGTCACACGGGTGAACCAACCGCCTCGTTTGCGCCGGCTCCTACACCGTCTGCCCATGCCCTACACCATGCGGTTCCGGCGCGCCCGAGCTGGCCTGGACGGCATAATATTCAGCTCCATCGCACAACGCCGGCTGACGGAGGCTCGCAACGACGACCTGCTTTCGTTACTGCTCGAGGCGCTCCTTGAGGACGCCGATGGAAACGGCAAACCGCTGACCGACCAGCAGGTACGAGACCAGACCATCACTATGTTCGCCGCCGGCCACGAAACCACGGCAGTATGTCTGACTTGGACCTGGTATCTGCTTGCTCTCAACCCGGACATCCAATCTCGTTTTCATGCCGAACTGGACCAGGTGATTGGCGACCGCGCTCCAACCCTCGCCGATTTGCCCAACCTGGAGTTGACCGACCGGATACTCGCCGACCGATTTGGTTCTGGTCAAGAATGGCGTTCCAGCCCTTCAACCTGGGCGGCTATGGTATTCCCCCGGGCGCTTTGCTGGCCGCGCCGCAATTGATCGTACAGCGGGATGCCCGCTGGTTCGACGAGCCGCTGGAATTCCGGCCGGACCGCTGGACGCCGGAGTTTCGCCAGAACCTGCACCGTTACGCCTACTATCCCTTCGGCGGCGGACCCCGCCAGTGCATCGGAGAAGCCTTCGCCATGATGGAGGCCAAGCTGATATTGGCTACGCTGGGGCAGCGGTGGCGTGTGCGCCACGACGAACGCCACCAGGCCGAGATGCTGCCCTTAATATCGTTGCGCCCGAAAGGTGGCATGCCCATGTATCTGGAGCTGCGCGACCGGGC
>JAGWBI010000046.1:0-802 GCA_021295965.1 Dehalococcoidia bacterium | reverse complement strand
CTCAGCGCGTAATTTTCCGTCAATTTGCGTGTTATATTCCGTCGCGGCGAGGGTGCCGCAGCTTGTTTGAGACGCTTCGCCCGCGGTAGCGTCTGACCCAGCGCGCCAGAAGCGAAACGGCGCCTCTGGTTCTGGAGGAACCGAGTAGATTGCGCCTTGCGGACACCAAAATGCAGGAGATTGCGTGGATGGTGATGGGATGGTAGCCGCTCCTGTCCAAGTCCATCAGGAGGTTCAGAGAATATGGTGCGAGCGCACGCCGGAAAACTCTCGACGCGGTCCGGCAACCATAACAGCACGGGTAACCTGCGGGGACGAGGCCATTACCTCAGGGACATCATAGTGACAGCAACGTGCGCCGCGATATGCGGAGCCGAAAACTGGGGAGAAGTAGAATGCTTCGGCAAAGCCAAGCAGCCCTGGCTCAGAAATCTGCTCAGGTTGCCTAACGGCATACCGTCCCAGGAGGCTATTGGGAATGTGTTCGAATTGCTCGATACCCAGCAGCTCCGGGAGGACTTTGGGTATTGGTTGATGGGAGTGGGAGAGGTGTCCCGGCAATGCTCCGAGACCTTCAGCGAGGACGTACTGCGCAGAAAACACCAAAAGGACCTGGCCCTGGGAAGCATCGACGTGGTGGGTATCTGGAACACCAATAATGGCCTAGCGCTCGGGCAAAACGTTGTGCACGGCAAATCCAACGCCGATACTGCCATACCCGAACTGCTGAGCCGCATGGAACTGTCCAGTTGCATCGTGACCCTGGACACCGTCGGCTGCCAACGCAGCATACCGCAACAAA